>JBBIOJ010000073.1:0-3193 GCA_037443445.1 Desulfarculaceae bacterium | reverse complement strand
GACGGAAAGCTAAAGAAGCAGGAGGAACCGATCCCCTACTTGGGAGGATTGGCGGTCTACCTGGGATTCCTAGTGGCCCTAGCTTTGACATTTTCTTTCGAGGAAAAGGTTCTCGGAGTGCTACTGGGGGGAACCTTGGTACTGATTTTGGGGCTTATGGATGACCTAGGAAGGCTCTCCCCTCAGGTGAAATTGGCATTTCAACTCTTGGCAGCTTTTGTACTTGTGAAGTCCGGGGTAAGGGTGGAACTGGTGTTTCTGCCAGACTGGGTGGAATTGCCACTTTCCGTGTTGTGGATACTGCTTGTTATCAATGCCTTCAATATCATCGATATAATGGACGGATTGGCCGCTGGGGTAGCAGCCATAGCCTGCCTGGCCCTTTTCTGTGTTTCGGTTATCAACGAGAGGCCGTCCGTGGCCGTGATGGCAATATCCATGGCCGGTTCCCTGGCGGGTTTTGTGAAGTTTAACTTCTCCCCAGCCAAGATTTACTTGGGAGACACCGGTAGCTTATTTGTGGGCTCAATCCTGGCTTCCTTGACCCTGATAGGCAGCTACACCATCAAGAACACCGTGAGCCTCCTGGTCCCCGTGGTCATCCTTGGAGTTCCCTTGTTTGACACGGCATTCGTCAGCTACATAAGGTGGCGCAGGGGAATGCCGGTGTTCCTAGGAAGTCCGGACCACTTTGCCCTGAGGCTCAGGAAGTGGAGACTTACTGTCCCCCAGACAGTCCTTTGCAGCTACGCAGCTTCGGCTGTTCTGGCCGCCTGCGCCATATTGATGATGTATATGTCAGATGTGGGAGCTATAGCCGTGCTTGTGGGGTTGGCTTTATTGAATTTCTGTACGGGGGCATTTCTCAAGAAAATAGACATGAGCATGTAGGAAAGCTGGCCTTGTCTCTTAGTGCATCCATTCCAGGCTGCGAAGGGGAAATAAGGTGATTCTTGTTGCCGGCGGAGGTGTCACAGGCTTGAGTGCAGCACATCACCTCCAGTCCTCTGGTCAAGAATACCTGCTTCTGGAAAAAACAGCCACCTCGGGGGGCCTTTGCCGATCCATGAAAAGCCAGGGTTATATATTCGACTGGTCAGGGCACCTTTTTTGCCCCAGGGAGCCATGGGTTGAAGCATGGATCAAGGAGCTCTTGGACGGAAATGTCATGCAATTTCAGAGGCAGTCTTGCGTCTATATAAAAGGAGAAAGCATTCCTTTTCCTCTCCAGGCTCACCTTGGCAAATTGCCCCGACGTGAGGCCATTGAATGCCTGGCATCTTTCCTTCTGGAGCGAGCTGCTGGCAGGGATCCGCAAGAAGGGGGAACGTGGCCGGATTGGATAAGAAGATCCTTTGGAGAGGCTTTGACAAGACTCTTTTTCTTTCCCTACCACAAGAAGCTCTGGGGGGTCCCCCTGGATGAATTGTCTGCTGAAGGCACAGAGTGGTCAGTGCCCAGACCCACCCTGGAAGAGGTGGTGGACGGGGCTCTCGGTGGCAGGAATCCAATGATGGGGTATAACGTTGATCTCTCCTATCCTTCCCATGGGGGTATCGAGGAAATCCCCAAAGCGATGGCTAGGGGGCTCAGAGAAGTGCGCTACCTCTCTAGGCTGCAGAGGGTGTTCTGGAAAGAAAAGCAAGTTGTGGTACAAGGTCACGGAAAGCTCGGTTACCGCAAGATGATCTCCACCATCCCTCTTTCGGCTCTGCTGGAACTCTTGGATCCAGCTTTGGAGATCGAGTCTGAGTTGAACCCCACTCCCAGGGCAGTATCCATTTGGGTTCTCAATGTTGGCATCAAAAGGCCCTCGGCCAGTCCTTACCACTGGATTTACTTCCCTGAGAAGGAGTTTCCCTTTTTCCGGATAGGCTGTTACACATCCTTTGGGCCCCACCTTGCCCCGCCGGGACGCAGTTCTTTCTACGTGGAGATTCCATGTCATTGGGTAAGAGGGAAGTCAAAGCACCAAGTAGTGGAGCAGGCGCTGAAAGCCATGGTTCACAGCGGGATTCTAAGGAGCCTCCAAGAGGTGGAGATCGTTTTGCCAGTGAAAATACCAGTGGGCTATGTGATCCATGATGTTGCCCGTGCCAGATGGCTCCCAAGGGTTCTCACCTTCCTGGAATCATACGGCATTCGGTGTGCGGGCAGGTATGGCGCCTGGGGATACGGCACCATGGAACACGCCATCATCCAGGGGCGGGAAGCTGCCCGGTGGGCTCTTGAAGAATGAAAATCCCTGTCAGTCAGATCATCACAAAGCTGGAACTGGGAGGCGCCCAGCAACTCGCCTTGCATCTGGCCGGAGCCTTGGACAAAGACCGCTTCGAAGCTCATCTTATATGCGGAAAGGGGGGGCTCTTAGACCAGGATGTCCTAGAAGACGAAAGATTGCGGCTCCATTGGATTCCACACATGGTCAGGGAGATAAGGCCTCACTGGGATGCCATGGCCCTCTGGGAGATCCGAAGGGCCATAAGGCGTATTGTCCCGGCCCAAGAAAACAGAGGTCCAGCCATTGTCCACACCCACAGCTCCAAGGCAGGCATTCTGGGGAGGTGGGCGGCCAAACTAGAAGGGATCCCGGTAATCCTTCACACTTACCATGGGTTCGGCTTCAATGACTGGCAACCCGGAATTGTGAAGCTCTTCTTTGAGACCGTCGAGAGATTCACCTCTAGAATCACCCACGGCCTAGTAATGGTCTCCAAAGCAAATTTCGATAAAGCAAGAAGTTGCGGGATCAGGCCCAAACATCTTTCCAGGGTCATTTATGGAGGAATAGAACTGGGGGAATTTCCATCTCGGGGTCAGAAGGCGAGTGAAAAAAGAAAGGAGTTGGGGTTGGGCAAAGAGGATAAAGTGGTATCCATGATTTCATGCCTCAAACCCCAGAAAGCTCCTCTGGACTTTGTGAGCGTGGCCCATAAAGTGGCTGATGAAATTCCTAAGGCCAAATTCTTGCTTGTAGGGGACGGGGAACTTCGTTCTCAGGTGGCAAAGGCAGTGGCTCAAAGTGGGCTCCAGGGCAGGTTCCAACACTTGGGGTGGAGAAGGGATGTCGCATCCATATTGGTGTTGACGGACGTGCTGGTCCTTACCTCTTTGTGGGAAGGTTTCCCACTCACTTTGCCCCAAGCCATGGCAGTGGGCGTACCGGCTGTGGTGACAAGGGTGGATGGCTCGC
>JBBIOJ010000072.1:1832-3440 GCA_037443445.1 Desulfarculaceae bacterium | reverse complement strand
ATCCGTTCTCCATGGGGTGTTCGATCCCCATGCCGGTGACAAAGGGGGCTGTGGAGACGACGTCGAAGGTCAAAGCCCCAAGTTTTTCCGCCATAGATTTTTGCCGCTTGAGAAGGGCTTCCAACTGCTCCCGGGCTGGGCGGGGAAAGGAAGTCACTTCCTGAAGTTTGTCGAGCTTGTCCTTTTCTGGAGGCGCCCAGCTCGGGTTCCAATATTCGAAGTATAACCTGTATCTGTGGCCGGGCGGGGCGCCTTTGAAATCAGACCCCACATAACGGGGCACAGCAGCTTGAAAAGAGCTCCCGTTTGCCATTTCTCAACTCTCCTTCTTCCCTTCCAGGGCCGAGGCGAACTGCTTTACCCACCGGAGGAGCTCCAGCGCCTCCCTCGTATATCTCGCAAACTGGGAAGAGCTCGCCTCATGAAGTTCTTTCATGAGTTCCTCAAACCCCTCTTCTTTGTCCTTGCCCAGGAGCCAGGAGGCGATTATGACCACCAAAGCCTTCCCCCCTTCCTTTCCTCTCGATTGCCAGTAAGCAAGTGCCTGCATCAAGCCATTGGCCATGACCAAGGCAGGGGCACCCATGGCAAGTTGCACAAAGTTTTCCCTTTCCAGGACAAGTCTAGTGGTTTTCCATGCATGGCTGGCCATAATCTGAGCCCGGCTTCTAGGAGATTCCTTTGTGCCCTCTGTTTTCATGGCAACCTCCGATCATGCTTGGGAAAAGCGAAGCACTACCTGGCCCCGGCCTGTAGTTGCATCCCCGCCCAACTGGACAAAGGCGTCGTCGAAAACCATCTTCACCTGATCCACTATCACGCTGGCAGGCAGACCGTTGCCTCCCTCTCCTTTTTTCTTCCTCTCCGGGGAGGCCATCACCACAGAGTAGAACACGGTCTCAGGTGGCACGTTCTCGGTGTAAAAGAGCTTCCCCTCGTCCACGGTGCCCGTCTCATCGCTTATGGCGACGTGCGGCTCCACCACTGTTGCGTTCTCCACGAAGTATCCGAAGACTTCGTCCGAAACGATCACCAGATCTTTCTTGAGTTTTTCCTTGAACTGATTAGCCGACGTTGGAAAGACATTATCGGCAAGCCACGCGGCGATCTGGGAGGCCTTTTCTTTGTGTTCATCCATTGGCTCCACCTGGAACATCTCCAAGATCACGCCATTGCCGGTCTTCACCCTCTGGTCGGCGAGCGCACACTTTTGACCCTGCAGGTCAGGGACTGTCCAGTTCAAATCTTTCCCGTTTATCAGTTTCCAAGCCCTCACGAAACGCCTCAGCGCCGTGGGAGCCGTAGTATAGACAAAGGACTGCTGAAGACACCTCACAGGGAAAAGGAGAACCTGCCCGTCACCAAATGAGATTGCGCCAGCGTGATCAGAAGCACTGGATTCGGGACCGAAGATCTTCTCCACGTATTGCTTAAGCCCATTTCCGGGGGCCTGCTCGGCGTGGTGACGGAGGGCACCCTTGATCCCCGAGCCTTGTATCATGGGCCAATTTGTGTGTCTCTCCCTCTGGATGGGATTGTCTATTGCACCCAAGGCAGTCCCGGACCCAACATGAATTGGGCTCACGCAATAGAGAAACATTATTGACT
>JBBIOJ010000072.1:0-1822 GCA_037443445.1 Desulfarculaceae bacterium | reverse complement strand
CCTCCTCAGTCTTTGGGCCAAAGCCCAATTAGAGCGTTGTTGAAACCATCAGCCCTTCGCTCCCGCCAGGAAAGCACGGATTCATCTTTCCCTTCTGCATCCCAAATCTCACGCGTCACTTCCCAAAGCCCCCCCTTCACAATTCTTTCCAAAACCTCCTTAACCTCTCCTTCGGCCCTATCGAACCAGTAGACGCTCCATGCCGGGACCATTCTCTGTGCTGTTTTGGGCTGCTCCCTGGCCAGATCCCAGCCCGAGACCACCCCGAACCGCCCCACAGCGGCTGCCACGAGTTTTGCCGACATCTCAAGCCCGTCTATCGACCAATGGAGTACACAATTCTTGGTATCAACCCCAAAAGGCAGCCACCCATCAGGGAAAAGCCCTGGGGTCGAAAGGATCAGTCTGAAGCGGCCTGTGACGGCTGCTTTTCCCAGGTCCACCATTTCCAAAAGCCTCACTTCAGGTGTTCTTTGGGCCCAAGCACCTCTGCCGTCCCCTCCCCGGCGGACCACCCCGGAGACCGGAAGAAGACCATCCGCTCCCTCAACCGCCACTAGAAAGGCCGCATGTCCCAGCAGCCGTATAGCTTCGCTGGTGAAGAGCTTCCCGGTCTCAACAACACGGGCAAGAGGGTCCATTCCTATGCCTATCCGTTCCTCGGTTTTCCATATTTGCGAAACAGGTATGAGCTGATCCGGGGTTGGCTCCAAGCCATTCAGGTACCGCTCCAGCCCCTGGGAGTCAATCCAAAAACCGTTTTCAGGCTTTGCATTGGCCCTGGAACGCAGGACAAGATGTCTATCCAAATCCAGGGAGGAACGGATTTCTTCCGGGAGGTCCACCGGTTTCAAGAAGGAAGCGCCCAGGGGCACGCCATGCACAAACTCGTCTCCTTCCCCGGACGGAGTTTCTCTCGGCCTTCCCACCGCAAGATCATTGGGGGTTGGCACCAGGAGCTCTTCACTTCCCATCAAGCTCAACCATGCGATTCGGAAGCTGCCGGACCTCACAGCATATTCGGGGGATCCGTCTTCGAGCATGCGCCCGGTAGGAACCCCGTTCCCAAGGGCCTGGGCAATATGGCCTCTCAGATTTCCCAGTAGCAAGTCTCTGGGGTCAGCCTTTGCTGCCGCGAAGATCCATGATCTCAAGGCTCCTGCGAACACCGATGGCCAAGGCGGCATCCCCACGGTACCAAAGCTCCCGGGCTCACCGAAAAGCCTGTTGCCTCTAGCGCATAGAACATCCAGGGGTTCAACCCGAAGCCAATCCATCTGTCACCTCCCCCTTTTCGTTCCGTTCCAACTTGGAGGATCTCCTTGTGCGCCCCTGCCTTGCCAGGAACTCGGCCACTGAAAACATCGAGGAAAGGAAATTGGCCGGGTCTTTACCGCGCCCTGATACTGTTACAGCGACATGTGCCATGGCAGAGGCCAGTTCCGAAATTTCGTCCTTTAGGGAGCTAGGTCCGGACCATTGTCTAGCGAGTTGCCACGCGATATTCCTGGCCAGCAGGTTTTCCAACTCCTGGATTTCCATTGGGGACGATCCGGCCAAGGGGCGAAGCCATTCCTGAACATGGTAGGCCGCCCTCCTCGACATTCCTTCTATCGCAAGCACATCCCTGAGCCAGAGTAGGGCACCAAGAGGGGTCCGGCCCACCTGGGCCTCGATTCTGCCAGGGGAGTCAGTCACTTGCATGCCGAATGGAACGGTAATCTCGGAAGCGCCGCCTGCCCTTTTCAGAAGGATTATGCCCAAGCGGTCTCGACCCTCCTGTTTGGCCATCTGCTCTGCCCGCCTTGCCTCCCGCAAGACC
>JBBIOJ010000071.1:0-3552 GCA_037443445.1 Desulfarculaceae bacterium | reverse complement strand
TGGATCCACCCTCGGCAAGTTGCCGGCATCGGGGTCTCCGTTTGGGTTGGCATCCTTGACGTCGAAAACGTAAACGAAATCGTACCTGTTCATGGTTCCCTCCTTTCAATTCTCAGAGCCGGTGTGGCTCTCTTTCCTTGTGAAGAAAGCGCGCATTTGGTGGTAATAGCCGAGGGCGAAAAGGCCCTGATCCGCCATATTGAGGTGGGCAGGAAAATCCGCGAGGGGAGCCAGTATTTCCTGCACAAGTTTTTCCCTGTTGACCTTAAAGCCCCCCTCTAGCTTGGCAAGATGATGCTGATAGGTACGCAGGATTCTGGGGAACACCGCCCTGGGGGTGGCTGAGGCAGCACTGTAATATCTGTCCCTTATGGTGCTGCTGATGTTTGGTAGTGCGTCGTCTTGGGTTTTCTCCAGGGCAGCGAACAACCTGCCCAAGAGATACGCCGGGTCCGTCCTGTTCTCGTCTAAGCTCATGGTAACCTCCTTTCCAAGGTTTCTAGCCAGGTACCCTTTAATGACAGACGCCCTGGCATAGTTGACGTGGTGCCCCGCTGCCAATCTCCTGAGGACCCCCTGATACAGGGCTTCGGGATAGCGTTTCCCTGTCACTATGGCCTCGAGAAGGGAGGATCCTATGTGAGGAGGTATGGCCTCTCGGTCCGTCTTCGCGTTTCTCAGAGGATAGATCCCGTCTAGAAGTCTCTGCACAGATGGGAATTCGGGGTCAGGGTGCCTGGAGCCAACGGCAAATTCCGGCTGAACAGCTATGTCATAGAAATGTTTCCTCAGATTTGCTAAGAGCTCCGAGAGGGTGCTTCTGTGGAAAAAACGCACTGCGACGCGAGCCGGTGTGGGGGCGGACAGGCCTAAGATGCAGTATTGGGTCCGTTCTGGATCCTCGTCCAAATCCCCGTAAGCCTCCCTGCCCTGCCTAATGGCCCTGAGAAATGCCTGAAGCTTCTTTAGAATCTCTTGATCTTGCGATTCGTTCTCAAGGGCGGATGAGCCTTGCACGGCGAACCGGGCAAAGATGTCCTCTGTGGGGCTGGGTCTATCGGTCCAGAATGCCACCGTTGTGTTTCCGAGAACCATCCGGTGCTTATCCCTCTTCGGGCCTTCCAACATTGCGTTCAAGGCCGTGAGGTACCGAAATACCGCTTCTTTGGAAGCAGGGGCGTTAAAGGCCTGCGTCCAGCCGTAAGACTCCACGGAATCAAAATTGAAACCGGCGATTGTTGCACCCGTGGGCTGCTGACCCTGTACCCCCTTGACCTTTGGTTCATGCAATCTGGCCAGAGTCCCCAACTGACCAGAAATCAAGCAAAATCCTTGGGATATGGGGTCGGTGGAAGGAGCAGACTCCCACCACGTTTTCATCCTCTCGAAGTCACCATCTGTTCGGGATAGCCACCAGCCCCGGATGGCCGGGAGCTCGTGCACGTAGCAGGTGCTCCCACGGATCTGGAAGATCCCAAAGGAGCCGGCCAGCTCCTGCAGCTGTGGGTGATCTTCGGCCATGGCAGGATCCCAACTTTCCATGAACCGACAAACCGCCGAGAACTCCCGGGCCTGGATTTCCTTTTCCACCTTCAAGTATCTCTTCCTGGTCTCTTCAAAGGCACTGCGAGCCCTGGTTCTGCTACCCCCATCCTTGTCGCGTCCAAGTAAATAGGCAGTGTTGTCCCACAAGAAACACGGACTTAGCCCCGAACCGGTGGGCTTGTTGACCCCAAGCACCTTGACCCTGCGGGGTATGGGCTTCTTGCCTGATTGATCCCTAATGTCCTGGATGTCCACAAGCGTTCCATCACCTTCCAGTACAACCGCAAAGGAGATCTTCTGGACGCTGCAACCTCGGGGGGCAATTTCGTATGACGGATCTGCCTCGAACCTCTCGTAGGCCTCTAAGAGGGATTGAAGGATCATGGCTCACCCCCTGGTTTGGGCTCGCTGCGGGATCTGGATGACCCCGTCTTTCATGGAAGCCTCGAAAAACCTAGCCTGCGCCCTGACGCGAGTCCCTTCTGAACTCTCCACGACATTCCCCTTGGAGTCCTTTACAAACTCGACATCCCAGAGGACATACCCAAAAGTGCGGTCTCCCCTGAGCTCAGTCGGACAAGGCGGGAACTCCTCCTCATCCCTAAGGAGCCTGAAGTAAGCAGGGAACTCCCTGCAACCCAAATAAGGATGATGGAAACACTGGCCCTTTGAGGCTCGCCTCTTGAAGGACTCCAGGTGCTTGGCCTCCGGGTGATCCAACACCTGGCCATCTTTCCCGAAGGGAGAGAGCACCTCTATGTGGGCCTCAATCCCGTATCTGACATTTCTCAGGATCCTGGAGGCACGCTGCTGGCGATGCTCCTCAACTTGGATCCCAAGAGTGCCGTTTCCTCTCTTTCTCGCCATCTCCACATTCTTGGCCGGAATCTTCTGGTCAATTTCATTGCGTCTGACTTGAGTGAACCGGATGGGTTCCAGAACATGAATCCGGTCAACCACCCAGCGCATCTGGGGTTTCCAGTAGATGGCCTCCAGGATACCCCTGGCAGCACTCGGGGTCATGAACTCGTAGGAGACGCGTTCCACTTTCATCTCCGGCCGGTTGAAGGACGCATAATCCCCCCACACCTCAAGTTTCACCCCGTAGCCCATGACACCTCCTTTCAGACCATAAGGTCCTCTGCATGAAACTCCTCCACATCCAACCTGAGTCCCACCTCCTCGGTATAATACGGATCAAGGCAGGAGAGGACGGCCCAGGATCCGCCAACAACCCTGAGAACACCTCCTAGGGCATTTCTCCAGACTCTTCTTGGAACGTGCACCGTGTAACGTTGCAAGGCCCTCACCAGTGACGCCGGCGGATTGTTGCTCAGAAGCTCGAGCTCCCCGCAAAGTCTGCTGCCTTCCTCGCCCCACGGAATCAGGATTGGCTCCCCAGCATCCTCTATGATGCGGAACCCTCTGGAGATAGTCTCGAAATCGAATAGAAAAGGCATGTGCTTGCTATTTTGCAGGCTCACTTTGTCCATTAGCTGGTGTTTGTCCCACCTGTCTTTCTGTGACCAGAAGTATAACCTGAAATAGTGCTCCACCGCATCCAAGGACAAGAGGTCCTCATACAGGGGTCTGTGGTGGGCTCCACCACCCAGTATCTGCTCTGCGGCGTTGGAGGTGTCCACCAGAAACGCCTCTTTATCTTTGTGCTCCGATCTAAACACGTATGTGATGCCCGAAGGGGACTTCCCATTGCGGTTGCAGCGGCCAGCCGCCTGCGCGATGGAATCCAGCCCGGCCACCGATCTGTATACCACCGGGAAATCCAGGTCCACCCCGGCCTCTACCACCTGTGTGGCCACCACCCTGCACGGCTTTCCCCGATCCAGTGCCTCCCTCACGAGTCTCAGTGTCTCCGAGCGGTGGGAAGGGCACATCGCAGCAGAAAGATGGTGGGCGCCCTCTAGGCCCTGGCATTTCTCAAACAGTCCCCTGGCATGCTTGCGGGTATTGACTATGCACAGGACCTGGGAATGTTGGGCAAGCCTT
>JBBIOJ010000070.1:0-4729 GCA_037443445.1 Desulfarculaceae bacterium | reverse complement strand
CTGCCCGCTACTGGGCCAACAGGGAGTTTTGGGGCCCTGGAGGACTCCACCAAAGCTTCTCGGAGGTGCTTTCTGATCCTTACCGGGGGGGATATCTGAGCCCAATCCATTACATGTTCGGGATGCACAGCTTAGGTGAAGTGATATACAGATTCGCGACCGGTTACTGGCTCCTTTTTACATCGTACCTTCCCAGGTTCGCCATTCCTTGGCCGTTACTGTGGCCTCTTAAATTACTGGGGCTTGTCGCACGGTGGTCAAAGGAGGGGTGGCTTCAGTTCCTATTTCTCCTCACCGTTCACCTTCCCTTTGTTTTCATCTATCCTCTGGACCAGATAGCAAGAGGATCGGGGGTAGAATCCAGGTTCGCTCTGTTCAGTGCTCCCCTCCTCTATCTTTGGACAGGCGATGGAGTGAAAGTGGTGCTCAAAAAGGTTCTCAGACCAATTTACAAAAAGGCTTTTTGACCGCTCAGGGAGAAAAGGTGTAGGACCAATGGGAGAACCCAAGATTTCTGTGATAATCCCCTGCTACAAAGAGGCTGGCACCATATGTGAGATAGTGAACCGCGTGGAAAGTGCGCCGTACGGTAACAAGGAGATCGTCGTGGTGGACGATGGGTCCACAGACGGAAGCAGGGAGATCATCCGGGAACATCTCGAACCCAAAGGAGTAAAGGCCCTTTACCATCCCAGGAACATGGGCAAAGGGGCTGCCCTTAGATCCGGAATCGCTGCTGCAACAGGGGATATAGTGCTCGTCCAGGATGCCGACTTGGAGTACGACCCCAATGACTACCCCGCCCTCCTGCAGCCTATCTTGGAAGACAAGGCCGACGTGGTCTATGGTTCGCGATTCATGGGCGGTAGGCCCCACCGGGTGCTTTTCTTTTGGCACATGGTGGGTAACAAGATACTCACGACCATCTCCAACATGTTCACCAACCTCAACCTCACGGACATGGAGACCGGCTATAAAGCCTTCAGGCGAGAGATAATTCAGTCGGTCACTATAGAAGAAGATCGCTTCGGCTTCGAGCCCGAGATCACGGCAAAAATTGCAAAGCTCAGGTGCCGGATATATGAGGTGGGAATTTCTTACTACGGCAGAACTTATGAGGAAGGCAAAAAGATCGGCTGGAAAGACGGCCTCAGGACACTATGGTGCGTGATCAAGTACAATGTGCTCAAGTAGAGCTTAGATCGGTCTATTGAGATTGTCCTGTTATTCCGGCGCATGGGCAATGGTGAGACAGAAAGGGAGTTCTCCTCGAACAAGTCTTCGGCTGTAAAGAACCGTGAGGAAAGCCCAATACTCCTTTCTAAGTTCCTTTGATCCTCGGGTCTTGTCTAAAAAAGAACCGATATTGGAGCCGTTTCTGCGACGACTCAGGGTCCGTAGAATACTTCCTTATGTGAGAGAGAAAAAAGGGGGTATGCTGCTTGATATAGGATGCGGGGATCGTTTGGCTCTGCTGGAGGCGGTGTCTCCCATTGTAAGGAAGGCGATAGGCATTGACGCTGAAGTGGAAGAACTTGAACATGGAAACATCCAAACCCTTCGGTTTCGTCTTGAGAGAAAACTTCCTTTTCAAGATTCTTATTTCGATATAGTTACCATGCTCGCCGTATTGGAGCATCTGGATTTTCCACTGGATGTCCTCAAAGAAATAAGAAGGGTGATGCGTCCTGGAGGTTTTCTCCTGATTACGACTCCCACGCCGATGGCCAGGCCGGTCTTGGAGTTTCTGTCATACAGACTCCACTTGGTGAGTGAAAAAGAGATCCGAGACCATAACCGATACTATGACCGAAAAGCCATAAAAGATCTCTTGGAAGCTTCGGGCCTTGCTGTGCAAAAGCACAGATATTTCCAGGTGGGATTCAACAATTTCGTGGTTGCAGCAAGTTAGGCTGAAATACAGGGCTCCGGCAGTTTGAACAAGAAGGTCCGCCCAAAAAAAAGTGAGCTGCAGCTTGAGTTGTACGACTAAGTTCTTGTAGAGCCATCGGGCTCAAGATTCAATGGTGCCTCAACTTCAGGCTGTGAATACCACCCATACGAGAGGGGCAAGGCTTCTGAGGAGAGATGTCTTTTGGGCCGGATTGGGGCTTTTTGTGGCGGCAAGCTTTCACTTTTTTTACTTCCTTGTAGACCCTGAGCACATTGCCCCTGACACTCCCAGTTATCTAGGGCCTGCCTATTCCATACTGGAAGGAAGAGGGTTTTTGGGAAGCGGTGGGCTTCCTGAGACCATGAGAACTCCTGGGTACCCTCTTTTCTTGGCCACGTGCATGCTCCTTGGGATGGAAACGAGTGGAGTAGGCATTCTTCAGCACCTGCTTTTGGCCGCGTTGGCCTTCGGTATCTACTATCTGGCCAGAACCATAGGTGCTCCCAAGGGCTTGGCTTTCTTGGCCAATATTCTGTACGGCATAGACTTCCCATCCCTTCAAGCCGCAAACAGGGTTCTGACAGAGGTTCTCTTCACACTCATTCTCTTTTTTGTGGGCTGGGTTGCCGTTAGATGGACAAAAGAAGGTTGTGATGTCAGGCCTGCGGGGGCCGCCCTTGCAGGGTTCCTTGGGGGGCTTTCGGCCCTAGTGAGACCCATTTCCGTCTTCTACATCCTTCCTCTTGGGGTGGTCTTGTGGTTGAGTGCAAAAGAGAAGCGCATAGTGAACCTCGTTGTGCTGACCATATGCTTCTCTGTGCTCCCCTTAGCATGGGCGTTGCGGAATCAGAAGGAAGCGGGGTTGTTTAGCCTGAGTTCCATCACAGGGGAGAGCCTTCTGTTCTGGAGGGCTGCAGGGGCTCTCGCAATGGGCGAAAGGGGAGACTTCGACACCATGCGAGCTTTTCATGCAAAAAGGCTGCGAAACATCGCCCTGGAGAGGTTGGCTGATAGCTCACCCGGACGAACTGATCCGACTCCTCATGCTAAGAAAGCAGAGGTTTATTCCAACCTGGCAAAAGAGATTCTCCTTGGTCACCTGTGGAATACCTTAATGCTCACCATAAGGGGTGTTGGGGCAGCCATTTTCGGAGGCGGAGGAGTGCCTATCTCCAGGTTAACGGGTCTTCCTTACAACTCAGCGAAAATCGCTGGTAGCGTTTGGAGTGTTGTTTGCTTCTTATGTTTTGTGATCGGCATACGCACACTTTGGAAAGAAAATTGGCGGACTGGCCTCCTTCTTCTAGTGACGATCGGGTACTTTGTTCTGATTCCCGCTGGAGGTGAAGGATACTCGAGATTCCGTGTGCCAGTTGTTCCCTTCTACGTTGTGGGGATAGCCTTTGGAATCGGTAAGATCATTCCTTCATTGAGACGCAACCTGGGCCGAAGCGACGGGCTAGGCTAGGTAAACGGTAATGGTTGTAGCCAGAGCCACCTGCCGAAGGTGAACCAGCTGAAGAAAGAGAAACCGGGCGAGTTGGCAGAGGGTAGAGGATCATCCATTGCTTTTGGTAAAGCCCTGGAATCGATTGGAACAGGAGGTCTTTTTACTTTAGCGGGAATTCGCTGCCTCATCCGCTTCACCAATGAGGTGCCGTGGGAATTCCGAGAGCTCGCCTCATCCACGGTTACGGGGGGCGTGGGCCCAGTGGGGACCATGTTTGTGGACTTGCTGTGCATAATCGTCCTCGGTGCCATCATGTTGGGCAATCTTCTGCAGGGGAGGAGACCTCTCCTCTGGCCTCTAATTCTTTGGCTAATAGGGGTCGGGTTCGTTTTATGGCACGGCATCCATGCCACTGACGCGATGCGGACTGGGGCAAGCTGGCTTGGTGCTACAGCCTTGGGGCTGGCAGCAATGCATGTGTCAAGGAATAGAAGAGCCGTGAAGTGGGTTGTTTTGGGGCTTGCCGCGCTCCTTCTCCCCCTTTCTTCCAAGGCCTTCTTCCAAGTGGTGTTCGAGCATCCTCTAACCGTGTCGTATTACAACGAGAACAAAAGCGAGATCCTGGCTCAATACGGCTGGCAGGAAGGCGATTTAGAAGCCAGGCGCTTCGAGGGGAGGCTCTTGAGAAATGACGCAAGGGCAGCCTTCACAGTAAGCAATGTTTTTGCCACGGTCTTGATCGGTCTTTCAGGGGTGGCAATAGGGGTTTTCGGGGCCTGTCTCTCGCGGTGGCGCTCTGGAGGGAAGGTTTGGCCTGTCTGTCTGTCAGGGGCAGTTGTGGCGCTGGGAGCGGGGTGCCTTGTACTGACACAGTCGAGAGGGGGAATCGGGGCTCTTGTTCTCGGGGCAATAGCTGCCGTGATGGCAGTAATTGTGACAAGGAAATTTGAAAAAGACTATCTAGCGAGGTTGGTTTGCCTCCTGCCTATTGGGGCTTTGCCCATTGTCATTTGGACCTCGGGGTGGATGAGCGAAAACGGCCGCTTGGTTTTGGACCCATCTTTGGCGGTCCGCGGCTGGCATATCGAGTCGGCCGGGGCCATCTGGGTGGAATCCCCCTTTGTCGGAGTTGGACCCGGACTGTTCCAGGAAGCTTATATGCTCAAGAAGAATCCCGCGAGCCCGGAGAACGTGACCGACCCCCACAACATAGTAGCAACCTGGGTCTCCAGTATGGGTATCGGAGGAGTAGCGTGGGCTTTGTTACTCCTTTGGATGGTTTGGAGGGCAACCGCCTTAATCGAGAAGAAAAAAGACGGTATAGAACCTTTGATTAAGGAGGGAGCCCCAAGGCCGAGTCTCGTGATTCCTTTGGGAGCCATGGG
>JBBIOJ010000069.1:0-4845 GCA_037443445.1 Desulfarculaceae bacterium | reverse complement strand
GGACCTTATTCCCAATAACCCAAGGAGGCTTGACAACACAAAACAGTATCTACATTCCCAACACCAAAAAATTGGAATTGATAATGTATTTCGTAGGGGAGAGGTTTATCCCCTCCCCACGGGTTTTGGGGTGTTGGTCTCATTGGGTTTTTCGGGCGGATGTGAAATCCGCCCCTTGAGTGATTGGAGGGTGGTGTCCAAAACCTTCTCAGGCCTTGGGAATGGGCCTGGTCAGGCTCTGGCCGCTTTGCTCAGAGCTCAGCTTCCCAAGCTATTTCCAGGGCAGCTTCAAGCTCGGCCCAGCCCCGGGCCATGGCCAAGGGCCTTTCCTGGGGGGGGATCTTGTCCCAGCGCGGAGCCGGAAGTCTCTCCAGAATGGGGTGCATGGTTTGCCCCCAGTGATCCAGTGGCTTCCATGCCTTTTCTGTGCTGTTCAGCCACAGCAGTACCGCCCTCATGCCAGCACGCCTGGCCGGAATGATGTCGTTGTCCAGTCTGTCCCCCAACATGAGGCTTTCCGGGGGGTCCACCCTGGCCTCCTCCAGGGCAATGCGGTAAATGGCCGTGCCGGGTTTGCTTGCGGGATACTGTGAGTCAAGGATCACCACATCGAAGAGGCTCAACAGACCCTGCCTTTCCAAGAAATCCAGTGCCTGCGGGGGCTGATTGGCAATTATGCCCAGCCTGAAGTGTTCATGAAGTGTTTTCACAACCTCAAAAGCGCCCGGGATCCCTCTGGCCAAGCGCCACCATTGTCTGGCCAGCTCCTGATGGATGCCCTTTCGCACCCTGGGCCATTGTTTTCTCAGGCAGCGGTTTCCCATGCGTTCCACTGCCAGGTGCCCATGAGATCGCAAAGCCCTGTCCACGTCTCCCAGGAAACGGTCCATCCTGGACCTTGGGCTTTCTGTGGGCATGGCCCTGTGGATCAGACGGAAAGCCTCGCACAGGAAAGGATCGTCGTCGATGAGGACGTTGCCCACGTCGAAGAATATAATCCGACTCCCGCGGGGCATTCCCCCTCCTCAAAGTCTTTCCGTTGGTTGGGTTCTTGGCAGGTCTGGTTGCCGGAGGCTCAGCGTTCCCGCTGTCTTCTGCGGGCGAGCATCCTGTTTCTTCGCCTTCGGCTTTCCCTTTCCTTGCGCCGGCGGTACTCGCTGGGCTTCTCGTAGCTTCTCTTGAGCTTGAGGGTCTTGAACAGTCCCTCATCGTTGATCTTTTTCTTGAGCTGGCGGAGGGCCTTTTCCACGTCGTTGTCGTGGACCTCCACTTCGAGGGCTCTATAGGATGTCAAGCCGTTCACCTTCCTTTCTGTTTGGGCATCCCGGCAAGGCCTCGATCCCGCAGGAGGACCTCCGCCAACTGCGGGCCGGTCTTCAGCTGAGGGCTCCGTGCCCCTGTAGCCCCTGAAAACTAGGGGGTACTCCCACAAGAGGTATAACTATAACCCACAACTTCCTCCTGTGCAAGGATTTTGATGTTGAATTTACTCCGGAGCACCCCCCTCCCGAGGAGCCAGGGAAGTCTTATCCCTTCTCCCATGCCGGGCCTGGGGGCCGTCCTGCCCCAAGCTCCCTATTTTCCATCACTGATTACGGGCTTGGGCAGCTTTTCTTGGGACCAAAACGCTTCCAGTCCTGCGGTTGCCAGAAGCCTTTAGGGGCCGGGCGGTCTGCTATTGGCTGGTCTCGGTCAAGAAAGCAGGTTAGGATGAAGGACTCGTGTGGAAAAAGAACCGAGCTCTTGGGAGGGGTGATGGAAGCAAGGGTCTATCTGGTGCAGCTTGTGGATGGAGCATCTGCCAGGACCCAGGCCAAAGCCATGGGAAAGCTTTACGAGGTCGCAGGGGTCTCCAACTGTATCTCCAGGAGGGACCTGGTGGCGGTCAAGGTACACGTGGGGGAAAAAGGCAACACCACCCACGTAAGGCCAGAAATAGTGGCTGAGCTGGTCCGCAGGGTCAAGAAGGAGAGAGCTTACCCCTTTCTCACGGAAACCGCCACCCTGTACAGGGGCCAGAGGGAAAATGCCGTGAAGCACATCCTGCTGGCCCACGGGCACGGCTTTTCCATCGAGAAGATAGGGGCCCCCTTCATACTGGCCGATGGGCTGGTGGGCAACACCGAGGCTGAGGTCTGCCTTCCTGGAGAAGCAGGCAGTGTGAAGATCGCCAGGGAAATCCTGGCTGCAGATGCTCTCTTGGTGATCTCCCACGCCACGGGGCATCCTGGCACCGGAATGGGGGGCTGTATCAAGAACCTGGGCATGGGTTTGGCCTCAAGGGCAGGCAAGATGCGGCAGCACTCTGCCGTGATGCCGGAGGTGATTCGCGAGCGTTGCCAAAACTGCGGCAAGTGCCGCCGGTGGTGCCCGGCCGGGGCCATCCTGGAGAAGGAAGGGGTTTCGTTCATAGTGGCAAGCCGCTGCCTGGGCTGCGGGGAATGCCTTGCCGTGTGCCGCTTCGATGCGGTCAGGTACGACTTTGGAACGGAATCCCCCGAGCTCCAAAGGCGCATGGCCCGCCACGCCCTGGGGGCAGTTCTGGGCAAGAAAGGCAAGTGCTTCTTTTTCAATGTCCTGATGGACATGACCAAGGACTGCGACTGCTTCAACGTGCCTCAAAGGAAAATAGTGCCGGACATAGGGATACTGGCTTCCCAGGATCCTGTGGCTCTGGACAAGGCAACCCTGGACCTGGTTAGGGAAAGGGCAGGGGCTGACCTGGGAGCTCTCAGTTATCCAAGTTTAGACCCCATGGTTCAGATTCTGGAGGCCCAGGAGCTGGGCATGGGGACTACCCGCTATGCCATGGAGACTGTGAGTCTGGTCGATCTGGATCCTGACAAGACTCCGACCCGGCCCTGAGCAAGGGGGGGATGAGCTTAACACAAGAAAGGCCCAAGGGGGTGTGTTGGGCTCTGGGACTGTGGGGAGCAGCCCACCTCGGGTTTCATGAGGGGGCCGGGGTCTGGTCTTTTCGTTAACCCACTGCTCCCGGATAATTCAGCTCAAGCCCCTGTGTGGATTCTGAGGCTGGGATGCAGTCTTTCTTCCACCAAGAATAGCCTACCATCCTGGGTCATCTGGACTGCCTCCATCTGTTGGAGAAGCCTCAAGGCAGTGGGCTTGTAGTCTCGGGGCTTGGCCAGCTTCTCCACGAAGCTAGGAGGGGTGAGCCCCAGTTCTTCCAGGGTCTTGGCCTTCTCGGGAGCCAGAGCTTCCTGCTGGTAAAACCTTCCTATTACTTGATGCATGGCGCGTCTGGTGAGACGGGCCGGAAGGTAAAGCACAACAGCCATGGCCAAGGCCAGGAGGAAAACTCCCATCAGAATCCCGTTCAGATCCATGCCTTCCTTCCTGCAGCTCTAAGGAGCATCATTCACCAGCAGTGGGCAATCCAGCCCAAGAGTTGGATTTCCTCGGACTGATGCCAATTCAACTGATGCATAGTCTGCCCCTCCCCTAGTACCGGGCAGGTGTCTTGAGTCCGCTCACACCGGAGAATCCCTGGAGCGGGGAGGCTCGACCCCCCCGATCTGCTCGGGCTGGGCAGACAATCCGGGCTGATGATATCACATGGTATGTTTTCCGTAGGCCCTCGTCAACACGCGGGTTCGTTTGGGCCGGTCTTGACCATGAATTCCAAAAAAGGCACCATTGAAGAACCTTGAGGCCGGACAAGCAAGAGCATCCCTGGAGGGCCTGGGGGCTTGGCCCTGGCTGCTGGGGCTTTTGGAACAATCCGGCCCGGGTCCGCTGAGGAAGGGGATGCGAGGAGGTGTTCATCATGGCCGACCAGGTTTCTCCCTTCAGCGTGTTTGAGCCGGAGGAAGCCTTGGAAGAACTCAGGGGCATGCTCACAGGCGTCGGGGGGGCCTGGTTCCTGGACAAGGACGGGCCCTTCCGCATCAGCCTCAAGAGGGCGAGGGGGAAAACCAAGTTTTTCAAGACCCGTTACCAGAAAATGGAATTGGTCCAGCTGGAGGGGTACGGTTTGTGCCTGATCCTGGACGGTAAAGTCCAGCTGGCTGCCAGTGACGAGAGCATATACCATGAGTTGTTGGTGCATCCGGCCTGCGTCATACAAGGAAATCCTTCTTCAGCTCTGATCCTGGGGGGAGGAGATGGATGTGCTGCCAGGGAGTTGCTGCGTTATCCGGGGATTCGAGAAATAGTGATAGTTGACATAGACGAGGAAGTTGTGGCCATTTTCCGGGACAGGTGCCGGGAGTTGAACCTTGGTTCCCTTGAAGATCCCAGGGTCAGGGTGGTATTCCAGGATGCCATGGAGTTCCTGGAGAAAACAGGGGGAGCATATGACATAATAATCTCGGACCTCACAGAACCCTTTGACCCCGCAGAAGAGGCCGGGGATCTTTCTGCTCATCTTTACTCTACCAGAGCTTACGGCCTCGTCCTGAAGCACCTTTCGCAGGGTGGGGTCTTTGTATGCCAAAGCGGCGGGATACTCTACCAGCCTCACTACGACAGGTACCACCTGGAGATACTGCGCGGAATCCGGCAGAGCTTCCCCCATGTGGCAGTGGGTTACGAGTTCGTACCATCTTTTGAAGCCATGTGGAGTATAACTCTCGCCTCCCGAAGAGAGCTTCGAATATCCCCTGCCCGCGTGGACAAGATCTTGGGACGCCTTGGGGTGGCAGGCTTTCTCCACTATTATGACGGCCAGGCCCACCAGAGGGCTTTCAGCCTGCCCAGATTGCTGGCCGGGCACGGCCCTGGCTGAGGCTTGAGTCAACCTGCACATTGTTTGCAAGAAGTGGATGATGCAGGCGTGTGTCCTGAAAGACGTCTGAGTCCCGAGCTGGTGGAAGGCCAGTCCGC
>JBBIOJ010000068.1:0-5141 GCA_037443445.1 Desulfarculaceae bacterium | reverse complement strand
AGAAGCTGGAACTCCCACTTGCACACATTTCTGAAAGGGCACCACAAGCTTGGGGTGTCTGCTGCGGCCTCTATTTACGCGAGAAGGGCTACGGGAGTGTCAAGACACTTATTCCGCCAAGCCCTTCTCACTGGCACAAACACCTGCTTCTTGGTTGCAACCTGGGACCCGGGACTACCTTGATGGTTGCCAGGCAAGTTTTTGACGAGATCGGCTTCTTGGATGAAAAATTCAGAAGATTTGAAGATTGGGAGTGGCTTCTTAGATTCGTAAAGCGTTTTCCCCTGACAACCGTTTCGGAACCCTTGGCCATAGTTCATAGGGAAAGGCATGCAGGGGCTCCGCTTGTGGAGCAGGCCGCTTTGAGGCTAGTTTCCTTATACGGCAACGAGGCTCGTGGATATGGGCTCTTGTTTGAGAGAAAATTCCGAGCCAGGCGGTGGATGCACCTGGCCTGGTTGTACTTCGCAGAGAAAAATTTGTCTAAGGGTTTGAAATATTTCATAAGGGCAATATGCAGTGATCCGGCTCCGCCACCTGGTATGCTTCTTCTCCTTCTTGACTCACTCCTCGGTACGGCAATGGCGTGCAAAGCTGACAAGTGGAACCGCAGGCTGATTCCCGGCTCCTTCGAACGCGGCATGAACAGATACGCTAGGCCGAGGTAATGGATGCCTTTGTTTACTGTATTTACTGCCACTTACAACCGGGCTGCCAAATTACACCGGGCTTTTTCAAGCCTCGTGGCCCAGACCCATAAGGACTTCGAGTGGCTGGTTGTGGATGACGGCTCCCAAGACGGGAGCGGGGATTTGGTGGGGCAATGGGCTTCCTCATCGAATTTCCCCATCAGATACATATTTCAACCACACCTAGGTCTCCACATGGCCTTTAACAGGGCAGTGCAAGAGGCCAAGGGAGACTATTTCTTGCCCCTGGATTCGGACGATGCGCTGGAACCTGAGGCGCTGGAGAGGCTCTTGCATCATTGGGACAACGTGCCGGAGGCTCGGAAACCTATCTTCAGCGGGGTGTGTTGTCTTTGCCGTGATGAGAAGGGCCGTATCATTGGAGACAGGTTCCCAAAAGATGTCATGGATTCAGACAGCTTGGAGATCACCTACAAGTACAGGATCAGGGGACAAAAGGGAGGTTTTCACCGACTTGATGTGATGAGGGAATTCCCCTTTGACCAAACCGCAGAGATGGGGTGCAATCCATGGCGCCGCATTGCCAGAAAGTACAAAATGAGGTTCGTCAATGAGGCCTTGGAGATCTACTACCAGGACTCCCCGCAGGACTCCTTGGCAAGGTGGCCCAAGAGGATAAGGCCTGTGACCGGCATTTACCGGAACCTTGAGATTCTTAATCGCGAGATAGACTATTTCATCTCTTGGCCTGCCGAGTTTTATAGAGCCGCTGCCAGGTACTCCAGGTACTGTTTTCACTGCCGCTTGAGCCTCTCTGACCAAAGCAAACTATTGAAAAACAAAACAGCAAGAAAGCTATGGGCCTTGTCCTGGCCCTTGGGTTACTTAGTATATCTGCGAGACAGGCTAAGCGGCTTGGAGAACCTTCAATCCCGTGGTTTAGAGTTCTGATTACTGCGATCGCCCAAGAGTGGTGAGCGTCCTTGAATACAAGGGTCAAGGGACTTACGGGTAAGATACATCTCTCCCTGGTCATCCATAGACTGGATTTGGGAGGAGCCGAGCGCCAACTCCTGGCCCTGGCCGACGGATTGGAGAAAGAGAAATTTCAGGTGGAGGTGATCACTTTCTATCCTGGGGGTTGTCTGGAAGATCAAATCCTGGATTGTGAAGGGTTAACAGTTACAAACTTGGGGAGAAAGGGGAGATGGGGAGCCCCCCTTTGTCTGGTAAAGCTTGCTAGGGCCCTCAGGCGAAGCAGGGCTCATGTGGTTTACGGTTTCATGGAAGTGCCGTCACAGATGAGTCTCTTGGCAGGCAGGGTCCTGGGGATAAGAGTGATCTGGGGCCTTCGTCGATCCAGAAGATACCTGGGTCACTACGACTGGGCGGAAAGATCAAGTTTCAGGACAGGAAGGTTTCTTTCAAGGGGAGCTGATTTCATCATTTTTAATTCCGCCAAGGGCCGGGATGATTATCTGGAGGCGGGATATCATCCAAAGAGGATGGCGGTTATTCCAAACGGGATAGATACCAATCGCTTCAAGAGGGATCCGGGAAAGGGGTCAGCGCTAAAGAAATCATTGGGTATTGAGCCCGGGGCTAAGTTGGTGGGCATGGTCTCCCGCATCCACCCCATGAAAGGTCACGAGGTCTTTCTTCGGGCTGCCGGGAAACTCTCCGCCTCCCGATCCGATGTGTTCTTTGTTTGTGCTGGTCGAGGTGACAAGCAGGAGGTCTCGGTCCTTCGCAGCTTGACGGCCCGGCTAGGATTGGAAAAAAGGGTCCTCTGGTTGGGCGAGATAAGAGACGTAGTAGGCCTATATTCGGCCTTGGATGTGCTTTGCTCTTCTTCCTTATACGGGGAAGGTTTCCCCAACGTCATTGGGGAGGCCATGTCTTGTGGTGTGCCCTGCGTGGTAACCGATGTTGGAGATTCAGCGCTTGTGGTGGGCAGTACAGGGCTTGTCGTCTCAAGGGGGGACCCTGGCGAGCTGGCCTCGGCCGTGGCTGGGCTTCTCAGCCGTCCTCCCGAGGAGCTTTCAAGGATGGGAGAACACGCGCGAATACGTGTGCAGCAGCACTTCAGCCTGGAGAGGATGGTGTACTCGACTTCAAGAATCATTGAAGACCTTCTCGGGTTTGGGGCTAGGTCTTGAAGGACCCCGGCCTCACGCGCCTGGCAGGATCTCTTGGAAGCGTGAGGGAAGAACCGTGGCTTTGGACTGTTCTGGCATGTCCTTGGTGTGGAGAAGATCTGGAGCCCTTTCCCACCGGAGCCCTCTGCAAAGGATGTGGGGAACATTACCGGCGCACCAACAAGGGGTGTCTGGATTTGCGCATCAAACGCCCCAAGCGGTTAACAACGGAATTCGAGGTGGGGGCACCAAGCAAGGAATCTCTGGCAGCGCCTTTTTTGAAGTTAAACAGGCAGCTGGAAATACCCAAACAATTTCTGGATGTTCCTCTTCCCAAGCATATCAGCCGGGAGATGTTGAGCCGGTTTCCGACGGGGTCCAATGGCAGTATTTCTTTGGACTTGGGCTGCGGGAAGGGTAGGCACAAGGAGCTTTGCGAAAGGGCAGGCTTTCATTGGGTGGGGGTTGATATCTCTCCTTCCTCGGAAGCCACGTTACTGGCAGATGCCCACGCCTTGCCCTTTCGGGCCGAGGTCTTCGATTTTGTGCTCTCCATAGCCGTCTTGGAGCACTTGGTACACCCAGTCCTGGCAATGGGGGAAGTCCGAAGGGTTCTCAAGGTCAAAGGATGGCTAATGGGTACAGTAGCATTCCTGGAGCCTTACCACAGCAACAGCCATTACCACCACACTCACATGGGGTTGTTTGCCTGCCTGGAGGCAGCCGGTTTGAAAACAGAATGGATTTCTCCCCAGCCGGGTTGGGACGCTCTTGATGCACTCTCGGGACAGCTCTTCCCAAAGGCTCCGAAATGGCTTTCCAGGGTTTTCACAGCACCCACTCACATCTTCCACCGGCTTTGGTGGCTTGTGGGAAACATTCTGAGCCCTCGCGGTTCACAGCTAGAAGAGAAGAGGCTTCTTGCTTTGGCAGGGGCCTTTGTCTTCAAAGCTTTAAGGGACTGGTAATGACCTCGGAACAAAGTCCCCGTGTTGGTTCCAATGCCCTTCCCAAGGCCAAGACATGCCATCTATTGGTGGGTTACACAGTAGGAGGGGTGGAGAAGCAACTACTTAGGGTTCTACCCTGCCTGGAACGATCAGGTTATGAGATTTCTGTTTGCGCTCTCAAGGGCCCAGGCCCGCTCACCAGCAACTTTCAATCCCTCGGTTTCGAGACATTTTGGCTTTCAGGAAAGGGGAGGTGGGACCTAAGAGTGGTGTTTCGCCTCTGCCTGTTGCTTCGCCGCAAGAGGCCCGCCATTCTTCATTCTTATACCACTTTGGCCAACTGGGCAGGGGCGGTAGCAGGCAGGGCTGCAGGTGTGCCTCTGGTAATAATGTCAGACAGGGATATTAGAAATTGGCTCAGACCTTGGCAGGTGATGGTGGACAGGTACGCATTCAGGTTGGGAACCTGTATGACCATGCCCTCACAGGCCATAAAGCGGTTCAACATAGAGAGGTTGGGGTATCCACCCCACAGACTGGTGGTGGTTCCCAACGGAGTCAATGTGGAGGAGATCGAGCGAGGGGCGAAATGCGCGGTTGGCTCCCGAGTGGAACCGAAGAAGCCAAACATTCCGCTAATAGGATATGTAGGCAGAATCGTTGAACCTTTGAAAGGAATGGGCATCCTTCTCCGGGCTCTGTTCTTGTTGAAAGAATCCGGAGTCGGATTTGAAGCGATCTTGGTGGGTGAAGGAAGGGACAAGAAGAAGATGGAGGAGCTTTCCCGTCGTTTGGGTCTGGAGGGGAACGTGGCCTTTTTGGGCGGGAGAAACGAAGTGCCATGCTTAATGCGAGACTTGGATCTCCTCGTCATACCTTCCCTCTCTGAAGGTTCTCCTAACGTGGCGTTGGAAGCCATGGCATTGGGTGTGCCTGTTTTGGCCACCGACGTGGGGGGCAATCGGGAGATCCTCAAACAAGGAGTCACCGGATGGCTTGTAGCTCCCGGGGACCCGGTTGCTTTGGCGCAGGCCGTGGCCGATGTTCTTAGGGAACCGAACAAGCGGGTCCAGGTGGCCGCTCGGGCAAAGACATGGGTAGCCGAACATCGTTCAGCAGGCATAGCTGCTGCGGCCGTGGTGAAACTTTATGATGCCCTCTTGAGAGAACTCCAAGACAAAAAATACCCCACGAAACAGACTCTCACTGAACATGAAAGTGAGCAGTGTTCATGAAAACTCTCCCTCTGATCTATACCCTGAGCGGCATTTTGGCCTTCGCCGTCACCGTCTATTTCACTCCTATCATGAGGACCGCGGCCGTTCGCTTCGGAATTGTGGACAAGCCCGACGGAAAGCTAAAGAAGCAGGAGGAACCGATCCCCTACTTGGGAGGATTGGCGG
>JBBIOJ010000067.1:0-5168 GCA_037443445.1 Desulfarculaceae bacterium | reverse complement strand
CACCCCCATGCAAACACACACCAACACTTCAATCATCAACAGCGAAAATGGCTCAGAGAGAATGACACCGCAGAAAGAGAAATCGGCACTGGGGAGGGCAAGACAGGGCGACGTCCGGGCGTTCGAGGAAGTGATCAGGAGGTACCAGAGCCTTGTCTATGCGGTTGCCCTCCAGATCGCTAGAGACCCAGCGGCAGCCCAGGACATAGCACAAGATGCGTTTGTCACCGCGTTTGAATCCTTGAAGGATTTGAGATCTGAGGAGTCCTTTCCTTCTTGGCTGCGAACGATCGCGCGGAACACGGCCCTCTCATGGCGCAAGGAACAAGGTCGTATGGCGCCTTTGGAAGAGGCAGGGGATACGATATCGCCGGCCGATCCATCATGGGCCGAGATCGAGGAGGAACGTAAGGAGGTCGAGGCATTCAGGACTGAGGTTTGGCGGATCGTCTCCTCGCTCTCGGATAAACTCAGGTTCCCGATTCTGCTCTGTTATCTAAATGACATTCCGACCGGGGACGCGGCCCGTTTCCTGGGGATCAAGGAGGGGACCTTGAGGAAAAGGCTCCATGACGGAAAGAAGAGGCTTCAAGGGAGCATCGTCAAGATGGCCGAAAGGACCCTGCAGGAGTGCCGGTTGCCGCGCGGCTTTGCCAGGCGTTGCATCTGCGGGTGTGAACGTGGGCGTTCCGCAAGGGACGCCGATTCTGAAACAGAGAGGAGGTGATACAGATGGCTAAGAAGGGAGATTGCGGATGCGGGTGCATGGGTGCACCCAGTGAAACGCCCAAGAGGCCAAAGCCCCCAAAGGGGAAGACTAAGTGAGGAGTCCAGGAGATCACTAGGGTGGGGAACCCCCGGACACGTGGGTTCCCCAAGCATCAGAGCTTCTGCCCCCGGATGCCGGTATACACGGCCTTGCAGATCCCGGACACCCCGCCCTTGAGCCCCTCGGGGTTCTTGAATCCCTCCGTGCTTCGGAGGCTTTGCAGGTAGGAGGCCGCGTCCAGGAAGGCATCGGTGTCCGGCCTGGGGCATCTTATCTTGAACAGCCAGCCCTCTCCGTATGGGTCTTCCGCAACCAAGGAAGGCTGGTCCTTGGCTCTTCCGTTGAACTGGATGGTGCCTGCAATGGGCGTCTCGATGTACAGGATCTTCCCGGTGATGGCAAAGACCACGCTCGCACCTTTCTCCACTACATCTCCGTCTGAGGCCAGCCAGTTCAGCCCGTTGAAGCCGCCCAGGAGGACCAGGGCTGGCTCGGTCAAACCAAAGGTGTGCGCTTCATGGGAGAGCCTCGCCCAGAGGCCCTGTTTGGGATCATAGCGAAGGTCCTCAGGTATCTCCACACGTCTCCCCAGGAATCTCTCGATGCAGGCCATGACTGCCTCCTTCTATCTTTACGGCAAAAAAAGCGGGACTGGCCCATTGCGGCCAATCTGTGAACCTATTGCTGAACTCCAAAGGCGCAGGGCCGTGGCCTCAAGCCCCTCCTTCTCAATTCATGCCCCCCCCCAAATTTCTCAACCTTATGCCCCAGGAAGGGCAAGACAAGCAGCTTTGTAAGAGTCAAGGCATTCGGGTCTCGAAACCGGTGTAGCCCAATGCTCATTGCCTCATGTCCTTTCTCGGGCTGGCTCCTATAAGTGCCCAGCAGCCGGTCCCACCAGGGGATGTTGAACCCGAAGTTGCTATTGTTCTCAAACTTTTCAACCGAATGATGCACCCGGTGCATCTCCGGCGTGACCACGAAAAGCCTCAGCACGGTGTCGGCCAAGGCAGGAATCCTTACGTTGCCGTGATTGAAGAGGCTCGTGGCATTTAGGAGCACCTCGAAGGCCACCACCGTTGCTGGCGGAATTCCTGCAGCGGCTACGACAGCCGTCTTAATGAACATGGAGAGGAGGATCTCGAGGGGGTGAAAACGGATTCCTGTGCTCCAGTCAAAATCGAGGTCAGTGTGGTGCACCCTGTGCAGGCGCCAGAATGCCGGGACGTGATGGAACATGAGATGCTGCAGGTAGATCGCCAGGTCCAGAATCAGCACACCTGCTATGGGCATGCTCCACTCGGGCAACGAGGCCAGTTGCAGGAGCCCCCACCCCCCCCTCCTGGACCCGAACCGCAACGGCCACGCCCGTGGCAGAAGGCAGTGCGCGGGCAAGCAGAGTCCCCAACAGGGCCAAGGCCAAGTTCCTCCACCACCTGGCCTTTCTGGAGGTGGTGAGCCTCCGTCTCGGTGCCAGGATCTCCCAAAGGCACATGAACAACAGCATGCCAATGAAGCAACCGAGCCGGATAGCCGGCTCGTACTGGAAGACCAGTTGGTTCAATTGCTCTGCATCCCCGGTGCCGAAGAAACCGGCCAGATAAGCCCTTGGGAAGTAACCCCAAGTCCCCTGGCAGTCCATTAATTGAAAAGGGAGACCCGGCCTGGGATTCATCCTCCCCGAAACCCAAGACTTTCGGGGGGAGCATGCCTCTAAGCAGAGGCAGCACTTGAGACAGTCCTAATCGGGAACCTCAGCACGCCCCTGCTGTCATAAGAGCGCCCCGTGCAAGCTTCCCCCCTTGAGGCAACAGGAGGAAACAGCCACCTCCTTCATGGGGGCTGCCTCCCGAAGGTTCTCCCCAAAATGCCTTCCTTCCCGGGCTCAGGCTCAGGGAGGCCCAGTTGGCGACAGATCATGCACTCCAGCTCCTCTTCAGCAATGTCAGACCCTTCCACGAGGAGCTCATCCCCCACCATAATTGCCGGGGCCGCTGGCAGGCCCAATCCCGTGTACTCCGGGCTCTTATAATAGGCCCTTGGATGGGATCTCGTCTCCATCTCAACGGGATATTTTGCCCCCAGCCTGGGTGCCATCTCTTGGAAATGCCTTCACGTGCCACCCTTGGGTTCGTTGAGAAATAGCCTGACCTTCAACATCTTTTTCCCCCTTGTCTCGGAACTCGGCCTTCTTGAGCGCGGCCACGCGCTTCAGGAACAACTCTGGCGGAAGGAAGTCCCCCAACCCAAGGCCCGATCTCTCCTTTCCATCCCCGCCCAGGAACAAGACCGTGGGCACCCCCTTGGTGGCCCTCTCTCAAAGCAGTTCCTCGTAAAGCGGGTTGCATCCTCTGATCAGATCTACCTTTGTCCTGAGGGAGTGATTTCATCCTCTGACCACCATGGTCTCGTGGAAGGTCACCTCCTTCAGCTTCGTGGATGGAGTGCACCAGCTTGCGTGCGAGTCCCTCACCAAGGGTTCCCCCGCCCTGTTCGCCTGTGTGAGGATTTCCTCAGAGCAGAGCTGCCTTGCCACGTCCGGGCACCCTCATGGCCCACGGCCACGGGGAAGCCCCTGGCTCGCCAATCTTGAACTCCATCCTCCAGCCGGACAGCTTGGAAGCCCTTTCTCCGGAGGAGCTCTACAGCTTTCAAGGCCAGCACACAGTATGGTCCCCGGCAGTAGGCCACGATCTGTCTCTGCTTGGGCAACTCCGAGAGACGGCGCTTGAGCTCCTTCAACGGGATGGAGATTGCCCCGGGGATATGGCCCGCCAGGTATTCCTCAGTTGGTCTCACATCCAGGACTGTCACCTGGGACGAGCGGACCCTGCTTAGGAGCTCCTGCTGGTCCACGGGCTCCATCCCCTCCTTGTCCCGGAAGAATAGCTGCTTGATCTGCTCCACCTCGGCCAGCCTCTTTTCCGCCAGAAGGCGCATGGCCCGGAAAAAGTCACATACGGCTTGATCTGCCATGCGGTAGCGCACGAACACGCCCTGCTTTTCCGTCTCCACAAGACGGGCCGAGCGAAGCACCTGAAGGTGCCGAGAAGTGTTGGCCACGGACAGACCGGCTTCGCGAGCAAGGAGCTCGACCGTCCTTGGTCCCTGGCACAAGAGTTCCAGGACTTGGAGCCTCTTGGGGCTGGAGACGGCCTTGCCGATGCGGGCGAAGTGTTCGTACACGGCTTCCTGGAATGTGCTTTGATTTGCTTCCAAGGGTGGCCTCGGATTTTGTTGATTATTCAATAAAACAATTGAATAATACCCAGCCACACGTTCCCTGTCAATCCCTCCCAAGCCTCCTCGATTCTCCCCAGCCCGGTCATCCAAAACAACTACCGGCACATTCATGGCGGGGTTCCAATCATGCTGATGGTAAACCACCCGAGAACGCAAAGAAGAAGCCGAAACTGGGAGTTAGGCCGGCCATCGACTCCCAGGTTCCTCCATAACTGTGGTTGCGCTTTGGAACAAAGCCTGCTGTCGGCCGCGGCCAAACTCCAGGAGAAAACACACCTGCCCAGGGCGGGTCCAAACTGGGGCTACTTGGGCAGGAGTCTTCCCCGAGATCTCAGGCAGGCTCGAGTGCCCAGGATCCGGAAAGGTTCGCTTCTCACGCGTGTGGAGCGCCCTGGGGCGCCGGAAGTTGGAATTTGCCCCGGCTTGCACTTTCCCATTCCCCTAAGAGCTGACATTGGGAATCCAGCCTTTGTTTTACCCATTTCTTGTTTGACTCAATTTGGGTAACAAGACCTTAATTTTCTTGCCTAATGACATGAGAGAACTGCCGTTTACTCATTTTGTGTTTGACTCGAATTGGGTAGAATTACACATTTTGGGTTTGACACGATTTGGGTAAGAGGCCAAGGGGTGAAGATTGGCTTTGGGGACTCGTTCCGAAGTAAGGAAGTGACGGGGAGATGGTCCATGTCTTGGCAGAGAGGAGGCTGGGCCGATGGGAAGGGCAGGAAGGCGGCGGGGGATGAGAGGAGATTCCCCTTTCATGGAGGTCTGAACGCCATGCGGGAAGGACCGGGTGTAATTCAGGCCAACCAAGTGGAGTTGCACCAGGGAGGCAGGGTCTTACTCCAAAGCGCCTTTGGTATCGGAGTTCAAGAAAAGCTCCCGGGTCTCGGAATCTTGAAGGCTGGCGAGGGCTTTGGGATGTAACTCCCCAATGTGGCAGGCCTTTGGGGCTTGCGCCTTCCAAGCCCACGGGATATGTTAAAATCCACGCACCAAGAACCCGTTGGATGCTGCCAGCAAATAGGCAGAGTGTTTTACAACTCATCAACCCCGGTGGGAATAGATGCGGGCAGCCTGTGTTGTTCGCTCCTGGGCGAATGATGCAGGTGTGTGTCCTGAAAGACGTCTGAGTCCCGAGCTGGTGGAAGGC
>JBBIOJ010000066.1:0-5402 GCA_037443445.1 Desulfarculaceae bacterium | reverse complement strand
GTAGAATGCAATTACCCGTGAAATTCGCCTCTTGGGTGTGGACATGTACGTGAGCGTGAGTCTCATCAAGAAGCTCGAGCAGGTGGAGCCTTCCCTGAGGGAGGTTCTGATCGCCGTCCTGGAGGAGATCGAGCGGCAGAGGGAGGAGACCGTCACCAAGAGGGAGTTCAACGAGCTAAAGGAGATCGTAAGGGAACTGGCCCAAGCCCAGAAGCGCACTGAAGAGCGTGTGGAGGAGCTTGCCCAGGCCCAGAAGAGGACAGAGGAGCGCGTAGAGGAGCTGGCCCAGGCGCAGAAGAGGACAGAGGAGAGGCTTGAGGAACTGGCTCAGGCCCAGAAGAGGACTGAGGAGAGGGTTGAGGAGCTTGCCGAGGCTCAGAAAAGGACCGAGGAGAGGCTCGACAGTCTTGCCCAGAAGGTGGAAGAGCTTGCCATGGCTCAACGCAAGACAGAGGAAAGAGTTGACAGGCTTGCCCAGGGCCTGGAGCAGCTCTCGGCGGAGATGAGAAACCTTGCCCGCCAGGTGGGCGCTCTTTCAGACAGCATCGGCTTCGGCATCGAGGATATCGCCCACGTGGTGCTGCCCGGTTACCTTTACCGCCATCTGGGCGTTGAGATGGGTGAGTTCGAAAGAAGGTTTTTGCAGGTGGACGGGGAGGATGTGGAGATCAACCTTTACGCCGAGGGGAGCGTGCAGGGGGAGAAGGTGACCATTCTTGGGGAGGTGAAAAGCAGGATCTATGCGAGGGAGGTGGAGGCATTCCAGGCCACTCTCTCCAAGGTGATGCCCTTGATCCGTGGGAAGGTGCTAAAGGTGATGTTTGGGTATTTCTTCCGGCCCGAGGCCTCTGAGCTGGCCAAGAAATACGGTATCATCCCGGTGGTTTCCTACCAGAGGTGATTCCACACTGGCCGGCCGGTTCCCTAGATTCCCCCACCCCACCAGCCAGTTTTTTCCCAACCAGCAACCAGTAACTGCCGAGACCATGACCGAGCCGGCCATGATCTCCCCAGTATCAACCAGCAACCAGTAACTAGAGGTAGCAACCACCAACTCGGCCTTTCTCATCATGAATTCCCTCAGACTAAGATGGATCGGGTTTGCATTGGGGGTTGCGGGCGCAACCCTGATGGCCCGCGGGCCCCTCATGGAGCTTCGGGAACTTTCCCTGCGGGACGAGATGTACTCACACCTGCCCCTGGTCCCGGCTGTGGCCGCCTATTTCTTCTGGTCCAGGAGGAAAACGCTGGGTACAGCGCCCGGAAGCCCCCCCCTTGCCGGGGTGGTCTTGGGCTTGGTGGGGTTGATTCTTTACAGGGTTTCGGTTGGGGAGGCATTGGGCCTCCGGCCCCAGGACCGCATCTCCCTGTCCGTGTTTTCAACGGTTCTCCTGGTGCAGGGGGTTTTCCTGGCCCTTTTTGGGCCGAGGGCCTCCAGGAAGGCGGCCTTCCCGCTCCTGTTCCTGTTGTTCGTGGTGCCTTTCCCGTTGCCTGTCCAGGAGTGGGTGGTAAGGTGGCTCCAGGCCGGCTCCGCAGAAGCCACCCACCTCATCTTCAGGCTTGGCTGGGTTCCCTTCTTCAGGGACGGCTTCGTGTTCCAGGTGCCGGGGCTCAGCGTGGAGGTGGCCCCCCAGTGCGGGGGGATCAGGAGCGGCATAGCCCTTGTCATAACAAGCGTGGTGGCAGGGGAGCTCTTTCTCGGCAGGGGATGGAGCAGAGCTCTGCTGGTGATTGCCTCCATCCCCATTACCATCTTCAAAAACGGGCTTCGCATAGTGGGGCTCACCCTGGGGGCCCTGTACATAGACCCCAGGATACTGGACAGCGAGCTTCACAGAAGCGGCGGCATACCCTTTTTCGGCCTGGCCCTGGCAATGATGGCCCCCGTGGTCTGGGCCCTGTACAGGGCCGAGAGGCGTTCCCGCAAACCCTGCCGGCACACGGGAGCAAGAGGGCCCGACGCCCCGCTCCCCAGGGAGGGGGGCAGGGGGGAGGGGGAGGCCGGGGGTGCGTGAGGCGGCTTTCGGGAGAGCCCACCCCGGATTCCCGGGCGCCATACACGGGGGTAGACTGAATGCAGCCTGAGGTCTTTCTTTGCTGGGGCGGGGTTGTCTGTGCGCTCCTGGTGGCCGGGCTGGCTGCCTGGAGATGGGAGAGGGGCTGGGGGCTTTTCTGGTTCCTGCTGGGCATGGCGGGCTTTGCCCTGCAGGGGGCCCTGGGGATCCTGAGCCGGGAGAGTGCCGAGCCCCAAAGGCTCCTGGCGCTTCAGCGCTGGCAATGGGCTTCTGGAGCCTTGCTGCCCGGGATATGGCTCGCCTTCAGCCTTGGCTTTGCCAAAAGTGGGGCGGCCATTCCCTCTCGGGCCTGGAGATGGACCCTGGCGGGCCTGATGGGAATACCCTCTGTGTTGGCCTTTCCCTGGGCGGATTTGCTCTTCACGGGCCAGGTTCTCAAGGATCTCTCCTGGGGCTGGTTCCTCCCCATCGGCTGGCCGGGGAAGCTTTTCGTGGCCGTCACGCTCTTGGGCTGGGTGCTTGGCCTTGCCAACCTGGAGAGAACCATTCGTGTTGCAGCCGGCAGGGCCAGGTGGCAGGTGAAGTTCCTGGTCTTCGGCCTGGGGGGCCTGGCAGCCCTGCAGGTGTACACAGGGGGGCAGGCGCTTCTGTTCGGGGGCGCTGACACTATCCTTGAGCAGGTAAACGGCCTGGCGCTTCTGCCCGCATCCCTGTCGCTGGGGGTGGGGGTCTGGAGATGCGGGGTGAGGGAGGTGCGCATCCAGCTGTCCCACTCGGCCCTGTACCACTCCCTCACGTTCCTGGTGGTGGGCATCTACTTCCTGCTGGCAGGGGCGGCGGCGCAGCTCCTGGTCCTGCTGGGCGCCCTGGAGGGCATCCACTACAAGATCCTCTTCGTCTTCCTGGTGGTTTGCGGGGCGGGCGCAGTGCTTTTCTCGGATAGGGTGCGCTACAGGGTCCGCAAGATCGTGAGGCAGAATTTCCTGAAGTCCAGGTATGACTACAGGGAGGTCTGGAGCCGATTCACCCAAAGCACGGCCGGGCTCACGGAGCCCAGGGCCTTGTGCCGGGAGGCGGCCAGGTTCCTGGCCGAGACCCTGGAGGCCCTCTCGGTGAGCGTGTGGCTCTTGGAGGAAAGGGAGGGAAGCCTTCGCCTGGCAGCCTCCACAGTGTATCCCGAGGGGGAGTCCCTGGAGGTGCCCCTGGGGTTGCTGGAGGCAGGTGAGCTCCTGTCCCTGCTGGCCGTGCATCCCTTCCCGGTGGTGGACCTGGAGGGGGATGTCCCCCAGAGCCTTGCTGATTGGAAAGCCTCTGCCTCGGGCTTCCTGCAGGACGCCATGGTCCGTTACTGTGTGCCCCTTGTGGCTGCCAGGAGGCTCCTGGGCATGGTGACAGTGGGGGAGAGGATCCGCTGGGTGCCCCTGGCAGAAGAGGACAAGGACCTCCTGAGGACGCTGGTGGACCAGCTTGCCATGGGCCTGGCGCAGTCAAGACTCTCCGAGGAGTTGAGGGAGGCCAGGGAGTTGGAGGCCTTTCAATCCATGGCGGCCTTCCTGGTGCACGATCTCAAGAACCTCTCGGCAAAGCTGGCCCTGACGGCCCAGAACCTGCCCGAGTACTTCCAGGAGCCCGAGTTCAGGGAGGATGCCGTGAGGGTCATCACCCAGAGCGTGGAGAAGATCAAGGCCATGTGCAGCCAGCTCTCCTTAACGAGGGAGGGCCTCCAGGTGAGGCCCCAAGAGGTGGACCCCAGGGAGCTGCTCAGGCAAAGCCTCAAGGAGCTGGACGGGGTGTTGAGGGCCGAGGTGGTCCAGGAGCTGGGGGAGGTGCCCACGGTGAGGGCCGACCCCGAACTCATGAAAAGGGTGCTGGTGAACCTGCTTCTCAATGCCAACGAGGCCGTGTCCGAAAAAGGCCGGATTCTGGTGGGCGCATGGGCGGGGGGGGGCTGCGTGGTCTTGAGGGTGGAGGATGACGGGAAGGGCATCCCCAGGGAATTCATGGAAAAGTCCCTTTTCAGGCCTTTCAGGACCAGCAAGCCCGGGGGCATGGGGATAGGGCTTTTCCAGTGCAAGACCATGGTGGAGGCCCAGGGCGGCCGCATAGAGGTGGAAAGCCAGGAGGGGAAAGGCACCAGGGTGAGGGTGGTGTTGCCGGTTGCAACCTCTGGTTGCTAGTTGCCGGTTGCTGGTTGGGGGTAGGGGGGGATGTCGGGGTTTTTTACGGTTCTGGTGGGAAGGCCAAGGGTGGCGAGGAAGGGTTTGAAGCAAGGCCCGGCCGGGTCGGAAAAATAATCGAGGGGAGCTTGGGGAGGATAAGGCCCTGATTTCACGAGCCTAAGGGGTATATGCCTTGGTAAAGGGCTTTGGCCGAAGCCGGTCTCGAAAGGAACCATGGCTTCTTGGCACGCATTTGGCTACTGGGTAGACAGGAGCTGGCAAGGAGAAGAAAATGGGAAAAATCAATTTTACAGACTGGGTCAGGAAAACCTGCCGGGTATTGATGCTCGTGCTTTTGTGCCCGGGGGCCGCCCTGGCCTGCCCGAGCTTACAGCTGGACATAGCAGGGGGGACCTACAGCACCCCTGGGGACGGCCAGACCGAGAAAACCATTGTGGCCCCGGCCGACACCTTTACCCTCTATGCCTACCTGATTCCCAATTCGGCCAACACCCTGAATGATACATATTATATCTCGGCGGCCTTGGTGCCCAAGACAGGTCCTGGTGGGCAGGATCTGGGATATTTTGTGTTCAATGGAACAACCATCAACGTGACCGGGGGCATGACTTATGGCATCCCTCCCCTCGAGACGGTGGTGACGCAACTCAAGGACCCGGGGGATCTGCCTTCCCACGGCATCTATGACACCTATTTCCGAGAGTTCGGGTTCCAGTTCAGTACCGATGATAAAATCGATCCGTATAACACTCAGGATAGGGCAAAGAATGGTGGGGAAATCCCGACAAGTGGGACTGGTATGTATTGGGTGGCCTTCCAGGTGGATGTCTCTGGTCTAAAGGAGGACTACATCATTCATTTCGACCTTTACAATATCAAGATCCGCTGCAATGGGGATGTGGATGTGACCTGGTTTGCCCCTTTTTCCCACGATGCCGAAAGCAGGGTGCCAGAGCCCTCAAGCCTTCTTCTTTTGGGGGGAGGCCTGCTGGCATTGACCCTCATTGCCAGAAAAAAGGGGACAGGCTGATTTTCTGGTCTGTCTGGTCTATTCGGTCTGTCTGGTCTGTTCGGTCGAAATCGTTGGCTAAGGCCCTCTTCCTACTCCCCAACTCAAGTAACCCAAGCAACCCAAGCAACTCGGGTAACCCGAGTAACCCAAGCAACCCAAGCAACCCGAAATGGAGCTGAAGCCCGGGGCGGGGGG
>JBBIOJ010000065.1:0-5662 GCA_037443445.1 Desulfarculaceae bacterium | reverse complement strand
CCAGGAAGTGCTCTATCTCCACCTTCAGGGGCTCCTGGAAATCTATCTTGGGGAGAAGAATATCCCCCGACCTGTGGTTGAATGCCTGGAGGCGGGGATTGTCGTAGTCCATGTTCTCGCCCAGCACTGCCATCCGTTCTATGCCCTTGTCAAATATGGCTATCTTGCTTTCTGCGGTGTCGTCGTAAACAACCATTTTCTTGGAACCCACCACGGTCATGGAGCGCACCCTGTGGGGGTCCAGCCAGCTCACGTGGATGTTGGCCATGACCTTGTTGGGATAGATGATGTTCAGGAAGACCACGTCATCAATGCGCTCCTGTATGTAGTCAACGCCTCTCCTGGAGACTGACAAAGGTCTGGGATCCCCGAGCCAGTACTGTATTATGCTCACATCGTGGGGGGCGAAGTTCCAAAGGGCGTCCACGTCTGAGCGGATACGGCCCAGGTTGAGCCTCTGGCTGTAAATGTAGCGGATCTCACCTAACTCACCGGACTCTATGAGCTGCTTCACGTACCTGACAGCCGCGTTGTAAAGGAAGGTGTGGCCCGCCATGACGACCCTTTTTTTTCCATCTGCAAGCCTTCCGAGCTCCTCGACCTCAGCAACGCTCCTGGCCAAGGGCTTTTCCACAAGCACGTGCTTTCCGGCAAGGAGGGGCCTTCTGGCGAGGTGGAAATGGGTGGCCACAGGTGTGGCAATGACAACCGCCTGGATGTCGGGGTCATCCATTATGTCCCTGTAATCCGGACTAGTCCTCACACCTGGATATATGGAGCGGACGTAATCCAGTCTTTCAGGGGCCAGATCCACTGCAGTCTTTACATTGCAAGACTTGTTGGCAACAAGGTTTCGAAGCAGGTTCGGACCCCAGTAACCTATCCCGATCTGGCCCACTGTTACCACGGAAACCCTCCTTTTCCCCACAGATTCCCCACAGAGTTGGACTTATGGCCCGCAACCGCACTTGCAGGCACGGGTTTTACCGAAGGAGATCCTCATAAAGGCCGAGCAAGCCGGCCCTCTGGTTCCCCCATGCAAACTGCCTTAGGAACTTCCGGGCAGCTGAGGCCTTTGCTTCCCTTTTTTCAGGATTCAGGTATAGATCCAGGATACCCTCCGCCAAGGACCTGGGATCCCCCGGCTCAAAGTATGTGACCGCCTCTTGCGGGAAATACCACTCTATGGTGGACAGCCTCGGGGCTATTACCGGAACTCCAAGGGCCATGCACTCCATCATCTTGACTGGCAGCATCAGCTCCGTGGCCGGATTCCTGTCATTGGTCACCACCCCGAGATGCATTTCCCTAAGAAGCCTCACCACCTCTTCCAAGCTCTTTTTTCCAAAGAACTTGGTGACTTCCTGAAGCCCGAGGGAGTCGGAAAGCAGCCTCAGCTCCTCCACTCCCTTCCCCTTCCCTATGATGATGAATTCCAGGCCCTGGATCCTCTCGCGCAGCTCTGCCACTGCCCGAATGGCCAAATCGATGTTCAGCCTGTGGGCTATGGTGCCGTGGTAAACGAGCCTGAAGCAATGGGTTTCCCGGCCCGGGGCAGGAGGATCGGCCATGTCACCAAAAATGGAAGGGTCCGGCACATTCATGGAGACAAGGGTTTTGCCTTTTGGGACCCCCCTATTCACTACCGCCTGGCGTTGAGGCTCGTTTACACATATGACCTTGTGGGCCACCAGGCAGGAGAGAGCCTCCTCAAGGCCCAAGACTCGGCACAGGATCTTTCTTAGGAGCCGGCTTTTCTTCTTGCTGAAGGTGGCCTCGTACGTCTCAGGCATGGTGTCGTGGATGTCAAGAACCAGCTTGGCACCCAAGAAGCGTGGAACTATGGCTGAAAAGACCAGGAGATCAGGCATATTGTGGACATGCACCACGTCCAGCTCTTTCCTGAGGAATAGCCTTGTGAGCCTGAAAAAGGCCAGTTTCATAAACCTCACATAAGACATGAGATATCTTAGCTGGTTGTCCCCAACGTACTTTTTCTGCGCTATCTCCTCCACTGTAACCTTGTTTTTCTCCCATGTGCGTGCCTCCTCCCCTTCCGTGAGGCAAAGCACCCTTACCTTGAAATAAGGCACCGCAGCAAGGGCCTCCGCCTCCCTCCTGACCCTCGCGTCCGTGGAGTACTCTGTGTAGGCCAACATGCAGACCCACTTTGGCCTTGAAGAGACTCCTTGTTCCAAAAGGCTTGCCCCGGCTTGTTGGCTAAGGCCGGGGTAGTCGGGGAGTTGCAACACCGAGCCCCCGGGATGCTTCCTGGTTTTAGGTCTCAAAACCCCTCTTCTGCCGGTCCCGCGCCAGCGTGCTTTTTTCGGGCACGGTCTTGTGAGTGAGAGTGAGTCCAGAAATCAAACTGCATTACCCCATGCTCCCGCATCATGAAGGCCGAAGGGGTTCTACCAGTTGAATTGGATCTCGTTCTCCCCAGGCCACTGGGCTTCCAACACCTCAGATTGCCTTCCATGCCTTCCGGCGGGCAGACCCTCTGCCGTGGGAAGGTGCAGGCGTATCCTGGGAGGCGGCAAGTGGGAGGGCCATTCACCTTCCAGTTTCACCCTGAGGCAGGATTCCCCTGGCATCTGCTGCTTGAAGCTCAGAGTCCTTCTTGCCGCAAACCAATCCACGACATCTCTGGCTGCCAAGAAAACAGCGCCTGTGGATTCCAGCGAGGCGAGCAAGGTGCGATAGAGCTCATCCCAGTTCCTCTCCGGCCCAAGGCTTCGTGTGTGCCAGTTCACAGTGAAAACGCCTCCATACCGCCTAACCGCCAAGAGCACTTCCCCAAACACTTTCATCGCCTCGGGGCCTCTCAGGCCCATCCTGTCCTTGTAGAAAAGGGCGGTGTCCATGACGTGCAGCGGCAGCTCCAGGAGAGCTTTCGTCCCCCACAAACGATAAACCTGGGAGGTTCCAGACAGGAACCCCACGGCTTCGTTGTAACCTCTGGTGGAGTCATAAGCGAAACATGCCTTCTCAAGAAGACCCGGGGACCTCTTGTCAAAGAAAAGCCAGTGCATCCGTACACCCGTGGTCTTCCCGTTGTTGTGGCATCTTATCCTTTCCAGCTCGCGTACTGCCTGCTCAGGATCCGCCCATGCATCAATGCCGTGGAGGGCTATCTCTCTGCCCGACCTGAGAAGATCGGCCAAGCAATCCCGGTAAGAGTCCAGGTCATACTTGACCCCGCGTTTGCGTGAAGGTGACTTCCCGTTCCAATTCCTACCCGGCTTCGCCTTGAAAGGCACAAAGAAAAAAGTTGAAGGCTTCCCGCGCTCCAGTTCCCCGTATCTCTTGAGGTCCAGCCAGAAATCCTCACAAAGGCCCAGATGAACAGCGGGCAGGGAAAGAAGGGCCTTCCAATTCCTGATCAACAATGGAAGCGAAATCCTCCCCTCGAGATCCCGCGCGCCCTGCAGCCCCAAGACTCGCAACGCGAAGCCGATTACCGAGCCGTCCAAACCGTGGTCTCTTATTCCCATAAAGTCAACGTCGTGGGTTAGGCATGCAATGAAGTCGGCCTGGGAGGGCCTCGGTGGAATTTCCAGGACGGGGCACCCTGCAGAAAGAAGCAACCTTCTCATAACAGCGATGTGGATCTCCAAGGTGGGTATCCTGGCAAAGGAGACGGGTTGCCCTTCGCACAGAAGCCAAAACACCTCCCTGAACAGGTCGTATCCAAGCCTGAGAACCCTCTTGGCCCCCGAGTGGTGGAAGTAACCCACCGGGAACCCCGTCTCCTTGTCCCAAGCCAAGGGCTCCCGGGCGTGAGGGAAAGCGAGAAGGCCGGTGTAAACCGGAAACTCGCCCTCTTCCGAACAAATTGTCCGAATGCCTGCCAGGGATTCGGATTCTTGAGATGCCTCCCTATCGAGTGCTGTGACCTGCGAGCCCAAGAGGATCACTTCGCCCGCCGGCAGGTTTCCCGGAAGTGTCCCGGTGGTCAGCACTACGTCACCGGGACCACAAGACCTATGGGGGCTTTCAAAATATGTCCACGGGGTCTTGAAGAGCTGAAAGAACTCCTCGACCGCCAACTCCAGCCCTGGTATGGGAACCACAAAAATCATCCAGACTCTACTAGGCAAAAAAGAGGTTTCTCGCCCAACTAGGCTTTTTCACCGTGGGTAAGCACTTCTGGTGGCGAATTCCGATGCTACAGATGTGATCTAAGATGTTCTGGCCGAAACGTCTCTGCCGGGCACTGTCTTAACTGCGGGCTTTTCCCTAACACGGCCACTTTGGTGCAAATGCATCCAATTGCCAACCCGTTATCCTTTTTTCTTGAATCAGGCGGGCCAGAGCCTTGGGGCTCATCCAACGAAACAGGTGAGTCGCAATAGATCCGGCCCCTGAGGTGTTGCCTTTTGGCTCTTGGCCAAGGGCAAGATTTTTGATTCACCCCATGTGCCTATAGCAAGCTTTCCCCAAAGCCACGAAAAGGGGCGAGGGGAGCCGGGCACAGAACCATCTTAGCTTTCTTGTAGGCTCACCGGAAAGGGCGGGCCTTGGGGGCCTGCTCCCGTTGTAAAGGAAAAATTGCGGGAGGTCCACCTCCTGGGTGCCCCAGCGGCTCTTGAAGGTCACCAGTCCTTGGTTATCGATGGCCGTGCGGCCGAAGTCGAAGACGGCTCTCCCCTCATCAAATGCCTGTTGGATAGACTCCCAAACCAAAAAATGCGAAACTCCGAGAGGCCTGTAGCGATCCTTCACCCCCACCGCCTCCCAGGACACCCTGTCCTTGTACTTGAACAACATGATGGCTCCAGCACTCTCTCCCTTCTTCACTGCGGAGAGGAACTCCACATGACCAGATGGACCCAGGAACTGCCACAAGGAGTGAAAATAACTATATGGTTGGGGCGGAAGACCAAGCCTCTTGCGTGTCGAGACATAAAGGGAGTAAAAGCGCTTTATGTCTCCGAGTTCATTTGCCGATTTCTTCTCGAGAGAGAGGCGTGAGGCTTTTTTTATAACCTGTCTCACCGCAGAGGGATGAAATGAGCTTAAAATATCCTGAAGGGAACGATCGAGGCTGAGGTAATGGTTCCTAAAAACATGGTACCTTTGCAATCGTTCATCATCAACCAAGCTTCCACCTGCATATGCCTTAAGTTCAATCTTGGAAATTTCCAAGCGCCGGGCCAGGAACACTGCGTGGTCGAGCAATAGGCGGAGCTGGCTCTTGTCCTTGACCAGGGGATCGCACAGGGTGGCAAAGGGGATGCTCACCAAGCGGTTCCCGAGAAGGCGGCTTCTGACCTCGAAGAGGGGCAGGCCTGCCTGGATGCGGCCATTTTCGTCAACAAGCGCCAGGTAGTGGCCCCTCATGTGGGGGAAGCTGGATTCCAGCACCCGTTTCCATGCGGAGAGGTGGCAGACCCAGCCGAAGGGGTGGGCTTCCACGAAGGCGTCCCAGCGCTCGTCTTTGCAGGGATCAATCAGGATAACAGGCATCACCACAGTGGCTTGGCTGGCTTTAGTTGAGCCGGCCGCAGTACGGGGCGGATGCGGCGGGAAGCCACGGGCGTGGGTTCTCGACGCTCATGCCGTGCGGGCGGCGAAGCCGCGCCCGTGCCAACAAGAGCCTCCTTCGACACGGGTGGCGCCAAAGCGCCACACACGGCTCGCCCAAGGGCGACCGCGGCCA
>JBBIOJ010000064.1:0-6283 GCA_037443445.1 Desulfarculaceae bacterium | reverse complement strand
CCGCACGTCCGGATCTGTGAGGGTGAAATCCAGCAATGGATGAACTACTCGACTGGCCTTCGCAGGCACCCGTGACTCCAGTGGAAGGGCACATGGAAGCAGTTCGGCAGCCCCCAGTGACTCTATCGGTGGTCCTGGTGAGCTTCAACACCAGGGATCTTACCCTCAGGTGCCTGGAACACCTCTATTCGCTGGAGCTGCCGTCTCAGAGCGAAGTGTGGGTGGTTGACAATGGTTCCCAAGACAGAAGCGCGGAGGAGATCCAGGAGGCCTTTCCCCGCGTCCAGCTTCTTCGCAACGAATCCAATCAGGGATTCTCCAGGGCCGTGAACATGGTGCTTCAGAGGTGTGCCGGCCGCTTTGCTCTTCTCTTGAACACGGATTGCTTTCCGGAGCCTGGTGCGTTGAGAGAGCTTCTGAACGTGATGGAAACCAGCCCTCGGGTGGGAATAGCCGGGGGCTTGCTGCTGCACAGCAACGGAAGACCCCAGAACTGTTTTGGGAGGGCCCCCACCATCTGCACAGAGCTGCTTCCCAAAGCACTCTTGGAGTTCTTGTGGCCTTCCAGGTTTCCCAGCAAGAGAAGACCTCCTGCAGCACCCCTGGAGGTGGAGTCAGTGCTGGGGGCCTTCCTTATGGTGAGAAGAGAGGCCTGGGAGGAGGTGGGTCTCCTGGATGAAGGTTATTTTTTTTTCATGGAAGAGACAGACTGGTGTGTGCGCATGAGAAAGGCCAAGTGGTCAGTCTTGCATGTGCCCAAGGCCAGGGCGATCCATCTTCAGGGTAGCTCGGCAAAAGGGCAAGGCGCGGCTGCCAGAATAGAGTTCTACAGGTCTCGTTACAGGTTCTTCTCTCTGCACAGGGGAAAGACGGCCACGGCAACGCTCAAATGTGGCTTGGTCTTGAAGGTGTTGTGGAACTGGTTTTTTTCAGGACTCCTGGGTAGACTCCCCTTTTCTTCTGGAGGCTTCTGGCAGGATCGCCACAGGGTGGACACCCGGATCCTCATGTGGCATCTCAGGGGCTGCCCCCAGGGGTGGGGGTTGGATCGGAGGTGCGAGAATCCATGAGCAAGGGCCCAAGGCGAGAAAGCCAAAAGACGGTTCCCAGGTCTTTGATGCGCCGGCTTCTTCAGTGGCCTCCGCTTTTCAGGGAGGCAAGAGTGCTGGTGGTTGGGGATCTCATAGTGGACGAATTCGTCTGGGGCAGGGTGGAGAGGATATCTCCTGAGGCACCAGTGCCTGTGGTGAAGGTAACGGACAAGAGCCTTCGCTGGGGTGGGGCTGCCAACGTGGCCAACAACCTAAGAGCCATGGGGGCCAAGGTGAGCCTGGCAGGGGTGTTGGGGGCAGACGAGCAGGGAAGGTGGCTTCTGCGGGATGCCCGCAGCAAGGGTGTCAGGATCGAGGGGATCCAGGTGGACCCCAGCCGTCCCTCTACGCTCAAGACCCGAATCATAGCCCACAGTCAACAGGTAGTGCGCATAGACAGGGAAGGCTCCTGGCCTCTCACTCAGGAAAGGGGTGATAGGCTTTGCCTGTTCCTGAGACAGGAGGCTTGCTCGGTGGACGCCATCATCGTGTCTGACTACGGCAAAGGGGTTGTGGATGAGTCCCTCATGGAGGAAGTTCGTCTGGCAATGAGGAAACAGGGCATAATCGCCTGTGTGGACCCTAAGGTGAGCCCTTTTGCCATGTACAGAGAGGTCACTGCAGTGACTCCCAACCACAAAGAGGCTGTGAAAGCGGCCGGCATGGACCGGGGGGATTCGGTGTGCATTGAACAGGTGGGTCAGAATCTCCTGCAGCAGGTAAAGTGCAGGATGCTTCTGATAACCAGGGGGGAAGAGGGAATGAGCCTCTTCCTGGATGGGGGGCTCCACATTCACATTCCCACAGTGGCCAAGAAGGTGTTCGACGTGACAGGAGCCGGCGACACGGTCATCAGTGTATTTACCCTGGGCTTGTTGGCCGGGGCTAATCCCAAAGAGGCGGCCGCCATGGCCAACCTGGCTGCCGGGATCGTAGTGGGAGAGGTGGGCACGGCAACAGTGGGGCAGAGGAAGTTCATCAGGGCCCTGAAACAGGCTGCAGGGCTGCCCTGATCTCTGATCAAGATTCCTAGCCAGGGAAGAGGAATCAGAGCCACCCATGCTGGTGAGCAATGCGGGTTGAGTGGGAGAGGCTAGGTGGGCAACAGGGGCATGACCAAGACAAGGCCAGAGCATGTGAAGCTGGTGATGAGCGTTCTTTTTTCAGCACAGGGGCCCGAAACTCAGGCATTGGAGACCCTAGAGAGAAGGATTGGCTCCATTGATCTGGTCAGCCGGAGGTTTTGCTTCGAGCACACTGATTATTACTGCGCTGAGATGGGTCCTGGTTTGCTCAGACGGATGGTTTCCTTCAGGGAGCTGGTGCACCCGGAAAGCCTGGTGGAGCTGAAGCTTGGCACTCAGGCAATAGAGGACATTTTCAGGGACAGTGGGGGGAATCGCAGGGTGAACCTGGATCCAGGGCTTCTTGGCCACGCTCAGCTTGTGCTGGCCAGCCACAAGCCTTATTCCCACAGAATATACCTGGACCAGGGGGTCTTCGCAGAACTCACTTTGCTTTTCAAGGATGGGAGCTTCAAGCCCCTTCCCTGGACCTACCCTGATTATGCCTCAGAGCCCATGCTGGGGTGGCTTCACCAGGCCCGAGCTCTGTACCTCTGGCAAAGACGCAACACCCTTGGAAGAGGAGAAGGCCAATTTTGAAAAGCATGACAGGATACGGTAGAGCCCAAGCTGATGGCGCTCATCTGCGGGTGGTGGTGGAGATTAGATCGGTGAATAGCAGGCACTTGGACTTGGTTTTGAAACTTCCCCCGGGGTGCTGGTCCCTGGAAGCGGCCCTGAGGAAAACCATCCAGCAAAGATGCACCAGGGGGCGCGTGGAGGTGGCGGTGAGATGGGAAAAGCTCCAGCAGGACGAGGAGCCAGTAATGGTATTGCACCTGGGCAAAGCCAAAGCCATCAAGAGCGCGCTGGAGACGCTACGAGAGGAGCTTTGCCTAAAAGGAGAGTTGGAACTGGAAATCTTGGCCTCTCTGAAAGATCTCTGGGAGTTGCAAGAACATGGCCTAGAAGAGGAGGCCGATGCCCTGCACAGAGCCTTGGAGGGGGCCTTGGAAGGCCTGGATGCCATGCGCAGTGCCGAAGGGGAGGCACTGGCCAGGGATCTGCGTGAGAGGGCGGTCTGGATGGCAGGGGAGTTGGAAATGATAAGGCAGAGGGGTCCCAGGGCCTTGGAAAATCTGCTTGCCAGATGGAGGGAGCGGGTTGAGATCTTGGCTAGGGGTTGCAGCTTGGATCCGAACAGGATGGAGCAGGAAGCTGCCCTCTGGGTGGACCGCCTGGACATAAGCGAGGAGGTTCTGAGGGCAGGGGTGCATCTGGAGCGATTCCTGCAATGCCTCCAAGAGAAACAGGCCGTGGGCAAAAAACTGGAGTTCATCCTGCAGGAGCTGCACAGGGAGCTCAACACCATGGGTTCAAAGGGCATGGACCCGGAAATATCCCAGAGGGTGGTGGAGATGAAAGCCCAGCTTGAAAGAATGAGGGAGCAGGTTCAAAACCTAGAATGAAAGTGCAAGAAAAGGAGGAATCGCGCGTGGGGGAAGAGCTTCTCAACATAGGATACGGGAACATGGTGGCTGCAGCCAGGGTGGTGGCCATCCTCACGCCTGGCTCAGCTCCCATGAAGAGGCTCAAGGATGAGGCGCGCAAGGCCGCCCGCCTAATAGATGCCACTCAGGGGAAGCGCACCAGGTCCATCATAGTAACCGACAGCAACCATGTGATCCTATCCGCATTCATGGCAGAGACGATCGGTCAAAGACTCTCGGCAGCGGGTTCCAGGAAAGCTAAGCATGGGCAGGGGAAAACTGGGGATGGGGATTGAGATGTCCGGTGGGGAGCTCTTTGTGGTTTCGGCCCCTTCTGGAGCGGGTAAGACTACCCTTTGTCGCCAGGTGTGCAGGCTGACTCAGGGACTCGTGTACTCGGTCTCCCATACCACCCGGGCCCCGAGGCCGGGTGAGGAAGACGGGAGGGACTACTTTTTTGTCTCAGAGGAGATATTCCGGAAGATGGCCGAAAACGGGGAATTTCTGGAGTGGGCCAAGCTCTACAACAACATGTACGGCACCTCCAGAGCCTGGGTCCTGGAGCAGCTGCAGCAGGGCAATGACGTGATAATGGATGTGGACATCCAGGGGGCAAGGCAAATAAGGGCCGGGGACTTGCCCTGTCATCTGATATTCGTGCTACCTCCTTCTTGGGACACACTCCGGCTCAGACTGGCCAACAGGGGCACGGATTCACGGCAGGAAGTGGAGCTGAGGCTCGGGTGGGCTGAAAAGGAGCTTCAGGTTTGGGAGATGTTCGATTACCTCATAGTAAACGATGAGCTGAAGGAGGCTGTTGAGGAGCTTCGCTCCGTGGTGATGGCCCAGCGCTGCAGGAAAGAAAGGAGAGGCCAGTGGGTCCGAAGCCATTGGAAGGTGTTGATACCTGGCGGCCGGTGATTCCGGCCTTGGACACGGACGACCTAAAAGAGGCCTGCGAATGGGTTGACATGCTCAGGGGCGGGGGGCCCCGTATTTTCAAGGTGGGCAGTCAACTTTTCACCAGGGTTGGACCCAGGGCCGTGGAGGTGATAAGGGAGAGGGGCTGCGGGGTTTTTCTTGACCTTAAGTTTCATGACATTCCCAACACTGTGGCACAGGCAGCCCGGGCTGCCGCGGCACTGGGAGTCACCATGTTCAATGTGCATGCCTCTGGGGGCAGGAGGATGTTGCAGGCAGCCGTGCATGCAGCGCAAGAGGAGACCGCCAAGAGAGGCCTGGGGCAGGCCCCTCGGGTGCTGGCCGTGACAGTTCTGACAAGCCTGGAGGGGAGCGATCTGGAGGAGTTGGGCCTGAGAGCCCAGGTGGAACACTGGGTCACTCTCTGGTCAGAAGTGGCGGTGGGGGCCGGGGTGGACGGACTTGTGAGCTCGCCCAGGGAGCTCAGAGCGCTTCGGGAAAAATGGGGAAGGAGTGTCTTACTCGTTAGCCCCGGGATCAGGAAACAAGGGCCGGGGCCCGGCGATGACCAAAGAAGGGTCTCAACACCTGGATGGGCCCTAGCAGAAGGGGCAGATCATTTGGTAATGGGCAGAAGCCTCTTGGAGAGCCCTGATCCGATCGGGTTTCTGGAGGAGATAGAGAGCAGGGCACCCAAGCCTTTGGCTTCGCTCACGCCACAGAGGTGATATGTTTTCCGAGCGGACTGAGTGGCTCTATGGACTGAGTCCTGTGGAAGAAGCCTTGAGAGCCGGACGCAGGGCAGTAAGGGAGATTTGGGTGGCCTCCCACAGAAAGGATCCCAGGATCAGAGGTTTGCTCAGCATGGCGCAGGGGGTGGAGATCCACAAGGCACAGCCTGCTCAACTGAATAGGCTGGCTCGTGGAGGAAATCATCAGGGTGTGGTGGCCTTGGTGGATCCTTTCCCCTGGGAAGATCTCCAGGAGCTGCTCCAGGGGCACGGGCCCATGGTCTTGCTGGAAGCTATTCAGGACCCCAGGAATCTTGGGGCAATCCTGAGATCTTGCGTGGGGATGGGGGCTCCCAGGGTGATAATGGAGAGAAAACACAGCGCTCCTCTGACGCCGGCTGTGGCAAAGGCTGCCTGCGGGGCACTGGAACATGTGCGGATGTGTGCTGTAGCCAACTTGCCCAGAGCCATGAGGCAGATCAAGCAAGCGGGTTATTGGCTCTTGGGCACCTCTGATTCAGCGGGATCAGAACCCTGGGATATTGAGCTTCCTGGGGAGGTGGCAGTGGTGGTGGGGGGGGAGGGGGGTGGTTTGCGCCGAGTGGTGAGGCTAGAGTGTTATTTCTGGGTAAGAATTCCCTCCGAAGGGGCAATAGGTACTTACAATGCCTCTGTGGCCGCATCTATAATACTCTATGAGCTCATGCGAAGAAGATGGGGAAATGTTGTTGACAAGCCTTTTGAAGGCTCGTAAAATCAATAATTCAAGATTTTGGGCCGAACAGTGTTGTCCCAAACGCTGGCGTAGCTCAACGGTAGAGCAGCTGATTTGTAATCAGCAGGTTGCGGGTTCGAATCCCATCGCCAGCTCCAGCCAAGGGGGATTGGGTCCGCGAGCCTTGTTTCTAGGCTCGTCAAAGGGCAACAGAGACGGAGAGGTTCCCGAGCGGCCAAAGGGAGCAGACTGTAAATCTGCCGGCGCAGCC
>JBBIOJ010000063.1:0-7131 GCA_037443445.1 Desulfarculaceae bacterium | reverse complement strand
GGACCTTATTCCCAATAACCCAAGGAGGCTTGACAACACAAAACAGTATCTACATCCCCAACACCAAAAAATTGGAATTGAAATGTATTTCGTAGCGGAGGGGTTCATCCCCTCCGGACAGGTTTACCGTTGTGCAAACAAATTCCCAATCCATCCTAACATGATGATATTACCATATTTTCCGTAGGGGAGGGGTTTATCCCCTCCCGTGGTGTTGGGGTTTTCCGGGCGGGGGTGGCCTCCCTGTATGCCCTTCACAGGAGTTCTTTTTCGAGGTATTAGATAGGCTAAGGAACCAGCTTGGATGATTTGTCCACAGGGCCCTGGCAGGGCTGTGCCCTGCAACATGCGTGGGGGACTTTTCCCCAGGGCTCTCCCTATTCGAGGGACCAAAGAGCGGGAAAGGAGGATTTCGCCATGAGGAGGATCTTTGAAGGTTCCTGGAGGCTTGTCTTGGCCGCAACCCTGGTGGTCGCCCTGTCAGGCTGGCCCCAGGTGCCCCAGGCTGCCAAGCAGGTGGTGAAGGTAGGGCTTTCGGCCCCCCTCACAGGGGACTGGGCGGAGTACGGGAACGATTTCAAACGCTCTGTGCAGATGGTCTTCGACAAGGTGAACAAGGAGGGTGGCATCAAGGGCACCAGGCTGGAGCTGGTTGTCCTGGACAGCCGTGGAGACCCCAAGGAGGCTGTCCTCATAGCAGAGAAACTGGTGGCGGACCCGGAGGTGATAGCCCAGATAGGGGATTTCAGCAGTTCCTGCAGCATGGCCGCAGCCCCCATCTACGAGGCTGCGAAGATGGTCCAGATTTCCCCCACCACCTCCCATCAGGACTGGACCAAGAAGGGGGAGTACATGTTCAGGGTGGTGGCCACCCAAGGTTTCGAGGGGCCTTACAATGCCAGGTGGGCTGTCCAGGAGCTCAAGAAGAAAAGGATCGCCACCATCTACATCAACAACGACTGGGGGGTGGACGCCAACAAGTACTTTGTCATGGAGGCCAAGAAGCTGGGAGCGGAGATAGTGGCGGAGGAGGCCTTCACCCCTGGCGAGAAGGATTTCACGGCCATTCTCACAAAGATCAAGAGGCTCAATCCAGAGCTCATTTACTTGCCCACCTTCTACGCTGACGCGGCTGCAATTCTCAACCAGGCCAAGCGCATGCATTTCAAACCGGTGGTCCTGGCCAACAGTTCCCTCTTCTCCCAAAAGACCATAGAGCTGGGAGGGGAGGCCGTGGAGGGGATCCTTATCCCTGCCAACTACTTCAGCACAGATCCCAGGCCCGGGGCCCAGAGGTTCACCAAGGAGTACAGGGAGCTCTACGGCACGGATCCCAACCAGTTCGCGGCCCTGGCCTACGATGCCGCAGGGCTCCTGGTGGAGGCCCTGAAAAAGGTGGGCGTGGAGGACAGGGCCAAGGTTCGCGAGGGCCTCCTGGGGCTGAGGGGCTTCGAGGGCGCCACAGGACCCATCACATACGAGCACGGCCGAGACCCTGCCAAGGACCTGGTCAAGATAACCATCAAGGAAGGGAAATGGGTCCTGTACAAGCCCTGAGCCTGGAGTGAGCCGGGGGAGCCCACTTGTCTCCCTGGAACTGAGATAGAGAGGTCCTGCATTGGTTTTCGAGCAGCTGGTCAACGGGCTTACCCAGGGGGCGGTGTACGCCCTCCTGGCCCTTGGCTTCACCATGATCTTCGGGACCTTGAGAATGGTCACCTTCGCCCACGGAGAGGTATACATGATAGGGGCGTACGTGGGCTTCGAGGTGATCCGCCTGCTTTCCCCGAATTTCTTCCTGGCCGTGGCAGTGGCCCTGGCGGCCACGGCTCTTCTGGGGATAGTGATCGAGATCCTGGCTTTCCACTTCCTGAGGGACGCACCCCACGCAACCTCCCTGCTCGTGACCATAGGCGTGTCCATTTTGCTTGTGAACGCGGCCCAGTTGGTCTGGGGCCCTGAGACCCAGTCCCTCCCCCACCGGCTCCTGGATCGAATGGACTATGGCGAGATGGAGCTGGGAGGGGTTTACATCACCTATTTCCAGGTCCTGGTCATGGCAGTGACGGTGGCCCTCATGCTGGCCCTGTACTTCCTCATCAACAAGACCAGGCTGGGCATGGTCATCCGCGCCACAGCTCAGGACTACGAGGCCGCCTACGCCATGGGTGTGAACGTCAACATGGTCTTCATGATGGCCTTTGCCATAGGCTCCATGTTGGGAGGGGTGGCTGGGGTGCTGGTGGGGGTCTACTACAACCTTTTCTACCCCACCATGGGGGGGCTTTATGGACTCAAGGCCTTCAGCGCCGCAGTGGTGGGAGGGCTCACGAGCCTGCCCGGCGCCGTTGTCTCAGGCCTCATCATAGGCATCGTGGAGACCTTCACCGTGGAGCTTGGCACCTCCAGCCTCCGCCACATGGTCTCCTTTCTCTTCATGATCCTCATCCTGATCTTTAGGCCAGGAGGCCTGTTCCGGGGCAAAGAACTCATCAGGGTGCGGGGGGACTGATGCCGAGAGCCCTCAGAGCCCTTCTGGCCAACTCCCCGTATCTGGGCATTCTGGGCGGGCTGCTGTTGGTGCCCCATTTGGTGAGCAACCTTTACGTGCTCCAGGTGATGACCTTCGTGGGGCTCTATGTAGTGCTGGCCCTGAGCCTGAACCTGCTAAACGGTTACCTGGGTTTGCTTTCCATCGGGCATGCTGCTTTTTACGGGATAGGGGCATATGCCTCGGCCAAGCTGGTAATGGAGGCAGGGGTCCCCTTCCCCCTGGCAATGCTGGGGGCAGGGGCCGTATCCAGCCTCTTCGGGTACCTCATAGCAAAACCAACGCTTCGCCTCTCCGGCATATACATGACCCTGGCCACCCTGGGGTTCAACATGGTTCTCTTCCTGGTTCTCCAGAACTGGATGAGCTTCACCAACGGCCCCCTGGGCATCATGAACATCCCCGGGCCCGTGATATTGGGCTGGTCAGTGGACTCCAGGGTGGACTACTACCATCTCATGCTGGTGCTGGTAATCCTCACCATCCTGAGCATGCACAGGATAATGGATTCCAGATTCGGCAGGGCCTTGGTGGCCATAAGGGAAAATGAGCTGGCAGCCGAGGCCACTGGGGTTTACACCACCAGGTACAAGGTGCAGACCTTCGTGCTTTCCACCTTTTACGCAGGGGTGGCCGGTAGCTTCTACGCCCACTTCGTGAAGTTCATCAGCCCGGACAGCTTTTACATAAACGAGTCCTTTGTGCTTCTGGCCATGCTGGCCCTGGGAGGGCAGGGGAACCTGGTAGGCCCTGTGGTGGGGGCAGCCAGCCTCGTGGTCATACCGGAGGTTTTCCGGTTCCTCCAGGAGTACCGGATGTTCGTGTACGGGGGGATTCTGGTGGTCATGATGCTTTTCAGAAGACAGGGCATTCTGGGAGGCAGGGATTACAGCCTTCGCCTGCCATGGTTTCAGGAAGCTGGCCGGGTGGTGTATTTGAGAGGGGACAAGTTTCTCCCAGAGGAGCAAGTCACCTCTGCCCAGGACTGAGAGGGATGCAAGGCTAGATGGGAGCCCCGGCATTGCTGGAAGTACAGAGGGTGACCAAGCTCTTCGGTGGCCTGGCGGCCCTCAAGGAGGTCTCCTTCAGCGTCAAGGAGAGGGAGATAGTGAGCCTCATCGGCCCCAACGGGGCAGGGAAAACCACTCTTTTCAACTGTATTACCGGCACGAACCCCCCGAGTTCCGGATGCGTGCGCTTCCTGGGCGAAGACCTCACAGGCCTGGCCCCCCACGAGGTAGCCAGAAAGGGCATAGCCAGGACCTTCCAGCACATCCGCATCTTCGGCCGCATGAGCGTCCTGGACAACGTGAGGGTGGGAAACGACCACCGTGGCCGGGCAGGGATCTTCAGCGCCCTGCTTAGGCCCCCCTGGGTACGCAGGGAGGAGGAGGCCACAACCCAGAAGTGCATGGCAGTGCTCTCCCTTTTCGGTGAGAGGCTCTTGCCCAGGCTGAGCCAGTACGCTTATATGCTCTCTTACGCCAACAGGCGGCGCTTGGAGATGGCCAGGGCTCTGGTCTCGGACCCCAGGCTCCTGCTCCTGGACGAGCCCACGGCCGGCATGAACCCAAGGGAGACCCAGGAGGTGGTGGATCTCATAAGGCTTCTCAGGGACCGGGGCCACACTGTGCTGGTCATAGAGCACAAGATGAAGGTGGTGATGAGCGTCTCTGACCGCATAGTTGTCCTGGACCACGGGGAGAAGATCGCGGAGGGGACTCCCCAGGAAATCTCCAGGGACGAGCAGGTCATACAGGCCTACATGGGAGGGAGAAGAGGCCGTGCTGAGGCTGACTGAGGTGGACACCTTCTACGGGCCCATCCAGGCCTTGAAGGGGATCTCCCTTGGGGTGGGGGAGGGGGAGATAGTCTGCCTTCTGGGTGGGAACGCCTCTGGGAAGTCCACCACAATGAAGACAATTCTGGGGCTGGTCAGGCCCAGGAGGGGCAGGGTGGAGTTCATGGGCTCCCGCATAGATGGACAGCCCCCCTCCCAGATTGTGAAGGCCGGGATCTCGCCGGTCCTGGAAGGAAGGCGCCTGTTTCCTTATCTCACGGTGCAGGAGAACCTTCTCATGGGGGCGTACACCCGCCAGGACAGGCTCGGGGTGAGGCAGGACCTGGAGAGACTCCAGGGGATTTTCCCCATACTCAGCCAGAGAAGGGAGCAACTGGCCTCCACCCTGAGCGGCGGGGAGCAGCAGATGGTGGCGATGGCCAGGGCCCTGATGGCAAGGCCCAGGCTCCTCATCATGGATGAGCCCTCCATGGGGCTCTCCCCGTTGTTCGTGGAAAAGGTCTTCCAGATAATACAGGCCATAAACCAATCAGAGGGTGTGGCAATACTCCTGGTGGAACAAAATGCCAACATGGCCCTCAGCGTGGCAAGCCGGGGCTATGTGCTCCAGACAGGGGAGATAGTGCTGGCCGATACGGCCCCCAATCTCCTCAAGAATCCACTCATGCAGAAAGCTTATTTGGGAGTGGCCTGAAAGCCTGAGAGCCCGGCTCGGAAGGGAGATGGAGACATGAGCAAGAAGGAGCTGGTGGAGAGGGTGCTTGCAGGCCGGACAGTGGAGAGGCCTCCTGTGTCCCTTTGGTACCACTTCGGGATCCAGCACGAAAAAGGAGAGCGCTTGGCCGAGACCACTTTGGCCTTTTTCCGCCACTATGACCTGGATTTCCTGAAGGTGATGAACGATTACTACTACCCTCGGCCCCATGGCCTGGAAGAGGTCCGCACAAGGGCGGACCTGGAGCGCATCGAGCCCCTGGAAATAGAATTCACTGTCTGGAAAGAGCAGTTCAAGGCATTGGAGATCATATCCAGGGAACTGGAAAACAAGGCCCTTTTCCTGGATACGGTTTTTGATCCCTGGCAGACCCTCAAGCGTAACATGGCCGGCCAGAACATGGAGAGGCTCATGGAAGAGGAGCCCGAGGCCCTCTTGAGGGCCCTGGAGACAATAACCCAGAATCTGATAGCCTACTGCAGGCGTTCCCTGGAGATAGGCTCTGCAGGGATCTTCCTATCCATCCCCGGGGGCCGCGAGATACTGAGCCGAGAGAACTTCCTCAGGTTTGTGAAGCCCTTCAGCCTGAAGCTTCTGGCCGCCATAGCCCCTCTTGGAAGGATGAACACTGCGCACATCCACGGGGAGGACCTGTTCATGGAGGATGTTCTGGACCTGCCAGTGCAGGTGCTTAGCTGGTGGGACAGGAGCCCCAAGGGTCCTTGCCTAGCCCATGTGAAGGAAAGCTTCAGGGGATGCGTCATGGGGGGGATAGACCAGAGCCTGGTCACCAAGAGCAGCCTTGCCTTCCTGAGGAGCCACGTCTTGGAGGGAATCCGTCTGGGCGGGAAGCAGAGGTTCTTCCTGGCCAATGGCTGCAGCATAGACACCTGGGTGTACCCCGGGGCAATAAAGGCCATTGTTGAGACAGCCAAGGCCCAGGCCTGAAACGGGCTGCAAGGGGGGGGAGGATGCAGGTCACGCAAGAGGAGATGGTCCAAAAGCTCAGGGCAGCCATCAAGGACAGGGCTGTGTGGTTCGCTCTTCTTTACAGGAGCTTCCAGGAAACTCTTCCCCGGGAGGAGGTGGAGAGGCTTGCCAGGAGGGCCATCAGGGAGTTCGGCAGGATGAAGGCCTTGAAGGACCCTGTGGATTTCAGCCCCAGGGCCTGGGTGGAAAAACACGTGGAGAAGGGTTCCAGCCTGGTTTTCGACTCGGAGGTGGAGGCGCAACAGGACCGTGCCCTCCAGAGAATGAAGCACTGCCCTTTGGTGGAGGCATGGAGGGAGATGGGCTGCACAGAGGAGGAGATCAGGCTCTTTTGCGACATAGCCATGGAAGGGGACAGGGGTAGGGCCGAGGCCCACGGGGTGGGGATGAGGCTCCAGGAGAGGATCGCCCAGGGGGATCCCCATTGCAGACTCGAGATATTCCGGGACCCCTCCCAGGGAACAGAGACTTGAACGTCTACCTTTGCGGAATGATAGGTTCGGGGAAGACGACCCTGGGCAGGCTTCTGGCCCGGGAGCTGGGTAGGGCCTTTTTTGACCTGGACGAGGAGATGGACAAAGCCCTGGGCTACTCATTCCACAGGCTGGTGCAAGAGAAGGGGTGGCTCGCCTTCAGGGAATTGGAATATTCCATATGCAAGCGCTTTGCGGGGATGAGTCAGGCCGTGATTGCCCTGGGCGGAGGCACGGTGCGCTACGAGTGGAACATGGATGTCTTGAGGGGGACCGGGCTTTTCATCCTGCTTCACGCCTCCCTGGAGACTTTGGCCGCCCGCGTGAGGCTTGCAGACCGCCCCAGGGTGAACCCGGGGACCTCCCTGGAAGAGGACCTAAGGAGCATATGGGGGGCCGCCTCTGGGAAGTACCTGGGCTGTGCACAGCTGGTTTATGAAACAGACCAGAAAGAACCGCAAGACTCAGCGAGAGACCTCGCGAAGTGGATCCGGGGTCAGTTGGGGTTGGCAAACCAGCGGGGGCGGGGATGAACCCCGCCCCTGTGAAACCTAACATAGCGACATTACGATGATTTTCGTAGGGGAGGGGTTTATCGCCT
>JBBIOJ010000062.1:0-8644 GCA_037443445.1 Desulfarculaceae bacterium | reverse complement strand
GCGAGCCATCCACCCTTGTCACCACAGCCGGTACGCCCACTGCCATGGCTTGGGGTAAGACACGAGGAAGCCCCTCCCACAAGGAGGTCAGGACTATTACATCTGTATCATTGATTATTTGAGCAACGTCCTGCCTCCACCCCAAAATACGGAAGCGTTCTTCCAGGCCTGTAGTGGAAACTCTCTCTTCCACCTGTTTCCTTAAGACCCCGTCCCCTGCCATCACAAAAAAAGCTCTTTCTTCCTGGGCAGCCACCAGCTTGGCCACCGCCACAAAGTCCAAGGGCGCTTTTTGAGGTTTGAAACAGGCAATCTGGGTCACCACAGGAGCCTTGTCCGGAATTCCCAATTCCCTCCTGAGACGCCCGCGCACCTGGGGTGCAAAGCGGAATTCCTCCAGGGGAATGCCGCTTCTTATGAGCTCCACCTTTTTCCCGTTGGTAATCCCCAATCTGCGCGCCTCTCTCAAGTTTGCCTGCGATACCATTATGAATGCATCGGTAATCCTGGAAGTGATTCTTTCAGCCAGCTGATATGCAATTCGAACAGGTGCTTTCTGCCAGCTGTTAAAACCAAATCCATGAAAAGTGTGGATTATGGGCTTGACTCCCGCGGACCAAGCTGCCCATCTTCCCAAGATGCCCGCTTTGGAACTGTGCGTGTGAACCACTACTGGCTTTCTCTGAGCATTTCTTGTTATGGCCTTCAGCTTGCGTCTAAGCGCCAGGAAGGCCAGGAAGTCCTTGACTGGTCTGATCTCTCGGACCAGGTCTCCAACGAAGTGGGCTGGGACGTCGGCGAGTTCTCTTGCCTTTTGGTCCAGGATCCCCCCTGGCCCTGCAATCAGGAAGGGCTGGAAATGCACGCGGTCCAAGTGGGAAACAGTATGCAGGGTGTTCTGCTGTGCCCCCCCGAGCTCCAGCATTGTGATTATGTGCACCACAGGCACCCTCATCCAACCACCTTTCTGGCTGCATCCCGGCCCTGCAAGATGGCATCTTCCATGGTTCCGTATCCCCAGGCTCCATAGCGGCCTGCACAGTAAATCCCCTGTTCTTCCAAGAAAGCCAAAGCCAAGGGAAGGTTTCTCAGCCTTGCCCTGTCATGTATGACATAGGCCACGGGGAGAAAAAGAGGGCTTACCGTCTCAACCTGGCTTGTTGTCGTCAAAAGCCCGCAACGAACCAGGCCCTCCACCACTTGGCGTATCCACTTTTCCAGCCCCAAAGCCCTGACCACATGATCCCCGGACTCCACATAGAGCGAACTTCTCCCGGCCGGGGCCAGGTGTGGTCCAAAGGAGGTGTAACACCCCACCCTGAAAAATGGAAATGCCTTTTCAGGGAAATAGATCCAGTGCTGATTCGAGACCCCTTCCTTCCCAACCCCCACATTCAGCACCCAGACAGACACCCATTTGAAAGAGGAAGCCATGCCTTGGAGCTCAGGCGGCTCGGGGTCCAAGGCCAGAAGAAGTTTGGGCAGAGGGATGGTGGATACGATTTTTTCGTATGGGAGGGCCTCCCCTGTTTGCAAGAGGGCCTTTTTTTCCTTCCAGCGCACAACCTCTATGGCAGAAGAATATCTCAAGTGGTCCAGGCGGGCCGCCATGGCCCTGGGGAGTCTTTCTATCCCGCCCTTTGAGGGGTAAGCGAAAAGCGGGTTGTACCCCATCTTGTCGTGCCTGGCCCCCAGGGCTCCATCTATGGCCTCTGTCAAAGAGGGCCTCGGTATTGACCATTCCAAGCCCTCCACAGCCAGCTCCCCCACCGGGACTCCAAAGAGCTTTTCGTTGTACGGGACGAAAAAGTGTCTGGATATTCCCTCCCCAAATACCGAGGAGACCCACGACCCAAAATCCCCTTGAGGCAAGTTTTTCCAATGCAACCCCTTGACAGCACTCAGGATCAAGCCTGCCAGGCACTCTTCCATAAGGCTCCTGGGTAGCGCCCCCAGGTGAGCCTGAAAAGGGTAAGGAATCCAGGAGCCATCCAGGTAGATACTCGCCTTTCTCTCGAAAAAATTGATCTCTTGTTCCAGAAGATCCTGGATCCACTTTGCGATTCCAGGATCCCTCAAGCAAAGCAGATGGCCGGAGCAATCAAAAGTGTATCCGCCTTCTTGAAAGGACCTGCAAAGACCACCTGGTTCGGGTTCCTTTTCCAACACGGTGTGGTCCACACCGTGTTGCTTGAGCAGGTAGGCAGCACTCAAACCTGTGAGACCGGCTCCGGCAATCAGGATCATTTGCGTGCCACCGCGCCCAGACCTACAGGGTCATGTCGATTTTCTTTAACAAGACTGCCAAACCTGTCACCAACGCCACTATTCCACAAAGGGCTATCACGGTGCCAACCGGGGATAGGTAGAGAACGGCTATCCCTGTCAGCCCCAGGATTATGCCCATCCCGTAACTTGAAAGAACCGTCTGCACGGTGGTGAGTCTCCATTTCCGGAGTCTCAACGCAAAGTGGTCCGGACTTCCCAACAAAATGGACATCCCCCTTTTCCACCTGATGTAGGACACAAAAATCATGTCAAATATCGGAACCCCAAGGATGATTATGGGGGCTATGAAGCCCCAGCGATTGTGTTCGGTGTAGCTCCCTATCATGGACAACGAAGCTATCATGCACCCCACAAAAAGACTGCCCATATCTCCTAAGTAAATCTTTGCTGGGCAAAAATTCAACTTGAGGAAGCCTGCCAAAGCCCCGGCCATTGAAATGGACATGATGGCTATCATGGGCCTTCCATTAACAAATGCCACATAAAAGAACATCATGGAACAAATACAGGCGATTCCTGCTGCAAGCCCATCCATTATGTCAATCATGTTGAAAGCATTGGTTAAGGCTACCAACCAAAGGCAGGACAGGGGTATGCTCACCCAGTCCGGGAGCGCCACTATTTGGATACGAATGCCTGCCTTTACAAGCACGAAGGCAGTGAGGAACTGCCCCAGGAGTTTCACATAAGGGGAAAGCACTCCCAAATCGTCTATCAGCCCAAGAAGGAGCAGAAGCGTCCCCCCCAGAAGCAGGCCCAAGACCTGCTGGTCGAAGCTATAGGTGAAGGCTAAGGTGACAAGGAACGAGACATAGACTGCCAGGCCGCCCAGGTAGGCCACGGGCTCCTGCTGGTTTTTCAGTTTTCCATCGGGTTTGTCCACTATTCCGAACTTGAGGGCTGCCTTTCTCATCAAGGGAGTCAGGTACAGGCTCAGGAGAAAAGAAAGGAGGAAGGATAACAGGTATATGATCATGAGTGCCAGCACTCCAGCCAAGCCTGAAACATGAGCACATCCCAGAGGAGATATTGCCAGTTGCGAACACCTGAGAGGTGTTCTTGCCATTTCTCCTGTACAGGCTCAGGTCTGAGGAATCCCTGGTCCCGTATCCTAACAGGGTTAAGGAGATCCTCAGCCCATGACCTGAGAGGCCCCCTTAACCAGTCTCCTATTGGCACACCAAATCCCATTTTCGGACGGTCCACCAGTTCCCTTGGCACATAGCGATGGAGAAGCTGTCTCAGGATCCGCTTCCCCTTCCCGTCTCTGACCTTCATGGAAAGGGGGAGGCTCCAAGCGAACTCCACGACCCTGTGGTCCAGAAAAGGCATGCGAGTCTCCAAGCTCACCGCCATTGCTGCCCGATCCACCTTCACCAGTATATCGTCGGGAAGGTAGGTGACCATGTCCCAGAACATCATCTTGTGGAAAAGGCCCGGGAGACGGGGCCACCGCCCGCCCTGCAGGGAGCTCCGGGCTTCTTTGTCGCAGGCCAGGACCCCGCGACTGGGCCTCCAGTGGGAGACAAGATCCCGGTAAAGCTCCTCAGTGGAGCCAAAATCCAGGATATCGGCCATCTTGAAAAGCTTGTCACCTACTCTTGGCGATCTCCTTCTCCCGAGCAGCAGGGGCCCACTCCATCCAAAGGCCCTGTCCCATCTGTGGGGAGGCTGGCTTCTTATGGCCTGGGCAATACCCAAGCGCACTCCACGCGGGATCCAACCCACGCGCCTCCACATCTCCTCGGCCTGGAAATAGCGGGGATAGCCTCCAAACAGCTCGTCCCCGCCATCCCCTGAGAGGGATACGGTCACGTGTTGCCTGGCCAGGTGAGCTATCAGGTGGGTTGGGATCTGAGAGGAGTCGGAGAAAGGCTCGTCGTACATTAGAGGGAGCCGGGGGATTACCTCCTGGGCCTCCTGCGGGCTCACGTACATCTCTGTGTGCTCGGTCCCCAGGTGCTCGGCCACCCGCCTGGCATCCACGGCCTCGTTGTAATCCCACTGGTGGAAGCCACCGGTAAAGGTTCTAACCGGACGGCTGCTTGCGGCCTGCATCAGGGCCACGACGGTGCTGGAGTCTATCCCGCCTGAGAGAAAAGCCCCCAAGGGCACATCTGAGATCATCTGGCCTTGCACAGCCCGGCCAAGCAGTTCCCCCAGGTTTTCCACTGCCTCTTTCTCTGAGCCCTCGAATCTGGCCTCCTGCCCCTTTAGGGCTGTCTCAAGAGGGTCCCAGTAGGGCTCGGGCTCTGGACCCGTAGAGACCGAGCACCCCCCCGCCGAAAGCTCTACTTCCAGGAGGCGGCCAGGGGGCAGCTTCCGCACGTTCTCGTAGATGCACCGGGGAGCTGGTATGTAGTTGTGCCTAAGTAGGAGCCCCACCGAGACCCTGTCTATACTGCCCGTCCACCTAGGATATGCGCGAAAGGCTTTCAACTCGGAGGCGAAAAGGAGAGAGCCACTTACCCAGCCGTAGTAAAGAGGCTTTTCCCCCATCCTGTCCCTGGCCAGGTAAAGCTTTTTTTCAGCCCGGTCATAGAGGGCCAGGGCGAACATGCCCACAGACCCCTGGAGCGCCTTTTTGAGACCCCAAAAGGAAATTGCAGCCAGCAAGACTTCCGTGTCTGAACGGCCGCGCCATTGGGGTGCCTTCCCCTCCCGCTCCAACTCCCGGCGCAGCTCCCTGAAATTGTAAATCTCCCCATTGAACACAATCACGTATCGCCCGTCATGGGAATGCATGGGCTGCCTTCCTTGAGGGGAGAGGTCTATTACCGCAAGCCTCCTGTGGCCAAGGGCGACACCGGCTTGGGCATCGATCCAAAGCCCCTCATCATCGGGCCCTCGATGAGATAGGGCACGAACCATCCTGGAGAGGGTATCGCGGGCTGATTCCTGAGAGTCAAATCCCTCTGGATCCACAAAACCGGCTATTCCGCACATTGTTTCCCATGACCCGACTGATTGCCTTCTAACCGGAAGGCCCCCAAAAAGATCGTTGCCAGGGTGCAACCAAAGGCTCTCACCAACTACTTTTCCGCAAGGATCTGGGATGGCTAGGTATCTTTTCCACGAGTATACCCGATCCAACCAGATGCAGATGGTATCCCGTGCAGTCTACCTCTGTGGCCGGAGGAACCTTCCTGAGGAATTCCACCTGCTGCCCCAGTTTTCCGGACAGCCACTCTTCGTCCGAATCCAAGACGCAAGGATCTTGCCCTTGGCGGATCTTATACCCGTATTTCTTTCCCCGGCAGGCCCCATGTTCTTTTGATGTCTCAAGAAGAGAATCATCTAGTCCTCAAAGCTCTCTATCAAGCTTCTTGTATTGTCTGTGGAACAGTCATCAACTATGACGAGCTCCAAGTCCTTGAAGGTCTGACGTAAGACACTTTGGATTGCCCTCCACAGGGCATGTTCGCGATTGTACGTTGGTATTATCAAACTCACCTCTGGCATGCCATGCCTCATTTTCCTAGTTCTCTTATGAATTTCTTGATTCCTCTTTGAAGTGCATACCAAAGGAAACGAGCAGGCCACAAAGGATAATGACGAAATCCCCTGAGACCATATTCCAGCGCATTATGAAAATCTCCGCCTATGATTGCCCTCAGACATGCTTGTATGGTCTCTCTTCTGTGCCAGAGTCTGCATTTTATTGCGAGCTCCTCATTCAGTGCATGTTTATTTAGATATCTCTCCGCTATATCCAAGTATTCTCTATATTTATCCATCAAAAACGGACTTCTGGGATTATAAGTCAAAGAATCTGAATGCTGTCGGTAGCAATATACAACCCCATCTACCGTTGTGGCTTTGATGTTGGCAAGACTCACTCTCACAAGAAACTCTCTGTCTGCCGCAATTTTGTAACCAATGTCGTAAAGTCCCACTCTCCTGTACAAGCTTTTCCTAAAGAAGCGGGCATTTATTATTGGAACACCGATTGTCACGTTATCGAGTGATAACTGAATGGACTCTGGAGACGAATAGTCAGCTATTTTCCTTCTTTCGCCCCTTTCATCTTCCTCGAAAACTATGGCCCCCCCGAAGACTGCTTCCAATTCAGGATCCTTTTGAAAGAGGGCCATTATCTCTCCGAAGACATTTTCCAGGTAAAAATCGTCACTGTTGAGGTGGCCTATTACGTCCCCATTGGACAAAGCGATTCCTTTATTCAAGGCGTCGTAAAGTCCTCGGTCCGGCTCGCTTATGACCTTAAGGTGCGGGTAGCGTCTCAGGACCTCAAGGGTCCCGTCCGTGGAGCCGCCGTCCATAACTATGTGCTCTATGGCCGGGTAATCCTGTTTTAGGACGCTTTGGATCGCCTCCTCGATGTACTTGGCCCTGTTAAGACAGGGTGTAATTATACTGAGTAACAACTCCTCAATTCTCCTAGGCCTTGATGAGCCAGGCTCCACTTACGGTTTTGAAAGCCATAGTTCAGCAAATTTTTCCTGCTCAAAGAAGACAGCGAAGGAAATATCCACCATCCCGTCGAGACAGAATAATGAGGTCGACACCAATTGTCTTGGCTCCTACTACTATGTATCCGAACTGGAAGATCATTACGTTGGCGTTTTCTGCAGAATCAGAAAGGATGGCATTGGCCTCAATTGAGATGTGCCCTCCTTGATCACGTTCCACATGGCTTTTCGCTCAGCCCTTCTCTTGTAAGAAATCTACAATTTCAAGTTTTCTACCTTTGTATTCTGAGCGCCTCTTTACGGCTTTCAGGCAGATAAAGTTGCTCCACCACGGCCTGTTCGACCTGTTCCACTGTAATGCCCAGTATGCAGTGGGCATGGTCGGCGACGCATTCCTTTGTGCAGGGGGGGCAAGGGGTCTCGGGTTGAAGCACTTTATGTCTACCGCCCCACGGCCCGAACCTCGAGGGCGAATTGGCGCTCCAAGGGGAGCCGGACTTGGGGTGGCAGGAGAGCTCCACCACTGGCACACCGAGGGCGGCGGCCATATGCATTGGGCCGGTATCGTTGCCCACAAAAAATCGACATCTCTTCAAAAGGGCCGCGGTCTGGCGGAGAGTAGTCCGCCCCACAGCATTGACAGCCTTGGGCCCCAATCTTCGCTCCAATCCCTCCCCCAACGGCTCTTCCCCCGGCCCTCCCACGACCAGAAGTATGGCTCCGTATCGCTGCTGCAGCCATAACCCCAGTTCAGCAAAGCGGTCAGCTGGCCATACTCTTTTGGGTGCTTGGGCCCCCGGAGCCAGACCCACCAGCATGTCGTCGGATTTTACTTCCCTTCCAATCAAGTACTGCCCAGCAAAGTCTTCATCATCCTGGCTCAACCACAACTCCAGTTGGTCTTCCTCGACATATCCGCCCAACCAGCGAATCACATCCAGATTATGCTCCACCTCGTGTTTGAGATTGTTACAATGAAGTGGGTGGGTCAGCAAGCGATCAAAACCATTGTTGGCTATCCTCTTGTGATCGATTACGTGCTCCGAATACCCCACCCGCCACTGAGCGCCGCTGAAGTAAGCGACGAAGGTGCCGTGGTAATGGTCTGCATCCAAGCGGGGCAGAATGGCCAGGTCGAAGCGCCGTTGCCAGAGGTGGCTCCATGCCAGTCTGAGGGCGCGCACATGTCGCCCCAGCAGACCGAAGCGTCCCTTAACCCTCCAATCATAGGTCAACACCTCATTCACATATGGACAGAGCTCCATCAAGTTGTGGACCTCGGGCTTAACCACAAGAGTAATCCAGGCTTCCGGGAAATTCCGCCGCAATTCCCGTAACAAAGGCGTGGTCATCACCACATCGCCAATCTCATCTAGCCTCACCACCAGAACACGCGTGACTTGGGAAAGATCAATTTTCCTCCCGTTGTGGCGCATGCCCTTCAAGTAGAAGAAGGGCTCACCGAAAAGGGCCGCCACTTGAGGGGACATCAAACAAGCAACCCATCGCCGGGCAACTGCCTTTGGCACCTTGAGAATCTTATCGACCATCGTTGCAACCCGATTCGCTCCATTTCCGGGCGCAAAGATAGAAACCCATGATCCCATCGGGCCCATCGTCTTTTCCCACAATTTTGCAACCAAGTTCTTGTAATGTTTCGGAGACAACTTCTGGCGGCGGCATCCATTTATGTCCATCCCCCACAAAAGGTGAGCCCGGGTGCCAAATCCCGCATTCCGGATGGGGTAGGTAGAGGAAAACGATCCCTCCAGACTTAACTTTCCTCACCCATTCGGAGAGTGCGGGTCGCCAATCCCCAATGGGTTTTAGACAATGAGAACTAAAAACAAAGTCCAGCGAACCATCCTCAAACTCTGCAACGCTTCTCCCAATCCCCGGGCCTCGCTCCATGTCCACACAAATAC
>JBBIOJ010000061.1:0-8662 GCA_037443445.1 Desulfarculaceae bacterium | reverse complement strand
GGATTGACAAAAATCGGCAAAGAGCATGGCTCCTATTTCGAAATTCCAAACTTTCAACCCCTTGGGTTTCCCGGAGGAGGAGGTTTTTCTGGGGAGGGATCCTGTGCCTTTTGAGGCCTTCCTCGGGAGAGGGCCGCTTCCTGTTTCTGGCTTCGGGGTTCTTCTCAGCCGTATGAAAAGATGAGGTTTTGGAAGTGACAGACAGCTCTTCCCAGAGGGTGCCTGGATCGGGTTCCTCCTCCCGCAGGCTTCTCATCGTGGATGACGACGAGGGGATACTGAAGCTTCTTTCCTCTTTCCTTGAATCCAAAGGCTTCCAGGTGGAACAGTGCAGGAACATCCAGGAGGCTAGGGAAAAGGTCTCCCAGGGCCTGCCGGACCTGATCCTTCTGGATTACCAGCTTCCGGACGGGGTAGGCACAGATTTGCTCAGGGAGCTGGGGGATCGCTCTCTGCTCTGCTCCGTGGTCATGATGACAGGGGTTGCCAAGGACAACGTGGGCATTGCCACCGATGCCATGCGCCTTGGGGCAGTGGACTACCTCACCAAGCCCTTCTCCCTGACTTCCTTGGAGAGCAAGGTGGTTGCCTCCCTGGCCGAGCAGGAGCTCAGGCGCCAAAGAAGGGAGGAGCTGCTTCGCAAGAGGGTCTTCTCCAGGCAGATCCTCTGGGCTGTGGAAAGGGAGCGGCAGCGCTTGAGCGGGGAGCTCCACGACGAGATAGGCCAGGCCCTCACGACGCTCAAGATCCAGGCCGAGCTCCTCCTGGAGGAGTTCCAAGGCCCGCATGAGCAGCTCGAGAGGCTCAAGGCTCTGTCCGAGGGGCTTTCCAAGTCCATCGAAAAGCTGCGGGAGATCGCCCAGGGCCTGCGGCCCTCGGCCTTGGACAAGATAGGCCTGGAGGCTGCCCTGGCAAGGCTCTTGGAGGAGTGCCAGAGCAAGGGCCGGGTGCGCATAAGGTCTTTTCTCAGGGGCCTGGATCAAAGGTTTTCCCCGGAACTGGAGCTAGGGGTGTACAGGATTGTGCAGGAGGCCGTGACGAATTCCCTCAAGCATTCCCAGGCCCGTGAGCTGACAGTGAACGTGATCAGGGGGCCCCGTGCCATATCAATATCCGTGGAGGATGACGGTGCAGGCTTTTCAGCCTCCAGGGAGTTTGGTGCGGGAGGCGTGGGGCTCCTGACCATGAGGGAGAGGGCCGAAAGCCTGGGGGGCAGTCTCTGGGTGGAATCTGTCGTTGGCTCAGGCACCTGCATTTCCGCAGAGCTCCCCCTGGTTCCTGAATGAGGTACCGGTCATGAAGACCAGGGTACTCCTCATAGACGACCACGAGGTTGTGCTTCACGGGATCGCCTCTGCCCTGGGCAGGCAGCCTGACCTGGAGATAGTGGGCATGGTCTCAGAGCCCCGCCACGCCCTTCGGGTCTTCGAGGAGACCCACCCGGACATAGTCATCCTGGATCTGGCCATGCCCCATTTCAACGGGGTGGAGTGCACTTACCAGATCAAGAAGATCTCCCCCAGGACCAAGATCATAATCTACACCATGCACTCCTACAGGGAATTCCTGGTGCACCTCCTGAAGGCTGGGATCTCGGCCTACGTGCTCAAGAGTAGTCCCATCTCTGACCTGTACATGGCAGTGCAAGTGGTGAGAAAAGACGGCACATTCTTCAGCGAGAACGCCCCCGAGTTTCTGGCCAACCACCTGGAGGAGGTGCTGGAACGAAAGGAACAGGTGGACCCCTTCGACCTTCTAAGCCCCAGGGAAAGGCAGGTGTTCCAGCTCTTGGCAGAGGGAAACACTGTGAAGAAGGCCGCGGAGTACCTTTGCATAAGCCCCAAGACCGTGGAGACCCACAAATACCACATCATGGAGAAGCTCAACATGAAAAGCGTGGCCGACTGGACCAAAGAGGCCATAAGAAGGGGCATCGTGCATGTCTGAGCGTGCATTCCTTGGCCGGAAAAAGGGGGTTGACCGGGTCGCTCAAGTTGCTTCGGTTGGTCAGGTGGGGCGGGGGCAAACCCCGGCCCTACGACCACTAACATATTGGAATTACAAGGTTTGTTGCAGGAGAGGGGTTCCTCCCCTCCCGCAAGGTTTTGGTTTTGCCCAAGCAACCCAAGCAACTCAAGCAACTCGAGCAACTCAAGTAACTCGAGCAACCCGAGTAACTCCGCCCGCCGGTGGCTTTTCGGCTGTTGATCCCCGCCCCAAAAGGGCCCCCGGGTGGGCAATGGCCCCCTTAGAAAAGGAAATGAAAAATGGAAGGCTTTCCCGTGAAGCAAGAATCGGCTCGGTCGACCTCACCTCTCGAGGGCTCCGGCTTCCAGGACGGATTTGCGAGGCAGGGGGTTCAGGTCGGCGAACAGGGATCCCGCAAGGCAGGTTCTTTGTTCGTGGGGAGGAGGGTGGTGGGAAGGGTACCTTGGAAAAGGAATAAGGATCAAGGGGCCTCTGCTCCCAGGGCGGTCTTCGGAAGGGAGCCTTTTCTTCAGCGCCTCAGGGAGGAAAGGAGCCGCTGTGACCGAAACGGGCATTCCTTCTCGCTGCTACTCATTTCAATGGGGCAGGCAGCAGCCTCGGGTGTGGAAGTGGGTTTCCTTGTGCAGGCCCTGAGGGGTTTTTCCCGCACCACCAGACTCTCGGACCTGCTTGGGTGGTACGGGGAGCTGGAGATAGGCTTGTTGCTTCCTGACACCACCGAGCAGGAGGCCCAAAAAGTCTTGGAGAGGCTCAAGCAGTTCCTTGGGGGCATGGAGAGGTGCGGCCTTGGCTCCCTGGCCCGGCAGGAGGGGGCTTTCCGTATCCTGGAATACCCCAGAACGCTCACGGAGAACTTGCTGGGCAATGCGCAGGGCGGGGATGAAGCTTCACGAGAGCCGGGCCTCAACGGGGCCTTGCAAGGCTCTGCCTTGGAGGAGTGCCTGGCTGACTGGAGGTTCCTGGCCTGTACGAGCCCGTGCCTGGGCCGCCCCAGGTCCGGTTTCTTGGCCTGGGCGGACAGGGTTTCCAGACGCTGCCTGGATCTGGCAGCCGGCTTGCTGGCACTTCTGCTCCTGGCTCCCCTGATGCTGGCCATAGCAGCAGGCATAAAACTCACCTCGCCCGGGCCCGTGCTCTTCCGCCAAAGGAGGATGGGGCAGAACGGAAGGGAGTTCACTTTCCTAAAGTTTCGTACCATGTACCACAACTGCGACCAGAGCCTGCACAGGGAGTATGTCACCAGGCTCATAGAGAACAGGGCAGAGACTCACGAGGCAAACGGGAAGACCTTTTTCAAGCTGGCCCAGGACCCCAGGGTGACACCCCTGGGCAGGCTCCTTCGCATCACGAGCCTGGACGAGCTTCCCCAGCTCTTCAACGTGCTCAAGGGGGAGATGAGCCTGGTGGGGCCCAGGCCGCCCATCCCCTACGAGGTGGAGCGTTACAAGAGCTGGCAGCTCAGAAGGCTCCTGGAGGCCAAGCCGGGCATAACCGGGTTGTGGCAGGTCTGCGGCAGAGCCACCACCACCTTCGACGAGCAGGTCAGGCTGGACCTGCGCTATGTGGAAAGCCAGTCCTTGTGGCTGGACCTGCTCATCCTACTGAAGACCTTCAAGGCCGTTTTCACAACCAAGGGGGCGTGCTGAAAAGAGTTTACTCAAACCAAGGGAGTTCGCCATGAAAGTCGGAGTCATCGGATGTGGGTATTGGGGCCCAAACCTGGTCAGGAATTTTCTCCAGCTCCCTGAGATCACGGCCGTGGCCTGCTGCGACACGGAAGAGGCCAAGCTGGTCCGCGTGGGAAGGCTTTTCCCCATGGTGGAGCTCACCACCAGGGTGGAAGACCTCCTGGAGGACCCCGGGATCGAGGCCATAGCGGTGGCCACCCCTGTGAACACCCATCATATCTTGGGGGAGATGGTGCTAAGGCACGGCAAGCACCTCATGGTGGAAAAGCCCATGGCCAATTCCTCCAGGAGGTGCCTGGAGCTCATTGAGCTGGCCTCGGAGGTGGAAAGGCTCATCATGGTGGGCCACACCTTCGAGTACACGGCTGCGGTTAACAAGATAAAGGAGATAGTGGCCAGCGGGGATCTGGGAGAAATCCTTTACGTGAGCTCCACCAGGGTGAACCTAGGCCTTTTCCAGCAGGACATAAACGTGGTATGGGACCTGGCCCCGCATGACATCTCCATCATCAATTACGTGCTGGGCAGAAGCCCCCTGGGGGTGAACGCCCAGGGCACCTCCCATTACAAGAAGGGCATCGAGGACGTGGCCACGGTCACCCTGAACTACGACAACGGCATGATCGCCTTCGTGCACGTGAGCTGGCTGGATCCCAACAAGATAAGAAGGACCACCTTCGTGGGCACAAAGAAAATGCTTGTGTACGACGACATCTCGGCCCAGGAGAAGATCAAGATCTACGACAAGGGAGTGGATGCGCCTCCGTACTACGAGACCTTTGGGGAGTTTCACTTCGCGTACCGCTACGGGGACATTTTCAGCCCCCGCATAGAGGATTACGAGCCCCTCAAGGTGGAGCTGCAGCACTTTGTGGAGTGCATAAAGCACAGGAAGATTCCCCGCAGCGACGGCTTCAGCGGCCTGAAGGTGGTCTCCATCCTGGAGGCTGCCCAGAGGTCCATCAAGGCCCAGGGCAGGTTCATGCCCGTGATCTACAAGGGCCTGGCCAACCACGGGGCCACCCATCCCATCAACGGGAGGGAAATGATAGAAGTGAGGCTGGGGTGAGCTCCCGGAAAGGGTGACTGAACAGATGAACCAACCAAGGGTGCTCAAGAGCCAGGTCAGGGATGTGGTTTTCGGCTCCAATGTGACGGTGGTGGAGCCGGTGAACCTCTACGAGTGCCAGATAGGGGACGAGAGCTTCGTGGGCCCTTTTGTGGAGATCCAGAGGGGGGTGCGCATTGGGAAGCGCTGCCGGGTCCAGTCCCATGTGTTCATATGCGAGCTTGTCACCATCGGGGATGACTGCTTCATCTCCCACGGGGCCATGTTCGTAAATGATCTTTTCCGCTCGGGCGGGCCTGCGGGGAAGGACCCTTCTTTGTGGCACGAGACTCTCATAGGCAACAGGGTCTCCATAGGCACCAATGCCACCATCCTTCCCGTGAAGATATGCGACCGCTCGGTCATAGGGGCAGGCTCCGTGGTCACCAGGGACATAGACGTCCCAGGCTTTTACTGCGGCAACCCGGCCCGCCTGCTTCGCAGGCTCTGACACACCTTGGGCACTGATTGGTCTATTTGGTCTATTTGGCCTCTTGGGTCTGTCCCGTCCTTTGCGGCCTTTGCGCCTTGGAGCCAGGGTTTCTGGACCTTGGCCCTTCAAACGGGTTATATTTGAGGCAGGTTGGGGTTGCGGGAAGAACGCCTTTGGGGGTGAAGCCATGAGAAGGGGGGTCGCCGGTTGCCTCGCAGCCTTGCTTCTGGGCATTGCTTTCCCGGGGTGGGCCCAGGGGCCGGGGTTTTCCCAGGAGGACAGGGATCGCTTGATCAGGCTTGAGGCCACCCTTCAGGTGTTCATGGAACAGGTGGACAAGCGCTTCGAGCAGGTTGAGAAGCGCATCACCGAGCTGCGGGAGGACATGAACAGGCGCTTTGAGCAAGTGGACAGGCGCATGGAAGAGCTTCGTTCGGATATGAACAAGCGCTTTGAGCAGGTTGACAGGCGCTTCGAGCAAGTTGACAAGCGCTTTGAGCAGGTTGACAAGCGCTTTGAGGAGCTCATCACATTCATGTGGATCCTGGCCGGCATTTTCACGGCTCTTGTGGTTTCTGTGATAGGTTTTGCGTATTGGGATAGAAGGACGATCATCCGCAGGGCCAAGCTTGAGACCATAGAGGAGCTGGAGGAACGCGGTAAGCTGAGGGCCATCCTGGAGGCCATGCGGGCCGTTGCGGCCAAAGACTCCAACATGGCCGAGGCCCTAAGAAGGTTCAATCTGCTTTGACGAAAAACGGTCTATCTGGTCTATCTGGTCTGTTCGGTCTGTCTGGTCTATTCGGTCTGTCTGGTCCATGGCGGGCGCCTTTGACACCTCAGCATCTGGTCCTGTAGTTCTTTTAGCCAGCAACTAGCAACCAGCAACCAGTAACTAGAGGTTGCAACTCAAGCAACTCAAGCAACTCGCGTAACTCAAGTAACCCAAGTAACCCAAGTAACTCGAGCAACCCGAGTAACCCGAGAACCCATCCCTTGGAGTCCTGAAATGCAAATCCCTCTCGTTGACCTGAAAAGCCAGTATCTCTCCATCAAGACCGAGATAGACCAGGCCGTGGAGGCTGTGATCTCGGAGAGCGCCTTCATAGGCGGGAAGTATGTGGCAGCCTTCGAACAGCACTTTGCGGCCTTCTGCGGGGTGAAACACTGCGTGGGCGTGGCCAACGGCACCGATGCCCTTTTCCTGGCCCTCAAGATGCTGGGGGTGGGGCCTGGAGACGAGGTGTTCGTGCCTGCCAACAGCTTCATTGCCACCTCGGAGGCTGTCAGCATGGCCGGTGGTTCCCCTGTGTTTGTGGACATGGACCCTTCCTCCTACACCATGGACCCGAACCATCTGGAGGACTTGCTCAAGGAGCGTTTCAACCGCTGCCGCCGCCCCGGCAATTCCCTCAGCCGGCCCTGCGCCTCGGGGCCTTGGCCCAAGGCAGTGATCCCGGTGCACCTTTATGGCCACCCGGCCGACATGGACTCCATCCTGGCCATTGCCCGCAGGTACGGGCTCTTTGTGGTGGAGGACGCAGCCCAGGCCCATGGTGCCCTTTACAAGGGCAGGAGGATAGGTTCCCTGGGTGATGCGGCCTGCTTCAGTTTCTACCCTGGGAAGAACCTGGGGGCTTACGGGGATGGAGGTGCGGTGGTCACAAACGACTCAACCCTGGCCGAAAAGGTCAGGATGTTTGCCAACCACGGCCGGCTGGACAAGTACGACCACGAGCTGGAGGGTGTCAACAGCCGCCTGGACGGGCTCCAGGCAGCCATCTTGGAGGTGAAGCTGCGAAGACTGGATGAGTGGACCGAGCGCCGCAGGCAAAACGCCGTCCTTTACAACTGCTTGCTTGGGGGCTCGGGCTTGCTACTGCCAGGGGAGAAAGGGGATGTGAAGGCTGTGTACCATCTCTACGTGGTCAGGGTGCCCGGGGGCAGGAGGCAAGAGCTCCAGGCGCACCTGCAGGGGAAGGGCATTTCCACCGGGATTCACTACCCCACCGCACTTCCCAACCTCAAGGCGTACAGGCGCTTGAACCACTCCCACGCAGACTTCCCAGAGGCCACCAAGGCCTCCGGGGAGATCCTCTCCCTGCCCATGTTCCCAGAACTCCAAGATCACCAGATCCGGTACATCTGCGATAGCATCCTTGACTTCCTCCACCCAGGTTTTGAACCAGCAACTAGCAACCAGCAACCAGAGGTTGCAACCAGCAACTAGCAACCAGTAACCAGTAACCAGCAACCATCTTTTCCATGCTTTCCTTCTCCAACCCCATCTCCCTCCCAGGGTACGAAGCCCTCCTGGCATCCACCCCAGGGGCCTGCTTTTTCCATTCCGCGGCCTGGGCAAGGGTGCTTTCAGAGTCCTACGGCTTCAGGCCCAGGTACCTGGCCAGGGCAGAGGCCGGCAGGTTTGGGCTGCTCATGCCCCTGATGGAGACAGTCGGCCTCCTGTGGGGCAAGAAGGCTGTGGGGCTTCCCTTCACTGACGAGTGCGCGCCTGTCTTGAGCAACGGGCAGGCCAGGGAGGAGCTGATCCAAGGCCTTGTTTCCTCGGCACGCAGCTTTGGCTGGAGAAGCGTGGAGTGGCGTGGAGGAGAGGGGCTCCTGGATGGGGCGGTGCCTGCCCAGAGCTACCTGGGCCACAGGGTGGAGCTGGGCATTGGGGAGGAAAGGCTTTTCAGCTCCTTTCGGGAAAGCACCAGGAGGAACGTGGCCAAGGCCGTGAGGCAGGGCGTGGAGGCCAAGGTGGAAACCGGCCTGGGGGCCATCGGGGTTTTTCACAAACTCCAGTGCCTGACCCGCAAGAGGCACGGCCTTCCGCCCCAGCCCCTTCGTTTCTTCAGGAAGCTCTGGGAGCATGTCGTCTCTGCAGGGAGGGGTTTCCTGGTAATGGCCTACCACAGGGGCGAGGCGGTCTCGGGGGCGGTTTTCCTGCACATGGGCCCAGGGGCCGTATTCAAGTACGGGGCTTCCAGCCCGGCTGCCCAGCCCCTCAGGGCCAACAACCTGGTCATGTGGGAAGGCATGAGGGAGTGCATTCGAAGGGGCTGCTCCCTATTGTCCCTGGGCCGCACAGAGCCCGGCAACTCGGGGCTGCTCCAGTTCAAAAGGGGCTGGGGTGGGATCGAGGAGCCCATAAACTATTACAGGTACGACCTGAGGGACAGACTTTTCACAAGGCTCACGCCCAGGGAGAGGGGATGGCACACAATGATCATGGGGCGCTTGCCCGTGCCTGTGCTTCGCCTCCTGGGGGCTGTGCTCTATCCCCGCATGGGGTGAGCAGAGTTGCTCGAGTTGCTCGAGTTGCTTGGGTTACTTGGGTTGCTCGGGTTCGGGGGTTGCGGGTGTCGTGGGGCGGGGTTGATCCCCGCCCGGAATTGGGTGTTCATTGGTTTCGTATGGGCGCATTTCATATCCGCCCGCAAA
>JBBIOJ010000060.1:10038-12462 GCA_037443445.1 Desulfarculaceae bacterium | reverse complement strand
CAACGGTCTGACTAAGTTTTTAGGTTCGGGACAGAAATAACTTGTAAAGTCCTGTTCTTGGAAGATAGAAGGTGCCCACAGGGTGGTCCCCCTCGGGAATTCCAACTCGGTAATCCCTAGAGGGGACCCTACATCAGGAAGAACCCTGGGCCGTGTGCGTGAAAACTGACACACTTGGACCCACCATCTAGCCCGGTTAGGTTCTACAACCACCGTCGGTTATACCATTGTGATTCCGACCTATTGGCCCACATCAGACCGAGTATTCCTGAAAGTCGCGTGAGAAGGTCTTTAGCCACCCTGAGGAAATCGGGGGCCTCACCCCCCGATTTCCTCGCCCTTCGCAAACAATCCCTGTGAAGCCACGGGGCACGGGTTTTCCCCTTGCGAAACTTGGATCGGGAAGAAAGCCCACCCTGCTGTCATTTCTTTGAAAAATTCTCAACAGCAACCACCGCGTTGTTCTTTTTCTCCGGGGGTAGTCCAAAAGCCAAATTGGCCGTGTAGAGCACCCCGTCCCTAATGACAATGCTGGTGGGTCCCTGCAACGGGTCGCCTCTGGCAATGACCTTCCTGGGTGTCATGCCCAGCCAGCCCACCGTGTCCGGTGGGATGAGAATGATTTGGTTGATGCTGGTACTGGACTCCGCCGCATAGATGTAACCCTCATCATCTATCTCCAGCCCGTCGAAATAGGTATGTCCTCTGGAGACAAGTTCCGCTTTAGCCGCACTGCCGTCCTCTTTGATAGGAATTTTAACGATGCGACCATCCATGGTGGTCGTGGCGACATAAATGTTCTTGTTCTGTTTGTCGATGACAATGGGATTGGCTCCCATCGGCAAGGCTGGGTCAGACCAGTTTATCAACGGATCGTCGGACCACATGATAACCTTCTTGCCATCAGGGGATATCTTCCAGATACCAGAATATGTCAAGTCCGTGAGATAAATATTACCTGCCTTGTCCAAAGCAACGTCATCCGGGAAGCAAAAGGGCCAACCATCTCCCCTTGTCGCCACAGCGGTGACATTACGGGTCCTTGCATCAATCTTATAAACTCCACTTTTTCTTACATTAACGTCCCCACAGGCAGGGTGATGGGGGTTCATGAGATCCTCCCCCAGGGAGATATACTTGGAGTATTCCACATAAGCAACAAGAATATTGTCCTCTTTGTCCACTTCGATTCCGAAGATCTCTCCCTTTCCAACATCTTCTTTGGAAGGGACCCATGCCACATGGTCATAGGAACCGTCACGATTCAAAAGAACAACCTCGTTACGGCTGGGCATGGATGCGTATAAGTTTCCCTTCGAGTCCAGACAAAGCCCCTCTGGAGCTGCCGGCAGCTTGGAGTAAACCTTCAAAGTGGCTTCCCCTGCTAATACGACAGTCGGCGCAAGAAGCAATGAACAAACCAGAGGCACCATAAGCCATTGGTGCAAGCCCAAATGGCATTTCCTACCCACTTTTCTCCGAAGCTTCCCAGCTTTCCTTTCCTTGCTTCCAACTCTGGAGAAAATCCCATGAAAACCCTTTGATTCTAGAACTTGTCTCTTCATCGGTTTTCTCCTTTCTGGAAATTTGTTGGCCTCCCGAAATGCCATCTTTTCCCGGGCCAGACGGGGAATTGAAGTCCCAAGGGTGGAGATGCCATCCATCACGCCATCTAGGTCAGGCTTCTAGTCTTCTTGGGGGCTCCTGAGCAGGTACACGCTTATCATCAAGTGCCGGCTGGGAGGCCGGCTTTACTCCAACTCGAACCAGCCCCCAATTGCAATCCCGTCATGGAAAAACACCCTGGTATGCTCTCGGGGAATAGCTCCCTCGTACTTCAGCTTGCCCCAGAGGCACTGAACAGAGAAACTTTAGAGCACTAGCCTCCATGTTAATGCGGATACCAGCCGCCTGAGTCCAGCCGGAAAAGCGTTCAGTGCTAGAGCCGGAGTCTTGGTGTGTGTTTGAGATCTCCGGCATCCAGCGGGGCCGGGCTAAGTGATATCCAGTCGTGGCCCCCAACCCTCGGCTGGCCGTGGGATTGGGGGCCGCCTCAATCAGATTACTCATCGGTGCAGATGAAGCTTGATGCCGAGTCAGGGTCACCGCCTACATACTTCGGCCATGTGGGATACTCGCACAGCGGACGGGTGCGGCCCGCATGGACCGCGGTATCAGTCACGATCTGGTTCTCCGGAGCAATTCCCTTCTCCACCCAGTTTTCCAGAGCAGTGAGGGAGTCCCAACCAGGGGTGAAAGCTGAAGCGAATGCATGACCTGCCCCGGGCACCTCGTAATACCTGGCAAACTTCTTGACTTTCTGAGCCCCGAATTGAGCCTCCAACAGCTCCCAGTACATCTGGCTGGCCCGGGTGCTCACAAGTACGTCCTGAAGGCCGTGGGCGATGAGTAGCTTGCCCCCTC
>JBBIOJ010000060.1:0-9938 GCA_037443445.1 Desulfarculaceae bacterium | reverse complement strand
AGCGAATATCCCCCAGCATCCGCTTGGGTCATGCCAAGATCCGCGCCCCACACGTTGCAGCCCGGGAATGACTGCAACCCGCTGGCCATGGGAAAGTTGAAGATAGCTGGGGTGTTGTAGATGTGCAGGGCCTGGATTTGTGCATCCGAGAGACATGTGTCCCCGGTGTCAACACCGTCCGGACAGCGCACCACATTGGGATCGAAAATCAGGTTGCATTGCTTCTGGTTACTTATTATGCCATCCACAAGTCCATCCAGATGGTCGCAAGCCGCCATTGCAGCATCATAGAGCACCTTGCGCTTTGCCTGGTTGGGATAGGCCCCCGGAGCCGCAAGAGCTCTCATGATGCGTTGGCCTTGAAGGAGAGCTCCCATGTCGTTCCAGGCCGGATACAAGGCAATGGCGCCGTCCCAGTCCTTTGGAAAACGCTGGATGGCGGCCAATGCCTCACGCCCTCCGGTCGACCCTCCCATAAAATAGGTCTTTTTCGGCTTTTGGCCGTAGGCAGCCTTGATGATGAAGAATGCCACATCGCGTGTTTTTTTTGGTGCCTCCACGGCAAAGTTGCGCAAGGCCTCGTCATTGAGGGCAAAATAGCAATCCTGCGAGCCCAAAGGCCCGGCTTGGTGGCCAGAGTCACTCCCGAAGGTAGCATAGCCGCGCCCCAAGGGGTATTTCTGATCGGTGGGCCCGAATCCCACGTTCCCAGCCACATTGGGAATCGATCCGTCGAAGCCGCCGCCTCCAAATGCCATGGCTTTTTCGTTCCAGCTTGCGGGCAAGTCCACCTGGAATTTTATCTTCGGCGCAGTGGGATCCACCGGGCTTATCTCGCCCAACACCTTGCAGTATGCCCCGATGGCTGCAGACCCTGTGCCGCTGGGTGGCTTTACCTCTGTGCCGGTGACCAATCCCCCTGTGGTGGGCAGACCGATCTTTGTTGCGGGAATCACCATATCATTCACTTCCAAGCAGAGCACAGCCGCGAAGGTGATCTCCACTGCCTCAAGCAATGCGGCCTGTTGGGCAGGGACAATCCATGTGCTGATTTTCTCCTCGATATCGTTCTTAAGCTTGTTTCTCAGGTCTGCGTACGCTCCGGCCTGGAGCTTTTCAAAAGCCGCATCGATCTTGTTGAGCAGGGCGTTTCGTCTCTTTGGGTTTGTGAAATCTGAATCCTGGAGAGCATTGATCAGGCTTTCCAAATTTGTAAGCGCGTCAAAAACAACATCAAAAGCGCTTGCGGCCTGAGCCATTGTTATCTGAGGGGAAGGCACCAAGCTCAATCCCAGAGTTCCAAGACAGAACAGAACCGAATACAGAATCCTGGCAGCTCCACTTCTGATCCGCTTCATTCTGTAACCTCCGTTTAGATTTCTATCTATTTGAAAAGCGGTTAGAGTCGGGAAAGGCTGTTACCTCTTTGGTCAGAGGGAACGCCCAAATGGTCTGGAAGGAGCCTCCGAGGGGAATCCACCCCCTCGGAGGCTTTCATATGGGCATCTTTTGTACACTCCACTTCATGACCTGATCCGTGCCTGAGCCTCAATTCTCATCTGCATTCTGCCCATCACTTGCACCTGGGGTTGCCCGTCTCCGCCGGGGGCACGGTGATGTCCTCGGCCGGAATGATGAAGGGCTTCCCGATATACGGGAAATCAAAGAACTCGCTTTTGGGCTCAATCACCGCTGCCACACCCGGGGATATCATCTGGTGGTCACAGGCCCGCATGGTAACCTGGCCCCAGGGCATCTTGTAATTCATCCCTTCCCAGGCCTTGATGACCTTCTCCGCATCGGTGCTCCCGGCCTTCTTGATCACCTCGGCCAGCCACTGGATGGCCCAGTAGCACCTTCCCATGGAGAGATCCGGCCAGATGAACCCCACGTCCCTCCCCTTGTTCCTCCCGTGCCACTCCTTCACGAACTCCTTGTTCTCAGGGGTGTCGATGGTGACCATGTAGGAATCCGCCGTGACATGGCCCACGGCTGCTTCCTTTACCACCTGCATGCGGTATGCATCGTTCAGGAAGTAGTTTCCGGTGATGCACTTCCACCCGAGGGAAGCCCCGGTCTTTATGAGGTTGTCAAGGTCAGGCCCGTAGTTGCCGGTGAGCACCACTTCCGCGCCAGAGGCCATGATCTTGCTGATGTAAGGGGCAAAGTCCTTCTGGCCGATGGGATGGAACTCTTCCCCCACCAGCTGGGCGCCTGGGATGCTCTTGATCTTTTTCTTGAAGCCCTCGGCCGCCTCTCTTCCGAAGGCGTAGTCCTGGCACAGGATGTAAAACTTCTTGAAGTTGGTGTGCTTTGCAAAATAGGCCACCACAGCGGCAGAGTGCTGGTCCGTGTTGAGGCAGGCCCGGAACATGTAAGGGTTGAATTCGCTTCCGGTGATACTGGCGGCCTCGGTTCCGTACGTGAGGAAGATTTTCTTGTACTGCTCTGCCACTTTCATCATGGCAAGAGAAATGTGGCTGCCTGTGCCTGTCATGATGAAGTCAGCACCATCTTCCAGGATCAGCTTGGTGGCCTTACGGGTGGCCACGTCGGGCTTGAGCTGGCTGTCCTCTGCCACCACCACCAGTTTCTTGCCGAGAACCCCTCCCTTGGCGTTGATCTTTTCCGCCGCGAACTTGACAGCATCCAGATACCGGTCCCCCACGTCCTTCATCACCCCTGAGAGGGGCTCGCAGACCCCAAGGACTATCGTGTCCTTGTCTTTGGCTGCCTGTGCAGGCCAGATCAAAACACATATCAAGAAAGACAGGACCATTCCCACCATCCCAGCCAACCCACAAAGATCTCTTTGCCTCATCTCCCCACCTCCTTTTTTGGTTTGGTTTGATCTCTGGGCCGTGTTCACACAGCCCTCTCCAAGAGCTAGCCCAGACCGGATCATTCACCCGGCCTCCGAACTGGGGGACCGACCCCCTGGGATGCTTTTGGCGGACAGTAAGGGCTAGACTTCCAGGTACCTTTCCCTCACCTCGCTGGCCTCCCTCAGCTCCTCAGGAGTTCCGTGAAACACGATGCTTCCCTTGCTGATAACGTAGATCCGGCCGGCCAGCCTCAACACAACCCGCATGTTCTGCTCCACCAGGAGAATGGCCATACCGTGGGAATGTATGTCCTTGATCACTTGCTCCAGGGTCTCGACTATCTTGGGAGCCAGCCCCTCGGTGGGCTCGTCCAGAAGGAGAATCTCCGGCTCACCCATCAGGGCACGAGCAATGGTCAGCATCTGCTGCTCCCCTCCCGAGAGATAAGCCCCCTTCTGCCTGTCCCTGGCTTTCAAACCGGGGAAATACTCATAGACCTTCTCCACGCTCCAGCCGTCGGGCCGTGGTTTCTGCCCGGGCTTTATGCCTATGATCAGGTTCTCGCGGACAGTCAAACGGGGAAAAATCCTGCGGTCCTCCGGCACGTAAGCCACCCCCAGGTTGGCTATGCGATAGGGCGGCATGCCGCGGATGTCCACAGCCTTGAACAGGACCTCCCCCGAGCGGGGCACCACCAGCCCCATGATGGACTTGAGCGTGGTGCTCTTGCCCACCCCGTTGCGCCCCAACAAGGCCACTATCTCCCCCCGCTCCACCGAGAGGGACACCCCGTGGAGAATGTGGCTCTCTTCGTAGTAAGAATCCAAATTTCTCACATCCAGAAGCATTTCCTAGTCCCGTTCCTCCCCAAGGTAAGCATCCTTTACCCTCTGGTCGTTGCGGATCTCCTCGGGAGGCCCCGAGGCCAGCACCTTGCCGTAGCAGATCACTGTGATATGCCTGGCAATCCTGAAAACCACATCCATGTCGTGCTCCACTATGACCAGAGTCCTACCCTTGGTGACTCGTTCTATGAGCTCCACGGTCTCCCGGCTCTCCGAAGATGACATGCCTGCAGTGGGCTCATCCAGAAGTATGAGCTTGGGATCCATGGCCAGGGTGAGGCCTATCTCCAAGGCCCGTTGTTGGCCGTGGGCCAGCTCGCCCGCCAGGACGTGCTTCCGGTCCAAGAGATCGATTTGGGAGAGGATGTAGTCCACCTCCTCGTTCACCGAGGAGAGGCCGGACAGCTTCGAAAGGACCTGGTACCGGATCCCTTTTCTCGAAAGCACGGCATTGCGCACGTTTTGAAAAACCGTCATGCTCCGGAAAATGTTGGTGATCTGAAAAGACCTGGCCATCCCCAATCGGGCGATGCGGTGAGGGGGAAGCCCTGTGATGTCCCGGCCGTCGAAAAGTATCTTCCCCCGAGTGGGCACATACTTCCCGGTGATGAGATTGAACAGGGTTGACTTCCCGGCGCCGTTGGGCCCGATGATGGCATGTCGGTCCCCCTCCATGAGGCTCAGATCAATGCCCAATAGCACCTGGAGGCCTCCGAAGTCCTTGTGCAGGTCTCTGACTTCCAAAACCGCCACGAGCACCCCCTCACTTCCCAGATGCAAAAACAGCCTTCAGCTTCGAGGGGATCAATCCTATGAACCCCTGATGGAAGTAAAGAACCAGAATGATGAAGAGCACCCCCAGGAAGAATTCCCAGTGCTCTGTCATGCTGCTTATCCAATCCGTGAAATACACAAAGATGGCAGCACCCAACACAGGCCCGAAGTAGGATCCGGTGCCCCCCAGAAAGGCCATGAAAAGCACCTCTGTGGACATCCCGAGCCCGATGGCGCTGGTGGCCACGAAGTCCTGAAACACCGCAAACAGGCTCCCGGCAATGCCTGCATAAAAGGCCGCCAGTGTGAAGATGAGGAGCTTGGAACGGTTCACGTTGTACCCGAGGAAGGAAGCCCTTTCCTCGTTGACCTTCACAGCCTGAATGGTGTTACCAAAGGGGGTCTTGTGCAGGTACCAGCCAATGGCCAGAAAAATCACCACAATGGCCATGGTGAAATAGTACTTGTTGGGTATGCTGGCCAAATTTAGAGAGAACAGCCCCAGATCCACCGGCTTCCTGGGAACGATCCCCCCAATCCCGTCGTCGCCGCCTGTCACCTCCCGCCACTTCCACGCAATGGCCCAAAGAAACTGGTTGAATGCCAAGGTCAGAAGGGCAAAGTAAGAGCCTTTCCTGCGCACACAGAAAAAGCCTATCAAGGCTCCTCCCAGGGCTGCCCCCAAGGCCCCTAGGCCGACTCCGGCCAGAAGGTGCAACCCTGCTATGTGCTTGAGAGAAATGGCCGTCACATACGCCCCCAGGCCAAAATAGGCCGCATGCCCAAAAGAAAGCAGCCCTGCCCACCCGAAGAGAAAATTGAAGCTGACTGCAAAGAGGGCAAAGTATGCAATCTCTGTCAGCATCCTGGTCTGAACAATGGTCAGGAACTTGGGGGCAAGCAGTAAGGCAGCCCCAACCACAACAAGAAGGGCGACTCTCAAGGTAGCGGACAGCTTCATACCTTCTCTCCAAAAAGCCCTGTGGGTCGCGCAATGAGAACTATGGCCATTAACAGGAACTGAAAGACCAGGGCCAGCCTCGGGATAAAGAGCACGCCAAAAGACTGCAGCTCGCCGATCATCAAGGAAGCCACAAATGCACCCAGGAGGCTCCCAAAACCACCCACCACCACCACCACAAAGGTGTCCACCATCATGTCAAGCCCCATGCCCGGATAGGTGCTCAGGAAAGGCCCTGCCACCACCCCGGCCAGCCCGGCCAGGGCAGAGCCCCCCGAGAACACCCCCAGAAACAACTTCGGCACGTTGATCCCGAGGGCGTTCACCATGGAGGCGTCCGAGACAGCCGCCCTGATGGCTATGCCCAGCCTGGTCCTCATGAAAACGTAGCCCAACACCAGAAGCACAAAGGCCGAAATAATCAGAATAAAGAAGCGGTAAACCGGATATGTGATCCCCATCCAGTGCAAAGAACCCGAAAGCACACCCGGCACATCCATGGGCCTGGGGAAATTCCCCCAGATCCACTTCACCATCTCCCCTATCACAAAGAAAACCCCAAAAGTGATCAAGAGCTCAAAAGCATGCCCGTGAATGTGCACCTTTCTCAAGAAAAACCGCTCCACAAGCGCTCCCAGAAGCCCAACGGCCAAAGGGGCCACAAAAAGGGCAACCCAGAAATTCCCGGTCACCACAAGCACACTGGAGCCGATGTACGCCCCAAGCATGTAGAAGGCAGCATGAGCTATGTTGAGAACATCCATCATCCCGAAGACAAGGGTCAGGCCAGAGGCCACCAGGAAAAGAAGCATCCCGTAAACCAGGCCATGCAGAGCCTGAATAACAAGGGAAGAAAATGTCAATTCCATGATCTGCGTCCTCTTGAATCCTCATCATTCGAAGGAGAGCGACGATCCAAAAACCATCAAGTCTCCTGCCATGATTCAGCTTGAATCGCCCTTCTTTTCCGTGACACAAGCCTTTTCAACAGGCTTAAGCATACGGGTGATATAATGCATCAGAAGTTCGATAGCTTCTTCTTTCCCGTAGTCCCGCAAGCTCCAACGGCGCAATGACAGGAAGGATATCAGGTAGACTATGAGATCAGCCAGAAACTTCGTGTCTTTGATTTCATAGAGGCCCTCCTTCTTGGCTTCATCCAGAAGCCGCTTGAACATGTCTATGTAACATGTCTCCAACTGTAATATTGATCTCAGCATCTCCTTGCTTAGAGAACCGGACTCTCGATAGAGCAGGATGATCTCGTCCTGAAATTCAAAGGTCTTCTCAATAGCATTTCTGATTATAATGGTCAGTTCCCCGTACTTGATCTCATACTCGTCCTCCTTGATGTTGAAGAGTCCGTGATAGACGTTCTTGATCATGTTCTGGTGAACGAGGTAGAGAACGTCCTCTTTCGTGCGGATGTAGTTATAGAGGTTTCCCATGCTAAAGGAAGCCGCCTTTGCTATGTCCCGGATGCTGGTTCGGTGATATCCCTTTTCCATGAATACTCTTGTGGAGTTATCTATGATTTGCTTCCACCTTCTTTCCACCAAATCCTTGTTCTTTATCTGGCTGAAGACACTCACCGGTTCCTGAGGGCGCTTCTTCCTGCTGGAGCCATGGCCTGCCATGAAGCCTGCCTCGATCCATGAAATATGGGCATGCTGAGCGAACGCTCGTTATTTAACCCAGCTCATTATGTCTTGTCAAGCGAAAATTTCCCCACAGGTTCCGGTTGACAAAGCTTTCAATAAGGAACTAGCCTTTTTCCGCCCGGAAACGAACAGCAGGTCCTCAGAAACCCAGGCGAAGGGGTGACGGCATATGGCGAGGGTTCTGATAGTGGACGACGAGCAGGCCATGTGCGGGCTTCTCTCTCAAGTGGTCCATGAACTGGGCCATGCGGCAGTATGTGCCAACTTTCTGCACCAAGGCCTCCAGGAAGTTTTTAGAGGGGATTACGACCTGGTTTTCCTGGATGTTTTTCTCCCTGATGGAAACGGCCTGGAGCAGATCCCCAGGTTTCAGGAGGCCCGGTCCAGGCCTGAGATCGTGATAATCACCGGGGCAGGAACCTCTGAGGGGGCACATTTGGCCCTCAAGAGCGGCGCATGGGACTATGTTCAGAAACCCGCAACCCTCAGCGAGCTGGAGCTCATAGTCATGAGGGCCCTTCAGTACAGGGAAATGAAACGAAGGGGCTCCCCTCTGCAGCCTTTCAGGTTGGAGGGTATAATCGGGCAATGCCCGGCCATGCTTCGATGTCTGGAACAGGCTTCCCAGGCCACCTTGTCGGATGTGGCGGTGCTCATCACCGGAGAGACGGGCACGGGCAAGGAACTCCTGGCCAGGGCAATCCACAACAACAGCCCCAGGGCCGGGGCCCAGTTCGTGGTTGTGGACTGCGCGGCCATCCCAGAGAACCTGGTGGAAAGCGTTCTTTTCGGGCACGTCAGAGGCGCCTTCACCGGGGCGGACAAGGAACAAAGGGGTCTTGTGGGGCAAGCCCACGGAGGCACCTTGTTTCTGGACGAGGTGGGAGAGCTGGACCCAACTGTGCAGAGGGCCTTCTTGAGGGTCCTGCAGGAGAAAAGGTACCGTCCCCTGGGTGGGAGGGAGGAACTGGAGAGCGATTTCAGGTTGATTGCAGCCACCAACAGGAACCTGGAGGACATGGTGCAGGAGGGCCGTTTCAGGGAAGATCTGCTCCACCGTTTGAGGGCCATGAATATCCACCTGCCTCCCCTCAGGGAGAGAGGAGATGATGTGAAGGCGCTGCTCATGTATCACACGGCCCGCATCTGCAGGAAGAACGGGTGGGAACTGAAAGGTTTCTCTCCTGAGACACTGGACTGCCTGGCCAGGTACCCGTGGCCCGGGAACGTGAGGGAACTTGTGAACACTCTGGAAAGCATGATCGTGGGGGCCCACCCAGAGCCGGTCCTGTTCCCGGTGCACCTGCCCCATCACGTGAGACTGCATTTTGTAAAGGAAACCCTCCCCCCGAAAACAGAGCCTCTCCCAGAAGGGCCTGCTCCTACCTGGAGATGGCCTGAACCCTTTCCCAGCATCAAGGAGGCCAGGGAAATCTCAGAAAGGAACTACCTTCAGGAACTGATGAGGCGCTGCGGGAAAGACATTCCCAAGGCATGCGGCATCTCGGGCCTTTCCCGCTCCCAGATGTACGAGCTGCTCAAGCGCCACAACATACTCACCAGGGAATAGCCCCCAGGGCCTGTCCGGTTTTCCCGGAAAATCCCCTTTTCGAATCCGCTGTCCCAGGATTTTGCCTGTGGGCAAAACCGGGCCCTGGCTGACCGCCCCCAACACAACTGTTCAATATTACAGCCTTTCCTAGATTTTATGGCGCCTGGCATGTCTCTTGTTACCGGGATCCCCAGGCACCCCGCCGGCGAGGGGCCAGGCAGGAGGGTAAGAGGCCCGGGCCTCGAGCCCTTGCCCTAAAGGGGGGGGGCAAGAAACACCAGGGAGGTGCGAGATGCTTCGAAGCTGGACAATAGGCAGAAAGCTGGCAGGCGGTTTTGCCTGCGTGGGGCTGGTTGCAGCCATGCTGGGGGGCCTGGGCTACTGGGGTGCGCTCCAAAGCGACAAGCACATCCGGGAAATAGCCCAGGTGAGGCTCCCTTCGGTTGAAAACCTGCTGATCATAAAGCAGGAGTCAAACAACATAAAGGCTGCCATCCGAACCCTTCTGGATGCAGGTCTGGACCCTGGGCTTAGAAAAAGGCAGTACGAGACCATAGCCAAGAGCCGGGAGAGGTACCAGAGGGCCTGGGATATCTATGAGCCTCTCCCCCAAACCCCCGAGGAGGCAGAGCTCTGGAGAGAGTTCGTCCCGGCCTGGGATAGGTGGCGGCAGGAGAACAACAGGTTCCTGGAGCTGTCCCAAATACTGGATTCCCTGGACATGGGCGACCCCCAGGAGCTCCTGGCGCATGAGCAGAAATTCCGGGCGGATCACTACATGCGCGAATCGCAGGTGAGGTCCCTTCTTTACATGGGTGAGAACTTTCAGGGAGGGGAAGACCACGCGAGCTGCGCCTTCGGCAAGTGGCTGGCCGAGTTCAAGACCTCCAACCAGGAGATCAAGGAGCTTCTGAAGAAAGCTGAAGAGCCCCACAGGAAATTTCACGAACACCTGGGCCAGATCAAGAAGCTTTGGTCAGCGGGCTCGGTGGATGAGGCCTCAAGCCTTCTTCGAAGGGAGATGGCCAAGGCCATGGAGGAGACCTTCGGAGTCCTGGATGGGCTTGCGGCCACGGCCCAAAAGGCACTGGAGATGCTCCACCAGATGGAGCATCAGGGCATGGTTGTGACCAGGGAGGCCCAGCTCAAGGCCAATGAGCTACTGGACAAGATCATAGAAATCAATTCCCAGGTGGCCTCCCAGGAAACACAGGAGAGCCTCTCTCGAGGCTCCTTTCTCAAACTCTTCAGCCTTGTGGCCTTGGGCCTGGGGGTGTTTTTGGCTGCGGGCTTGGGGCTCTTGATAACCAGAAGCCTAAG
>JBBIOJ010000059.1:0-14419 GCA_037443445.1 Desulfarculaceae bacterium | reverse complement strand
CACTGAGATGTGTATTAAGATAGGTCAGGCGCTTCAAGCAGCTGGGGCAGATTATATAACACTCAGGGAGATGGGTACCGGAACGGATCTATTGAGTCCCAGGACCTGGAAGACAATGATTCAACCAAGAATGCAGAGGATCTTATCCTCATGGAAGTCTCCGAAAATCCTCCATATTTGCGGGGCAACGGACCTTATCATAGAGATGATGAATGAATGTGGAGCTGACGCCATAAGTGTGGACATAAAAAACAACCTAGCTGAGTCTCGGAAAAAACTCGGTAACAATGTATTGCTTTTCGGGAACTTCGACGTCTTCGCCCTTCCTTGTAAAGAAGAGACCACAGTTGAGCAGGCAGTGAGCGGAATCAAAGCCAATATTGACGCAGGTGTAGATGCTGTTTGGCCTGGTTGCGACCTGTGGCCTGATATAAAGGAAGAAAACATGAGGGCCATTGTCGAGACCGTTCGTGATTACGGGCGAGGCCCTAGCCCTGCTGTGAGACGATTGTAATGGGAGTTTCTTGCCCCTCTTTACCGGAGGGGAATCATGTCCCAAAGATACCAAGCCCTAATCCAGAAGGCTTTGGACTTAGGGGCTACCGAGGCGGAATTGGTGGACACCTGCGCCATCGTGTTCAATCCCAAATCCTATCCCAAGTGCCGGTTCGGGTGTGAGTGGTGGGGCCGATTTTGCACCTGTCCTGCGAACATCAAGGCCTTTCAACATGGGGTGACGGAGGCGCTCTCGCGATATAACAAAGCGCTTTTTATCAAGGCCACTGATCCCAGCAGGGGCAGAGAAATGACCCTTTTACTGGAAAGGGAAGCCAAGCTGTCCCATGATTTTCCCCAAGCTCTGGCCATGGTGCTTTGTTCCAGATGCGGGGACTGCATGTACCCGGAGCCTTGCAGGGTGCTTCACGTGGTGCCCCCCACATCTGGCACGAGGGGGATCCTCAGCGGGGAAGGCCCAGGGCCCAGGAGGCTCAACGGGGAAACGGCCGGGGAGGAGAGGCCCTTGCCCGTATGGTTCAGTGTAGTCCTGTTGGAGTGAAAGTACAGGGAAAGGAGGACGGAGATTGGAAAGATTCCTTTTCTTGCTTACAAGGGGCATGGAGGATCCTTCGCGGGCCACCCGATGCTTCCAGTTTGCCAAGGTGGCCAAGGAGTGTGGACATGATGTCCACGTCTTCCTCACGGACGACGCGGTCATGCTGGCCCGGCTGGGTGTTGCCGAGCACATCAAGTCGGCCACAGGGGACGAGATGAAGCCCTACCTGGACTACCTGGTGAGGGAAAATGTGCCCATCTACGTCTGAATCCCGTGCGCCAACGCTCGCCAGTTGGGCGAGGACGATCTGGTGGAGACGGCCCGCCTGGATACGGCCAAGACTCTGGTGGAATTGGCTGCTGGTGCCAAGGTGTTCTCGTTCTGACGGGCCGGGGATGACCCCCGTGATGTCGGGCGAATGGGGCCGTTTGTGAGTTGAGCGCTTCCTGGAGGTGGATAGGGTTGGTGCTGACTGAAGGTGCAAGGGCGTTTGTAGAGATCGTGGCCAAGAAGAAGGGGTGCATGCTCTGCGACCTGGCCATCGGGATCTTGGAGGAGATCAGAGGGGACCTCCGTGAAGGGGCCCTGAGATGGGAGGTGGTGGACATGGGTCACCCCGATGGCCTGCGAAGGCACGCGGAGTTGACAGCGCTTTGCGGCCGCAAACCGGCCGTCCCCTCCATACTCATAAACGGAAGGATAGCCTTCGACCACATCCCTGACATAGAAGCCCTGGGGGATGCTGTCCGAGAGGCCCTGAGGCCCCGCACTTGATTCGGGAAGGGGAAGACTGGGGGGGATTGGAAGTGCACCTTTCGGCCGGCTCCAGAAGACGTATCCAGGAGGCCATCCGGCAGAGGTATGCTGGGGTGTCCATCACGCCTGAAGGGCGGTTCAGGTACCCCACGGGCCGGGCCGGCTTGGAACGCCTGGGATACCCTCCTGGTATCATTCAAAGGCTCCCCAGCGGTGCCATCACCTCGTATTGCGGGGTCGGCAATCCCTTTGAGCTGGGTCTCTTGGCCGAGGGGGAGGCTGTCCTGGATATAGGATGCGGCGGCGGCGCGGACACCCTCGTGGCCGCCATGAAGGTGGGCCCAGAGGGCAGGGCAGTGGGGATTGACCTTACCCTGGAGATGGTGGCCCTGGCAAGAAAGAACCTGAGGGCCAGCTTTTTCGGGAACGCTTTTTTCCAAGTGGCCTCGGCAGAGGCTCTGCCTTTCTCCAACGAGAGCTTCCATGTAATCATCTCCAACGGGGTCTTCAACCTGGTTCCTGAGAAGCTGGTTGCCCTCAAGGAGGCCTTGAGAGTCCTCAAACCTGCCGGACGTATGTTTCTGGCCGATCAGATTCTCGAAGCTCAACCACCGCCAGATCCTGAAGCCAGGCTGGCAAGCTGGTTCAGATGAGAAGGAGGGGCCATACCGGGAAAGGATTTCCTGGCCATTCTCAAAGAGGCTGGTTTTCAGGATGTTCACCAGGTCGGGTACACCGGCTTCGACAGCTCCACCATCACCAGGGGTGCTCTTTTCAAGGCTGCCAAGAGCTGACCGACCGCCCAGCAATTCCAAGAGGGCATTCTCTGACAACTCCCCGGCTGAGGGGAGGACTCCCAATGCCTTGGAGCTCGTGCAAGGCTGCCAGGTGGGCTTAGAGCCTCGGTATCAACTCGGCCCGGTTGGTCTGGGCGTAAGCTTGAAGGTAGAGGATTATTTGCTCGCGCAACAGCTCGCCATCCTCATAAATTCTGTACTCCAGCCGTTTTTGGTGAGGGAAGAAAAGTGGCCACATCCTTAACAAGACCCTCCTGGGAGGAGGGGCTTTCAAAAATACCACGTACTCCTCGAAAACACCGCTTTCGAGGGTCCTAGAATGACCTACGGGACTGAGGCCCTTTTCCTCCAGAAGCTCCTTGATCAGACCAAGAACCTCTGACAAAGCCTTGTACATGGGCTCCGGGTGAAACTCCTGTTCGCATGAGCAGCTTCCCAAACTTCCAAGGAAAATATTCTGCGGCATTTCCCAAGATCCCTTCCTCATGATCCCCGCAAATCATTACCTTCTCGGGGCATTAGAATTCTATTCCCCTTCTCATTCTGTCGCCCCTTCGGTAATGGTGTTTCACCTCTTTCATCTCTGTGACACAATCGGCCAATTCCATCAGTTCCGCCGGGGCATTCCTCCCGGTGAGGATCAACACCAGCCCTGGCGGTTTCCTCTGAATCACTTCAATCACTCCTTCTATCTTCAAGAGTCCGAAGTCTATGGCCACGTTGATCTCATCCAGGGCTATCAGGTCAAAGGCCCCGCTGCGCATGGCTCTCTCCACGGCCTGAAGCCCTCTATGAGCCAAGAGAATGTCTAGGGGTTCACAGGCTCTACTGGCGGCTACGGCATGGCTTCTCTGGAGAAAGACCGAGCGGCCGAACCTTTGCACTTCTATGGGAAGACCCATCCGGGAGATGGCATTCAGCTCACCGGTCTCCTGTCCCTTCATGAACTGAATAAGAAGGGCTTTCCTGCCTCCTGTGACAGCCTTGACTAACTGTCCCAGGGCGGCCGTAGTCTTGCCCTTCCCAGCTCCCGTGTAAATGTACACCTGGCCTTCTGTGGCTCCAGCAGTCTCCCCAACCTCCGAAACAGCCATTAGAAACACCGCCTACAGGTCACAACTTCCGCTCTTTCTGAGTTTATTCCAAAGCTCCATGTTCAGCAAGAAGACAGTTCCTCTGTACTGACCGTGCCATCTTTTCCCGCAGTGGTTCGATTCTTGGTGTCTTGGAGCATCCAGCGGAGCTTGGGGCTTCAGCCCCGAAACAGCTTGGGCGTGAGTCAATAATCCCCGCTAGAATTCTATTCCCTTCTTGGGCTTTCCCCCGGCTCTGTAGTGATGTTTCAGCTCCCTGAGCAGAGTCACAGAGTCGGCAGCTTCCATTACCTCTGCGGGGGCGTTTCGGCCGGTGAGAATCAGGCAGAGATCTGGAGGTCTTTCCCTGATCACCCTCAAGACCTCCTCCACTTCCAGGAGGCCAAAGTCCAGGGCCATGTTTATCTCGTCCAGGATGATGAGCTGGTAAACCCCCTGCCTCATGTTCCTCTCCAATGTTTCCAATCCCTGATGGGCGAGGAGCATGTCCAAGGACTCCCCTGTCCTGCTGGGGCGGCTGTGAGGGGGCGTTTGAAGGAAGACAGGCCTACCAAAGCGTTCTATGTCTATGGGAAGACCGCTTTGAGAGATGGCCTTGAGTTCTCCGGTTTCCTGTCCCTTCATGAATTGTATGAACAGCACACGCTTGCCCCGAGAAGCGGCTCTCAAGGCCTGACCCAAGGCCGCTGTAGTCTTGCCCTTCCCATCGCCGGTGTACACTCGCACAAGTCCCCGAGAGCCTTCCCTGGCGCCCCTGCGCGAACCCGAAGCAACCCCCTTCATGCCCTCATCCTCTGCAAGAATCTAGTGGCAGAATCTGCTGCCACGGCCCCGTCACTGGCTGCTGTGACTATCTGCCTCAAGGATTTCTGAATCACATCACCTGCCGCAAAGACCCCTGGCTCAGAGGTCTCCATCTTGCTGTCCACAAAAATGAACCCCTCCTGGTCCAGTTCCAGAAGCCCTTCCACTATCCTTGAATTGGGCCTCTGACCTATGCCCACGAAGACCCCATCGGTCTCAAGGGAGCTCCTCTGGCCAGTTGTCGGATCCCTAAGTATGAGGTTGGTCACGTGGGTCTGGTCCCCCTCGACTTCCATCACTTCCCTGTTCAGCACCAGCCGGATTCCGGGATGGGAGAGGGCCACCTCCTGGGCAGCCTTGCTGGCCCTCAGCTCTGAGCCTCGGTATACCACCGTGACCTCCTCGGCATGCTTGGTCAAGTACAGGGCCGTGTAAAGGGCTGAGTCGCCTCCTCCTACCACCGTGGCCTTGGATTTCTCCATGGCCCTGAAAACAGGGGCGTCGCAATGAGCGCAATAATAGATGCCCCGTCCCTCATACTTCTCTGCACCCGGAACCTCCAAGGGAATGGGATCAGATCCAGTGGCCACGATCAAGGCCCCGGAGAGGTATTCCTGGGATCCAACCAGGACTCGTTGGCTTTGCTTTCCCAAGTGCACGGCCGTGGCATTCTCCCACACCCTGTCCACATCCAAGTCGCTGACCTGCTGCAACATGCTGGTCATTAACTGGGCCCCGGTCACCCCTCCTGGAAAGCCCGGATAGTTCCCTATGTTTTCGTACATGAGGGGCTTGCCTCCGGGCCTGGCACCCAGAATCAAGGTTCTAAGCCTCGCCCTGGCCGCGTAGATTCCTGCCGTTAGCCCTGCGGGGCCGGCCCCCAGGATAATAAGGTCGTAGGTAGAGTCCATAGCCACCACCCCCCTTAGTCAGCATCGAGACCTTGCAATGCCGAAGCCAATTCTGTTGACTCCGCAATGGATGGGTCAACCCCCCGAGGCGACTTTGTCATGCGGGCTGAGAATAGAGCTTTTCCACGGATCATACCACTTCCCTGCTTCCGGGACCACCTGGGTCATGGCGTGGCCAGGATCATTCAGCGGGGACTGCCAGACTTGGAGGCGCTAGCCTCCAATGTTTTCTTCCTTGGCAAACAAAATCTGGTTGACCAGCATTATTCACAAGCAGCATACAATACAAGCTGTCAAGCAGACTTACTTGGAGTAACGCCACTTTGCTCGAGTTAGCCAAATGATCCGGGTTGATCGGGGTCACATTGACACCATGGAGGGCTCTTCATATGATGGTCTTGCTATATAAGTGAGTGCGGTTCCGGGGGTCCGCCAGGGCGGACTCGTTGGGGAAGATGGTGAAAGGCCATCGCTGCCCCGCAACTGTGATCGGAACGAAATCCACCCGGCTGCAAGGAAGACTCCGCGGACGGAAAGCCACTGTCCCCGAGCGGGGATGGGAAGGCGTGGAAAGTAGGCTGCCGTAAGCCAGTAGACCCGACCGGAACCCATCTGGACGACCTTTCGAGGGGAAGGTGGCAGATTCTTTGGCAGAAAGGCCCCGACCTCTTGGAGGTCGGGGCCTTTGGATTTTGGGAGGAAGGTTTGGGAAAAGCCCACTGGAAAAAAGGGGCCTTGGGCCTGTCCCTGCTGTCTTGGTTCCTGGGGGCCCAGGCGGCAGGCTTTGGCCTCGAGCTGACCGACGAGGCAGGCCGAAGGGTCCAGCTCACCGCAGTGCCCAGCAGGATAGTTGCCCTGGCCCCCAGTATCGCCGAGTGCCTTTTCGCCCTGGGCATGGATCAGGAGGTGGTGGGGGTCACCGAGCACACCAACTTCCCGCCCCAGGCAGCCTCCAGGCCCAAGGTGGGATCTTACGTGCATCTGCAGCTCGAGGCCATAGTGGCTTTGAGGCCTGACCTGGTCTTGGCCACCCGTGATGGAAACCCCAGGGAACAGATCCGAAGGCTCGAAGAGATGGGTCTTACGGTGTTTGTGCTGGATCCTAGGTCCCTGGAAGGGCTTTTCAATACCTTGATGAGCTTGGGGGAGCTTCTGGGGCGTAAAGAACAGGCAGGAGCCCTGGTCTCCAGGATGCAGGAGAGAATGGAGGGGATAAGGCGAAGCTTGGAGGCCAAAGCCAGGCCCAGGGTGCTTCTTCAGGTTGGGGCACAACCTCTTGTTGTGGCAGGGGCCGACACGGTTCAGGACCATCTCATCGGGCTTGCAGGAGGCCACAATGTGGCCAGCTCCTTGGGCCGGGGGTACCCCATGCTTAGCTTGGAACGGGTAATGAGCCTGGCCCCCGAGGTCATAATCATCTCCTCCATGGCCGATCCCAGGGGAGCCGAGGAAGAAAAAAACAGGTGGAAAAGATGGAAAAGCATCCCTGCGGTGAAGAACGACCGCATTCATGTGATAGATGGGGATCTCATAGACAGGCCCTCGCCCAGGGTGGTGGAAGGGCTGCAAGAGTTGGCCTCCATCATCCACCCGCAGAGTTGAAATAGGGCGGAGAAACGCGATTGAACTTTGAATGGGTGAAACAAAGGGATGTGGTCTCCTAGACCAAGATCGGTCACCATGCGAGGTGTCTTGGCCTGGACCCTGATCGGGTTGACGGCAGCGGGCCTGTCTGGGATCCTGGCCCTGGGCACCGGGCCCACCCCCCTCGAATGGAGAGGGATCCTGGCCCAAGTCCTGGGGGAGAGGCTGGCGGGTGGATCCCTGGATCCCACAGAGAGATCCATACTGGTAGAGATACGGCTCCCCAGGGTGCTTCTCACTGGACTTGTGGGCATGGGACTGGCGGTCTCAGGAGTGGTGCTGCAGTCCCTGCTTCGCAATCCTTTGGCTGAACCTTTCGTGTTGGGGATCTCCAGCGGCGCAGCCCTTGGGGCCCTGAGTTCCATGGCCCTGGGGGCGGGATTCCTTCCTTTTACAACACCACTGGCTGCATTTCTGGGAGCCATGGGCACGGTGGCTTTGGTGCTGGGCATTTCCGGGGGGAGGGGAAGGCTGGAGATGACGCGGGTGCTTCTCACCGGAGTGATAGTGAACGCCTTTTTCACCTCCATCATCATGCTCATCCTGAGCCTGAGCCGAGCTGAGCAGCTTCACTCCATGATGTTCTGGCTTTATGGGGACTTGAGCGGGGCTCGTTACTCCCATGCAGGGTTTGTGGGGCCAGGGGCCATTGGGGCGCTGGTCATCCTCTGGAGCCAGGCCCGCAACCTAAACCTTCTGGGCCTGGGAGAGCGCACAGCCATGCAGTTGGGGGTTCAAGTGGACAGAAGCAAGCTCCTGCTCCTGGTGGTTACTGCACTTCTCACCGGGCTGGTGGTAAGTGTGAGCGGGCTGATCGGATTTGTGGGGCTGATAGTGCCGCATCTGGTCCGAATGTTGCTCGGTCCAGACCACAGGCTGCTCCTTCCTGTGGGGGCTCTGGGAGGAGCGGTCTTCCTCATGTTGGCAGATGCCCTGGCCAGAACCCTCATATCCCCTTCAGAAGTGCCGGTGGGTGTGGTTACGGCCGCCCTGGGGGCTCCGTTTTTCATTCTTCTTCTTGGCACAAGGGGGGCTAGGTGGAACCCCTCTTGAGTGCCACCGGTGTGTGGTTTCGCTATGGTCAGGAATGGGTGCTACGGGATGTCTCCCTGGAGGTATGCAGGGGAGAGGTACTTGGCATCCTGGGGCCCAATGCATCGGGCAAGACCACCCTGCTGGGAGTGCTCCAGGGAATCTTGAAACCCCAAAAGGGGAAGGTCCTCCTGGAAGGACAGGATGTGCAGGCCATGTCCAGGAGAAAGGTGGCCAGAACCCTGGCGGTGGTGCCCCAGGAAATTCTCTTGACGCAGTCCTTTACGGTTCTGGAAGTGGCTCTCATGGGCAGGCACCCGCATCTGGGCATGATGGGGTTCGAAGGGGAGGAGGACAGGGCAATTGCCTTGGCCAGCTTGGAAAAGGCGGGTTGTTCCCACCTGGCTTACAGAGACGTCAATGAGCTAAGCGGGGGAGAGAGGCAAAGGGTGTTACTGGCAAGGGCGTTGACCCAGCAACCCAGGGTCTTCCTGCTGGACGAACCCACGGCTTACCTGGATCTTAGGCATCAAATGGAGCTGGTGGAGCTCCTGGGGAGGCTTCACAAACAGGAGGGACTCACCGTGGTGTGGGTTTCCCATGATTTGAATTTGGCCTCTCTCATCTGCCACAGACTCCTTTTGCTGAAAGCGGGGAGAGTGCGAGCCTTGGGCCCTCCGCGGGAAGTGATCACCGAGGAGATCATTCTGGAGGTATACGGAGCCAGAGTGCTGGTGGACCTGGATCCCGTGATAGGAGTTCCCAGGATCACTCCGCGTTTGGCGGACCTGGGAGAGGGAAAGGGGTGAGAGGCATGTTGGATCTTTTTCAAAGGGGGGGGCCCGTGATGTGGCCTCTGCTCGGGTGCTCTTTGGTGGCTTTGGCAGTGACCGTGGACAGGCTCATCTTCTGGCTCAAGGAGACCCGCAGGAGAAATAGACGACTCGTTGAAGAGGTGCTCTCCTTGGCCGAGCGGGAGGCTTACGAGGAGATAAGGGATAAGGTGAGGGGAAGCCGTGACTATGTGGTAAGGGTTCTCATAAGCGGGATCCTGCACAGGGAGTTTTCCCTCTCTGCGGCCATGGAGGTGGCGGCCAAGGAGCAAATGGAAAGAATGAGAAGGGGACTGGCTGTGCTGGACACTTTGGTGACAGTGGCCCCCATGTTGGGTATCCTGGGAACAGTCACTGGTTTGATAAAAGCTTTTGACCTTCTGGGCAGCTCAGGGTTTCAGGATCCTCGTGTTGTCACAATTGGGGTGGCAGAGGCACTCATAACCACTGTGGCTGGGCTGGTCATAGCTGTGCCATGTGTGATTTCGTATAACTACTTTCAGAAGCGGGCCGAGCAGGCAGCCAACGAAATGGAGACCTACGGGACTTCCTTGGAGATAGTCCACAGCAAGAACCGTCACCAGGGACCCATGGGCGGTTTTTTCCACCTCCACCCCGGATCTGAGCCAGAGCGGGTCTCATGAAGATTCCAAGGCCGGAAAAGAAAAGGGCTCGCATCGAGATGATCCCTCTTATTGACGTGACCTTTCAGCTCCTGTGCTTCTTCATCTACGTTTCCCTTTTTATGGTTCTCCAAAGGGGTATCCCCTTGAGACTTCCTCATGCAGACACCCTTGTCCAGGAGCAGACCAGGGCATTGGAAGTGAGCCTGAATGCCAAGGGGGAGATATTCCTGGAGGGAGAAAGGGTCAGCCTGGAGCTTCTGGGAGAGGAGGTCCTGGCTTTGGCAAACTCCAGGGAAGCGGACAGGGTAGTGCTCAGAGGAGACCGTGACGTTGCGTACGAGAGAGTAATGGAAGTGCTGGACAAGATCCGCTCTTCGGGCTTGAGCAAGGTTTCCCTGGAGGCCCAGCCCAGGGGGAGCAGATGAGACGGGAGCTGATTCTGGGAGGCCTGGTCTCCACCGGGATCCACGTGGTGGTTTTCCTGGCCCCATGGAGCCCAATGCCCAGGATCCATACCCCTTGGTCTCCCATTCCGGAACTGCAGGTATCCCTTCCGGTCCCTGCAGGGGTGGAAAAGAACTCCAGGAAAGAACTCCCACACAGCGAACCTCCAGCATCTGAAGAGAAGCCCCAGCATGCCTTTGCAGCCATGGGAACCCCTGAGCCCCCCAGGCTGGAGAAAGAAAATCCCGTTTCCAAACCCCAGCCTTCTGCCAAGCCCAAACCGATTCCGCGGGCCAAGGAGAAGAAAAAAGAGCCAGCGGCTCTGGCTTCCGCTTCTCCCACAGAGCACACGACCGAATCCCAGCCTTCCACTGATCCTTCTCCTGGGGGCGGGGATTCCCAGGCCGGGGGTCAGGAGGTTCGGGGCCTGGCTGGTAAAGGGGAAGAGAACGGGGGCTCTCAGCCTTCATCAGGTGGGGATGAGCCACCAAAGGCACAGCTCAGAAAAGCTTTTCCACGCTACGGGAAGAATCCCAAGCCTGCTTATCCAGATGCGGCAAGGAGAAGGGGGTATGAAGGTAAGGTAATCCTCCTGGTGAGGGTTCTGAAAGACGGTTCCCCCAATTCGGTGCGAGTAGCCCACAGTAGCGGTTACAAGCTGCTGGACCAGGCAGCCACAGAGGCAGTGGCCAACTGGGAATTCGTGCCTGCTTTCTTGGGTGAAGAGCCGGTGGAGATGGAGGTGGAAGTTCCCATCCTGTTCAGGCTGGAATGAAGTCGAACCATGGGACTGCGAAACACCCCTGCCCGGGCCCCCAGGCACAGGCCTCAGCCAAGAACACAGGCTAACCCATGAGGATTTCCTTGAAAGCTTCGGCTCTCCTGGTAAAGAGGGAACTGGCGGTGATGAGGGCTCTTTGCTCGGATCCCCGCACCCCAAGGCTATCCAGGTGGCTCTTGGGCCTTGCCCTGGCCTACGCGCTATTTCCTTTGGATCTGGTGCCGGACTTCATACCCGTCTTGGGGCAACTGGACGACCTGATTCTGGTGCCGGCCCTGGTTTTTCTGGCCTTTTGCTTGGTGCCTCAAGATCTCTACCAGGAACACAGACACCGGTTTGAGAGCGAGCGCGCTATTCCAAGCTCTCCCGCAGATGCCTGAGCTCAGAGGGAAGCCCGAAACGCACCTGTTCCTTCTCACCTGATTCCCACTCCTGGACTTGCTCTGTGCCCATGCGTTCGAAAAAATCAACTACCTCAGTGACCAAATGTTCGGGTGCGCTGGCCCCGGCTGTGATGCCCAAGGTCTTCACTCCCTCTAGCCAACCCATTTCTATGCCTCTCACATCGTCTATGAGATGGGCCTTTGTCTTGTAAGACTCGGCCACCTCGGCCAGCCTCCTGGAGTTGGAGGAATTGCGTGAGCCAATAACCAAGATAAGGTCACACCAAGGGGCCAGCTCCTTGACCGCTGTCTGGCGGTTGGTGGTGGCATAACAGATGTCCTTCTTGGCAGGAGTGACCGCCTCGGGGAATCTGGCTCTTACAGCCTCCATTACCTCCCTCGTTTCATCCAGGGAAAGGGTAGTCTGGGTTATTACGGCCACTTTTTCTGGATCCTGCACCCTTACCTTTTCCACATCCTTTACAGAGATCACCAGCCGGATATGTTCCGGTGCCTCTCCCATGGTGCCCACCACTTCCTCGTGGCCTTCGTGACCCACAAGCAAGATGGTCTTGCCCTCCCTGGCAAAGCGTCTTGCCTCCATGTGCACCTTGGTGACGAGGGGACAGGTGGCATCAACCACCCTGAGGCCTCGATGCTTTGCCAGTTCTCTTTCCCTGGGGGAGACGCCGTGGGCCGAGAAGACAAGGAGGCTGCCCCTGGGCACCTCTTCCACCTTGTCCACAAAGAGGGCTCCCCTGTCTCCAAGCTCTCTTACCACGTGAGTGTTGTGCACGATTTCATGAAACACATAAACCGGGGCCCCGGCCCTTCGCAAGGCCGTCTCCACGGTCTGTATGGCCCTTTTCACCCCGGCGCAAAATCCCCTTGGATTTGCCAGAAAGATCCGGCCGGGAACAGGTTTGCATTCCCGGGTGCCTAGACCTGTAACGCTTTTTTGGGTTTCGGACATGGCCTTCTTCCCCATTGCTTCTGTATCTAATGCTAACCCAATTCACGGGAATCCTGAAGCCCTGCTGCTTGACGCGCATGGTGTTTGCTCACAACATAGGTAGGATGCTTTCTGGGGGGTTTTTTCAGAGAGGGGGTTTGGGCCGGATGGCTTCTTTTGTGACAGAATGTGTGATCTTGAAGGTTGTGGATTTCCAGGAGAGAGACCTCCTGGTCACTTTTTACGGGGATGAGAAAGGAAAGCTCAGGGGTGTTGCCAAAGGGGCCAAAGCCAGTAAAAAACGTTTCGGAGCCAATCTGGATTTGCTTGCCCACGTGAGGCTCTACGGCTTTGAGCGAAGGGGTAATTCCATGGTGAGGGTGGAAGGGGCTGATTTGTTGGAGCATTTCGATTCTGTGAGGGAGGATCTGGTGGGTTTTGCAAGAGCCTGTTACGTAGCAGAGTGGGCCGAGGGGTGTGCTCCGGAGCGGCAGCCTGTTGAGGGTCTCTTGCCTCTTCTGATTTGGACACTGAGGTCTTTATCTAAGAGGGGTTCTGGAGAGGCAGTGTTGCGCCTTTTCGAGCTTAGAGCCCTTGACTTGGCTGGCTACGGCCCGAGACTGGACACCTGCGCCCGTTGCGGGGCCCAGCTGGGGCAGGAAACCAGTGTGCTCGTGGAGATCTCGCAAGGGGGGGCCTTGTGCCGACGTTGCGGGGCTGAGGCCGGCTCCAGGATAAGCAGGGGAACCCTCAAGCTCCTCCAGGAGGCAAGATCCCTGCCCCTGGAAAGACTTCACCGGGTGGCTTTCTCCGCTCTGGCTCTGAAGGAGTCCAAGGGGCTGCTTAGAGCCTTCTTCACATATCATGCTGGTCGAAGTTTGAAGTCCAGCGAATTCTTGGAAAGCTTGGCGGGTTGAGAAGGGCTCTTGCCCGAGGTGGACAAGCCGGCCACAATCGGTGATATAATTCCAGGGGCTTGGCCAGCACAGAACTGTCTCAGGACTTTCTCACAGAGGGGATCTCCAGGAACCAGGCCTGGATTTTCGCCAATCCTATGGAATCCAGAAACCGGATTTTCCCAGGTGAAATTTGGACCTGTTCCATTCTGTGCCAAGAATGGGAAGCCAAAGGAGATCCTATGAAAGAAGGGTTGTTTTCCAAAGTAAGAGCCAGGGGGCTAGCAAGATGACTTTCCAAGAGCTTATCTTGGCGCTGGAGCGCTATTGGGCTGGCCGGGGATGCATACTGCACCAGCCGTATGACACAGAGGTGGGAGCAGGAACCTTCCATCCGGCCACCTTCTTGAGGGTGTTGGGGCCAGAGCCCTGGCGTGCAGCGTACGTGGAGCCTTCCAGGCGGCCCACAGATGGTCGCTACGGAGAGAACCCCAACAGGCTGCAACACTATTACCAATTCCAGGTGATCATGAAACCCTCTCCTTTGGAAGTTCAAGAGCTTTATCTGGAAAGCCTGCGCAGCTTCGGGGTTGATCCTTTGGTGCATGACATAAGGTTTGTGGAAGATGACTGGGAATCCCCGACCCTGGGGGCTTGGGGATTGGGATGGGAGGTCTGGCTGGACGGAATGGAAATAACCCAGTTTACATATTTCCAACAGGCTGGTGGCATAGACCTCCACCCCGTTTCAGTGGAGATAACTTATGGAATAGAACGCATAGCCATGTACCTTCAAGGTGTGGACAATGTCTTCGACCTGGAGTGGGCCCACGGCATAACCTATGGAGATGTTCACCACCAAAGTGAAGTGGAGTTCTCCAAATACAATTTTGAGGAAGCCGATGTGCAGGCACTCCTGAAGTTGTTTGAGATGCATGAGGAGGAGTGCATGCGGCTGGTGGAAAAGGGCTTGGTCCTCCCGGGCTATGATCACTGCCTGAAGTGCTCTCACACTTTCAACCTGCTGGATGCTCGGGGGGCTCTCAGTGTTGCCGAGAGAACCCGTTACATCCTGAGGGTGAGGAAGCTAGCCAGGGCTTGTGCCCAAGCCTATCTGAAGCAGAGGGAATCTATGGGCTTCCCTCTGCTTGCAAGAAAGCATGCCTGAGAGGGATTCCAGGCTCCAACCAGCATCATCCACCAGAAGTGGATGACCCAGGGCGACAACTGGATCTACTTGGCCCAAGGCGATTATGCCTGGAAACAGCCTGCCCGTCAAAGAAGACCAAACAAAGGTCTTGAGCCTGAAAACCTTCAAGCACTCCGGGGGCCTGGTTGGTGCTCCAGCTGGGTGAACGATCCGGGCGTGTGTCCTGAAAGACGTCTGAGTCCCGAGCTGGTGGAAGGCCAGT
>JBBIOJ010000058.1:0-15213 GCA_037443445.1 Desulfarculaceae bacterium | reverse complement strand
AACTACCCCCTACCAACTCCAACTCAATTTCAACACTGGAGGTTAACAGTGCCCAAGGCGCGGCGCGCCTTGACAAGGGTATGTGCTCTGCTATAGTGTGTAAAACACGCCCTGGTGACAGGATGCTGGCCACGGTAATTATTCCCGCTCGCTTTTCCTCGAGTCGATTCCCGGGCAAACCTCTAATCCCCATCCTAGGAAAGCCGATGATTCAGCACGTATACGAGCGTGCCTCAAAGGCCAGAGGAGTAAGAGACGTGTGGGTGGCCACCGAGGACATCAGAATTGCCCGGGTGGTGGAGGGCTTCGGTGGGCGTGCGGTCATGACCTCCCCGGAGCACCCAACCGGCACCCACAGGGTGATAGAGGCCCAAAAGATAGTGGGAGGTGACCTGGTGGTGAACCTGCAGGGGGATGAACCGCTCATAGCTCCAGAACAGGTTGAGCTGGTGATCCGGGCCCTGGAGGAGGATCCAGAGGCAGATGTGGCCACTTTGTGCGTGCTGAGCAATGACAGCCTGGAAATAAGAGATCCCAACAACGTGAAGGTTGTCATGGACCACAGACAACATGCCCTCTATTTCTCAAGGGCTCCCATTCCTTTTTACCGCAATGGTGAGGGTGCCTCCAGGGGGGCCTGGCTCCACGTCGGGATGTACGCTTACAAGAAGAAGGCCCTGGAGAAAATCCAGTCAATGCCTCAGGCACCATGGGAGGAGGCCGAGAAGTTGGAACAGTTGAGGTTCTTGTACTGGGGCCTTTGTATCCGGGTGGTACCTACTCAGCAGCGGACAATCGGGGTGGATGTCCCGGAGGACGCACTCAGGGTGGAGAGGCTCCTTTTGAAACAGCTTGGCCGGGGGGAAGTATGAGAACCAAGTTTATCTTTATAACGGGGGGGGTGCTATCCTCCCTGGGCAAGGGATTGGCTGCAGCCTCCATAGGAGCCCTGCTTGAGGCCAGAGGGCTCAAGATCACCCTGGTGAAGCTGGATCCTTACATAAACGTGGATCCTGGGACCATGAATCCTTTTCAGCATGGGGAGGTGTTCGTCACGGATGACGGGGCAGAGACCGATCTGGATCTGGGGCATTATGAAAGATACACCCATGCCCGGATGTCTCAAAAAAACAACTACACTACAGGCAGAATTTACTACAACGTGATTCGGAAGGAGAGAAGGGGGGACTATCTGGGTGGAACGGTTCAGGTGATTCCCCACATAACAGACGAAATAAAGCACTGCGTGCTGGAGGCTGCAGAAGGGGTAGATCTGGCCATCGTGGAAATAGGAGGCACCGTGGGGGACATCGAGGGACTTCCTTTCCTGGAGGCCATCAGACAGCTGAGGGGGGATTTGGGCAAGGAGAACGTCTGTTACATTCATCTCACTTTGGTCCCCTATATCCAAACAGCAGGGGAGGTGAAGACGAAGCCAACCCAGCACAGCGTGAAAGAGCTCAGGGCCATAGGAATCCAGCCTGACATCTTGCTTTGCAGAACAGACAGGTATCTGGGGCAGGAGATAAAGGCCAAGATTGCCCTTTTTTGCAACATAGCTCCTGACGCAGTGATCACGGCCAAGGATGTGGAGAGCATTTATGAGGTTCCCCTGGTTTTTCACAAGGAGGGCCTGGACGAAAAGATAATGGAAATTCTCAATATGTGGACAAGGGCCCCAGTGCTGGAAGAGTGGGAGAACATAGTTGAGAGGATAAAGAACCCCCTTCACGAAGTAAAGGTGGCCATTGTGGGAAAGTACGTGCACCTCACAGAGTCTTACAAGAGTTTGAGCGAGGCCTTGGTCCACGGAGGCATAGCCAATGACTGCAAGGTGAAGCTTCACTACGTGGATTCCGAACTCCTGGAGAAACCTGGCTGGGACGGCCAGTTCCAGGACGTGGACGCCATACTGGTGCCGGGGGGCTTTGGAAAGCGGGGCATTGAGGGAAAGATGAGGGCCATCCAGTACGCCAGAGAAGCTGATGTGCCTTTCTTGGGCATCTGCTTGGGCATGCAGCTGGCTGTGGTGGAGTTCGCCAGGAACGTCTGCGGCCTGAGCGGGGCCAATTCCACCGAGTTCGAGGAGGCCAACCCCCATCCTGTGATAGACCTGATGTCTGATCAACGTTCCGTGGAGGAAAAGGGCGGCACCATGCGGCTGGGAGCCTATCCCTGCCGTGTCATGGAAGGAACCCTGGCCTGGGAGGCCTACCGGACCGAGCAGATCTCCGAGCGACATCGGCATCGCTATGAGCTGAACAACAAGTACACATCGCTGCTGGAGGAACGAGGCATGAGGATCTCCGGGATTTCTCCTGACCAGAGGCTTGTGGAGATGGTGGAGATTCCGGGGCGAAGCTGGTTCCTGGGATGCCAATTCCACCCCGAGTTCAAGTCCAGGCCTTTGGATCCCCACCCTCTTTTCCGCTCTTTCATAGGGGCCGCCCTCCAATACCAAAAGCGTTGTGCAACTCCAGAAATTTCCTCAAAACCCGGCCCAGGGGAAATCATAGAGACCAGGGTCACCGGAACACAAAGGGGCTAGCCCAGGTTGGGCCCCAGGGCTTTCTGATCAGGACAGGCCGAAGATATGGTTCAAGAAACAGGAGAAACAGTGAGGGACTGGCTTGAGCTGGATTCTTTTCCGGAAGAGAGTGCTCCAGGCAATTTGCTTAGGGGGAACCTTCTGAATGTGAGCGCACTCACAAGATTAAGCTGGGGGATTCTAGGTGCGCGGGCTGTCCCAGGGGGTTTTTCTTTGAGAAAGAAACAGCTTGGCCACCTGGGTCTGGTTTCACTTGGGCCCTGTGAAGGATCCGGGTTGGATTTTTGGAGGAAATGGGCTACAAAGTCTAACGGACTGATATAATTTAACTAAACCGGCGATACTCAAGAAGCGCCTGACTCTTCCCTCACGAGGTGGCAGAGGGTTGGGTGCAAAAAATCTTATGGCGTGCAAGGGTGGCCTGGAGGGGAGTTGAGCATGGGTTTCTCCGTAGGTTCGGTCAGCTTCGGTCAGGGGGCCCCCCTTACATTGGTGGCAGGGCCATGCGTCATAGAGTCCAGGCAGCAAGCCCTGGAGGTTGGGGCTGCTTTGGTGGAGCTCACGCGGGGGCTGGAGATGCCTCTTATTTTCAAGTCCTCATACGACAAGGCCAACCGGACATCCATAGATTCTTACAGGGGACCAGGGCTTGAGCGAGGTCTGGAGATACTGCAGGAGGTCAAGGAGGCTTGCTGCGTGCCTGTGCTTTCCGACGTTCACTGCCGCACTGAAATTGAAAGGGCCGCCAGTGTCCTGGATGTGATACAGATCCCGGCTTTTCTATGCCGGCAAACAGACCTGGTGGTGGCTGCAGCGCGCACGGGGCGTGCTATCAACGTGAAGAAAGGACAGTTCATGGCCCCATGGGACATGGTGCCTGTTCTGGAAAAAATCAGGGCTGCAGGAAACAATCGCATTCTAGTGTCCGAAAGGGGCTCTTGTTTCGGGTACAACCAATTGGTGGTGGATTTCCGCTCCTTGGTGGTAATGAGAGACCTGGGGGTGGCTGTAGTATTCGACGCCACCCACAGCGTCCAGCTCCCAGGAGCACTGGGCCAGGCCTCAGGAGGCCAAAGGCAGTTTGTGCCTGCGCTGGCCAGGGCTGCCGTGGCCATAGGGGTGGATGCCCTCTTCTTGGAGGTTCATCCTGATCCGGATGCGGCCCTTTGTGATGGACCCAACAGCCTCTCCACAGCGGGATTGAAGGAGCTTTTGAGGGAGATAAAGGAGATAGATGCACTCACCAGACAACACATTGAAAGCAGAAGAGGAACTCCACAGGCGCGTTATCTTGAGCGCCAGGCGGGTTCTTGAGATAGAGTCCCGGGCCATCAGAGCCCTGGTGGACCAGGTGGGACACGATTTTGCCGCGGCTGTCTCTATTCTTTTCAGATGCCAGGGCAAGGTCATAGTTTCCGGGGTGGGCAAGTCGGGACATGTGGGACGCAAGATAGCCTCCACATTGGCCAGCACCGGCACCCCCTCCTTTTTCCTGCATCCTGCCGAGGGGGTCCACGGGGATCTTGGGATGGCCACACCCGAGGACGTTTTCCTGTTCGTCTCCTACAGCGGCTCCAGCCAAGAGGTGGTGGAGTTGGTTCCTTTTGTGAAGAGATTGGGTTGCCCGGTAATATCCATTACCGGTGGGAAGGATTCCCCTCTGGCCAAGGCCAGCGACGCCGTGGTTCCGGTGGAGGTGGCAGAGGAGGCCTGTCCCCTTGGGCTTGCTCCAACGGCCAGTACCACCGCGGTGCTGGCCATGGGAGATGCCATGGCATTGTCCCTGTTGGAGCTAAGGGGGTTCACGCCCTCGGATTTTGCCAGGCTTCATCCGGGCGGGAGGCTGGGGAAGAGGCTTCTGCTGAGGGTCGGGGACTTGATGCACACAGGAGATGCGGTTCCGGTGGTGCATCAGGCCACGTGCATGAGGGAGGCCATCTTGGAAATTACCTCCAAGGGGCTTGGGGTGACTGCAGTGGTGAACGATGAAGGTCGCCTGGTGGGGGTGATCACGGACGGAGACTTGAGACGTGGGCTCCAGCGCGGGGACGAAATGCTTGAAGAGCCAGCTTCCAGTCTCATGACCAGGAATCCCAAGTGCATACAGGCCCAGGCCCTGGCAGTCGATGCACTCAACAAGATGCAAAGGCATGCCATAACATCCTTGTTCGTGTTTGAAGGCCAAGACGAAAGGGCCATTTCGGGTATCATTCACCTCCATGACGTGCTGAGGGCAGGGGTCATATGAGGAAAAGCTCTCTGTCCGTGCTGGTGGTGCTGTGGCTCTTGGTGCCCGCGGGGAACCTGTGCCCGGCTGCATCCAAGAAAGAGAGCGGGGCGATGCGCTCCCAAAAACCGGACTCCCAGGAGGCAATATTGCAAATGAAAGGGGTCTACTTGGAGGAGTTCGGGGAATCGGGTCGCAGTTTGGAGCTCTGGGCCGAATCAGCCAGGTACTCACGGCGGGCGCAAGAAGTGGAGCTTTCAAAGGTCAGAGTGATGGCACCACCCAAACAAGGCAGTGAGGCCCAAAGGGTGGAGCTCACAGGGAATTCAGGTAGGGCGGACATGGAGCAAAAGCTCGTGCACATCCAGGGGGATGTGGAGATCCTGACAGAAGATGGTTATCGAATTCACACCGAGCGTGCCACATATGATTACGAGGCCAGGGAGATAGAGGGCAGTGATCGGGTGTACATGGAAGGTCCGGAGGGTACAACCCAGGGTATTGGTTTGCACGTGTGGATAGAAAAGGAGATGGTCTTGTTGCGGGAGAATGTGGTGACGGTTCTGAAGCCTGAGGCGATTCACAAGGCAAAGGAGAAGATGAGACCATGAGAGGTCTCTTGCTTTTCTTGGGAGCCTGGGTTGCAGCCTCTTTGGTCCTGGATAGCTACCTGTGCAGGAGCATGGCCCTGGATCCAGCCCAATGGAGGCAGAAGGAAGCCTCATTACAGCAGCAACCGGTCCATGTCAAGGCCGACAGAATGGAGCTTCGAAGGCAGGAGAGCCTAATCCTTTACACCGGGAACGTCTCGGTGACCCAGCCACAGTACAAGATGTATTCGGACTTACTGGAGGTGAGGTGGGATCCAGAGACCAGGAAAATAGGTCATCTCGTGGCCAAGGGCAAGGTGCTGCTGGAGGCGGAAGATGCAAGGGCCAGCTGCGGGGTGGCCATTCTGGACGTGGCCGCCCAGGAGGTTGAAATGCAAGAATCCCCCCGGATGACACAGGCCGGGGAGCATGTGGAGGGTGAGAGAATACTCTACTCCTTGAGCCAGAAGAGGAGCACGGTGCTTGGGGGAAGGGGAGGGCGGGTTCGCACCCTGGTGATCCCAGGGGGGAAAAGATGAGGGGGCGGGCTGAGCTGTTGGAGGCCAGGGGGCTGGTCAAGAGTTTCGGCCCCAAGACTGTGGTAAAAGGGGTGGATCTGGAAGCCGGAAGGGGAGAGATCGTGGGCCTGCTGGGTCCTAACGGAGCCGGGAAGACTACCATATTTTACATGCTTACAGGAGCGTTGAGACCCAATAGGGGCCGGGTTTTCCTACTGGGCGAAGACGTCACAGAGGCCCCCATGTATCTCAGGGCCAGGAAGGGATTGAATTACCTCCCGCAGGAGTCTTCCATTTTCCGGAGGCTGAGCGTGGAGGAAAACCTGCTTCTGATCTTGGAGCTGTGGGAAAAGGACCCAGTTCGGCGAAGGCAACGCTGCGACGAGTTGTTGAGAGAGCTTCGAATAGAGCATTTGGCCCGCAACAAGGCCTACTCCCTCTCCGGAGGGGAGACAAGAAGGGTTGAGATATGCCGCTCCTTGGCCATAAACCCTCGCTTCATCCTCCTGGACGAGCCATTTGCCGGGATAGATCCTTTGGCCGTGGTGGAGATCCAGAACATAGTGCGAGGCCTTAAAGAACGCGGGATAGGAGTCATCATAACCGATCACAACGTTAGGGAGACCTTGGGGGTTTGCGACAGGGCCTACATCATAAACGAGGGCGAAATCCTGGAAATGGGCAGCCCCGAAGAGATAGCCTCCAGCGAGAAAGCGAGGCGTTTCTACCTGGGAGAAGGCTTCCGATTGTGACTAAACTCTTGAGCCAAGCCTTCCGGGTGAAAATTGGTCTGCCTTGTTTGACTGACATGGATCACTTGCCAAAGCCGGGGAAATTGGGGAGTCGCCCCCCAAGCCTTTGGAATTTACCAAGATGCCCGGAACAAGAAAACCTTGTGCCGGGTAGCATCGCAAAAGCAAACTGTTTTCCTATGCCTCGGCCTCGGTGCAGGTAAATTCATCAGTTGATCCATGTTATCCACTGCTGGTGAGTAATGCCGCTTGGTTCAGGCTGAGAATTGGCTGTTTTCTGGTAACAGGCCGGGCATGCCCTAAATGAATTTATATCCGGGGTGGATTGGGAAAGCCAAACAGGCTGCCTCGAATACTGGGAGAGCGCTAGAAAGGCTTCTGACTCAGACAGGAATAGCTGCTCACACTGCAGTGGGGCCAAGCTCCTTGGAGCAGCTCAGATTGACTTGGCAGGGGGTAGTGCCCAGAAGTAAAAGCAAGTCAAGGAATTGCCTCTGGGCCGGGGGTCTTTGTTTGTAGATTCTTGGGGGGGGCCCTGGGCCGCACCTTGTAAATGGAGGTCTGGATCAATGTTAGTCGAGGCTTTGCAGAGAGTTTTCGGAAGCGCCAATGAAAGGGCGCTCAAACGCATAGCTCCCATCGTGGAGGAGATAAATGGGCTGGAGCCAGAGCTCAGGGCATTGTCGGACAAAGACTTGAGCAACAAGACCCTGGAGTTCAGAGAGCGGCTTAAAAAAGGGGTGCTGGAGGCCTTGGAATCTGCCCAAGACCTGGGTCGCCTGGAGCTTGGAAGAGTGGTGAGGGATCTCTCCTTGCAGAAACTGGTTTCAGAGGCTGACCTGCCTGATGGCCAGGAATCGGACCTTCCAGCCCAGGAGCTTGCGGAGCAGCGCGTAGAGGAGCTCAAAAGAGAGCTAAAAAAGACCATGGGAGAGACCCTTGAGACAATCCTTCCCCAAGCCTTTGCAGTGGTTAGAGAGGCAGCCAGGCGGGTACTGGGTGAACGTCCTTTTGATGTGCAGCTTGCAGGCGGCATAGTTCTCCACCAGGGGAAAATAGCCGAGATGGCCACAGGAGAAGGCAAGACTCTGGTGGCTACCCTCCCGGTTTACCTCAATGCCCTGACAGGCCGGGGTGTGCATGTGGTAACCGTGAATGACTACCTGGCCAGAAGGGACAGGGATTGGATGGGCCAGATATATGAGTTGTTGGGCCTCAATGTGGGGGTCATATACCATGACATGCCCCAGGAGGAGCGGCGCAGGGCTTACGAGGCTGACATTACGTACGGCACCAACAGCGAATTTGGGTTCGATTACCTGAGGGACAACATGGCCCTCAGGGCCGAGGACCAGGTGCAAAGAGGTTTTTATTATGCCATCGTGGACGAGGTGGACTCCATACTCATAGATGAGGCGCGCACACCTCTGATAATCTCCGGCCCTGTGGAAAGGGAAACAAACCGCTACGCCGAACTCCAGCCATTGGTCCAGAGGCTTGTCCAAAGCCAGACCTTCCTGGTCAACAGGCTCCTGGCAGAGGCCGAGAAACTCTTGGAAGAGGGAAAGGACTACGAGGCCGGCATCAGAATGCTTCAGGCCAAGAGAGGTGCGCCCAAGAACAAGAGGCTTCTCAAGCTTCTTCAGGACAGCAACAACAAGAGGCTTGTGGAGAGGGTGGAGCTGGACCACATAAGGGACAAGACGCTGTGGCAGCTGGATGAGGAACTCTATTTCAGCCTGGACGAGAAATCCAATGTGGTGGATCTCACGGAAAAGGGCAGGATGGCTCTTTCTCCTAAGGATCCCAATTTTTTCGTGCTTCCGGATCTGGCAGAGCTGGACTCCAACCCTGAGATAACTCCAGAGCAAAGGGAGAAGGCCGAGAGGGAATTCCAGGAAAAGAGTGAGATCATGCAGAACCTTTTCCAGCTTCTGAGGGCCTACTCTCTGTTCGAGAAGGATGTGAACTACGTGGTAAGCGAGGGGCAAGTGATCATAGTGGATGAGTTCACCGGCCGACTCATGCCGGGAAGGAGGTACAGCGACGGCTTGCATCAGGCTCTGGAAGCCAAAGAGGGAGTCAAGATAGAAGGGGAGACGCAAACCCTTGCCACCATAACCATCCAGAACTACTTCCGGATGTACGAAAAGCTGGCTGGCATGACTGGCACCGCAGAGACCGAGGCTGCGGAGTTTCACAAGATATACAAGCTGGATGTGGTGGTCATCCCCACTCACAGGCCCTGCATACGCCAGGATTATCCAGACGTCATCTTCCGCACAAAACGCGAGAAGTACAGGGCCATAATCCAGGACATAGAGGAATGCCACAGTAAGGGCCAGCCGGTCTTGGTGGGAACCGTATCGGTGGAAGTATCCGAACTTCTAAGCAGGATGCTGCCCAAAGGAATCCGCCACTCAGTGCTGAACGCCAAGCGGCACAAAGAGGAGGCCGAAATCGTAGCCCGTGCTGGGCATCGGGGGGCTGTGACCATTGCCACCAACATGGCCGGCAGGGGCACGGATATAAAGCTGGGGCCAGGTGTGGTGCAGCTGGGGGGGCTTCACATCATAGGCACCGAGAGGCATGAGGCCCGACGCATAGACAGACAGCTCAGGGGCCGTTCAGGCAGACAGGGTGATCCAGGCTCCTCCAGGTTCTATCTTTCCTTGGAGGACGATCTCCTGAGGATATTCGGCTCCGAGCGCATCGCCTCCATAATGGACAGGATAGGGATGCAGGAGGGCGAGCCCATAGAACATGCGCTGGTGACCCGGGCCATAGAAAACGCCCAGAGGAGGGTGGAGCAGCATAACTTTGACATACGGAAGCATCTTCTGGAATACGACGATGTGATGAACAAACAGAGGGAAGTCATCTATGCCCAAAGGCAGAGGATCCTGCTGGGGGACCGGCTGGACCAGGATGTGCGCGAGATGATAAGGCAGTGGGCCGAGGAGGCAGTTGAGCGGTATGCTCCGGCCAAGTCCCGCCCTGAGGAATGGGACCTGAAAGGACTGGGGCGGGAAGTAAGGATCAGGCTGGGTATACCCTGGGACGGTTCTGGCGTGGAGGGCCCCTCGAGCCAGGAGGAACTGGCTGAAGTGCTCTCTCAAAGGCTGCTTTTCTACTATGGCAAGAAAGAGGAACTCTATGGCTCGGAGGTGATGCGCTATCTGGAAAAGATGATCCTCCTGCAGACCCTGGACAACCTGTGGAAGGAGCACCTCTTGGGCATGGACCATCTGAAGGAGGGAATAGGCCTGAGAGGCTATGCCCAGAGAGACCCCCTCAGGGAGTACCAAAAAGAAGGATATGAGCTGTTCGTGGTATTGACCGAGAGGATTCGCTCAGAGGCTGTAGAAAAACTCTTTCGAGTGCAGGTGGCAACAGAGCCCGCCCAAAGAAGCCCCAGAAGACCGGCCCTGGCATTGGGAAGGGGGAGAGGATCAGGGAACAGTTCTGATGACCCAGAGGAGTCCAAGCTGGTGAGAAGATCAACCCAGAAGGTGGGCAGGAACGATCCGTGCCCCTGCGGCAGCGGCAAGAAGTACAAGAAGTGTTGTGGCAGGTAGAGTTTGGGCCCGGCTCAGGGTGTTGTGAAGGGCTTCGGGCATCGAGAGTGGGGGTGCCCCAAGAGCAAGAGGGATCCCCTGTGGGGGGTGGCATGCAGGGTTTAGGACCCCATTTGAGGCCGGGAGGTTCTGGGAATGGGTGAGGGGGAAAGCAAAGGTGTAAAGGGGTTTCTGTTTTCCGCAGTCTCCTGCGGGCTGAAGCGAAACGAGGGGGAATTGGATTTGGGCCTGATCTTCTCCCAATTGCCCGCTTCGGCAGCAGGTGTGTTTACTCGAAATCAGATGGCTGCAGCCCCTGTCTTGATTGACAGGGAAAGGCTTCCCAGGGGGCTCTTTAGGGGGGTCCTGGCCAATGCCGGTTGTGCCAATGCCTGCACCGGGAGCCAGGGCTACCTGGATGGGCTGGAAACCGCCCGTTGCTTGGCCCTGGAGCTAGGGGTGGAGCAGGAGGAGATATTGCTGGCCTCCACCGGAGTCATAGGCACCAGGCTTCCTGTGCAACGCATCAGGAGGGGTATCCCGGACCTGGTCAAGGGGCTGGCGCCCTGGAAGGTGCAAGAGCTGGCCAAGGCCATCATGACCACAGACACCAGGCCCAAATGGACCTGGCGCCGCAAGATTCTTGGAGGCAGGGAGGTGAGCATGGCGGCCGTGGCAAAGGGCGCCGGCATGATTCATCCGCAGATGGCCACCATGCTCTGCTTTGTTCTGACCGACATTGCGGCAAGCCCCCAGTTCCTGCAGCGCTCTCTGGAGGGTTGCCTGGGGAGGTCATTCCATGCCATTACCGTGGACGGAGACACCAGCACCAATGACACTGTGCTGGTCTTGGCCAACGGGGCTGCGGGAGGAGATCCCCTTGTGGAGGGTTCTGCCTCTGAAGAAGATTTCCGGGAGCTCCTGGGGGAGGTTCTGGAAGAGATGGCGCTGGAGATAGTGCGAGACGCCGAGGGAGCCACCAAGCTTGTACACATTGAGGTGGAGGGGGCACCTGATGATGTGCAGGCTGGGAGGGTGGCGCGAGCCATAGCCCACTCTCCTCTTGTGAAAACCGCGTTTTACGGCCAGGACGTGAATTGGGGAAGAATAGCGGCAGCAATAGGGTACAGCTGCGCTCCTGTGGAGCCGGATCGCCTGGAAATTTGGTATGGGCAGGTACAGGTGCTCAAGGCCGGAGAGCCTCTGGGCGAGCTAAGGGAGGCTCTGGCCAAGGAGGTGGTGAAGCAGAGGGAATTCACCGTAAGGGTGTGTATTGGCTCTGGTTCTGGAAGGGCCTTGTTGCACACCTGCGACTTGTCACACGAATACGTGACCATAAATGGGAGCTACAGAAGCTGATTGAGGGGCCAGCCCAGAGGCCATGGTCATGAAAGGGAGAACCGGCCCAGCCAGAACCATTCACGAGTACTCAAGAATGCTGGCCAACAAGACTTGCTCGGACTGAGGTGACTTTGGAAGAAAACACTCCCCAAGTGCCACAAGCCCGAGCAAGGGTCTTGACTATGGAGATACTGAAGAACTGAAACACAAAGACGCTATCAGCTTTGCTGAGCCAAAATCCTTGTCTGATAGCCAAAGACAAACCTGGTTTGTTCCCAAAGGCGGCCCTGTTCGTGCAATTTAAGCGGCTTTGGCCTGCTCTATGGGGCAGTGCTCAGCAAACCTCTTCTGTGCTGGGGCCGCAGCTTTTTGGGGGAGGCTGGGGTTGGAGAGCCGGGGTTTCAGCAAGTGGGCCTGATGCGGTTGCGAAAGGGAATTGGGCAGGATAGAATGTTTTTTTATGTGTAGATCCGGCGAGACCGGAAGAAAAAGCTCCATGCTGGAATGGGGCTAGAGGAGGTGAGCGGGTGGCCAATGTAACGATGAAGCAGCTTCTGGAAGCAGGGGTGCATTTCGGGCACCAGACGCGCAGGTGGAACCCGAAGATGAAACCCTACATTTTCGCGGACAAGAACGGTATCTACATCATTGATTTGCAGAAGACTGTGCGCATGTTCAAGAGGGCGTACCAGTTCGTCCGCGACACCGTGGCAGACGGAAAGAGCGTTCTTTTCGTGGGAACCAAGCGTCAGGCCCAGGAATCCATCCAGGAGGAGGCTGGCCGTTGCGGCATGCCTTATGTAAATCACAGATGGCTAGGGGGGATGCTTACCAACTTCCAGACCATACGCAAGGGAATAGAACGCCTGAGAGATCTGGAAGCAATGGCCGAGGACGGCAGGCTCCAGGGTTACACAAAAAAGGAGGTCATGCGCCTGCAGAAGGAAAAGGCCAAACTCCTCAAGAACCTTGGAGGTATCAAGGAGATGAGGGAGCTGCCAGGCGCCCTGTTCATAGTGGACTCCAGGAGGGAGTACATAGCAGTGAAAGAGGCCAGGAAGCTGGGCATCCCGGTTGTGGCCATAGTGGACACCAACTGTGATCCAGACGAGGTGGATTACGTGATTCCAGGCAACGACGATGCCATCCGGGCCATAAGGCTTTTCTCTTCACTCATTGCCGACGCTTGTCTGGAAGGGATGGCTGCGAGAGAAGAGTATCTGAGGGAGGTGGGCCAGGTGCAAGCCGAGGCCCCGGCCCTGGAGCAGGCCGAGACCGAAGAGAAGCCGGAAGAGGTTTCGGAGGGCCTTGAGGAAGAGGAAGACTATTTGGAACAGTACGAGGACAGATGAGCCGGCCGCCAAGGGAGGAGTGGAAAGGTGAACATAGATGCAAAGGCAGTGATGGAGCTCAGGGAAAAGAGCGGGGCAGGCATAATGGATTGCAAGAAAGCCCTGGCCGAGGCAGGGGGAGACCAGGAAAAAGCCCTTGAAATTCTTCGTAAAAAAGGGGCCATGGCAGCTCTGAAAAAGGCAGGCAGATCAGCCAAAGAGGGAACCATAGGCCACTACGTGCACTTTGGAGGCAAGATCGGGGTACTGGTGGAGTTGAACTGCGAGACAGACTTCGTGGCCAATACTCAGGAATTCCAAGACCTGGCCAAGGATCTGGCTATGCAGGTGGCCTCAGCCCAACCCCTGTACGTGGAGCCTGGGGATGTGCCAGAGGAGGTCTTGGCCAAGGAAAAGGAAATCTACCGGGCTCAGGCCTTGGGGGAAGGCAAACCAGAGAAAGTTTTGGATAGGATAGTGGAGGGAAAGCTCAAGAAATTTTACTCCCAGGCCTGTTTGATGGAGCAGCCCTTTGTGAAAGAGGACAGTATCACAGTCAGACAGAGGGTGGAGGCCACGGTGGGTAAGCTGGGCGAAAACATAGTGGTGCGTCGTTTTGTGAGATTTCAGGTGGGTGACGGCCTATGAAGATCAGTGGCTCTGGGGGAGGGCCAATGCCCAGATTCAAGAGGATCCTCTTGAAGCTAAGCGGTGAGGCCCTCATGGGTGAGGAAGGCTTCGGGATCCAGCCTAGGGTCATGCAGGAGGTGGCGCAGGAAATAAAGGAAGTGGTGGACCTGGGGGTCCAGGTCGGGGTGGTGATAGGCGGTGGGAATATTTTCAGGGGCCTCACCGCAGCCAGTCAGGGAATGGACAGGGCTACGGCTGACTACATGGGAATGCTGGCCACTGTTATCAACGGGCTGGCTCTTCAGGAGGCTCTGGAGAGGCTGGGAGTGCCCACGAGAGTTCTTTCGGCCATAGAGATGAGGCAGATAGCAGAACCTTATATCCGTAGGAGGGCCACCCGGCATCTGGAAAAAGGCCGGGTGGTCATCTTCGCCGCAGGCACTGGGAATCCTTTTTTTACTACCGACACCGCTGCCTCCCTCAGGGCCAGAGAGGTTGGGGCAGAAGTGATCCTGAAGGCCACCAAGGTGGACGGTGTCTTTGACAAGGATCCCGTAGTGCATCCAGAGGCAGAGAAACTGGAAGAGGTCCGGTATATGGAGATGCTGGAGCGGGACCTGAGGGTTTTGGATGCCACTGCTGTGTCACTGGTCAAGGACACTCAGATACCCATTGTGATCTTCAATCTGCGCACCAGAGGGAACATACGGAGAGTGGTACTGGGAGAAAGGGTTGGTACTCTCATCCGGGGGTGAGTCATGGTGGAAGAGCTCATAGAATCCTTGAAGTCTGACATGGAAAAGGTCATATCGCAGTTGAGCAGGGAGTACGATCGAGTGAGAACAGGCAGGGCTACCACGGCTCTGCTGGAGGGGATCCGGGTGGATTATTACGGAAGCTCCATGCCCATCAATCAGGTGGCCAACATATCCATACCAGAGCCCAGACTGCTGACTATTCAGCCATGGGACAAGGGGGTCATGGGGGAGATAGAGAAGGCGGTTCTGCGCTCAGAGCTGGGCCTGACCCCAATGAACGACGGTAAGGTCATCAGGATTGCGATTCCTCCCCTCACAGAGGAAAGGCGCAAGGAGTTGGTGAAGGTGGTTCGGAAAATGGCCGAGGAGCGCAAGGTGGATCTTAGAAACCATCGCAGAGAGGCCAACGAGAGTCTAAAGGAGCTGAAGAAGGAAAAGCTCATAACAGAGGACGAGATGTTTCGCCACCAGGAAGAGGTCCAGAAGATCACAGACAGTTACGTGGAAAAGGTGGATGCTCTCCTGAGGAACAAAGAGAAGGAAATCCTGGAGATCTGATCGGGGGCCGTGGGCTCCAGGTCTCCCTGCGCGAAATGGAAGCCCACGGATGGTAAAGCCAATCCATCAAAGTGGACAACCCGGAAAATCTGATTCAAATGAAATAGGATGGTTGCCAAAGGCAAGCCGGTTCCCTTGGTTGAAGCACGAAAGAAATCCCGTTTGGCATTTCCTTGAGGAAAGGGGGGGGGTCTGGCTTTGCCCTCCTCAGGGTCTGCCATGGTGCAGGAATTTGAGAGAGCCGTGTCCGTGCAATAAGACCGCACAAGGGCTTTGACCCTGGATATCTCTCCAGGCATCCCAGGGGTTTTGGGCTCGAGTTCCCGATGTGCTCGATCTCGTTGAATGATCCGGGTGTGTGTCCTGAAAGACGTCTGAGTCCCGAGCTGGTGGAAGGCCAGTC
>JBBIOJ010000057.1:0-16765 GCA_037443445.1 Desulfarculaceae bacterium | reverse complement strand
GGGAGGCACGCCCCATCACCCACTTCGGAAATTACACCAATTGACAAACGCTACCCGGGCAGGTCAGATTATGGGGGTTGAGCAATCAGGGCCTTTACATTAACTTGGCTATGTGCGAGAGAAGGCCGCTCTGGGGGTCTTGCTTGACAAGAAGACCCCAATTGCGACTTCCCAGAGCCTCCCTGGGGCCGGGCCTTCCTGGATCCAGGATGTGGCCAGGCCTGGTGAAGGATCTCATTTCAAAAGGAAGATCAGATGCATCCCCGACTCAGGGATGGAGAGCATGTGCTTTTGATAGACCAAAGGGGCCGGGAGTTTCTGGTACGCCTTTCAAGCGGTAAACGTTTTCACTCCCACCACGGCTTTGTGGAGCACGACGAAATAATAGGCCTAGAGGAAGGCTCCAGAGTTAAATCCTCCCGCGGTAGTCCATTGCTTGTTCTCAGGCCTACACTGGCCCAGGTGATCATGAACATGCCGAGGAAGGCCCAGGTGATCTACCCCAAGGACATTGGGCTCATACTCATGTGGGCGGACATTTTCCCGGGGGCCAAGGTGGTGGAGGTGGGAACGGGGTACGGGGCGCTTACCATGGCACTTCTGAGGGCAGTGGGCTCCACCGGGCAGCTTGTATCTTACGAGGTAAGGGAAGACTTCCATGGAGCGGCCCGCAACACAGTGGAGTCTTACTTGGGGGCCTGCCCTCAGTGGACCATCAGATGGGCCGATGCCTCGGATGGCATCCAGGAGAGGAATGTGGACCGCATGACCATGGACGTGCCAGAGCCCTGGCTGCTTCTGCCTTCGGCCAAGAAGGCCCTCAGGCCAGGGGGGATCCTCCTTTGCTTCACTGCCAACGCCATACAGGTCAAGAGCCTGCACGAGGGCCTCCTGGGAGTGGGCGGCTTTGCACACCTGGAGACCATCGAGAGCCTCTTGAGGCCCTGGCACGTGAAAGGTTTGAGCGTGAGGCCGGTGCATCGAATGACCGCCCACACCGGGTTCATAACTGTGGCCAGAAGGGTGCTGGAGGAGAACCCCAGCCATTGTGAAGGGCCTTGAGTTTCAAGGGAGAAGGGGCTCTCTTGGGGGGGGGGCAGAGCCGGCATGCAGTTGGGTTTCCCGCAGATTCTGGAGGCAGCAAGGCGAATAGCAGGCTTGGTGCATCAGACCCCTGTCATGACCTGCAGCGCTCTGGACCGAATGTACGGGGCCAGCCTCTTTTTCAAGTGCGAAAACTTGCAGAAAGCAGGGTCCTTCAAGATCAGGGGGGCGGCCAATGCGGTCTTTTCCTTGCAGGAGAAGGAGGCCTCCCTAGGGGTTGCCACCCACTCTTCCGGGAATCATGCAGCAGCCCTGGCAAGGGCTGCTGCATGGAGAGGCGTACCCTGTTACGTGGTCATGCCTTTGAATGCCCCAGAAGTAAAAAAAAGAGCAGTGGCAGAGTACGGCGCCCGGATCACCTATTGCCAGCCAAACCTGAAGGCCAGGGAGGAGAGCCTTGGGAAACTCCTGGAGGCCACAGGCGCAAAGTTCATCCACCCTTACAACGATCCGAGGGTCATAGTTGGCCAGGGCACGGCGGCCCTGGAGCTGCTGGAGCAGATCCCTGCTCTGGAAGCCATAGTGGTTCCAGTGGGAGGGGGAGGGCTCCTGAGCGGTACAGCATTGGTTGTTTCGGCCAAGAGCAAAGAAACCAGGATCTTGGGCGGAGAGCCCGAGAGGGCCGATGACGCCATCCGCTCTTTGAAGGAAGGCCGCATTGTGGCCCCCGAGAACCCTGACACTGTGGCCGACGGCCTTCGCACATCCCTGGGAAGCCTGACCTTCCCAATAATCCAGCGGCTTGTGCAGGCCATCTTCCCTGTAAGCGAGGAAGCCATATTGCAGGCCATGAGGGACATCTGGGAGAGGATGAAACTGGTTGTGGAGCCCTCAGGGGCGGTCCCCCTGGCGGCTGTGAGAGCCTCAGGGGAGTTTCTGAAGGGGAAGAAGGTGGGCCTGATACTCTCAGGGGGAAATGTAGATCTGGACAGGCTTCCGTTTACATCCAGAGGGCTTTGAGGAAGAAAGGATGTGTGCTGGCCCGCCCATGGTTTCACACTGTTGCCATCGAACCGGGCAGGCCAAGAACAAGACGGCCTGGCAGGCATTCACCCCCGGGCCGACTCCAAAGGGGGCTTGAGCCCCCGAGCCCCTGATGTGAACCAAGCCCCCAAGAGCTTTCTCGGGTAGGGTGCAAGAGACAGACTGCGTCCGGGCAGCTCTGGATTACCATCAAGATATCGACCTCCTGGCTCATGTCCCAGCGCACCGATCATGCTTAAGCCAGCTTGGGAACTCTTGTTGCAGCCCCCAGACCCCAATGCTATATTGAGCCTGAATCATGTGAAATCAGGGCATGGCGCCACTTGGAAAAGGCAAGCATGGAGCGCTGTTCAATTCAGATGGACTTGGCAATTGGAGCAGGAGAATCAGTAGGGTCAAGCGCCCACATCCATTTCCAGCAAGGAGGTCCCTATGTCTATTCGCATCGGAATCAATGGGTTCGGACGTATCGGTAGGACGGTTTTCAGGGCTGCGTTGCTCGACCCCGAGTTCTCTGATCTGGAGATCGTGGCCATAAACGATCTTACGGACAACGGGACACTGGCGCACCTGCTGAAGTACGACTCGGTGATGGGGAGCCTGAAGCAGGACATAAGAGCCACTGACAAAGGTTTGGTGGTGGACGGCCGGCTGGTGGTGGTTTACGAGCAGAAGGATCCTGCAGCAATTCCATGGAAAGATCATGGGGTGCAGTATGTGGTGGAGTCAACAGGGAAATTCACAGATGCGCAGAAAGCCAGAGCCCACTTGGATGCAGGGGTGGAAAGGGTGGTGATAACGGCTCCGGCCAAGAACGAGGATGTCACCGTGGTGATGGGAGTAAATGAGGATGACTACGATCCTTCAAAACACTTCATAGTCTCTAATGCTTCTTGCACCACCAACTGCCTGGCTCCGGTGGCAAAAGTCCTGCTCAACCGCTTTGGCATAGTGCGCGGCCTCATGACCACGGTTCATTCGTACACAAACGACCAGCAGTTGCTGGACTTTCCTCACAAGGACTTGAGAAGGGCCAGGGCAGCAGCCCTCTCCATGATTCCCACCAAGACAGGAGCTGCCTCTGCAGTGGCTCTGGTGATTCCCGAGCTGAAGGGCAAGTTCGACGGTCTGGCAGTGAGGGTGCCAACTCCCAACGTCTCCCTGGTGGACTTGGTGGTGGAGGTGGAGCAGGACACTACGGCCAAAGAGGTGAATGACGCCCTCAGAGAAGCGTGCAACAGGTATCTGGGCTACACCGACGAACCCCTTGTCTCGGTGGATTTCCAAGGGGACAGTCGCTCTTCCATAGTGGACGGCCAGTCCACCAGGGTCTTGGGGCGCATGGTGAAAGTGATGTCATGGTATGACAACGAGTGGGGTTATTCCAACAGGGTCCTGGATCTGATCAGGCATATGCACTCCAGAAGACCATTGTGAGGACTCTAGAAGGAGAATCAGGCTTCAAGGGGATCGGAATCTGAGGATGCACAGGCCATGAAGCACGACGGCTTGGATTCAAGGGCACTCATGGAGGAGTCCGAGGCACTGCGCCGCAACCTTGAGGAGACAGCTGTCTCAACAGTGCACATTCAGCCGAGATTCAGGGTGCTTCAGGAGGTGGTCTCCGATTACAGGGGACTTCGCAAGACTGTGGATTCCTTGCTGTTCGAACTTCATCACCCTTTTCGCAACTGGAAACTTATCCTTTCGGAGCTGAGGGGCTTTGCCCTGAAGAACCTGGACTCCTACAGACGCCATCCCAGAGGGTATGAGGCTGTGGGGCTGATTCTGGAGGTTTTCCTGGAGGCCATGACCACGGCCAAGAGGCAAGAGATTCAGTCCCAGGCCCTGGAGTGCATTCTGAGTTACATGGAAAAGGTGGTTCAGACCTGCCTTGTCCAGGATGCGAGCCCCTATGTTGGAGTCCTGGGTGAAAGCCTCAAACGGCTCAGAGAACTGCCCCAAGCCCAAAAGGAGCTCTTGGCCAGGAGCTATCATCCCCTCAAGAGAATGGGCCTGGAACTTCTCTCCAGGGGGGTGGAGGGCAAGGAACTGAGCCCTTTGAACGAGTTGTTGAAAGAGCTGTTGCAGATCACTTACCAGCAATGGCTCAAAGAGGAAGACCCTGTCGTGTGGTTCAGGAAAGAATTCGCAAAGGATCCGCCCCCGGGCCCTTTGGGTGAGCTACTCGGCGAGCTTTCTCACCACAGGCTCCAGGGCTACGTGTTGTTCCTGGAGGGTTTGGACGGGGGATCCTCAGCCGCAGAAGTTGCTGGGAAGCTGCTTCGCATGCCTGGCCACCTGGAACTGGTGAGAATGTACAGGGAGCTTCCTGAGCGCATGACAAGCCTGAGTCTCCCTACCAAAGCCACGGGGGAGGAGTTCCTGAGGGATGGAAAGATTATTTCGCTCTTCAAGATCATGAACACCTCCAGGCTCTCAGAGATCCATGAAGAGACCTTGAGGGAGATCCAGCGCTCCCTTACGGGCATGATCAGGAGCGAGCCCCCCCACAGGCTGGAATCCTTCTTGCTTCAGACTTTCGCTCTTCTCAGGGAAAATGTGGTGCACTATCCCCGCACAGCGCTTCAGTGCATTCACGCCATCGGGCAGGAAGTCTTTCAAAAAGCGCAGTCCAGACTGGTGGAGGTCTTCTTGGAGGAGGTGGTGCGCTTCGGATTCCAACCTCCGGAGGTGACCGGGGTTGATACGGAGTGGCAATGGCTTTGCAATCCCAACCATCTTCTGAATATCCGCATCTGGTTGGATCTTATCTGCATCCAGCCCAAGTGGTGCACCACCCTGCTCTCGGCCCTCATCATAAACCTCAAGCTGGCTGGAACCTGCATAAGGGACACGGACCTCTTCCAAAAAGACATAAGCAAGCTATTGAATAGTGACATAGCCCCCCTTTACAACCTGGTCAAGCAACTCACCAAGTTGATCCCGGCCTTCTTCAATGAGATAGGTGCGGAAGGTCTGCTGCGAGACGTGTCCACTGACATGGACGAGATCCACAGAAGGCGGGATCCCCTCATCCACTTTCTCAGGAAACAAAGTCACGTGGAGAGCAGCAACCTTATCGTGGAATTTGTGGAGGAGATCTTCCACTTCTGGATCAGCCTGGACAAGTCAGGGCTTTCCCGCTTCCTCCCAGAAGAGGTGTTTGAACAGTTGGACCCCGAAAGCCCCTTGGTGCAGGAACCTCACAGGGTGGTGGATGCGGTTTTCAGGGATTGCAACCTCCAGGAAGTGAGGGATCTACTGGATCTCCCGGAGGAGGAACTGGCCAATGTGGTTTCCAAGGTTCAAGGGGTCAGCGATATTGAGCGGGAAAGGGTACGGCTCCTGGTAAGGATGTACAGGCTGGTTTACCAGAAATACTACCTGGGTTTCCAGGAAATCCGCTATCATCTTTCCCAAGCAGCCGCACACGGGTTCACAGGTCTGGAGAGGCTCCAGTCCATCCTGGATGGAAACGATCCAGAGGAGTGTTTGGATGCCCTTCTGAGTTACTTGGAAAAACTGAAAGAGGTGATTCTCTCCCCTGAAACCTACGAAGTAACAGAGGACATCTACCACAAGAGGCACATAGCGGCTGACATCCCTTCCATGTACGGGCGTTATCATGAGAGGAAGTTCGATGCCCTGGGTCTGTCCTTTAGGCTGGAGAACCTGGCAAATCTGTACTTCGAGAAGCTCATAGACTCGGTGAACCTCTCCCTCATCACCCGGGCTGTGTTCTTCAGGATAGTGCGTTGCATCAGGCTGTTCATAAGGGCCATGCAGATAGACGGCATATCCTCCCAACGCCTGGATGCCCAGTTCAAACTCCTGGAGAAGTCTCTGGAGATAAGGAGATTCACCTACACACAATACCTGGACATCTTGAGGGGCCTCTCGGAAGGGGTCAAAGACATCCTAAACGTGTACTACGCAGATGTGCACAAGGACAACCTGACCATGGTGATACGCTCCCTTGGCAGAAGGCACATCCTGCCCACATACGTGGGATACGCGACGGATGAGGACGAAGAAGCCTTTGTTCACCGTATCTCCGAGCGCTTCCTGAGAGACTTGGTATCCAGCACCTTCGGCCTCCAGTACCTGGACAATTTCCTGACCAAGATTCACCAGACCCTGGCCCTCCAGAAAGAGACCCTCTCGGAGGAGGACCTGGATCTATTGATGACCTATGATCCTGACAAGGTGGTTTCCCCTATCCACAAGGCCAAGGAACTCACCAGGGATTCCATTCACCTGGGTTCCAAGGGTTACAACCTGGTGGTCCTGGCTGAGGCCGGGGTGAGGGTGCCCCCGGGTTTCATAGTCACCACTGAAGTTTCCCGGTGTCATCCCATAGTGCTCAAGTTTCCTCAGGCCCACGAGGACTTCCTGGCTCAGGTGGCTTCAGAGATCAGGGAAATGGAGGAGGCCACGGCAAGGCGCTTCGGAGATCCCAACAGACCCCTTTTGGTCTCTGTGCGAAGCGGGGCCACAATATCCATGCCAGGAATGATGGATACCCTGCTCAATGTGGGGATCAACCAGGAGGTGGCCCAAGGCCTGGCCTTTTTTTCCGGGAATCCTTGGTTCGCCTGGGACAACTACAGAAGATTCCTCCAATCTTGGGGCATGTCCTTCGGAATGGAGAGGGAGGTTTTCAACGAGATCATGAGGGAGTGGAAGGCTAGGCACGGGGTCGAAAAAAAGCGCCAATTCACGGGCCATCAGATGCGTGAGATGGCATTGGCCTACAAGAAAGCCCTGGAGGATCGCAACATCAGGATCGAGGAGGATCCCTGGGCTCAGCTGGAGACGGCCATCCACAGAGTCATCTACTCCTGGGACTCGGGCAAGGCCAGGGATTACAGGGAAATAATGGGGATTTCCGATGATTGGGGCACTGCTGTGATAGTGCAAGCAATGGTTTTCGGGAACCTGGGGCCCGATGCTGGCAGTGGGGTTTTGTTCACCGCAAACCCCACCAAGCGTATGCGCCGTGTGGTGCTCTGGGGGGACTATACAGCCATGAACCAGGGCGAGGACATAGTGGCCGGACTTGTGACCACATATCCCATCTCCAGGGAACAGAGGGAGGAGTCGGGCCGTTATGGTGAGCCTACTCTGGAGGAGGAGTTTCCTGAGATTTACAGAGCCCTGGAAGGGGTTTGCAAGATGCTGGTGTACGACAAGGGGTGGAATCCCCAGGAAATAGAGTTCACCTTTGAAGGCCCGGATCCGGACAGCCTGTACATCCTGCAGACACGGGACATGGTTACCATGAGGCGCAGCGAGACCATGCCAGTCTTCGTGGCCTCAACGGATCTTCACGAGCACTACCTGGGCAAGGGCACGGGGGTGAGCGGAGGGGCCCTCTCGGGAAGGGCGGTTTTCACCTTGGAAGAAATACACAGATGGAGGAAGAGGGAGCCCGAGACCCCCTTGATCCTGATTCGCTCGGATACTGTCCCGGATGACATCAAGGAGATATCGCTGAGTGACGGTTTACTGACTGCCAAGGGGGGCCAGACCTCCCATGCGGCCATCGTGGCCCTCAGATTGGGGAAGACCTGTGTGGTGGGCACGGGTGGGTTGAGACTGTTGAGTGAAAAGGGTCCTTGCAAGATCCATGATGTGGTAATCAGGGAAGGGGACTTTCTGAGCATGGACGGTAGGGGAGGCTCCATCTACCTGGGACGCCATCCTGTGGAGCACAAGACCCTGGGGCCGCCAGGGGAACTAATGCACATGGGGAGGTGAGAAGATGAGTCTCGCAGCCAAGGATCATCCTTTTCTGTGCTCGGGGAATCCGACCCTGCCCATGCCTCTGGGCATTAATGGGCTGGGCAGAATAGGAAAGCTCACCCTTTGGCATCATGCGGCTAGGCGCTCTTTTCAGGAGCTGGTGGTGAACATGGGTCGGGAGGCAGGCAAGGGGTTGGAGGACATAGCGGACTATGTGCTAAGGGACAGTACCTATGGAAGCTTGGATAGGTTCCTGTTCGGATTCAAGGGGGGGCGCGTCATAGAGGAGCTGGACGAGGTCCAGGGCACCATGAGGGTGAACGGAGTGAGGGTGAGGGTGCTCCGCCAGAGCCGCAACCCCAGAGACATCCCTTGGAAGGATTACGGCGTTTCGCTGGTGGTGGACTGTACCGGAGCCTTCACGGATCCCACGGCCCCTGCAGACTCCCCCAAGGGAAGCCTGAGAGCGCATCTGGAAGCAGGAGCCCAAAAGGTGATTCTCTCGGCCCCATTCAAGATAAAGGACAAGTCCTTGAGTATGCCTGAGGATGCGGTCACGACCATACAGGGGATAAACGAGCATGATTATTTTCCTGAGCGCCACCGCCTCATCTCGGCAGCCTCCTGCACCACCACCTGCCTGGCTTTCATGATGAGACCCATCCTGGACCACTTTGGCCCGGGGGCACTCCTGACAGCCTCCATGGTCACTGTGCATGCCGCAACAGGTAGCCAGGAGGTGCTGGACAGGCTACCAGACGCCAAGGCCAAGGATCTGCGCAAGAACAGGAGCACGTTCAACAACATCATACTCACCACCACAGGGGCTGCAGAGGCATTGAAACTGGTCATTCCTGAGATGCGGGAGGTAGGCTTCATGGCGGAGTCTGTGCGAATTCCCACCAACACAGGCTCCTTGGTAATCCTGGTCTTGAACATCCAGGAGGAGGATCCCTCTGCTCCCATCAGAAGGGACCTGGTGAACTCCATTTACCGAAAGGCCGCAGAAGGTTACCTGAGCCCATACCTTGCCTACACCGAGAAACAGAATGTCTCGGCCGACGTCATAGGCACGGCTGCTGCAGCTATCATAGAAGGAAAGGAGACCCACACCCGCACGGCCAATCTCAGGGTGGATCTGCGAAGGCTCTGCGCCATACCGCAGGAATCCCTCAAGGGCATGCAGGAAGGGCCCCTTGAGGTGCCGGTCACACAGGTGGTGGTATACGGCTGGTATGACAATGAGCTGGGATCCTATACCCACATGCTGGGGGAGCTGACCGTAGGGGTGGCCAAAAGCCTTTTTTGAGCCGCATCAAAGAGGCCTGCTGCAAGATCCCTCCCGCCCGAGGCTGTGGAATAGAGCTGAGCCTGGATCGGTCTTGGAGCCAATTGCAGACTTCATGGGACCGGGCGTCCCCAGTCCTGGGCCAGAGGGAGGATGAGGTGCCCAAACCATGCCCATGAAGAGAATCCTTGTGGTGAGTCCTTTGCTGGTGCTGGGGTTACTGCTCCAGTCCCTCGTTTGGGTGCCCACCTATGAGCAACAGACAAGGGGGAATCCAAGGAGACTCACCCAGTACATAACAGGCTCCATAGGGGATGCGAGTCTGCTGAACCCCATCTTGGCAGCGGACAGCTCCAGTATGGAGCTGGCCAGCTTGATCTTCGAGGGCCTTCTGGACAGAGACGAGGATTTGAGATTCAGGGGACGTGTGGCAAGCCACTGGGAAATCAGCGAGGAAGTCTACTTCAGGCTTCACAAGCCTCCCAGCCAGATGGCTGGGAAAACAGAAGAAGAGATACTGGCCTGGCTCAGAAAGGAACTAGGCCAATGGCCTCAGGTGAGCAAGGTTGAACTGGTTTCCCAGGAGGCTCATTCCCGATTCTTGAAGATCCCAGGCAAGCCGGGTGAGGCAACGCTGGGGGTGGATATCTCCCCACCTCCTCTTGTCAGGGTAACCCTCCTGGAGGTGGATCAGGATTTTTTCCTGAAGCTGGAGCCGCTACTGGGGGAAAACTATTTTGACTCCTTCAGGCCCGAGCAATACTGCCGTTTCCACCAGGATTTGGATCCAGGACTGCAGGCTCAGATAGCAAAGGAAATCCTCCCGGTGGTGGAGCACAATCCAGTAATCCTTTTTCATATCAGAGAGGGGGTTCTGTTTCATGACGGAGTGCCCCTCACCTCCCGGGATGTGCTGTTCACTTACGAGGCCATAATGGATCCGGCCAACCTTTCCCCGAGGCTTTCGGACTTCGAACCGGTCCTGAGGGTCGAGACCCCGGACGAGAGGACCGTAAGGGTTGTGTACAAGAGGCTTTACTCCCCGGCTCTTGGCACATGGAGCATGGGCATCCTGCCCCACCACCTTCTGAACAAGCAGGCTTTGAGGGCCGAGGCGCAAAGAAGAGGCATGGATCCCTCCAACTTCGGGATAAGGCAAAGCAACTTCAACAGGAACCCCGTAGGTTGCGGACCTTTCAGGTTCAAGCAATGGAAGACTGACCAGTTTGTGAGCCTCGCCCGCTTTGAGCAATATTGGGAGGGCCCTCCTAACTACCAGGAATACATATTCAGGGTGGTGCCTGACCTGGTGACCCAGGAGATGGAGTTCTATGCTGGAACTCTGGACTCCTACGCCGTGCAGCCGCATCAGGTGGAGAGGCTCCAGCATGACCCCAGGTTCCAGGCCTTTTCCGGGATATCCTTCGGGTACACCTACATCGGGTACAATCTGAGGAGAGAACCTTTCAATGATGTGAGGGTCAGGAAGGCCCTGGGAATGGCTCTGGATGTGGAAAAGGTCCTGAAATATGTGCTTCACGGCCAGGCAGAGAGGATTACAGGTCCCTTTCCCAAACAGACCGATTACTATGACCCCACCATTGCTCCTCTTCCTTATGACCCGCAGGAGGCCTTGCGCCTTCTGGAAGAGGCCGGCTGGCGCAAGAATGGCTCAGGCCGTCTGACCAGAAACGGTCAACCCATGCGCTTCACCCTCATCACCAACAGCGGCAATGAGTTACGCAAGGCCATCTTGGCCGTCGCCCAGGACTCCTGGCGGCAGCTAGGCATAGAGGTGCGCACTGACATGGTGGAGTGGGCTGTGTTCATAAATGAACGAATCAACAAGAGGGACTTCGACGCTGTTGTGTTGGGCTGGTCCATGGGAATAGACCCGGACCTTTACCAGATATGGCATTCCAGCCAGACAGGGCCCCACCAGCTCAACTTCGTGGGTTTTCAGGATGCGGAGGCCGATGAACTCATAGTGAGGATAAGGCAGGAATACAGGCATGAAGAACAGGTGAGGCTTTGCAGACGCCTCCATCAGATAATAGCCGAGCAGCAGCCTTACACTTTTCTGTACGTGACTCGCTGGACTGCGGTGTTGGACAGAAGAATAGTGATAATGGAGAAGGATCCAGATGGGAATCCCCTGTACAGGAGGATTACGCCCACCAGGACCGGTAATTACGCTTTCCATTTTAACAAATGGGTGAAACTACCGCAGGTGCCGATCTTCGAGTCCAATTGAATTTGGCTGTAAACCTTCCTTATTGGGAGAAGTCGGTGATAAAGATCAACAAGGTTTTGGATGTCCTTGAAGTGAAGACACGAGGCTCAGGAAAAGTTGTCGCTTTGGATGATCAAAGATAAGAGGAAGCAAGCATGGTTTCCTTTCTTGCCAGAAACTTGATACAAAAACTGGTGACGCTCTTTTTTGTTTCGGTAATCTCCTTTGCAGTCGTGCACATGGCTCCTGGAGAGCCGAGTCAGGTGGATCCCCTGAATCCCAAGTTCACCCCTGAGATGGTGGAGAGATTCCGCAAAGCCTTCCACCTGGACCAGCCCTTGCACGTGCAATACCTGCTGTTTTACAAGGATCTCCTGAAGGGACAGACCGTATCATGGAAGGATCACCAGCCTGTGCTGGGGAAGATCTGGGAGCGGTTTCTCAACAGCCTTCCCCTTTTCCTGGTGGGCTCCCTGCTGACCTGGACCATTTCATTCCCCATGGGGATAACCGCCGCCATCAGAAGGGGAGGGGGCTTTGACCGCACGATGACTTTCCTGGCCTATTTTTTTATTTCCATCCCCGGTTTCTTTTTCGCTTACCTGCTCATCATCGGGGTGGTCAGCTTGTTGCAGGTTCCTGTGATAGGGATGGAAACTTTTGGATTGGGAGAGACAGGGGGACTGGCCAAGTGGATGGACAGGCTTTGGCACCTGGTTATCCCCTCAGTGCTGGGGGCCACGGTGGGGATTGCGGAGCTTTCGAGGTACGTGAGGGGACAGATGCTGGAGGTGGAGTCCCAGGATTATGTGCGCACAGCCAGGGCCAAGGGGCTCCCCCCTGACATGGTGCACTACAAGCACGCTCTCAGGAATGCCCTCCTGCCTTTTGTAACCATGTTCGGGCTCATGATCCCGGGCCTCATAGGAGGTTCCGTGATCATAGAGTCCATCTTCTCCTGGCCGGGCATGGGCAGAATGGCCTACGAGTCCATTTTGGCCAGAGACTATCCGGTGATACTCACCTTGAACTTCATCTCGGCTGTGCTTGTGCTGGTGGGCACCCTGGTATCGGATGTCCTTTACATGTTGGTGGATCCCAGGATACGGCTGTGAGGGGGAAGATCCTGCCGGAGATGGGCTGGTGGAGATAACGGGTCAAGAAAAGCAGGTTTCCGAGTCTCTTTGGAAGGATTTCTGGAAACAGTTCAGGAAACGCAAGATGGCCGTGGCCGGTCTTGTCGTGTTCCTGGTTTTCCTGGTCTTGGCCCTCCTGGGTGTGGGCCTTACCACCGGGGAGCAGCCGATCTTAGATCCCTCTCTGGTGCGCCTTCAAGAGAAGCTGCGCCCTCCTCTTTCCAGGGCCAACTCAGAGCTTCTCAGACCTCAAGAGGTTCCCCTGGGGGGGATTTATCTGCTGGGCACGGATGATCTGGGAAGGGACGTGTTCTCCAGAATGATGCAGGGAGCATGGGTTTCCCTCACAGTTGGATTCGTGGCCGTTGGAATAGCAGTGGGAATAGGGATCCTCTTGGGGGGCCTGGCAGGCTACTACGGGCCAAGACCACTGGGGTTGGGCTACCTGGCGGGATGCTCAGGGCTCTTGGGAGCTGCCCTGGCTCTTTGGGGAGGGGTTCCGAGGCTTGGTTTTGTTCTTGGGGGGGCCGGCCTCTTGTTGATTTTGGCAACCAGGCTCTCGGGTGGAAGCAAGGGGTTCATGGCTCGAGTGTTGAGACTTCCTTTGATCTCTGTGGATACGCTCATCATGAGGCTCGTGGACGTGATGCTTTGCTTTCCCAGCTTCTTCTTGATCTTGACCGTTGTGGCCCTTCTGCCTGCCAGCATTTACAACATCATGGCTGTAATAGGGCTCACCAGCTGGATGGGCACAGCCAGGTTCGTGAGGGCGGAGTTCCTGGCCTTGAGGGAACAGGATTTTGTGGCTGCGGCAAGAGCCTTGGGGCTCTCTGACGCCAGGATAATATTTCGTCATCTGGTGCCCAACGGGATCGCTCCCGTGCTGGTTTCCGCTACCCTTGGAATAGCCGGGGCCATACTGACCGAGGCAGGCCTGAGCTTCCTCGGCTTCGGTGTCCCGCCTCCTCACGCCACATGGGGGAACATTCTCTCAGACGGGAAAAGGTTCTTGTTTGACGCGCCTTGGCTGACCCTGATCCCAGGGTGCGCCGTGTTAATGGTGGTCCTGGCATTCAACCTCTTCGGGGAGGGGCTCAGGGAGGCCTTGAATCCTCGTCTGAGACAGAGAAAGGCCTGAGAATGACTCTCCGCACACGGGGGGCTGGATCAGCTTGGAGAGGGGATCAGGGGCAGCAGCCAGGAGCATTCCCAGAATCTCCCCCCTGCGTTTTGGAAATCAGGGATCTGAGGGTCTCCTTTCTGGGAGAGGATGAGCAGCCGCCTGTGATGGCTCTGGCCGGTGTGGATCTGCGGCTCCACCAGGGCGAAGTTGTTTCCCTGGTGGGGGAGTCGGGTTGCGGGAAAACCCTCACAGCCCTGAGCATAATGGGCCTTCTGCCATCCCCGCCGGCCAGGGTGGAGGGCGGTAGCATAAGGTTCCTGGGCAGGGAGCTCTTGGATATGGGAGAGGAAGAGCTGCAGCGCCTAAGAGGCAGGGAAATATCCATGATATTTCAGGAGCCCATGACTTCGCTGAATCCAGTGTTTACAGTGGCCCATCAGATCCAGGAGGTGCTGGCCGTGCACGAGGGAATTTCGGGCCAGGAAGCGCTGGGCAGGGTGATGGAGCTTCTGAGGGCCGTGGGAATGCCAGATCCCGAAAGGAGGGCTCAGGACTACCCCCATCAATTAAGTGGAGGACAGAGGCAAAGGGTGATGATAGCCATGGCCCTGGCCTGTCGGCCCAAGCTCCTCATAGCCGACGAGCCAACCACGGCCTTGGACGTGACCATTCAAGCCCAGATCTTGAGGCTCTTCAAAGAACTCCAGGAGGGTCGCTCCACAACCTTGCTTTACATAACACACGACCTGGCTGTGGTGGCCCAGTTGGCGCACAGGGCAGTGGTCATGTACTCAGGGATGGTGGTGGAAGAGGGAACTGTGGAGCAGATCTTCCGGGCTCCTGCCCATCCATACACCCAGGGTCTTATGGCCTCTCTTCCTGCGCGAGCCAGGAAGGGTGAGCCTTTGCCGGCCATCCCGGGCAGCGTTCCAGATCCGGCAAGAAGGCCGCCAGGGTGTCCATTCCATCCCAGGTGCGCTTTGGCCATAAAGCGTTGCAGGGAGGAGCTGCCAGGAATGTGCAACTTTGAACAAGGCCATGAGGCCAGGTGTCCGGTGGCACACGGCAGCTGGTGAGAAGAAATGGGAATGAAGGCCCAGGGAATGGAATTCTCAGATGGGGCAGGGGAAGCTTTCTTTGGAGAAGATCAGTCCCTGCTGGAGGTGAGGGATCTTTACAAGTGGTTTCCCATCAGGCGTGGTTTTCTCCAAAGGCCAGTGGCCTGGGTGCACGCTGTGGATGGGATAGACCTGGATCTGCCCAGGGGCCGGATCCTGGGTCTTGTGGGCGAGTCTGGTTGCGGAAAGTCAACGGTGGGGAAACTGGTGTTGCGGCTACTGGAGCCCGACAGGGGAAGCATACGCTTCCAGGGCAAGGATGTCACCCTACTTAAGGGGCGCGATCTCAAGGAGTTCAGGGGGAAAGTCCAGATCGTTTTCCAGGATCCTTACGGTTCCCTCAACCCGCGGATGACGGTGGGGCAGATGCTGGAAGAAGGGCTCATGCAAAAGGGACTGAAAAGCCGAGCGGAGAGGAGAAAGAGGGTCCTAGATCTACTGGATAGAGTAGGGCTTCCTCGACAGGCTGCCGCAAGATACCCCCATGAGTTCTCCGGTGGACAGCGCCAGAGAATAGGGATTGCCAGGTCCCTGAGCGTGGAGCCCACTTTGTTGGTGTGCGATGAGGCGGTCTCTGCTCTGGACGTCTCGGTGCAGGCTCAGATCATCAACCTGCTCATGGAGCTCCAAAGGGAAATGGGGCTGAGTTACTTGTTCATCAGCCACGACCTGCACCTGGTGAGGTATGTTAGCCATGAGGTGGCCATAATGTACGGGGGACAGATAATGGAATACGCCCCGGCTCAGGCCTTGGAAAGCAAGGTTTTCCACCCTTACTCCATGGGGCTCTTGGCTTCGGTGCCGGTGGCAGACCCTACAATACGGACAGAGCCCCCCTTGTTGAGGGGGGAAGTGGGGACTGCCTTGGATCCACCGCCTGGTTGCAGGTTCCAGAGCAGGTGCTGGCTGGCCGAGGAGCGCTGCAGAGAAGGGGTCATTGATTTTTACCGGCTGCAGGGCCACCTGGTGCGCTGCTGGAAAGTGGCAGGGGCATGAGGCAGAAGCCGGGACAAAGGGATGAGGCCAGGAGCATATGGCAGGATTTGAAAGCACAATTTCACTTTCTGCACCCTAGACAAAAAAGGATCCCGGGGCTCCAGCGGCCAGAGTCCAAACGGGCCGGGTGGCTTCGACCAACCAGATGGGGGATCTCATGGTCGGGATGGGGCCTTGCGAGAGGCGCCCCCTGCCCAGGATCCGAGGCCAGTCAGAACTCCTTCCCTATTGCCTGGTCTTCTGGATAACGTACCACTCTTCGGGGGGGTCCTGGGTGGTGTCTACCAGCACATGCAGGATTCTAAGCCCTGGGAAGCTGGCCTTCAGGTCCTGCAGATCCACGGGTTGGAATTTCTTGAGGTTGTTGAAATAAGCCTGTTCGGTTATGGCGTTGGACTCGTACTTATCCTTGGTGCGTTTGGCAATTCGCCTCAAGGAGACCTCCTGGGGGCATTGGGTCTGCTGGATGACAAAGGTCATGTCGTGTCGAGCCGCCACTTCAGCCGCCCTCTTGCGAAGGGCCTGTGTCACGAATGTGGCGTCCAGTATTACGCTTTCCCCTCTGGAAGCCAGTTCATCTGCCATCTGAAACATGGTGTCGTAGACCAAGTTTCTCTTATCCATATTGGAGGCTACCTTTTCGTCGAACACGTCCTCGCCCTTGAGCACCTCCAAACGTATCATGTCCGTGCGAAGTCTCTTGTATCCCTTTAGCTTCTCTATGACCTCCGTGGTCTCTGACTTCCAAGAAGCCGGTAACCCGCAGGCTATCAGAAGGGTACGGGGCCCTAGTTCTGTTTTCACGAATTCAAGGAAAGGTTCACGCATCTTCAAACCCCCAGTCTCTCAAAGGAAATCCTTGCTGAGTCCATGTGGCGCTTCACTCTAGAATACAAACCGAAACCCGGTTGTGTCAAAAAACCCCTGTGGCATCCCCTGGGGCTGGTTCTGGATGACTGCCAAGAACTCGCCCTGACCGGAGCCTGGGGGGGGGGGGGGGGGGGGGGGGGGGGGGGGGGGGGGGGGGGGGGGGGG
>JBBIOJ010000056.1:0-19210 GCA_037443445.1 Desulfarculaceae bacterium | reverse complement strand
AACAGCGTGATCACGACCACCAACTTGACCCTTCATAACATGGGTCATGAATAATTCGGGCTAACAATGCCCCTGCAAGGGGGATGGTCTGCCCGAGCTTTCTCTTGGTCAGGTTCTGGGCGATTTCCTTGGGCAAGCCTTTGGAGCGTTCCTTGAGGATTTGAACAAGGACGCCCGTCTGCGTCTTTTCGGCGATTTTCTTGTACGTCCATCCCCTGGTCAGTGCCATGGCCGCCATTCTCATATCCAAGAGCACGCCGGTCTTGAGGGCGACACCCCCTGCGCTCGCAGCACTGAAGACGTTTAGTACAACAGGGAACACTGCTGGACCTCGCATGTCAAAGCCGTAGCATGTGCCAATCTGTTGGACAGCCCTCAGGCTCAAGATGAAAAGTGCTGGAATGTCCGCTGCCAATAGGGCCGGCCCCCCCAATCCACACCCGGCCCCCTCCAAGGCAGCCATGAGCTTGTTGGAGGCGAAATAGGACCGGGCCATGAGATCCAGCTTCTCCATTTCCTGGCCCGCCAGCTCCCTCACGTCTAGGGCGACTATTCCAACCTTCCTGGCTTCTTGCAAAATGTCACGGTGGGAATAGGTTTGATAAGCTATTTCCTTGAGCAGCTCCAATCCCCCCAATATGGCCTTGCCCAACACTTCCTTGGCAGGCCCGGGCACAAGTGTCTCAAAGATCCAACCCACTGGTTCCCCTAACAGGCTCAGGGTCCTGTCTAGAAAACCCTGATCCTCTTTGCGCCATTTCTCGATCTCTTCCAATGCATTCCTCTCGTAAGGCGTCAAGTCTCTCATGGCCACCTCCCTTGGTAGGGGCTCTTTGATCCCCCTCTTTGCTTAGCAACTTCTTGCCACGCATGGGAAAGCATGAAAGCCCCCTGTTCCCCGCTCCTTCAGAAAAACCCGACGGCAACCCTCCCCTTCTTGGGCTCTGGGTGACAACCTCGTACGGCCTTGGGTTACCCTCTGCCCCCTCAGACGATCACGAAGGGCTCGTCCTCTGTCAGGACCCCGGTGCCGGAGATCTCGGTTCTGACCACGCAGCCCTGGCACAGGAAATAATACCTCACGGTGTCATAGGAAATGTCTATCAATTTCTCGAGCCTCGCCTTCAGCCGGAGGAACCGCTTCTCCTCCATGTTCGGACATTCGAAGACCGACTTCTGGACCCTGTGGGCCACGGCCTTCAGTTCCTTGACCACCCGGTAGCGCACCTTGTCATCCGCTATGTCGAAGCAGATCACGCAGAACATCACCTGCTCCATTCGAAGGGAGAATACGCATCCGCCTCTCCCATAACAAACCTGGCGAATCTTCTGACCTGAAGCTCCACGAGATACCTATAAGTGACCTGGTTACCGCCCTGAGGGTCGCGAATGCGGGTCTCCAACTTTCGCTCAAAGATGTCTATGAAACCTCTCATCACCTCGGGCTTCATCTCCACAGGCCTTTTTTTCCTCAACTCCTCCTCTGTTTGGTATGAGGTGTCCGCCACTTCCCTGTAAAGGAAATCATCCCTGCCTATGACCTTTCTGTTTATCAAGGTGATGACGAGAGTATCTGTGAAGACAGGCCTGTATTCCTCCATCAGGTCGCAGACCAAAGATGGCCGGCCGTATTCCGTCTCGTGAAGCGCGCCAAGGTACGGATCCAGGCCCACCAGGTTGATCTGGTTTTCCAAGAGGTTGGCCAGCATGGTGTAACCAAAGGACAAGAGGGCATTGACCGGGTCCAGGGGTGGACGGCGGTTCCTGCCTTTGAACTCCATGCCTTCTGCATTCAGAAGGAGCCCGAAGACAGAGAAGTAACTCCTGGACGCAGCCCCCTCTATCCCCCTTGCCACATCCAGGGAAGGGCCTTGTCCCAGCCTTTCGCGAAGGGCCCGGATGGAGGAGGCGGCGGAGGCTATGCGCTCGTCCTGGAGCCTCCTGTTGTAGCGCAACAACAGGAGGTACATGTTCTGGAGTTTCCCGGAGACTATGCCGCAGGCTGTCTTCCTTACAAAATCAGGATCCTGCAGCCTCACGTACTGGGCCTGGCGGAGAGTTACGTTTTTTGTGTAAGAGGTCATCAGCCGGCCACGAAACCTCCCTTTCTGGGTGAGGAAAACCGTGTCCACCCTGTTTCTGATAAGCACGTCCATGACTGGCGGGGTGAGGATGATGTTCCCCATAAGAACAATCTGCTGCAAATCCTCCAATAGGAGTTCCCTGAGAACCTCTTTGCCCCGTCGAACCACGAGCCTGTTGCCGTCCTTGTAAAGCTGGCAGCCTTGCTCCACGATGTAAGCAGTGTGCATGACAGGCCTCCTGCAAACCAAGGCTGGAGAGTCTAGGCACCCCCATGAGTTAGTGCGGGCCCATCCTTTCCCGGTTTCAGGAAGGCATGGAGGCAGGGGGTCGGATAATCCTTCCCGTGAGTCTCCAGGCGGCAGCCGCAGCCGCTTTGGTCAAGGTAAAAAAGCTTTCGGCGGATGCTTTTGCAGCCAAGGGGTGCACGCGGCATACGGGATATGAAATGATCGGTTATCTGGGGATCGTAATCCGCACACCTTGAAATAACATGATGCACCAGACCCGCCCCCCCAGGGAGATGCCCCAGGACGCCCAGGACCACCTTTCGCTCATCGAAACTGAGGTGCCTGAACTCCCTTGCTTTCCTGACCAGGTAGCGGATCAGGCAGCAGTTCTCCAGTACTCTCGCATAAGCCTCTTTGGCGCTTTGGTCGGGTCGCAAAGGGGTGTTAACGGCCGGTCTTTCCTCAAGGGGCCTGGAGACCTTTTTCCCCCTTTTGGGGAGGGGCACCACCTCGGCCTGCCGCGCTCGGCCAAACTGCTCTGCCAGAGCCAAAATTTTTCCCGCCGGAATGGTTGGGATCTCCATCAGGTATCGGATGCTGTCCACAACGGGGAACCCCCTCGAGTCCAGAAACACGCTTCTCTTGCCTGTGGCCCTGTGCACCCCCAAAGGGAGCTTTATGAGGTTTCCGTAGCCTTTCTTGGTTAGATCAACCTGCTTGGGAAACACCTCGATGTGCACCTCCGGGGGTGGCGGCGCAACCGCCTCCACCAATCCTGAGAGGACCGCCTTGGCGGCCCAGGCCGGAACCGGGTCCTCAAAGAAGTACCAGGCGTGCACTCCCTTGTACCCACTCCTTTCGAATACCACCGGGAGTTCCCAGGCGGCCGAGGCGTCGGCAATAGCCTTCATCAGCTTTCTGAGGGAAGCGGCAACCTCGGCGGCTGTGGCAGGGTTTTCCTTTATCCGCTCAATGGCCTCCCTTCCCACATCCAGGTCAAGCGCCCCAAAGTAAACCCTGGCCTGGGAATCCAAAAGATAGACTCCTAGTGTGAGCCTACCCTCCAGGTGCGCCTCCACCACCTCGGGGGTGAGGGGCTGAAGGACCGGGAAATAGCCCGATTTACCCTCTTTCCTGTCAAACCATTGCCTGGCATATGCCCCCGGTCTTCCCCTGAAAAGGCTCAGGAACCTCTCGATGGCTCTTTTTAGCCCCCGGCTTCTGTAAAAGGCACGGTCTATCTGTTTGGGATCAGGCTCCGGGGCAGGTTCCAGTGGTTTGAGAAGCGGGCCCAGTTCATTGCGGACCTCCTCGACCCTCAACCCAGCAGCCAGGGCCCTTCGCAGCTCGCCTTTGGCGTGGTCCCTTCTTCCCAACTCCAAGAGGATCCTTGCCCTGCGGAGCCGAAGATCCCCCCTGGCAGGTGCCTCTTGGAGTGCGCGGGCGTAATCCTCCAGTGCCTCTTGGAGCCTGCCCATCAGTTCATTGAGCTTGGCGCAGGCCTCCCACCTTTCGGCAGACATGGGCCCAAGGGAGCGCACCTGGTCCAGGAAATAGCGGGCCGCCTGCTCGTTTCCTTCCAGGAAACACTTCTCCGCCTTTTTCAAGAAAAGGTGGGTGGGCTCCGGAACTTTGCCTCTTGACTGCTCCACTTGTGCTTCCCCGGGTCAGAAAGGGATTTCGGTCAGCTCGGGGCCCAGGTTCAGCCCGGCAACCCCAGTCAGTTCTTTGAGCGCCGCGGCCGCCTCCTGGTTCTTCTCGTTGTTGATCAGTACCTTGCGGAACAGCTCCACGGCCAAGTCCTTGTCTCCCATTTTCATCAGGGAAATCCCCTGCCCCATAAGAGCCTCCTCGTGGTCGCTCAGGTATTCCCTGCGTTTAAACTCGTTTGCCTCTCTAAAGCACTTGAGTGCCTGTTCCCAGTTCTCCAAGTCGTGGAAAATCCTGCCCATCAGGACAAGGGTCAGGTGCCGGCCCTTTCTGTCCTCCGCGAGGGCCTGATCCAGCAAAACCCCGGCCTTTTCCGAGTGGCCGAGCCTGTAGTGAATCCAGCCGGCAAGGCGTTTCATGTGAGGCTTGAGGAAGCGGGGAGGAATCCTTTCCAGCCATTGCAAGGCTTCCTCCCAGCGCTCCAAGCGCACCAGGCATACAGCCATGGTGTAATACACATAGTCCTTTGGCCTCTGAGTCCTCATGTGTGCCGCGGTTTTCAAATGCGCCAAGGCCTCTTCCTCCCGACCCGCCTCAAGGAGGATCCTGCCCAGGAGATAAAACTTGTGTACCGGTTCCTCATAATCCGTGTCGCGGTCCTTCTCGATGCACTGGCGGGCGGCCTCTTCGGCTTCCGCATAACGACCCAACTTCATCCTGGCCTTGGCCAGGTGGTAAAGGGACTTTACGTAATTCTTCTGGTCTTTGTGGCGGCGTTCCTTTTCCTGGGGGGAGAGGCTCTCCCAGTTGGCTACGGCCTTTTCAAAAAGGGGGCAGGCCTTGCTGTCCTTCTTCTCCAATACCAGGTGGTAGAGCATGCCGTGGCGGTAATAGTCAACCACTGTTGCGGGATACAGGTTCTCGGCCAGGCTGAGCCAGCGGTCCGCCTCCTCAATGTAACGGGCTTTGTCTTGACCGAGGCGGATCTCCCTGCTCCTGTCACACATGAGGGCATCGTAGTAGTTGAAGGCAAGGGAGGCTGCCACCTGGTAGCTCCGGGGCTCCAACTCGTGGCAATGGAGAAGAATCTCAATGGCCTCGGAAAACCGCTTGGACTGAGACAGCGCAAAGGCCGTCTCCTTCAGAATCAGAATCCTCTCGGGGCAGTCAGGAAGACCAGGCATCCTTTCCTGAAGGGGATGAAAGGCGCGGACGATCTCATCCCAGGCGCATCTGGCCTTCATGAGTTGGATTCTGTGAAGCACCTCCCCGGGAGTCAAAGGATCCTGGCAAATTTCCTCGGGCGTCACTACCTTTAGCTGAGGTCTGGCCGGCTCTGCCATGAGAAGGGACTCCTTGATATGTTTTGTTTCCGGCTGGGGTATGTCCCTGCCGTCTTTCTGACCCGGACAAAAAGTTGAAACGAAGAAAAAAGGGGAATTTCCGGAGGGAGAGTGACCTTCCCGGCCGTTTTTGTTTGTTGGAAAGCGGCAAGCGGCGCAAATCAAGAAGCACTGCCAGCTTCCACTGTTAGAGCAATCCGGGTTGGGGGCCTCAACCTCTAGGAGTGGACAAAACGGCCCGGTCAGTCCTTTGCCCGCTTTTGATAGGCCCCTATCCAAGAACCCGAGCCGACCCCCAAAGAAAGCTCCCATGTTTGCGGCAATGATCCCGGATTCCCTGGAACAGACGGGTGAAACGCATCCGGAAGTTGACAGCCTGTTCCGGTTGGTTTTTTATAAGCGGAGAAAAGGAGCCCTTGGGGGCAACCGAATGCCCTCCGCCTGAATTCCAGGCAAGGCCATGCCCAAAGGCGACCATCAGGCCTGTGCCACAGGACTGGCAGAGTCCTCGGTCTTGAGGTGCCTGTGCCCGAGGCACCAAGGGCAGATCAGATTGCAGGCGCAGAAGCCCTTATCCGCTGTAAGGACCCGGAGATTTGCAAGGCTTCCCCAGCGCCACACCGCCGGGAGCCTGCCTCTTGGTCAAAAAATCTAGCATTTTCCGGAATACAAGGAGGCAGAAACGTTTACTTTATTGGAGGCACAAAAAAAGGGAAAGCCACCCGGCTTTGACCAGAGCCGAATCGGAGGAAGAAAAATGGAATCCAAGGTAGTTGAAGAAAAGCCTGGGGGATTTCCTTACGGCTCTTTGGAAATCACGAAATTGAGGCTGAGACTGCGCCTCTTGGATGAGGCTTTGCTTCCGCCCTTCAAGGGTTCCACCTTAAGGGGCCTGCTGGGGAAGAGCATGCTTCAGGCCTGGTGCCCGCACAAAAGGGAGGAATGCCAAAAGTGCACCAAGGCCTCCCAGTGCCCTTACGCAAACTTCTTCAAGCCTCACTTGGCAAGAGGCGGAAAGAGCACACCTTCGCCTTTTCTCATAGACCCGAAGCCAGACCGCCGAACCCGTTTTTCCAAAGGGGACTTCTTGGAGTTTTCCCTGAGCTTTTTTGGATCAGGGGTGAAGTGGCTTCCCTTTGTAATGGCAGCAATATGGCGCGGAGGAGAGAGGGGGTTGCTGGGGGTGAAAAGGGCCAGGTTCCAACTCGAGTTACCCAGGATCCCCCAGAAGCCTAAGGAGCCCTCGGAATGGGCATGGATGAAAACGGCAGGCGTTGAGAAATTGACAGCCCACAAGCTTGCCAAGGCAAAGGGGGCTTTGAAAGCCATTCGACTTGCGACCCCCTGCAAGCTCAAAGAAGACGGAAAAGTGTTGGGCAAACCGGATGGGCGGGCCTTGACCGCGGCCCTGGAGAGGAGAATAGCGGGGCTTGTCCATTTCTACGGGGAAAGGGAGCCTGGTGAGGAGAAGCCCTCGTGGGAGGAAGCCCCATTTCTGCTGACGGGGAAGGAGGAGCTGCGTTGGGTTGTGTTGGAAAGGCCCTCTTTCACCCAAGGGGAAAGGGTGAACATCGGGGGCTGGGTGGGTACCATACTCGTGGAGGCCCACAATGACGCGGCAGGAGCTCTGTTGAGGGTCGGCCAGTGGACCCACCTGGGCAAGAACACGGTCTTGGGCTGCGGAAAGATACTGGTTGAGGAAGAGCCAACATGTTGAGGTACGCCAGGCTGCGCTTCTCGTGCCAATGGCTGGATAATGCAAGAAGGATCCACTCCCCCCTCCACTGGAGGGATGACCTGGAGTCAGCCCTGTGCAAGGTGGCTTGCGTTCTCCCAAGACAGGATTGCGGGCAGTGCATCGTGCGAAGCCGCTGCACTTACGTGGGTCTTTTCAGACCGGCTTTGGTTTGCGAGGGGTCCAACGACAAGCGCACAGAGCCTCCCATGCCCTTCTCCCTCATGTTCCCGGAGTCTTCAGACCACGAAGGACGCTTCCAGTTGGAGCTGAGCCTCCTCCAACCCTGGGTGGACAGGCTCCCATACTGGATCTTCGCCCTGACCCGCATGGGGAAAAGCAAGCTCCACCCTTTTGTGGTCTTGGAGGGGGAGCAGTGGGCCCACGGGGGTTGGGAGTGTTTCTACGACGGAAGAAAAGAGGCCCTCGAAAAGGAGGTGCAAGCCAGGGCACCCTGCCTGCCAGAGCTTACAGGGGGTGTGCTTCTCAGGTGGCTCAGGCCAGGTAGATTTTTCAGGGAGGGGAAGCCTCTTACCAGACCGAGCTTCCCTGATCTTGTGGAGGCACTGCAAAGGCGGATCAGAAACCTGCAGACCTGGTATGGGGATGGCGACATTCTGTCACCAAGGGAACTACTTGAAAAGGCAGGGGAGGTTTCATGGCGGGCAATGGGGCTTAGGTGGGTGGAGCGCCATCGCCGCTCCAGGAGGCAAGGGTCCACCGTGGCCCTGGGCGGCTTGATGGGTGAAATATTTCTGGAGGGGAACCTGGAGCCTTTCCTGGAACTCCTTGCCTTGGGAAGGGACCTGGGGGTGGGAAAGGGAACGGCTTTGGGGTTGGGGAGGTACGAGCTTGCCGGGATAGCCCAAGGAGGTTGAAGCATGGATACCTTGTTCACGGTCATGGGTGCAAGCAGTTATGAGCCCATGGAGTATACCCTGGATGTCAGAAAAAGCCAAAAAGTGAAATACGCCCCTTTGGCGCTCTTGGATCTTTTGGGGTGGAATGGGGAGGTGGAGGTGGTGGCCTTTCTAACGCCAACCGCCCAAAAAACCCATGCTAAGCCTTTAGCCGAGGAAATCAAGAAGCGGGGGCATGAATTCCGGCCTGTTTGCATACCTGAGGGCCGATCAGAGAGGGAAATTTGGGAAATATTCGAGATCATCTCGGAGAGCCTTGCCGGGGGGGAAAGAGTGGTCCTGGACATAACCCACGGCTTTCGCTCTATCCCTATCCTCATGCTGGGGGCGGTTCTTTTCCTCAAGGAGGCCCGTGGGGTAGAGCTCGGGGGGGTTTATTACGGCGCTTACGAGGCGAGGGACCCATCGGAAGGCATAGAGCCGGTTTTCAATTTGACCCCCCTGGTGGAAATGGTGGAGTGGGCCAACGCGGTCAGGATCTTCAACAAGTACGGCCATGCTGACGAGATGGGCAAACTCCTGGGGCGAATCCAGGATCAGGCTTTCAGGAAGACGGGGCAGAGCGAAAAACCCCGTCAGCTCAAGAATTTGGGAGGCTGCATGGAAGGGCTCTCCTTGTCCCTGGCAGAGGGCCTCCCCCTCGAGGCAGGCAAGGCGGCCTGGGAATTAGGCATGATCGACCCTGAGGGCATGAGGAAGGAACTTTCCGGGTTTGCCATACCGGGAGAAAAGCTCGCCCCCCGCATCCTGGACTCCTTCAAGGACATGGCCATTGCCGCGACCAAGACAAAAGGGGAATGGAAAAGGTGCCTCAAGCTGGACCTGGAGGAGCTCCTGAGGGAGGCTCGCCTGGTCGACTGGTATCTGGCTCAAGGCCAGGTAGGCCTGGCCCTGGGGGTGATGAGGGAGTGGATGGTAAACAGGGTGATTCTGGCAATGGGTCTGGAGGAACACTGGCTGGACTACGGGAAGGCCAGGAAGCCCGCCGAGCGCAGGCTCAACGTGCTGTCAGAAATGCACAGAGATTACAGGGAACTCCTGACCGCGAATCAGGCCGAGATCGGGAGGTGGTGGCAGGCAGTGGCGGACAGGAGAAATGCCGTTCACCACTGTGGGTTCAGGGATGCCGTAGTAGACCCGGGGGACCTGGCAAACGTGGGGAACCTCTGGGGACGAATCAAGGAAAGAATGGAATCCGAGGATTTCTGGGATGTCAGACGCCCCGTGTCCGCAGGGACGGTTCTCCTCTCGCCCCTGGGTCTGTCCAGGGGGCTACTGTATTCCGCCTTGAAACGCGTGCAGCCGGCCAAACTGGTGGTAATCACATCCCGGAAGGCCGAGGGCACCGTCGAGGAGATTCTGGAGAAGGCCGGGGCGGAGGGCCTGGATGCCCGAGTCCTGGTCATGAAGGACCCTTATTGCGGATTCGATGAAGCAGGTCATCTGGCCTCAGAGGTGCTCCGCGGGCTCTTGGTGGCGGAAAAAGTAGTGGCCAACCAGACCGGGGGGACAACGGTGATGCAGTTCGTGATCCAGCGTATCTGCGAGCGAGCCAAAGATTTGGATGTGCCGGTGGAGGAAGTGGCCCTGGTGGACCGGAGATCTTCCAAGGAGCAAACGGAGAACCCTTATGTCACAGGCGAGTTGATAGCCCTCGGGGAAGCGAATCAAGGGCCGTCACCTCGTCTCTCTCAACGCCTCTGACCTCGCCCCTCCGAGCCGAGGGACGACGTCCCATGAGCGAGAACAGGTTGGCTTTCTGGGATGTGGTGGGTAGAGCAGGGAGAAAGGAAGTCAGGATCATTCCCAGGGCCGGGTGAGGACCCGAAAAGGACGACCCAATGCCCATCGACAAGTTCAGAGCGTTTAAGCTCCTGATAGTCACCCTGGAGGAAGAGATTGCCCGCATCCGACAGGGGTACCAGTGCGCCAGGCGCACTTCGGTGGAAGCACCCGGCCGGATGCAGAGGCGCTCTGGATGGAATTCCGAATGGTAGCCAGAATCCGCAAGACGCAATTCAATCTGGAGCGAGGGGCCCTCATCATCTCGCACAACCAATACGGTCGTCAGGGCGATCTCTTTTTCGGCGTGACCGAATTCGCAAGGGCAAGTGAGTTCTTCTTGGAGGACGAGCCCGGGAGACTTCGAGATCTCCTTGAGGCGCTGGATTTCCGGGAGGTCGTCGTGTTCAGCAAAACGGGCTATCAACTCATGGATCTGCGCCAGCCTGGCATCCAGCATGAGGTCCCACGGCTCGGTATCGGAGGCACTTCCAAGATCGTTTACAGCTTCTCCTGCCACGAAGGAGGCCTGGATGCCGGGGCCCGGTTGGTCCGTGAACTCCGGCTGCAGGTGATCGACGAGCCGTTTTTCGCATACCTGTTGAACCTTTCCCGCGCGGAAGCGTCCAGGGCAGTCTGAGACCGTCTGCCGGGCCTGAACGCGCACTTGCAAAGATTCCCTCGCTATTCCCGGAAACTGATCTCGCATCTGCGTTTTCAGTGCTAAGAGAGCAGTTCTCTGGCTGCCTGTTCTTGAGGACAGCGGCAGCCAGGCCGGGGTGAGCGGCGTAGCGGGGGGCAGCATCACCCAGGCCTCTTATTTGTCCTGCCCGCCGAGGAGGTGACCATGACCCATTACAACGAATACGAGCAACAGGCCATGAGGGAAATCGAGGAGTGGCTGAACAGGAAGGGAGGTATTCTGGACAAGGCCCTTACGGCAGTTGCCCGACCCATAGGCTGCGCATACGAAGGGCTGCTTCCCGGCTTTCTGCGGCGAACCATAGAAAGAGCGATCCTCGGGGCGTTGGAGATGCTCAAGGACGCCGCTCACTGGACTTATTCTGAGGAGGACATCATACGTGAGACCCGAGATGAGCGCATCCTGGTCGAGGATTTCAGGGACCTGTCCAACTATGACCTGGAGCGCCTTGACCGTGTCGCCAGGCGGTTCTTCAACTCCAACAAGCTCATAGCGGCCTTGGAGGGGGCCGGATGCGGTCTCGGTGGGCCTGTCCTCATCGCCGCGGACGTCCTGGCCCTTTTCGCAGTGAGTCTGCGGGCGATCCAGCAGATCGGCTCCTCGTACGGCTTCGACATGAGGGACCCTGAGATGTTCCCGGTCATCCTCAACGTCTTTAGCGCCGGCTCGTGCGCTGAGGTGGGCGCAAAGGCCGCAGCCCTCGCTGACATGAGGGTGGCTGCCAAGGGCCTGGCCAGAGGATGGACCTACAAGAAGTTGGCGGAGCGAACTCAGACGGGGGTTGCGATACAGATCCTCAAGGAGCGCACCAAGGGACTCCCCAGGGATATTGCCAGAACCTGACCAAGCGAAAGCTCGGCCAGTTCATTCCGCTGCTCGGGGCGCCTATCGGTGCCGGGTTCAACTACTGGTTCATCAGCGAAGTGTGCAAAGGCGCCTATATGATCTTCCGTGGCATGCACCTGGCCCGGAAAGATGACGGAGGTCCTAGAGACCTGCCCCAGGCGGCCCGAATCCCGTCCTGTCTGCCGGCCGCGGTCTGAGCGGTACGCCGTCGGGGATTCAGGGGCGTTCCCCCGCCCCGTCCCCGACGCCCGCCTCGTGTCTGAGCTCTATCATCATCCTGTCATCGACGTCTGGGGGGGGTTCTCGAATGCGTCCACTCTCGAATGATATGGCCGCCTGTCGAACTCGCCAGTCTTGACATTGATACAAGAGGCCCTGTCGTTGCGTGCGATGCCACGTAGTGCTTTAGTGTAGCCAGGCCCTTTGTCAAGATTGGCAGCCGTCTTCCCTCGACACTGGTTGACGGCGTCCGGAAGATAGCCCGCATATCTCAGGAGACGTAATAGTGGTCTCCGTCGAGCAGCCAGCAAGTGGCCATTTCCCTTCTCGCCTCCCGCTGGTCGGATCGCGGAGTCAATTCCATTCCGTCGGGAACTGTGGAAGAGGAGATACCCGCTTCTTGTGCAACGTCGCCAGGGCCTTGCCCATGGCAGAACGAATGAATTTCTCAGCAACGGGCGCGTGCTCCTTGTAGTCTCGCTCTCCTATGGGAGTTGCCCCGTGAGCAAACAAGGACTGGTTGCGCACGCCCAGGAAGTTCATCACCGCCCCCCTCTCTGCCTTGAAAATTGCGCCGAGTTGGTCACCAGGGAACGCCGCGACCACCTCCCAGGCTCGCATGAGGCCAACCCGTACGGTTCCCTCCTCGTCTTTGCCTTTCTGCAGCTTGTCCACCATGGAGTCAGGGACGAGGTTTACTCATCCTTCTGGATCTTCAGTATCTTTCGATAGTTGTCGCCGAGGACCTGGACGGTGACTCTCGCTTTGAATGGCTTCCCCTTCTTCTGTCCCACCAATAACTGCCTGGAGGTCTCGTCGAGTTCATTTTCCCTGCAGATGGCCTTCTTGCCTTGGAAGGTCGCCGTAACCTCGTTCCTTCCGCGGTCCCATCTTACTTCAGCCTGATCCCATGTCTCTGTGGGCTGCGCCTCCGGCTGCCTCGGAGTCTCGATTCTGGGTTCCGGGGAACTACGCCCCTCCACCTGAGGCGAGACTGATTCCCGCTTGGTTTCCTTCCCCAGTGGTGCCCCAGCGAAGGACTTGAAGGTGGGCGGGATGGGCTTCTTTTCTGGATCCGCTGCCTTGATGGCCAACCACCCCATTGGTAAGACATCAGTATCAGTCCTTTTCCATACCCTCCTCGATTTTGGGGCAGGGTCGCCAGGTCGCGGTCCGCTGCCACAGGCATCCCGGATCTTCTGACGCAAAGCGTCATCCAGGGCGAGCCCAACCGTGGTAGAGAGCATGCCGGATCCAAATCCGACACGGAAAAGACTCTCCGTCCTGGCAGAGTACCATTTCTCTAGAGCCTTGGCTTCTGCAAAGGCGCCTGCCTTCACCCCGGATCCTGAGGGGTTGAAAAACCTTTTCTCATGGGAGACCAGGTCATCGTTCATCTGCTTTACTGCATTGAGAAGATCGTTGAGTCCCAAAGCGGCAAGCAGTTTCCCCTTGTTGTGCTGTTGAAAGAAGGAATAGAGTCGCTCGTCCCAAGAGAGCTCCATACGGAATGTGCCTTTGACCAGTGCCTCCACCCATATGAACAAGTCCCTGGGAAGATGTCTCTTATCCTGGCTCCAGTAGAGGACGCCGTCATTTCTCCGAGAAATGAAATTGATCTTGATCACCTGCGTTTGGACTTCACTGACAGGGTATGCGTCCCTCACCGTCAAGCAGCGAAGGATGTCCGTGTTCGGACCTTCTCTGCCTCCAGGAAGTTGCAATCCCTGCAAATTTCTCTCTTGTAACCAATCGTGGGAGTAGAATTTTCTTGCCTTGTTGATCCGGAAAGAATCGTCGGCTCTTATTCTTGAACTGGCTGAGTTCAGAACTTGCTGACTGTTCTTGAGAAACCTGTATAGGAGGGCTGTGCGAAAAACCCCCTTCAAAGATGACCCGGGAATGTATAGCTGCCCTGCGGCATCCCTGGTAAATGGTCTAAAATCCTGCATGTTGGGGTCTCCGCCCGGTATGGAAAAGGAACAGACCAGGTGTAGGTCTTCCGGTATGCGGAGTCTTGCCGTTTTACTCAGGAACGAGGCCATTTGGAAGGGCCCCTTTCGAACCTCTGTAATAAAGGCGTCAATTAGGTTTCGGTCCCTGAGAACACGTCCTAGTCGGTTCTCGTCAATGAGGTGAACCTTGCTGCCTGCTACAACGAACTCGGTGGGTCCCAGGCGGCCCTCCCGGGTCCCTATGTGGATCGGGGTGAGGACGTGCAAGTCCACTCGAAGCCAGGACCTCATAGCATCGCTGCTCAGTGCCGATTCTATTGTGGCTTGTTCATTCATGAACCCTCTCCGTCTGGAACGAGAAATGCCAGTCCGCCTCTGTAGACCCTGTGGGGTATTCCAAATGCTTGGGCGTTGTCGGGAGTCACATCCACCAGGGCACCGCGTAAAGGCCGGCTCGAGACACTTCCCTCCACGAGCATTCGCACGCGCTTTCGCTTTATGCCGGTCGTATTGCGGCCGCTTACCACATATCCCCGCCTTTCCACAAAGTCCCAGGCCTCCAACACTTTATCAAGGCCGGCTTTTTCCCCCTCGGCCGGGTAGTAAAGGGACAGGAAAACCCGGCGAGTTCGGGTCCCCGAGAGGACACTCTGCCATAGCGGGCCAGGGGTCTCGAATCCTCCAAAACGGAAAAGCCCCAATCCATAAGTTCTTTCCCCACCCAAACCAGTGTCACCCAAGACACGGAAAGCTGCCTCAAGCCTGTCCTTCCATGACTGGTCACTGAACCTTACCAATCCATAAAGGCCAGCTCCTGCCTTAACCACTGCCCCATCCTGGTTTCGGCGTTCCAACGCAAACCATATGGCCGCCTGGGACCAGATGTTGCTGTTCTGGCTTTCCCTGTCCAGGGCGACCCTCGGGCGTGTTTCTTGCTGCCACCACCCACTTGTCAACGTCTGAGACCGCGACAAGAGTATTTCCAGTTCTTTGTCCCCAAGGGGACTATCACCGCTCCATGCAATAAAATCCGCGGGATGGAGGTAACCAATTCTCTTGAGATTCTTGCCCAAACGTCTGAGCAAGTTCGTTTCTTTCAAGGGAGGCTGTGATAGCGGACGCACAAGCGCTTCCAAGTATTGGTCTGGTTTTTCCGGGTCAGGGCCAAAAGGGAACAGGGAAGACAGAACAAAAGGCGGTTCCTCTGAACCAAGAGCCCTTGCCACATCGTTTGCCCCTTCTTGGCCTTCCGTCAACGAGAAAGCATTGATTATAGCCGAGGTCATGGAATCCGAGGATAAACTGGTTTCCACGGCCTCGAGGCCTATTCCGGCTAACCCGAAATGGACTGGACCATGGAAATGCAGTCGATAAAGAAATGTGGTCATGTGGACCTTCCCCCATTTCCCGAAAAGAAGCTCACGAGGTCATCTAGATTTGTCTCGCTGAACTCTGGGGGTTTGATTTCTTTGAAATGCCCTTCTTCACCTCGATAATGTTCGGTGCGACGTGCTTCCAAGGTCTTGAATTCCATCTTTACCTGACCGTACCCGCGGGAGCCATGGCCGCCGAGGGAATCGTCATGCAGCAAACGAATAGCCAGATTTAAGTTCTTCAGGTCCTGTTTCATGGTGGTTGGGTCTTCCACATCGTAAACCATAGAGAAAGAGAATTTGGCCCCTCTCGGAACACGCTCGATGTTGCGAGGGTTCGCCGCGGACGTTATTCTGTCGATTCCGTTCTCGAACTTCCACTCGGTGAGATACAATCCGGTGTCGATCCTCTCGAGTTCCTCCTTGTTTTGGAGATGCAGATCCCGCACCTTGAGGCGTGCAGGGTAATTCCGCTCGCCTGGTCCCGTGGATCCAAAAAGCCTACAGACAGGACAGTAGAGGGCGCCCGGCGTTCTCCCGGTCTGACTTTCCTTCTGCTCCCAATCGTCGCACTCGTGACGTTTTGTCCCACTCCCCCCAGACCGGTTTGGGACAAGTTCGGGATGGGCCCGCTCGAGAAGAGCGCGAAGTTTTCCCTTCAGGGATGAGCCTGGTATGTATGGAAACTGAGTGACCGGGTCACGAACAACAGGAGAATCCAAGGCGCCTATCTCCATGGTCTCTTTAGAGGCCCCAATATGCAATCCGGTAAGACATTCCAGTTCCCCATCAATTTGAACTTTGCCCACAAGTTTGCGGTATAGATTAGGATTCTGCATGGTTCATGCCCCTCCTTGTGCTCTAGTTGGTGCCTCCATAATACCTGTGATATGCCACTATCGCCTCAATAAGCCTAAGAAATTTTTCGAAGTTCTCCTGAGAGATTGAGGCTGAACGTAGTGCGGGATCTAGTACAGTCATAAGGTCCTTTACTTTTCTTTCCCGTCCTGCGGCGTAAGCCAGCTTGGGTCGCAGGAGAACAACCCTGTCGGCTGGGAAAACGCCTCTCTTGACCTCTCCCTCTATCTGTCGAGCCTCGTCCAAGAACCTTCTGATTTGATTGATTTTCAAGTCGATTTCCTTGAGCCTCTTGCCCACCTGCTCCGCAATTTCGACAATCTTTTCGGCCCCCAATGTTCCCAAGTCTTTGAGCTCCGTCGCGTATTGGGCACCCCACTGACCGGCTTGGTCCACATTTTCGTGCCGGGATCCGTGAGGGCCCCCCTGCGTACCCCGATATCCAGTTCCTTGACTTACCTGTCTTGGCCCTGTAGGTGTCATCTCACTTACTCTCCTTTCCTCATCATCATCAGGGACCACACAACGGCCCCTTCTATCTTCCTGAGGTGCTCCTCCCTAGGCTGACAAAGAAGTCTGTCTCTGAGAGCTGCCCAGGCGGTCTTAGCCTCCTCTGTCTTGCTCAGGAACTGCTTGGATGGCCCGGCCCGGCCTGTGAGGTAAGCGGCCTTGGGGAGCAACCAGAATTGTTCCCCCTGGCCGGTATCTGATCGACCTCGAATCAAAGGACGCACCAATTCCAACAACTTATGGAAGAATCCTCTGGAGACAGATTCCCTGGGCACATCCAGCGCATTCTCTCCTTCTTGGAGCAGAGGCAGGATTTCCTCTCTGACGATACTGAGCATATCTCTTGCCTGCTCCCAGGTGAGGGTATGCCCAAGGATGGTCAGAGAGTTCCGCCCAGCATTTTTCGCCTCCTGCTCTGCCTTGCCCGCGTCCTCCGCGAACCGGTAAACTGGGTGGTGAGGGGCTGCAAAGGCCAGGCCCGCAGAGAGGGTAATGAATGGGTTTGCCGTCAAGGAGCTGAAAGCCTCGTGTACGTCAAAGGCGGCCTCGAACACGTCCAGCCAGTGCCCTATGAGGAACAGGTCATCCCCCCCCGAGTAGACAACGGACATCAGTCGCTCCGGTTTGCGCGCGTTGCCTACCAATCGAGTCCGAGGAATCCTGTCGTAACCCTCCTTCCGGCGGAGGTCCAGGACTCCGTTCAGATGGTACTTGAAGAACAGCGAGAAGTGACGCGACAGAGACGCCATTCGCGAGAAGGTGCGATCATTTTGTGGCAGCCCGGAGGAAAATATTTTCCCGAGCCTGTCTACGTCCATGCGGAGCACCGCAGCCCGGTTCCATCCATAACCCCTTTCGACAAGGGATTCCAGGTCCTCGAACTCCCCCGCATGGAACATTCCTCCCATGAGGGGACGGTCACCCTCTGTCACGTAACCGCCGGCATCCCAGTCGTTCAGGCGGTAAGCCCATCTCGGCCCGAGCGCACGGTGCGAGTTTCCGTGGATCAGGAACGGCTTGTAGAACCTCACGCGGCCCCCTGCCGCAATTCTCAGAAAGCCGTCTTCGTCTCCTGTCAGTTCATCCCAAACCCCTATTCCTATACAACCCTTGCCGCCCCGGCTTGCCTCCCTGGAGGTTTTCTGCAACTCTTCTCCGAAGAGGAACTGCTCGCGGCAGCTGGGGCACATCAAGACCTCTTTAACTGACCGCAGCGGCATATCCTCCCTGGCGCATACCTCGCAACGCGCTGTGAGACATTCCTTGTGAGGCATCGCTGGCGGCCCGAACACATCCTGGATTCGCTCCTCCCACTTCCTTCGCTTCATCGCCTCCAGCTCTTGCCCTAGGGCCGCCCAGTGGGGTGTTGCATCTTTGAACGCCCTTTTCCCCATGGGCACGTAAGCTATGCAACAGGACAACTCGCCGTTGAAGGAATCCCACAAATAATCGTTCGTCTTCTGTCGGACATCCTGGATTGTGCCCTTCGCATCATGAGTGTTTGGGGCCAGCAAATAGAAATGACCCCCTCCCGTGAAGAGCACGTTACACCTGGTCAAAGAGAGCCTTTCGATCAAGGAATCCACGAGGTGTTCGATAAACAGCTCCAGGAAAAAAGAGCGCCCTTTGAGTGCTTTGAGCGCCCCCCTTGAGGAAATAGTGTAGATGAATTTCTGCACACCAGACAGATCCCCACCTACCAAGAGAAATGGTTTTTCCTCGTCTTTATCCCAGCCGCCTGTGATCTCATCCCTCAAGATCTCCCGGTTCCATCTGTCTTTGTGAAGGGAGGAATAAAATCTGTAAAGACACCCTGAGGCCGCTGCTGTGACCTTGGCATGGTCGAACAACGAAACATCAGGATGCTTTCTGAAGGACTCCAGCTCTGTCGCACCTGTGATGTGAAGGGTTATGGATGGTATGAAGGATGTGTATTTCTCAAGCAAATGAATCATCACCTCAACGTCCAGGTGGCGGCCTGCATTTTTCAGTTTCCCGAAATCCTGGCAGAATGCCTCCCACAGATCGCGATACGTCTTGTTGGAGCCGCCAGAGTCGCTGTCCTGGGGAAGTAACCACCCTCCCAGCCTGGCCAAAGGCCAATATTTCATAGAAGGCTCGGAAACTTCTTGAAGCCCCTCCCCCTCGAGACGGATCCGGCTGAAATCAGACGCTAAAAGCACCTCGCGGTGCCAATGTTTACCTAGATCTGTAGATACATCGAATTCCCTTCGCTCCGATGCTGCAAGATTGTCTGCCTCGTAGATGAGCAAGGACAGGTTGCTCTTCCGGGTTTCCTCCTCGTAACCGTGGTGATTTCGGGCGGCAGCAGCTACAATCCCCTCGCCATAATGCGAGGACAGCCATTCGTAGCCTATCAAAGAATGATTTTTCCCTTTGTCCTCCTCGAAGTCCGCCCTTTGCTTGAACTTGCCGATGTCATGCAACAAAGCCCCAAGAACAAACCTGTTGAACTCATCAATCTGCATTTGGTCGCTCCTTGGAAATGCGTGGAGGGGGTGGGCAAAAAACCTCTTGTTTTTCCTCCGAAGTACAAAGGGATCCGGTGCCCGACCTGAAAAATGGAGACCCTACCATTCTGAGGGGGTTTTCCCAGGAGTTCCGAGAACCGCGTGGCATTGTTTTCCCCCTTGACAGCCTCTGCCGATCAGGGCGGCCGTCTGAAAAGAGGAAACGACGATACGGGCTGATTTTCCGGGTGAATTCCAATCCCCTTTGAAAGGCCGGGGCTATCTTGGGGCTACGTTGTGAGAGGCTGGAGGGTGCCACCGTTTGCAGGTCAATTGTTCATAGCCCACGCCACACGGTGTTGTCAAGGGGAGTGACAAGGTATGACGGGACGGCGATCTGCCGATAGCCGATCAGGGCTCGCCCAATTTGCTGGCCGAAAGTTCAAGGATCCTGCCGGCCAATTCGATGGCCTCGGCCGCGTCCTTTTTCCTGAAGGCAGAGGCCGGGATTTCACCGGGCAGTCCGTTGGGGT
>JBBIOJ010000055.1:0-20203 GCA_037443445.1 Desulfarculaceae bacterium | reverse complement strand
CAACCTAGTTACCACACATCCAGGAAAACTCCAATTCCGTCAGAAGCAGGACAGAGGACAGGACGGCTATGCAATGCATCAAGATAAGCTAAGTGGGTTTGGTTATACATGGCCGGTGCGCGGTGGGACTTTTGAGTTGCTCGTTTCCAAGGCAGGCTCAGGTTCTGGGAGTGTGGCGAGCGACCCGGTAGGCATTTCTTGTGGCACCGAGTGTTATGAGGGATACGCCCCCGGTACAAGCGTGACCCTGACTGCCGCGGCCGATCCAGGCAGTTTGTTTGAGGGCTGGAGCGGGGATTGCATTGGCGGGGCTTTGACCGCACAGGTCACGATGGATTCAGCCAAGACCTGCACGGCAACATTCGCGGCGCAGCAGCCTCCAGACACCTACACCCTGACTGTCACCCTTGCCGGGTTTGGCTCTGGCACTGTGACAAGTGTGCCGGGGGGCATAAGCTGTGGGGTGGACTGCATGGAGTGGTTTCCCAAGGCCACCAAGGTAGTGCTTATGGCAAGCCCTGAGGACGGCTCCATCTTCGCTGGCTGGAGCGGGGATTGCACTGGAAAAAAACCGGTCAAAAAGCTGAAGATGAAATCCGAGAAGAGCTGCACCGCCAATTTCGCCCTGGGGCCTGATTTGGTGGTGAGCCTGGTATCGGTGAGTCCGGCTCCGGTTCAGGCCGGGGATAGGGTGACTGTGATTTACCAGGTCACCAACCAGGGAGACTACACAACGGGCAAGGCCAGCAGGGTTTCCCTGGTCCTGTCTTCGGACGGCACGATTGACCTGGCCGACACATCCCTGGGCAAGCAGCGGATACCCAAGCTGGACCAGGGGGCCAGTGTCACCAGGACCAAGAGGGTTAGCATAGGCTCCGGGGTGGCCCCCGGGGACTATTTTCTAGGTGTCATAGCAGACCCATTGAACGTCATCTACGAGAGGGAAGAATCCAAATAACAGCTATAGCGAACCCCTAAGCGTGCAATAGACTATAGTCCGGGCGAAGGGGCCCCCACAGGGGGTCCTTTTTTTTTGTCCCACGGGCCAGCGCTCAAGGCTTTCTGCCCAACTTAGCATTCTCACCAGGCTCTTCAGGCCATCGAGCCCCACCATAGAGTCACAAATCAAAGAGTGGTTGACCCCAGCGAATCAGCCCGGAGTATTCCCCATTGGCTGTGACTTTGGGGATCACGCCCCCAACCCCCTGCGCTGTACTCGGTGAAGTGAGGACGACGCCCTCCCCCCCTGCTCGGGGCTTTGGGGGAAGCGAGGCCTCTTTGGCCTCACCGCCCCGCCTCCGGAGCCCGGCCCGACCGGCATGGATTGACAAAGGCGCAGCCCCTCGGGGAGGACGAGAAATAGAGCAAGCGCATATGGGATTTCATCTTCCCGGGGGGGCGGGACTGGTAGGTGGTATATCACAGGTGCTGGGAGCACGACAAAACTGTAGTCCGTGTCCGCATCTCCACTTCCTTGCCTCGGACCCTGATCCCCCAAGAACACTAGACCTTGCATCTTTCCAATGATCTCTCCTCCCTTTGGTCGGGGAGGTTTTCCTGTGACCAAAGTGGCAATCCCTTCAAGGGAACAGGGAAAAGGCCAACCAGCACATCCTTGACAGTCTCGGTCGAGCCGTGGATGATTTGGGGAATGATTGGGATTAGTAGGGCTCTTGGAACGAACTAAACAAAGGTCGTGAGCCTGCTGTGCAGCTTACGAATTGAAGGAAGCGTGCTTTACGAAGATCTATTTCGCAGGCTGGAACTGGAACAGGTGCGCTACGTTGTGGCTGGCGGAGTAGCCATGGCTTTGCATGGAGTCGTACGGTTTACTGCCGACCTGGATCTGATTGTGGAACTGAGCGAAGAGAATCTTGTTAGATTTCTGTCTTGCATGAGCGCTTTGGGGTTCACGCCACGGTTGCCGGTACAAGCCGAGGCAATTTTGGATGAAGAGATGCGCAAGCAGTGGGTCCAAGAAAAGAACATGAGGGTTTTCACCTTCGTCCATCCCCATCGTCCCCTGAGCGAGGTAGACATGTTCATGGAGGAGTCGATCCCTTTCCCCGAGCTTGAGGCACAAGCCGTGCTCATGCGTGCGTCAGGCATAATAATACCTGTTGTGTCAATTGAACACCTCAAGCTGCTTAAGAGGGTGTCGGGCAGGCACCAGGATCTGGCAGACATAGAGGCCCTTGAACACATTGAGCGCCTGGAGTCAGGAGATGACACAGAGGCATAAAGAGGGTCTGCATTTTGCTTTTCGAATCCCGGTTGAGAGATTGAAGGACTTCAAGGGTATCTCGGCCGAGGAGAAGCTGAGGTGGCTCGAAGAGGCCAGGGATTTTGTGGCCAGGTTCGTGCCTCCTGAGAAGTTGGCCCTCTGGAGAAGGGTTGCGCGCCAAAACCCCGGTGGGTGATTGGGTCCAACTGTCTCTTTGTTCCGCCCAAAAGGGTCGTTGCCTTGGCCCGGGAGCGCGAGCTGTGCTTCCCTTAGGCTGAGGGCCGTGGAATGGGTTCAAGGTTGCAAGTCTGGCCTGGATCAACTCGATACCCAGCTGTCCCTGCTGGTATCAAGGGTAACCGTAGCTCTCCATCCCAAGCCCTCCTTTTTCAGGGCCCAAGCTTACCGCCTTAGCGCAAAAGCGCACACATCACTTGCTGTACCAACCGGACATTTCAAGTACTACCGAGAGCAAAAGCAGCAGCACAAGAAACAAAGCAAATTTGCGTTGACAATTCTCCTATCACCATCTAGACTCGGTCCTAAATCCTACGGAATCAAATTGATCCAAGCGATCCGTCTATTGAGTGTGTAAGTCTGCTCCCCTCGGGGGCAGGGGTTGGCTTTCCCATCACAAGGGGTCTCTCGGACAAACCAAAGGGAGGTGCAGCCATGAGGCACGCCAAGACAGCATGCATCAGCTTGGCCTTTGCATTGGTAGCCATGCCTCTTTCGGTCAAAGCAGACCTGCCTGTGGTCAAGCTTATTTCCACAGGCGGCACCATTGCCATGAAGATTGACCCAGTGAAGCAAGCCCCGGTGCCTGCCATCACAGGGGAAGACCTGCTGGCCACAGTCCCGGAGATCGGCAAGATTGCAAAGATGGAGGTCCAGAACTTGTTTAACGTCCCCTCTGACTACATGGATCCAGACAAGTGGGTCCAGGTCCTCAAGGCTGCAAAAGAGGCACTTGCCAGAGCCGAGGTGGCAGGGGTAATAGTAAGCCACGGAACCGACACCCTGGAAGAAACCGCTTATTTCTTAGATCTCACAGTGGACAGCCATAAGCCCATTGTGCTCATCGGGGCCCAGCGCAACGCCTCGGAGAGGGATTTTGACGGGCCTCGCAATTTGCTCAATGCCGCTCGGATCTGCGTTAGCCCCGATGCAAAGGGCAAAGGGGCAATGATAGCCCTTAACAATCAGATAAATGCCGCCAGGGAGGTGACCAAGACCCACACATCCGACGTGGAGACATTCAAGTCGGGGGATTTCGGGTTTCTTGGAACTGCCGACAACGACCGGGTGGTTTTCTACCGTGCCCCTATAAGAAGGCAGCACGTGCCCCTGGTTGCGGAGAAGCTTCCAAAGGTTGACATCATCCCTATGTACGCCGGGGCTGACGGCGAGCTGCTCAAGACAGCAGTGGAAAAAGGTGCCAAGGGTATAGTGATCCAGGCCTTGGGTTGGGGGAATGTCAATGTGCCCATGTATCAGGCCATCAAGGAGGTCATAGGTAAGGGGGTACCTGTTGTCATCTCCACCCGTGTCCCCAATGGAAGGGTGCTCCCGATTTACGGATTCGAAGGAGGGGGGAAGACACTTGCCGAGGCAGGAGCTGTTTTTGCCGATAATCTGCCCCCCCAGAAGGCCAGAATACTCTTGATGCTGGCCCTGCAAACCACAAGCAAGCCCTCGGATATCCAAAAAATGTTTGACAAATGACAATTCTGGTCTGAGAGAGTCAAAGGAGGGGCTGATAAAGGGTCTCAGCCCCTTCTATTTTTGGTATGGCGGCCTCGGGGAAGGGACCTCTGGGTGTTGCAATCTCCTTGCCTCTCTTGATCTTCAAGACCTGTGCAGCAAGCGTGAGAAGGTTCCCACACCGGAAGAGTTCCTCAAGAACGAGTAAAGGCCTTTTCCCAAGACATTCAGGACTAAGGAATTTGCTTCTTGTCGTCCGTTCCCGGCTCTGAACTAAGGGGAGCGGGAAAAGCCAAGGCCGCAAGAACATGAAGTGAGATCCCTAGATCAAGGCATGACCCCGTGCCTCATGACAGGCGTAGGGAGGGCTGAGCGGCGTGAGAGCGCAAGCTCCAAGGCCCTTATAAGCCTTGGCCTCGTCTCCCTTGGGTCTATCACATCGTCCACGTTAAAGCTTGCTGCCGCCGGATAGGCTCCACAGTAATTCTTGTAGGTGTCCTCCAGCTTTTTCCTAAGGGCCTCTTGATCGGCAGATCCTGAAAGCTCTTTCCCGTGGGCAGCTAGGACTCCGCTGTCGGCCGGGATTGAACCAAAGTCCGCCGTGGGCCAGGCCAAAGTGAGGGTCTGCTTGGCTCCGTAACCACACATGGCGCATCCCCCGAAACCGAAAGCCTTGCGAATCACCACGGTGAACTTGGGCACCTCTGCCCAGGCCAAAGAATAGGCCACTGCAAGCCCGAATCTCAGGGCTCCCTCCCGCTCGGACTGGGGGCCAGTCATTACTCCAGGGACGTCCACCAGGAAAACCAGAGGCACATGGTAGGCCGCACAGAGGTCTATGAAATGGCGTTCTTTCTGGGCGGCTTTAGCTGTGATGGCTCCGGCGTAGACCATGGGCTGGTTTGCTACTACGCCCACGGGGTGACCGTTCAGCCGTGCGAAGCCCGTGATCATCATTGGGGCAAAAAGGGGCTTCACCTCGAAAAAGCTTCCCAGGTCCACAATGCTCCTGATAATTCTCTTCATGTCGTAGGGACGTTTTGGATTGGCAGGGAGTATTTCCAGCAGCTCCTCATCTGCCCTTTCCGGGTCATCCTCTGAGACCTTGGAGGGAGGGTACGCCCATGCGTTGGAAGGCAGGTAGGAGAGGTATCTCTTCACCATCTCAAGGGCCTCTGGTTCGTCCCGCGCCGGATTGTCCGCAACCCCCGAAATGACGCAATGGACTCCGACACCACCCAGCTGCTCTTTTTCCACCACCTCCCCTGTGGCCGTCAGGACAACAGGAGGCCCACCTGCGGCCATCATTCCCGTGCCTTCCACCATTACTATGAATTCCAGGAGGCTTCCCACCAGGGCTGAGTCCCCGGCGCAAGGCCCCATCACCACCCCCACCTGAGGGGCGATTCCGGACATCCTGGCCACTTTTAGATGATGGAAAACCGCCGGAAGCCCCTCTCCTATGAACTCCTCGGCCCTGGCCCCGGAGCCGTCCAAAAGCCACACAAGGGGTACCCTTTCTTGGGTTGCCAGCTCAACCATCCTTACCTTCTTCAGGAAGTGGGTCATACCCTCCGAGCCGCCGAGCACAGTGAAGTCCTCGGCCACCACCCCTACGGGTCTTCCGTCTATGCGGCCGAAGCCCGTTATGACTCCGTCGGCAGGGGTCTTCTTACTTTGCATCTGGGGCCTGTTGCTCTGGTGGGTGGCCAGAAGACCGTATTCCTGGAAGCTGCCTGGATCCATTAGGAGAGCTATGCGCTCCCGGGCCGTAAGCTTCCCTTGAGCATGCTGGCGGGCTACCTTCTCTGGCCCACCCATTCGAAGGGCCTCTTCACGCCTTGCCGCCAGCTCCTTTAGCTCCTCCCCCATTCTCATGGGCTTAGGCCCTCCCCAGGGAAGTATCTCGAATCTGCTTCACCCAAGCCACCTCTTTCTCCTCTTGTAATGTTTGACCTCCCTGTAGCTTTTTTTCTCACCCAGGCCGGTCAGACCCAGGTAAAACTCCCTCACATCTTCATTTTGCTTTACTTTCTCGGCTGGTCCATCCAGAACCACCCTCCCACCTTCCATCACGAAGGCGTACTGGGCCAGTTCCAGAGCTGCCCTGGCGTTCTGCTCCACCAACAGAACTCCCACCCTTTCCATGGAGTTGATTCCCCTGATTATCCTGAATATTTCCTCCACCACCAGGGGGGCCAAGCCCAGGGATGGCTCGTCAAGAAGAAGCAGCCTCGGACGGGCCATGAGGCTCCTGCCTATCACCAACATCTGCTGCTCTCCCCCGGAGAGATAGCCGCTCACCTTCCCTCTGAGAGCCTTTAGCCTTGGAAAGTAGGAGTAGATCTCCTCCAGCCTTTTCTTCCCATCCAGGCGGTTGCGGTTTAGGAAGGCGCCCATGCGCAGATTCTCCTCCGTTGTAAGATGTGCATAAAGGCGCCTTCCTTCTATGACCTGCCTAATCCCCAGTCTGGCTATCTCCTCCGGGGACTTGCCATTTATCCTCTCACCCCCGAAAAGAACCGCTCCTCTTGAGATCTCCCCCAGCTCCTCACCCAGCAGACCCGAGACGGCCTTGAGAGTGGTGCTCTTACCGGCTCCGTTGGCCCCCAGGAGAGCTACTATGCTTCCTTCAGGCACTTCCAGAGAGACCCCTCTTAGCACCAGGATGACCTTGTTGTAAATTACCTCGATATTCTTCAGGGAAAGCATCACTTGGGTACGTCCTTGCCACCTGGGAGCAGGTCCGGCACTGGGAAGAACCCTTTGGAGATCACCTTCTGGCTCTCCACGGTCTGAATCTCCACCGAGTCCATACCAACCCTTCGGGTGTCTGAGAAAGAGATGGGCGGGCTGGTGCCCCAGGCGTCGAAGTTCTTCATGCTAACCAGTGCGTCATAGACCGCCTGGCCGTCCACCTTGGCTCCACCCACCTTTTTTGCCGCAATCTTCACTGCCTCAATTGCAATGGCGAATTTGGACCAGCAGTTACCGTATCCCCACTTGTCCACGTCTCTTTTTTTCTCTTTGTACATCTGGGACACCATAGGGCATTTCTTGTCCCATTCCTCCACCAGGGTGTTTATCCCGGTTATGTGCACCCCATTGGCAAGGGGCCCCACGTACTTGGTCAGTTCCCCAAGGTTGCAGGCGTAGCTCATGCCAATTGTGATCTTGCCGGTCATGCCAAGCTTGTCCATGTCCCTTAAAACCACCGCCAGGGCCGAGGGATACATTCCTCCATAGGTAAAATCTGCCCCTGCGGCCTTCAGGCGAAGTATGTGGGCCGTGGTGTCCGAGGGCACGGCGGGAATAAACTCAGTTGCCACCACCTTTATGCCTTTTGATTTTAGATACGCCTCAGCCTCTGGGGTCATGGGAGCTTTGCCGAAGGGGTTGTCCCAGGTGAGCCAGGCAAACTTGGGGGGCTCCTTTTTCTTCCAGACATGTTTTAAGAAGTAGTCCACCCATGCCCCGAATTGGCTCTGGTATGGAGGGGGCTGGCAGAAGGTCCATGAGGGAGGCTGGATCATGGCAAGACTCATACCGCCTTCCACGTCTGGAACCTTCTCCTGGGCATGCATCTTCACAAGGGCTGTGCCTGTGGCCGTGGACTCCCCTATTATGGCTACTGGCTTGGGCGACTCCGAGATCATTTTCTTGAAGGCTGCCAAAGACTTGGCTGTATCGGTACCTCCATCGGCCCAAACCAGTTTCAGCTCTATACCGGGTACGTAGTTTGTCCTGTTTGCCCACTCTATGGCATCCTCCTGAGCTGGAGCAAAGGCGGCCTGGGTTGCGGCATAAGCCCCTGTGAAGTGTGGAAGATGCCCTATGGCAACGACTTGTTTGGTTTGGGCCTGGACAAGAGGCGCCATGAAGCAAAAGGCTAGACATGCGGCCCCAAGAACAAAGAAATGTCTCCTGCTGCCAATGTTTTCCATTTCCAGTCCTCCTTTGGTTGGTTTCTTGCTGCCTTAGTAAGGGAAAGGCCACAGCCTGAAGGAGGCCAGTACCACCTGCCAGCGATGGTTAAGCCCCCTCGGCTCTACCACCAGGAAAAACAAGATCACCAGGCCGAAAAGCACCTGGGTTATACCTGCCACACTGGAACCGGAGAGGGCTGGTACTAGTTGGCCCACAAGGGGGGAAAGGGATATGACGGCCTGGGCCAAGAGCCTGAAAGCGAAGGCCCCAAATATGGCCCCTGTTATGCTACCCATTCCGCCCACTATGAGCATGCCCAAGTACCAAATGGAATCCATGAGGGGGAATTGTTCTATCGTGATCATCCCCAAGTAGTGGGCTTGAAGCCATCCGGCCAGCCCTGCGTACATGGAGCTGATCACAAAGGCCAGGAGCTTCACCCTGAAGACGTCCAACCCCATGAACTCGGCTGCTATATCGTTGTCCCTAACAGCCACCATGGCCCTCCCGAACCTGGTTCGCACCAAGTTGAATGCCAGGATGGTGCTCGCCGTGGCAAAGCCCATGATGAGGAAATACATGCCCCTCTCGGTGTTAAGAGAATGCCCCAGGATCACGGGGCTTTCGCAGGGAAGCCCCCAGACCCCCTTGGTCACCTCGCCGCCGTGCAGAAGAAGCCATATCACTATATAGTGGGCCGCCAAAGTTGAAACGGCCACGTAGAATCCTTTTATGCGAAGTGATGGAAGCCCGACAATCAGGCCAAGACTACCCGTTGCCAGGAGCGACCCCGGCAGCGTAGCCCAGAACGGGAAGCCCAAGTGGTGGGATAATGCTGCGCTGGTATACGCGCCTACCGCTATGAAAGCTGCATGTCCTACGCTTATTAGGCCGCAGTAGCCGGTCAGGATGTTCAAGCCCATCATGGCTATGACCGTTATGCCTATTATGTTCATGATGCTCAAGAAGTAGTTGTTGGCAAGAAGAGGAACCACAAGGGCAAGGCACAGGAAGAGGCAGGTCAGGAGAAATTTCCTGTAGAGCGTCCTAATGGGCGCCATGTCCTGGGCGTAGGTCTCATCAAAGGTTCCGCATGGTTTCTTGAACAACTTCAAACCCTTTCTATGCGCTCGTAGCCGAACAGCCCGTAGGGCTTAACCAGAAGTGTCACAAGCAGTATCACGAACGGGAAAACCTCTTCTATGCCCCCTCCCACTAAGGGATCCAGGTATCCTGCCCCCAAGGCCTCAAGCACGCCTATGGCAAGCCCTCCTACCACTGCCCCCAGGATTGATTCCATGCCCCCCAGGATCACAACCGAAAGGGACTTCATACCCAGGGCAATGAGAGGCTCCTGGTTAACCCCGTGCATCTTGGCCATGAGAACTCCCCCTATGCCAGCCATGAGGATGGCGATAAACCAGGCCACCACGAATATGCGCTTTACAGGTACTCCCTCGCTTCTGGCCAACTGGTGATCTTCTGCAGTTCCCCGCATGGTGAGTCCCATCTTTGTCTTCTGGAAGAAAAACATGAATCCGCCGAAGGCTGCAGCGCATATGGCGAAGTTGAGGCCGGCTTCCCAAGTGAACACCACGGAGCCGAGCTGGATAACCCCGGATGGGATGACCTTGGGGTAAACCCTGGCAGGCCCCGGCCAAATTAGGGTTATCAAACCGTTGATTACTTCGGCCAAAGCGAGGGTGGCAACAATGGCTGCCAGCATGGGCTGTCCTGTCAAGGGCTGCAGTATGAATCGCTGGATAGAAAACGCCATGATAAAGATGAGCCCCAGCGAGAGGCAAATCACCACTGCGGCTGCGAGTTCAAGTTGTACTAGACAGGACCAGACAAGGTAGGCGGTGAAAGCCACTATGCTCCCATGGGCAAAGTTGAAAACACTTGAGGCTTTGTAAATGATCACTATTCCCAGTGACATCAAGGCATAGACTGCGCCTGTCATGATCCCACTCACGACCAGCTGCAGGAAGAGATCCATTATTCAGCTCCCCAAATCCTTATCTCAGTCCTGACGATCGCCGTCCTGCCGTCTCTGTATTTCACCTCCGCCTCGGTGGCCAGGTTTTCCTGGCCGGTATAGGCGGCTTTGATCATGGCCCAGTATCTGGTCTCCAAAAAGGCCCTTCTAAGTTTCCTGGTCTTGGTGAGTTCACCCTCGTCGGGGTCGAATTCTTTGTGGAGCAAGGAGAACTTCTTCACCCTTGCCTTGGGGGGCAAGTTCCTATTCACACGCTCCACGTCCTCCTGGATGAGTTCGTAGACTTCCTTCTTCTGGGAAAGATCCACGAAAGTTGTGTATGAAATCCCTTTTTTTTCAGCCCAGCGACCCACATTGTCGAAATCTATGTTTATGATGGCAAAGAGGAAATCCCTGTCTTCCCCCCCCACCACCATGGCATCCTTGATGTAAGGGCTGAATTTGAGGCGGTTTTCGATGTAGGTGGGAGAGTATCTCTCACCTCCCCTCAAGGTTAGCATGTCTTTCAGGCGGTCCAGGATCACAAGATGTCCGTTCTCATCGAAAAGACCCGCATCCCCGGTCTTGATCCAGCCATCCTCCAAGATTTTTGCTGTTTCCTCTGGCTGCTTGTGATACCCGTCAAATATTACGTCACTTCTTACCCAGACCTCACCTTCCGAGGAAATTCTTACCTCCACCCCGGGAACAGGCGGCCCCACGGTTCCGGCCTTGGCCCAGTCCCGATGCATTGCCACAGGATTCACCTCCGTAAGGCCGTAAGCCTCACTTATGTTGACTCCTATGGCCTGAAACCACCTGAAAACGTCAGGACCCAGGGAAGAGCCACCAGTGAGGCCTGTTCGAGCCCTTCGCAACCCCAACTGATCTCTGATATGAACTAGGCAGGCCCACTCTGCCAGCCTGTGCAGCCCTCTCCACAACAAAGGGGGGGACTCCCGCCTCTCGAATCTGTACTGGGAAACCCGATAACCAATCCCCATGCTGGCCTTGTAGATCCAACGCCTCAGGGATCCTGCATCATTCATCTTCATCTGGACCATGGAAACCAGTCCCTGCCACTGCCTTGGCCCCAGGAGAAGAAAGTGAGGGCCTATTTCACGGATGTTTTCCTGGACGGTTTCAGTAGATTCGGGGTAATTTACCTTCGTCTTCCAAAGGAGCCATCCTACCATGAAAAGCTGCTCTGCTATCCAAGCCATAGGCACGAAGGAAAGATACTCGTCGGTGGCTTGCCAAGGTTTCACCTGGGCAAATTTCCTGGCTCCCTTTATGAGGAAGTCATGACTAATCAAAGCGCCTTTGGGAAGCCCTGTGGTGCCAGAGGTGTAACATAGCACGGCCGTGTCCTTCCCCTTTCCAGCGCTGATCATCTGTTCAAACAGGCCCGGATTCTCTCTTTCGTGCTGTATGCCCAACTCTGCCACTTCCTCGAAGGAAATGATCCGGGGAATACTGCGGTATGACCTCATTCCCTTAGGATCCCAGTAGATGATCTTCTGGAGTTTGGGAATCTTGTCCGTCACCTCCAAGAACTTGTCACATTGTTCCTGGTCCTTGGCTACGGCAAAGGTGCTGTCAGAGTGATCAACTATGTACTGAACCTCTGAGGGGATCACGTCTATATACAAACCAACAGCAGCCCCACCCACGGCCTGGGCTGCCAATTCAGCCCAGTACCATTGGGGGTCGTTGTCCCCCACTATACTGAGTCGGTCCCCCTTCTTGAAGCCAAGCACACTCAAGCCCAATGCGAAATGCTTGACCCATAGATAGCATTCTTCCCAGGTAAGGGGATTCCACACCCCCAGATCCTTTTTCCGCATGGCCACAAGTGAAGGATGCGCCCTGTAGTTGGCCAAGAGGAGCTTGGGTAGGGTGTCAAGTTCCTGAACTGCCTTTTGGACTTTATCCATCTCAGCCCACTGTCCTTTGGGCTTCCTGACCCAGGTAGGCTGCTATCACACCGGGATTCTTGCTTACCTCCCGGGGAGTCCCGTCGGCAATCTTGCGGCCGAAATCCAAGACCACCACACGCTGAGCGATGTCCATGACAACACCCATGTCATGCTCAACCAGCACCATTGATATTCCTCGCTCCTCGTGCACGTCCAGGATGAACCTGGCCATGTCCTCCTTCTCCTCCAGGTTCATTCCAGCCATGGGTTCATCCAGAAGAAGCAACTCCGGCTCCATGGCCAAAGCCCTGCCCAAGTCGATTCTCTTTCTCAAACCGTAAGGGAGTTCTCCCACCATCTTCTTCCTTACATACTCTATTTCCAGGAAGTCGATGATCTTTTCGACCACCTTTCTCTGCTGGATTTCCTCTCGCTTGGCCCTGCCCAGGAACCACAGGGCGGAAAGAATGTTGTACCGGAAGAACCTCTGTCGCCCGGCCATCAGGTTGTCCAAAGTGGAAAGCCCGCTATAGAGCTGTATTCCTTGGAAAACTCTACCAATCCCTATGCCCGCCCGCTTGTGAAGGGGCAAAGAGGTAATGTCCCTGCCCTTATAAAGGATCCGGCCCGAGTCCGGCCTGTAGAAGCCATTGATGCAGTTGAGAAGACAAGTCTTGCCAGCCCCATTGGGCCCGATGAGGGCAAGGAGCTCGCCTTCTTCCACTTCCAGATCAACATGCTGGAGGGCGCTTACGCCCCCGAAGCTGAGGCTGAGACCTTGCACGTGGAGGCAGGTTTTTCTCTCCAACGGACAACACCTCTACAGTGGCTTTTCTGTTTGACCCAGGGGCCGGGGAACTTGGGCGTGGGGCCTCCCGGGGAGCAAATCATCTATACAGGCGATTACGCTATTTGTGAGGCCCTTATAGAAAAAAAGGTGATGGGTGTCAAGTAAAAATATGGCACAGAAAAAATTTTCCTGGCCGCACTACAAAATGAATAGTATCTCTATAGTCTTTCTCAGAAAGATGCTTATGATTTTTTTTTCTTGACAGCACACAGGTGCAGATGTAAGAGTAAAGTTATTCCGTATATCAGATGAATATTCCGCTTAGTGGAATATAGGAGGCCAGATGCGGCTTTTTGAATACGAGGCCAAGGAGATTTTCTCCAAGCACAATATCTCAGTTCCAAGATCCAGGTACGCCGAGAGCCAGCAGGGAGTGTTTGAGGCTGCAAGAATATTGAACGCGCCGGTGGTTATCAAGCCACAGACCACCACCAAGGCCCGGGGCAAGGCGGGTTTGATACGTTTTGCTGACACCCCGCAGGAGGCAGCCCAATGTTTTTCCGAGATCATGGGAAGGACCCATGGCGGGGAAATCATTCGGGGGGTCCTGGTGGAAGAAAAGGTCAAGACCTGCAAAGAGTTTTTCCTTGCCGTCACGGTGGACTACACCAATGCCGTCCCCGTTCTCCTGGGAAGCCCGTTGGGGGGAGTGGATGTGGAAGCCGATGCCAAGGGCAACCCCAGGATGCTCAAGAAGATCCGCCTGTCCCCTTCAGAGGGGGTGACCCAGGGACAAGCCTTTGAAATGGCGGATTTTCTTTGTGCCCACACAAGTCCTTTGCCCTGGCACCACCTCCATGAAGAGCTCCAAGAGCTAACAAGGAGCCTTTACCGGGTCTTCAGGGCTTACGACTGCGAGCTCGTGGAGATAAATCCCCTGGCTCTCACAGAACAAGGCCCACCCCTTGCCTTGGATGCCCTCATCACAATAGACGACGAGAGTCAGTTCAGGCACCCTGAGCTTGTAAGGCCCAGGGCCCAAAGCCAGGAGGAATTCGCCAGGGAACAGGAGTTCAAGAAAAGGGGATGGACCTATATCCCCCTGGAGGGAGAAATTGGGATCCTTTCCAGCGGGGCCGGCATCACCATGGCCATCTTGGACCTGATCCATTTCAACGGGGGGAAGGCAGCCAATTTCTTGGACACGGCCCAGATGGATCGGAAAGGGATTTACGACGCCTTCCAGATTTTCCACAAGAGCCCCAACACCAAAGTACTCCTTGTGAACATATTCGCGGGGCTCAACCGCTGCGACGAATTGGCTTTGGGGATAACCGATTACTTGAGGGACTTCAAGGCGCCTTTCCCCATAGTAGTGAGAATGATAGGCAACAAGGACCAAGAGGGCAGGGCGATCCTTGAAGAGGCCGGGATAAAGCCTTTCCCGAGCCTGGAAGAAGCCGTGGCCAAGGCCATTGAAGAGGTGAGGTGCGTATCGTGAGCGTTTTGGCCTTCAACCATACGACTGTCCTGATCCAGGGGATTACAGGAAAAACAGCTAGGCATCACACAAAGAACATGCTTGCATACGGCACTCGCATACTGGCCGGCGTGCGGCCGGGCTCGGGCGGAGAAGAAGTGGAGGGGGTACCGGTTTACGACTCGGTCCAAGAGGCCTGCAGGGACCACAGGCTTGACGCCTCCGTGCTCTTCATCCCCGCCGCAAGTGTGAAACAGGCAGCCCTGGACGCCCTGCGACATGGGATAAAGCTGTTGGTGATCCATGCAGAGCATGTACCCCTGCATGATGCCATGGATATCATTGAAGAAGCAAGAAAAAGAGAGGCCACCATAATAGGCCCCAACACCCCGGGCATGATATCTCCACCGGAAAAGGTCAAACTGGGTTTCGTGCCTTCGGCTTATTTCAAACCCGGCCCGGTGGGGGTGGCCTCCAGAAGCGGCACCTTGACCTACGAACTCGTCTCGAGGCTCACTGCAGCAGGTCTGGGGCAGAGCACCGTAATAGGCGTGGGAGGCGATAGGGTTGTGGGACTTCGTTTTGCCCAGGCCTTGAAGCTCTTTGAGCTGGATCCCCAGACCCTGGCGGTGCTCCTCATCGGAGAGATCGGGGGATCCATGGAAGAAGAGGCTGGGGAGCTGATAGCTAGTGGTGGGATACAAAAGCCGGTCTTCGCCTATCTGGCAGGCCACACAGCCCCCGAAGGCCAGCGGGTTGGCCATGCAGGCGCCATAATAAACAGTGCCAGCGGAACAACCCAAGGCAAGATCCGCATTCTGGAACAGGCCGGTGTCTCAGTGGGAAGAACCATAGCCCAGGTGGTTGAGATGATGAGAGCCTCCCTGGGGTGTTGAGGGGCTAGAGTTGGGTGACAGGGACCATCTGCAGTCTTTGGAGAAGGGACTCTTGATACTGGAGCTGCTCTCCAAGGGAGGTTCTCCTGCAAAGTTGGAACACCTAGCTCAAATTTCGGGTATAAAGAAGACCTCCTGCTTCAGAGTCCTCAAGACCCTGAGCAACACAGGCTTTCTGGTCAGGGATCAGGAGACCAAGAGATATTGGTTGGGGCCCAAGACGATTCTCGTGGGCCTGGCAGGCCTTGGCGGTCAGGGGGTGAGAGAAATCGCATTGCCCTTCATGAGGGAGATTAGAGAAAAGACCGGGGCCACGGTAAACCTGGGCATCCTTGTGGGAACGGATGTCATATTCGTTGAGAGGCTTCAGTCAACCCACATAATGGAATCCAGCCTCAGGGTGGGTTCGCGTCTTTCGGCCCACTGTTCCTCCATGGGCAAGGCTATATTGGCCTTTTTGCCAGACGAGGAAGTAAGAGAGACCCTTGAGCAGTTAAGTTTCGAGAAGAAAACCGCCAACACCATAACAGACAAGGAAGCTTTCCTCGTTGAACTGGAGAAGATCAGAACTCAGGGTTTCGCCCTCAACAACGAGGAGCTGGAAACAGGGCTTTTCGCAGTGGCAGGTCCCTTGCGAGACCGTACAGGAAGAGCTCTTGCAGCCGTGAATATTTCTTTTCCTCTGGTTCGCCACTCAAAGGAAGAGGCCATGCAAGTGTTTTGTCCGATGATCCTGGAGGTCTGCCGGGAGGTCTCCTGCCTGCTTGGGTTCAAGGAAGCAGGGAGCCAGTCTCCCAAGTGATGACACCATCAACATGAAAGGAGAGGAAACATGAAACTGTTCAAGACCCTGCTTAGAGTCTCGCTTGCCCTGGGACTGGGAATCACCCTCTGCTCCTGGGCCTCTGAGTCGGTGGCAGCCTCCAAGAAACAGCTTGCCATGGGAGCCACACAGTCCTCTTCCAGCCACTACGCCTACTTTGTGGCAGTGGCCAAGATCATCAATGCCCATGTGCCGGAGGTTAATATCTCGGTGGTGGAAACCGGCGCCTCGGTGGACAACATCAACCGCATAAAAAAAGGAGACCTGGACCTGGGCATGACTACCATACATCTCCAGTACCAGGCCTACCACGGCATGGGGCCCTGGGAGGGCAAAGCCATCAAGGACCAGTACGTGCTTTGGGTTTACCAGCCGGCCCCCCAGAATTTCGTGGTACGTGAGGACAGTGGTGTCAAGACAGTCCACGATCTGGAAGGAAAGAACTTCAATCCTGGCATGAGGGGGTCTGCCACCGAGAAAACAGTGGAGGCTATCCTAGATGCACTGGGCGTGAAGCCCAACTTTTACAGAGGTGGTACGGATGACACTGTGGCTGCCATAAAAGACAACCGCATCGTGGGGTACGTGAAATCAGGAGCAGGTGTAAAGTCCCTGGATGCCTCCACCCTGGACATTGCAACCTTCACCCCCATCCGGCTCATCGGGTTTACTGACCAGGATATCTCAAAGGTTCAGAGCAAGTACCCTTACCTTAGTCCCATCTCCATCCCTGCCGGGATCTACAAGGATTCACCAGCCTACAAGACCTTCACCATGCTGATCGGGGTGGTGGCCAAGAAAGATCTGCCCGAGGAGTTGGTATACAAGATGGTAAAGGCCGTGCATGAACATTTCCCTGATCAGGTGGCAGCATATCCCTCCATCAAAGATACAGATCTGGCAAGATTGACCCTGGAAACATGCACTGTGCCGCTTCACCCCGGGGCCGTGAGGTACTACAGGGAGGCCGGTTTGAAAGTCCCTGACAACCTACTGCCCAAGTGAGGGAATGCTCCACCATGTCAGAAGCGCATGAGCCTGGCAACCTAAGTGGCTTGCCAGAGGTCCTGCCCGAACAGGTGAAGGTGAAGGATAGGGAACAGGCCGAGGCCAGAGCCCTAAAAGGCAAGATGGCCAAGGCCGCTTCCCTGATCGCAGTCCTCCTGGCTCTTTTCCAGCTCTATACCGGGGTCTTTGGAGCCTTCCCTGACCTCATACAGAGAAGCGTGCATGTGGGCTTTGCCATGCTCCTGGCCTTCTTCATGTACCCTGCCACCCAAAGCTCCCCCAAGGAGCGCTTCTCCTTGGTAGACCTTGGTGCCATGGCCATCGGGCTCTTGGTCTGCCTCCACGCAGCTTTGAACTACGACCGCATAGTGATGAATCCAGGTGTTTCCAGCAGCTGGGATCTATTGCTCGGTATAGCCGCCACTGTTCTGGTGCTGGAGATGACCCGCAGGGTGCTAAGCTGGATCCTGCCTTTCATAGGAATCCTTACCATCCTTTACGCCTACCTTGGCCCTCACCTTCCGGAGGTCCTTGCCCACAGGGGCTTCAGCCTGGAGTACATCATCGAAACACTTTACATGTCCACTGCTGGCATATGGGGAACCGTGACAGGCGTTTCTGCAACCATAATGGCCGGTTTCCTCATATTCGGCTCCATTCTCTACTACACAGGAGGAGGGGAGATCTTCGTGGATCTGGCCAAGGCCATAGCCGGAAGATCCTACGGAGGGCCAGCCAAGGTGAGTTGCATCTCCAGTGCGCTCTTTGGAACCATCTCGGGAAGTGCCGTAGCCAATGTTGTGGTGGATGGGGTTTTCAACATACCCCTGATGAAAAAGCTGGGCTATAAGCCGGAGTTCGCAGCGGCCGTGGAAGCCACTGCCTCAACAGGAGGACAGCTCATGCCGCCTGTGATGGGTGCCGGGGCATTCATCATGGCGGAATTCCTGGGAGTGCCCTACCTGAAGGTGGCTGCGGCGGCGGCTGTCCCTGCTCTTCTTTACTATCTCGGGGTGGCATCCTCGGTCCACTTCGCGGCAAGAAGGTCCAACCTGGAAAGACTTCCCAAAGAGGTTATCCCGTCTTTGAGGGAGACCCTTCCCAAGAGCGCCTGCCTTTTTGTCCCTGTGTCGGTGTTGATATATCTGATGACAACCGGGTTCGATCCCACGACCTCTGTGCTTTGGGCCATTGGAGCCTCGGCCGGGCTTTACCTGCTGACAGCTGGAAGCCTGGTGATGCTGAAACAGAGACTCTGGAACCTCCTTCTGGCCCTGGAAGCCGGCGGGAAATCCATTGTACTCATAGCGGCCCTTTGCGCCTGCGCCCAAGTGGTGATCGGGATGGTGAACCTCTCGGGACTGGGCATCAGGATGACCGAGATGGTCCTGGGCTTGAGCGGTGGGATGGAGTTCTTGGCGTTATTTCTCACAATGGTGGTGTGCTTGATACTGGGAATGGGGCTTCCCACCACCGCAGCCTATGTGCTTGCGGCATCGGTGGCTGGCCCAGCACTCATCAAGCTGGGGGTTGTGCCCATGGCGGCCCATCTGTTCATCTTCTATTTCGCCATCATCTCGGCCATCACCCCCCCGGTTTGCGCTGCCACCTATGCGGCAGTGGCCATAGCAAGATCCAGGTGGCTTCCCACGGGTTGGCTGGCTGTCAGAATGGGGCTGGCTGGGTTCATGACCCCTTTTCTATTCGTTTACGTGCCTTCCTTGCTTCTTTCCGGTTCCCCCCTGGAGGTGGCGTGGAATTCAATGGTTTCCGCCTTGGGGGTGATTGCCATGGCAGGCGCAGCCATGGGCTATTTCGGGTATCACTCCCGATGGTACGAATCCACACTGTTGGCTGCTGGCTCCCTGTGCCTCCTCAAGCCGGGGCTAGTAACCGATCTCATAGGACTGGGACTGGTGGCTGCCATTTATGCGCTCCAGAAAAGAAGGAGTCACGCCCATGGCAAGGCGGTGGCCTTGTCCGAAGCCCGCCCAGTCTGACCTGGAAGACAAACAGCACAGAGCTGAGAAGGGAGACATTGATGAATCTGGGGGGCTTGGGGTCCAATGGGGCCTTGCCGGGTGATAAGCCCGGGCGTCGTGACCATTTCTTGCTAGAGTGCGACCAGTCCACCCGCCAGAAGGCGTGCGGCCTGCCTGCTCAGGGTGGCAAACTCCTCCAGGCTCAAGGTCTCGGCCCGCCTCTTGAGCTGGATGCCAGAGCGCTGGAGCAAATCCCCCACCCTCGCCTTTTCCCATCCCAGCCAACCCTGGAGAGCATTCAACAGGGTTTTCCTCCTTTGGGCAAAGGCGGCCCTCAACAGCTTCTGAAAAAGCGCCTGGTCTCCCACATCCACCCTGGCTCCCCCCAGCGGATTGAGGAGCACCACGGCTGATTCCACCTTGGGCGGGGGATGAAAAGCCCCTGAGGCCACCTTGAAGACCATGCGGGAGTCCCAGTGAAGGGCCAGCAGCACGCTTAGGCTGCCGTAAGCCTTGGTGCCCACCCGGGCCGTGATCCTCTCGGCCACCTCTTTCTGGAACATGAGTGCCATGAGGTCTATCTCGGAGGGGTACGCAGCCAATCTCATCAGGATCCTGGTTCCTATGTTGTATGGGAGATTGGCTACAACCTTGCGGGGTCTGCCCATCTGCCTCAAGCCCTCTGGCAATGGGAATCTAAGGGCGTCTTCCTGCAGGATTCGGATGTTGGATGCAACCCGGACCCTTTCCGCCAGGATCCCGAAGAGCCCCTTGTCCAATTCCAATGCCAGAACTTCCTTGGCTTTTCGGGCCAGATAAAGGGTCAGGTCCCCCGGCCCTGCCCCTATTTCCAGGACAGTGTCCTTTTCGCAGATCTCGGCCGCCTCCACTATCCGCTCCAGCACATCCCTGGAGCGAAGGAAGTGCTGTCCAAACCTCTTTTTGGGCTGCGGCGCGATCTTCAAGGGGTTCTATTCCCCTTTACCCCCAACGGCCATCGGGAACGAACGTTCATTTCCAGATCCAGAAGCCCTTCCCCACGCCGAAGGGGTCCCAGGGCCGCCCGTGCCACCATGGCCGCGTTGTCAGTGCAAAGGGAGGGTTTGGGAAACAACACCTCAAGCCCTTCCTGCCTGGCCCTTGCTTGGAAATGCTCCCTTAGCCTCTTGTTACAGGCAACCCCTCCGGCCACAACCACCTTGGTGAGCTTGCACTTTCTTGCTGCCCTGAGGCTCTTTTCCACCAGCACTTCCACAACCGCCTCCTGGAAGCTGGCAGCCAAATCCGCCAGGGCCCCCTGGCTCAGAGGCAGGAACGTGGACTCCCTGAGGTAGGTGAGAACCGCTGTTTTAAGGCCGGAAAAGCTGAAATCCAGCCCCTGGCCCTTGTTCATGGCCCTGGGAAAGCGCACGGCTCCAGGAGGGGGGGGGGGGGGGGGGGGGGGGGGGGGGGGGGGGGGGGGGGGGGGGGGG
>JBBIOJ010000054.1:0-22827 GCA_037443445.1 Desulfarculaceae bacterium | reverse complement strand
CACCCCCATGCAAACACACACCAACACTTCAATCATCAACAGCGAAAATGGCTCTTGATAATCGGCCTTTTTGGGGATAACTTCGCCCTGGGCGTGCACAGAAGGGCTCTGTCTGAAGTGGGTAGCAGATGCTTTCACATTCCTGGATCTGGAGCTGGGTGAGATGAGCGAATCTCTGGAGAATTTCTACGCAAACAAAAAGGTGCTTATCACCGGAGGATTGGGTTTTCTGGGGAGCAATCTGGCCATCAGGCTCGTGCAGTTGGGAAGCAGAGTCACCATACTGGACGGTCTCCTAGAAGGTCTAGGGGGTAACTGGTTCAACATCCAACCGGTCAAGGATCAGGTGGAGGTGGTCATCGCCCATCTTTCAGATCGCCAGAAGGTGGATCCCTGCGTCAAGGGCCAGGAGGTGATCTTCAACATAGCCATGCAGCCCAGCCATGTAGCCTCCATGGTGAATCCTCCTTACGATGTGCAGACCAATGTTGTGTCCCAGATACATTTCCTGGAAAGCCTCAGGGCGAACAATCCAGAGGCCAGGGTACTTTACGTGGGCTCCAGGGCTCAGTTTGGACGGGTGGCTATCTTCCCCATAAACGAGGATACCCCCCCCAATCCCAGAGACGTGTACGCCGTGTCCAAACAGGCCGTGGAGTGGTATCATTTCCAGTATTCCAACATTTGTGGACTGCAGGTCACCAGTCTTCGCCTGGGCAATACCTACGGGCCGCGCCACCAGATGCGCCACGCAGAGTACGGAGTTCAAAACTACCTGATCCGTTTGGCCATGGAAGGCAGGGAAATCACGGTGTACGGAGACGGCCACCAGGTCAGGGAGCTGCTCTATGTGGAGGACACAGTGGAGGCCATGTTGAGATTGGCCAGGCATGATGGTTGCATAGGAGAAACTTACTGCATCGGGGCCATGGAAAGGGTCTCCTTCCTGGAGCTGGTGCAAGCCATAATCCAGGCAGCGGGCTCTGGGTCTTACCGGCACGTGCCCTGGCCCAGGGAAAGGGAAGTGATAGAGGTGGGCGATGTGCGCACCGATGATTCCAAACTCAGGGGGGACACTGGCTGGTCCCCCAAGATCTCTCTGGAACAAGGCCTTGGTCTCACGGTGGAGTTTTACAGGAAGTACAGGGAGCATTATTGGTGAGGCAGTTGAAGGCTAGGATTGTGCTTTTGGGAGCTGCTGGTCTTCTGGGAAGGGATTGCCGGGCAAGCCTTGCAGAGCTGGGTGAATTGATAGCCCTGGACCGGGCAAAGCTGGATCTGACCCAACACCAGCAGGTAATTACTCTCTTGAGGGAGCTTCGTCCCCATGTGGTGGTCAACTGCGCCGCTTACACGGATGTGGACGGGTGCGAATCCAGGCCCGATTGGGCGTACTTGGTCAATGCCTTTGGCCCGGGATTGCTGGCAGAGGTCACCAGGGACCTGGGGGCACACCTTCTTCACATTTCTACGGATTACGTTTTCGACGGCATGAAAAGCCTGCCTGCTGGCTACCTCGAGCAAGACCCTGCCTCCCCTCAGAGCGTTTATGGAAAGAGCAAGTGGAAAGGTGAGGAACTGGTTCGTGAAGCCAACCCGGACCATCTGATCCTGCGAACCGGCTGGCTTTATGGGGTCCATGGCCGTTGCTTTCCCAAGGCCATCCTGGCCCAAGCCTTGAAGGGAGGCCCCCTGAAGGTGGTCAGGGATCAATTTGGGTCCCCCACCTGGAGCCAGGCCCTGGCCTCCCAGATCAGCACCCTGCTGAAGGCCAGGGTCACAGGAACCCTGCACGCCACAGCCCACGGGCACTGCAGCTGGTTCGATTTCGCATGCCGATTGATTCATCTCACTGGGATAAGCGTCCAGATTCACCCTTGCACGAGTGAAGAGTTCCCCAGACCAGCCAGAAGGCCTGCCAACTCCATTCTGGAAAAACGCCGCCTCAGGGAATTGGGGCTGGATCGAATGGGAAGCTGGGAGGAGGAGCTGGAACAGTTCTTGAGAAGCCATGGGCAGGCCCTCTTGCAGGAGCTAAGGGGAACCGCTTGAGTCAAAGGAGAGTCCTTTGGAAACCTTACTGGTAACAGGGGGATGCGGGTTCATAGGAACTAATTTCATCCGCTTCTTGTTCGAGAAGGCCGGATTTGAGGGAAGGCTCATAAACGTGGATAGCCTCACTTATGCAGCCAATCCCAGGAACCTGGAAGATCTCTCAGAGCGTTTTGGAGACAGGTACCTCTTTTACAGGGCCGACATATGCGATGAGAAAGCTCTCTTGGAGATATTCAAGGCAAATCCTGTGCACACCATCTGCCACCTGGCAGCAGAGTCCCACGTAGACCGTTCCATAAGAAACCCCAGAGCCTTTCTTGAAACCAACGTGATGGGTACTTTCCAGCTCCTGGAGATGGCCAGGGCCCATGGGGTCTCCAGATTCCACCATGTAAGCACCGACGAGGTGTACGGGAGCCTGGGTCCCACAGGAGCCTTTACCGAGCAGAGCCCTTATCACCCCAACAGCCCTTACTCAGCCTCCAAGGCTGCCTCAGACCATCTGGTAAGGGCTTACCACAAGACCTACGGTTTGCAGGTGACTATCTCCAACTGCTCCAACAACTACGGCCCTTATCAATTCCCGGAAAAGCTTATCCCACTGATGATTTTGAGGGGCCTCAACTGGGAGCCCCTTCCGGTCTATGGCGATGGAAGTAATGTCCGGGACTGGATTCATGTGGAGGACCACTGTGAGGCCTTGTGGCTGATATTGCAGAAGGGGCGCCCGGGTGAGACTTACAACGTGGGAGCCCAAGGAGAGGTGGAGAACCTGGCTTTGGTGAGACGTGTCTGCCAGATCCTGGACAGGCTTGTTCCTTCTCGGGAAGGAAGGAGTCGAGAAGAGCTGATCACCTTTGTGGAGGATCGCCCAGGGCATGATCGTCGTTACGCCATAGACGCCACAAAGATCACCTCAGAGCTGGGTTGGAAGCCCAGGCGCACCCTGGATGAAGGACTGCGGGAAACCGTGCAATGGTACCTAAGGAACCCCCAATGGGTTTCACAGGTGACCAGCGGAGACTACCTACACTGGATCAAGACTCATTACGGGGGAGGGGCATGAAGGCACTGGTTTTGAGCGGAGGGGCAGGCACGAGGCTCAGACCTCTTACCCACACGGGAGCCAAGCAGTTGGTTCCTGTGGCCAACAAGCCCATTTTGTTCTACGTCTTGGAGAACATCATCTCAGCAGGCATCAAGCACATAGGAATAATCATATCCCCGGAAACAGGCAGGGAGGTCCAGAGGGTGGTGGGGGATGGAAGCCGCTGGGACGCCTCCATTACATACATCCTCCAGGAAAGGCCGGGGGGGCTGGCACATGCAGTGCAAACCGCCAGAGGTTTTCTGGGGGATTCCTCCTTTGTGATGTATCTTGGGGACAACCTCATAGGCAGGGGGATTCAGAGGTTTGTGGAGAGGTTCAAGAAGGAAAGGCCAGAAGCTCAGATTCTACTCAAGCCTGTGGATAATCCTTCTGCCTTCGGGATCGCCGAGGTGGACTGTGACGGCCAGGTGGTCCGCCTCGTGGAAAAACCCAAGCAGCCAAGGTCGAACCTGGCTCTGGTGGGGATTTACATCTTCTCCCCTAGGATTTTTCAGGCCATAGAGCAGATAACTCCTTCCTGGCGCGGGGAGTTGGAAATAACTGACGCGATACAGAAACTCATAGATTGGGGAAGCCCTGTGCTGAGCGAGGTGATCCAGGAGTGGTGGCTGGACACCGGTAAGAAGGACGATCTGCTCAAGGCCAACCGGGTGGTTCTGGACGAATGGGTTCGTAGGGATGTGAGGGGCACTGTGGAGGGCTCCTCGGATGTGACAGGCCGGGTGGTGGTGCCTGCTTCGGCCGTGGTCCGAGACAGTGTGATACGGGGCCCGGTGGTGCTGGGAGAGGAGGTCGTGGTAGAACGCTCCTTTGTGGGACCCTTCTCCAGCATAGGAGATGGTTGCAGCATAGCCCACTCGGCAGTGGAACACGTGGTGCTACTGGAGAACTGCCGCATAGAAAAAGTACAGAGGCTCGAGGATTCAGTGGTGGGAAGGAACTCCGTGATCCGAAGAAGGGATCAGGCTCTCACAGAGTCACTTTGTCTCATGATAGGGGATGACTGCGTGGTGGAGCTCTAGCCCGAATCATCAATTACGGCAGGCCAGGCCTCGGGCCTGGGCCTCCCAGGGTGCCCGGCCTAGAAATGACACTGGCTAAATCTCCATTGGGAATTGGTCCTGATGCGGTATCCTGTCTCAGGAGAGCTCTGAAGAAGTTTCTTTTGGGGGAAGCAAATGGTACCTGAAGCTGTTTGGATGGAGCTGGAGGCCAGCAGGCCCAGACGCATTGAAGATCTGGTGGATTTCCTGAGGATACCCAGCGTCAGCACCTCCCCCCAGCATGAAGAGGGGGTCAGAGAGGCGGCCCAGTGGCTTTCCAGGCGGCTGGAGGCCATGGGTTTCCAGGTGGAGCTCCTGGAGACCCCAAGACATCCGGTGCTCCTGGCCCAGAGGAGACCTCATCCTGAAAGGCCCACCCTCTTGGTTTACGGGCATTACGATGTTCAGCCAACAGACCCGGAGAATGAATGGCAGAGCCCCCCTTTCTCTCCCCAGATTCTGGGGGAGCATGTGTACGCCAGGGGGGCCAGCGACGACAAGGGGCAACTCCTGACCCACCTGCATGCCATGGAGGCCATTCTGAAAACTCAGGGGGAACTCCCCATTAACGTGAAAGTGCTCCTGGAGGGGGAGGAGGAGATAGGCAGTCCCAGCCTCCCTGAGGTGCTTCACAAGAAGGCCCAAGAGCTGCAGGCCCAGGCCGTGGTGGTTTCCGACGGGTGTCAGCTGGCCCCAGGAGTACCGGCCATAACCTATGGCCTTAGGGGATTGGCCTACGTGCAGATAGACGTGAGGGGGCCCCGCCTGGACCTCCACTCGGGCTCTTTTGGAGGCCTTGTGATGAATCCGATCCAGGCCTTGTGCCAGATCCTTTGCGCCTTGAGAAATCCCGACGGAACTGTGGCTATACCCGGCTTCTACGAGGAGGTAAAGCCCCTGGAGCCATGGGAAAGGGAGGAGATCTCGAGGCTACCCTTGGAGCAAGAGGCCCTCAAGGAATACCTGGGGGTGGAACTCCTGGTGGGGGAGGCGGGTTACAGCCCTTGGGAGAGAAGGTGGGCCAGACCCACTTTGGACGTGAACGGAATCTGGGGGGGATTTTCCGGGTACGGGGGCAAGACAGTGATACCCTCCAAGGCCGGGGCCAAGGTGAGCATGCGGCTCGTGCCAGAGCAGGATCCGGCAAAGATAAACGGCCTGCTAAAGAGTTTCGTGGAGCGGATCTGCCCCCCGGGTGTGAGGGTGGAGGTGACCGAATTCCATGGTGCTAGGCCCGTTCTCCTGGACAGGAACCTTCCGCAGCTAAAGGCGGCGGCCCGTGCAGTGCAGGCCGGCTTCGGCAAGGCCCCTGTGTTCATAAGAGAGGGCGGCTCTATTCCAGTGGTGAACATGCTCAAAGAGATCTTGGGCATAGAGGCTATCCTGCTCTTGGGCTGGGGAAGCCCTGAGGATGGGGCCCACTCCCCCAACGAGAGGTTTTCCCTGGAGAGCTTTCACGCAGGCACCAAAGCCTCGGTCGCCCTGCTCTACGAGTTGGCCCAGTAGTTCAGGATCTTCCCGAGCTGGCCTTTCCCAGAGCTGTTTGAGGCGCTCCCCCTAGGGCCAGGATACATGCCCCTGGATCAACCTTGATAAGGATTCCCAAGTGTTCTTTGAACCATGGGGTCTATCAGGGCAGCAGCCTGATGGAGCCTTCGTCTTCCCTGCCCACCTCCCCTATCCAGGCGTGGAAAACCCCCATCCCTTCCAGGAGCTTGTCCAGGGCCCCCCGTGAAGCCCCGGGCACGGAGATGAGCAGCCCGCCAGAGGTCTGAGCGTCTGCCAGACAGTCCAGGAGGAAGGGGGATATCACACCTTCCAGGCGCAGGGACTTCTCGCAATAGGCCCGGTTGGCAAAGGTGCCTTCTGGAACAAGCCCTTGACTGGCCATTTCCAAGGCTGCTCTGATCACGGGAACTTTGGAGGCCTTTATGGTCAACTCCACCCTCGAGGCCCTTGCCATCTCCAAGGCATGGCCCAGAAGTCCAAACCCGGTGATATCGGTGCAGGCATTAACACCCACTTCCTGCATGGCCTCGGAGGCCTGCCTGTTTAGGGTTGTCATCCAGAAGATGGCTTCCCTTTCCACCTCTTCTGAAACCATTCTGGCCTTTATGGCTGTTGCCAGTATCCCTGTGCCCAGAGGCTTGGTTAGCACCAGGTGGTCTCCTGGCCTGGCACCGGCGTTGGTAACCACCTTCCCGGGATGGAGAACCCCTGTTACGCTCAAACCGTACTTTAGCTCAGGGTCATCCACGCTGTGGCCTCCCACCAGGAGGGCCTGCGCTTGGTGAAGCACCTCCATTCCACCAAGCAGGATATCCCTGAGAACCTCCTTGGGAAGACGCTTCTTGGGGAAACAGACCAGGTTCATGGCCGTCAATGGCTTGCCCCCCATGGCGTAAACGTCGCTCAAGGCATTGGCCGCGGCGATTCTCCCGAAGTCCTTGGGATCGTTCACTATGGGCGTGAAGAAATCCACAGTCTGGATGAGAGCCAGGTCATCCCTCAGGCGGACCACCCCTGCATCGTCAGCCTTCTCCCATCCCACCAAGAGATTAGGGCTGGCCTGCACAGGCAGCTCCCTGAGTATCTCCTCCAGGTCCCCTGGAGGGAGTTTGCTAGCTCACCCCGCAGCCCTTACGCCCTCGGAGAGCCTTATCTTGTCTTGCCCGTTTTTCATTCAACTGACTCCTACCCTCATTGTTCGCAATGACCTCCCAACCCCAAGTGACCCGTACGCGTCCCATGACCTGGCATCTCTTCACAAGCTCATGACTTTCCCGGCCCTCGAGATTATCTCCAAAATGGCCAACATGTTTGATATGGAGCCCACCCTGAGCCGATCTGCAATTCCAAAATGGTTGAGACAGGTCCCGCAGCATAGCACCTGTGCGCCCATGCGTTCCAGGGCCTGAATCTGCTCCAGAACCGGGGAGCCCTCCACGGCCAGCTTCACCCCTGAGTTGATGAAGATCACGTGGGAAATCTCCTGGGCAAACTGGGCCAGGGTGTCCAGGTAGGCTGCCATGAGCACTCCTCCAAGGGTCTCGTCCCCTCTCCCGAGCGCCTCGGAGGAAACGTAAACTACAATGGATCTTCTGGCCTGCGCTTCGCACGCCATGGCTGGAGGTTCAAGAGACTGAGAAGAGCCCTGTCCCATATGTATTAAAAGCCTGTATTGACCCGGCTCTGGGCTCTCCTGCCTCACCACGTGCCCCTGGCTCTGGGCGAAACGCATTACATTGGCACATGAAGCCTCGTTGTCTATTAGGACCTGGAGTTCCCCTTCACCCATCTCCTGAAGGGCCTGACGGGTGAGGAGCACAGGTTGAGGACAGGAAAGCCCTCTACAGTCCAAGAATCGCTCCCCCACGCTTCAGCCTCCTGCTTGTTTTGCCCTCAAAGTACATCGATATTAATGATAAGTCAATTCGGTATGCTCGCTCACTTTTCCCAGCCACGAGACCCAAGCCTTTGCCCTGGCCTGGAGGGGGTCTTGGGGCTTGGGTCATTGCAACCCTAAGGCCTATCTCTTATATTACAACGTGAGTTTCAGGATGGGTCTTCTGGATCTTGAGAAACTAGCTCGCATTTTGTTTTTGGAGGAGGTCTCATGGGATCGGACGCGCAGCGCAGGATCTTCACCGGCGGCTCCAAGTACGTGCTTGATGAAGAGTTGGCCAAAATAGTAAACATCTCCATGGCCCTGGAGATGCCCCTTCTGCTCAAGGGAGAGCCAGGCACAGGAAAGACCATGCTGGCCCACGCCATAGCCGAGTCCCTCCAGATGCCTTTGATAGTGCTTAACGTGAAGTCCAGCATGAAGCTTGTGGATGCGCTGTATCAATACGACACCCTCACCCGTCTCAACGACAGCCGATTCGGGGATTCCAAGAGGGACGTCAGCAACATAGAGGAATACATACGCATGGGCAAGATAGGACAGGCCTTTGTCTCAGAGCAACGGGTGGTCTTGCTCATCGACGAGATAGACAAGGCCGACACTGACTTTCAAGACGACATGCTGGATGTCCTGGACCAGATGTCCTTCGACATAATAGAGATAGACAAGACCATAAAGGCCAAACACAGGCCGGTGGTGGTGATCACATCCAATGCCAAGAAAGATCTTTCGGACCCTTTCCTGGGCAGGTGCAATTTCCACCACATAGCCTTCCCCGACCAGGAAATGATGAGGAAAATTGTGAGGGTGCATTTCCCTGACATCGACAGGGAGCTGCTGGAAAGTGCTGTGAACACCTTTTACAGAATGAGGGAGATCAGAAACATAGAGAAAAAGCCGGCTACCCGCGAACTCATCAATTGGATAAGGGCCCTGCAGGCAGACCCGGATTTCCGTCTGAGGGACCTACAAAAGGGGCAAGTGCCCTACCTGGGTGTTCTCTTTAAAAAGAGCCCTGACTACTCGGTGGCACAGGCTGCAGTGGGCCGTTTCAGGATATGAGGGAAAGCTCATCGGGCAGGCCTTGGGCCTTGATTTCCCGGAGGTTCCATGTTCGTTGATTTCTTCTTTTCTTTGAGAAGGGTGGGTATTCCCGTATCCCCCACCTCTTTCTTGCGCCTGCACAGGGCCATGAGTATGGGGCTCATCAACTCTCTGGAGGATTTCTACACGGCCGCAAGGGCCATACTGGTGAAAAGCGAGCGCTACTTTGACCTGTACGACCAGATTTTCGCCCATGTGTTCAAGGGATTGGAGCTGAAGGAGTCCTCAGAGATAGAGCTGGGGGAGGTGGCCCGGGCCCTCCTGGAGGAGTGGCTCAGGGATCCCCAGACCCTCTCCCAGGCCTTGGGGGCGAACCAAGAGGAGCTCTCCAAGCTCACACCAGAGGAACTCCTCCAGTACTTTCTGGATCGTCTCAAAGAGCAGACAGAGGCCCACCACGGCGGCAGCAAATGGATTGGCACCGGGGGCACCTCGCCTGTGGGCCACTCGGGCTACCACCCGGAGGGCATGAGGGTGGGGGGGGTCTCTCGCAACCGCTCTGCGGTGAAGGTGGCCCTGGATCGCCGTTACAAGGATTACTCTCAGGAAGGCCCCTTGACTTCCTCCCAGATGGGAGAGGCCCTCAAACGATTGAGGCACATGGTCCCTGAAGGCCCCAAGGATCGGGTGAACGTGGAGGAAACCATCTACCAGACCATGAAGAATGCCGGGGAAATAGAGATAGTGTTCGACCGTAGCCTTAGGGACCGGCTGAAGGTCATACTGGCCATAGACAACGGGGGATGGTCCATGGAGCCTTACATTGATCTGGTCCAGACCCTCTTCAACTATGCCAGGGCGCAGTTCAAGGATCTGAAAACCTTTTTCTTCCACAACACCATTTACGACTACCTTTGGGAGGATCCCCCCAGGAGGTACAAGCCCTTTGCCGTGGACCAACTGGTGCGTCTGGATCCACAAACCCGTTTTGTCATAGTTGGGGACGCCAGCATGGCCCCTTATGAGCTCATGGCCACAGACGGCTCAATTCATGTGGAAGAACGCTCTGGCAGGCCCAGCATAGAAAGGTTGAAATTCATTGCCGAGACTTTCAGACACACCGTCTGGCTCAACCCAGTGAACGCCAGGGAGTGGAACTATACGGCCACAATCCGTTACATAAGGGAGATCTTCCCCATGTTCGAGCTGACCCTGGACGGCTTGGAGGCCGCAGTGACATATCTCATGAGAAAGGATAATTGAGAGGTGACTTCAGGAGGTCTCCCATGCCCATAGTGACCATCTCCAGAGGTTCTTACAGCCACGGGAAGGAAGTGGCCGAGAGGGTGGCCCAGAGGCTCGGATATGATTGCATAGCTCGGGAGGTGTTGCTGGAAGCCTCTCAGCACTTCAACGTCCCGGAGGTGCAGCTGATCGAAGCCATTGAAGTGGCTCCTTCAGCCTTCGATCCGCTGACACACAGAAAAAAAAGGTTTGTGGCCTATATCCAGGCTGCCCTCCTGCGCAAGGTGCAGGCTGACAATGTGGTTTATCACGGTTTTGCCGGCCACTTCTTCCTTCGAACAGTCCCCAACGTGGTGAAGGTGCGCATCTTGGCAGACCTGGAGGAGAGAATACGGATAGTCATGGAGAGGGACGGCCTCAATTGGGGAGAAGCGGCAAGAACCATAGAGAAGCTGGACGAGCAAAGAACCCGATGGAGCCTGGCTCTGTACAACATGGACCCAGCGGATCCCGGCCTTTACGACCTGATCTTCAACATCAGGCAACTCTCCCTGGAAGGTACGGTGGATCTAATATGCAAGGCAGTCACATTGCCTGAATTCAAGACAACCCCCGAGGCCTTGCAGAGGATCCAGGACTTTCTGCTGGAGGCCGAGGTGCGCATAGCTCTAGGGGAGATCGGAGTGGACTTTCTGGTGCATGCTGAAAAAGGCAGGGTGCGGGTGGACACCCGCTGCCCCAGGGAGAACCAGGACACGCTCCGAAAGGAAGTGCACAGCGCCCTTTCAAATCTTCCCGGCATCCAGGAGCTTCGGGTGGAGGTGCTTCCCGTGCCCTGATCCGGGTCTTGTGCCTGGGAAACCCGGCCATGAGACCGCTTTTCCATCCTAGGCTCCTGCACGGCCCCTTCGGAGACCCAGGGCTTTACGTGGCCTGGATGCACAAGGGAAGGGCAATCCTGTTCGATCTGCCTGAGCTGAGCCCTTTGGGCAGAGGAGAACTCCTCAAGGTAACCCACGTCTTTGTTTCACACACCCACATGGATCATTTCATCGGGCTGGACAGCCTGATCCGCCTCACCCTTGGGAGGAACAGGAAACTCAGGATATTCGGTCCTTCTCCCATCTTGGAACAGACCGCCTGGAGGCTTCGCTCCTATACTTGGAACCTGGTGGGGGGATACAAGGAAAGATTGGTGCTGGTGGTCACACAGTTGAGAGGCGGTCTGCTGGAGGCGGCTTCCCTGGATTGCAGGGAAGAGTTTCGAGACAATGGATTGAGGGAGGTGTGGCCCTTCGGCGGCACCTTGTGGGAAGAGCCAGGCATGAGGGTCAGGGGAGTGCTTCTGGATCATAAGGTTCCCTCCATGGCTTTCAGCCTGGAGGAGCCGCTCCACGTAGAGGTGCTCAAGGGAAGACTGGAACAGCATGGTCTGAGGCCTGGAGGCTGGCTGAGAACCCTGAGGGAAAAGGTCATGGAAGGGGCCAGTGGGGAGACGCTGCTGGAGGTGAGTCCCAGGGAGAAGGGGCCCCTGCCCTTGTCCTGGCTCAGGGAAAAGCTTCTGCAGTGCTCCAGGGGGCAAAAAATAGGCTATGTGGTGGATGCGGCCCCTACCCAGGAAAATTTGGAGAAGGCTGCAGAATTGGTAAAGGGAGCAGACCTGCTTTTCGTGGAGGCTCCATTTCCCCAAAGCGAGACCCGCAGGGCCAGGCACAGGGCACATCTGACAGCCCGCAAGGCGGGCGAGATGGCGGCCCTGGCAGGAGTGGGCAAAGTGGTGCCTTTTCATTTCTCTCCCAAGTACGCTCCGGAACCCTCGCCACTTCTGGAAGAGGTGCACAGGGCTTTCCGAGCCTTCAGAAAGGAGCTCGATTCCCCTCAGCCAGCCGGTTGACATAAGAACCTGGAACACCATGCCCAAGCCGGAGGGAACCCGCCATGGAGTCCGGGCTGCCAGAGAACCGCATGGAACTGGAGCAACTCAGAAGGAAGCTCTTCGCGCAAGAAGAACTCCAGAGGATCACCAACCTGATCCACAGCGCCCGCCACCTGAACGAAATCTTTCTGCAGGTAAAAGACCAGATCCTGGAGTTCTTCCAGGCCGAGAGGGTAACCATCTACGGGGTGGATGCCAGGGCCAACCAGATTTTCTCCAAGTACAAGGAAGGTCGCGAAATAAAGGAGATAAGGCTCCCCATAGACGGCCACAGTTTGGCAGGCTTTGTGGCCCTCAGCAAGAAACCGGTGAATATCCGTGATGCGTATGACGAGGCAGAGCTTTCCAGGAAAGTCCCGGCTCTTCACTTCGATGCCAGCTGGGACCAGAGGACCGGCTTCAGGACCATCCAGGTGCTTGCCGTGCCCATCCTTTTCAAGAGAAGAGGCAAGCCGGCCTTCGCCGGGGTGGTGCAGCTCATCAACAAGAGATCTGGAGGGGCCTTCACAGAGGAAGACCAGGCCAACCTGGGAATAGTGGCAGAGGCATTGGGAATAGCCTTCGTTAACCAACAACGCATGGTGCAGCGCACCCCCACCCGATACGACCAACTTCTGGAAAGGGGACTTCTGAGCGAGGCAGAACTGGATGAGGCCATAGGAAAGGCCAGGGCACAAAAGGTGGATCCGGATTTGGTCTTGATGGCCGAGCAGGACATCTCAAAGGAAGACCTGCTCAGGAGCCTGGGGGCCTTTTACGGCTGCGGCTACTTGCTTTTCCACGAGAAGATTCCCTTGGACCCGGACTTGCTGCAGGGAATAAGACCGGAGTATCTGAGGCATCGGATGTGGGTCCCGGTGTGCAGGGCAGGGGAAAAGGTGCTGGTGCTGGTGGACGATCCCAAGGATCTGGCCAAGCTGGACGAGATCCGCGCCCACAAGGAATTGCGAAACTGCGAGATTCGAGTGGCCTTGAAGGAAGACATCCTGAGATTCATTCAGGCTCATCTCCAGGCCATGGAGGCCACCCAAGCCATGGTGCCGGCCCGGGGCGCCTCAGCCCGCGCCTCTACCCTGGAGGAGATCCTGGGCAGTCTCAAAGGGGAGGGGCCGGGGCTTGCCTTTGAACAGGAGGGGCTCCCAGCCGAGGTAAGCGAGCTGGACTCCAGCGTGGTACGCCTGGCCAACCAGATCATAAGGGAAGCCTTCAAAATGGGCGCCTCGGACATACACATAGAACCTTACGGGAAACAGGACACGGTGGTCAGGCTTCGAGTAGACGGTGTTTGCATGAACTATCTGACGGTTCCGGCCAGCCACGCCAGGGCCCTGGTGGCCCGGTACAAGATCATGGCCTCCCTGGACATAGCCGAGCGGCGCAAGCCTCAGGACGGTAAGATCAAGTTCCATCTCCAGGACAGGGAAATAGAACTGAGGGTGGCCACAGTTCCAACAGCAGGAGGCAACGAGGACGTGGTCATGAGGATCCTGGCTGCCAGCGAGCCCCTGCCTCTGGAAAAGCTGGCCATGAGCGAGCGCAATTACAAGGTTTTTCTGGACATGATCTCCAAGCCTTACGGAATGGTGCTGGTGGTAGGCCCCACGGGTAGCGGCAAGAGCACGACCCTGCATTCCGCGCTGGGGCATCTCAACACTCCGGAGAGAAAGATCTGGACGGCCGAGGATCCCGTGGAGATAACCCAGAGGGGACTCAGACAGCTCCAGGTGCACCCTAAGATCGGGCTGACCTTCGCGGCTGCCATGCGCTCCTTCCTGAGAGCAGATCCGGATGTGATCATGGTGGGGGAGATGCGCGACAGGGAGACAGCCGAGGTGGCCCTGGAGGCTTCCCTCACAGGTCATCTGGTGATGAGCACGCTGCACACCAACAACGCCCCTGAGACCATCACCCGGCTGCTGGAAATGGGGATGGATCCTCTTAACTTCGCCGACTCCCTCATAGGTGTTCTGGCCCAAAGACTGGTGCGCACCACTTGTCTGGATTGCAGGGTTCCCTACCATCCTTCTGAGCAGGAGTTCCAAGAGATCATGGAGGCTTATGGATCCTCCCGGTTCCAGGGGCTGGGGGTCTCTTACGGGCCGGAGCTGCGTCTCTTCAAGGGGAAAGGCTGTGAGAGATGCAACCAAACTGGTTACAGGGGCCGTATGGCCATCCATGAGCTGCTGGTGGCCACAGACCGTGTCAAGGAGGCCATCCACAGAAGGGCCCGGATCGAGGAGATAAGAAGCCTGGCCATGGAGGAGGGCATGAACACTCTCTTGCAGGACGGGATCTCCAAGGTTTTCAAGGGATACACTAATTTTAAACAGGTCAGGTCCGTATGCATGAGGTGACTCTCCTGGGCCTGTGAGGGCTATCTCCCCACATCCCGGGGAATTGGCAAGTTTGAGTTCCCATTTATTAGGGCCTGGCAATTATTCAAGGTTCCGGGGCACTCAAGAGGAGCCACCTGGGAAGAGCTGTGTCCCCCCCGGGAAACGTACCGTCTGCTGTATTCACGCTATAGGTCACCCACAGGCCCGAGGAAGCACACTCCGGGTGAAGCTTGGCCCCGTAGCAGTACAGTTTCTGGGAAGCAGCCTCTGGGCAAGTGTAAAGGGGCCGGGCAGCCCCCCAAGGCCCCTGTGGGGCCTGTGCCTTGCGAAGAAACGTTTGGGGGGAGATTCCCCCGGGGCTGTACACACATGTCCAGCCCTTCCCCTGGGGATCCTCTGCAATGCTGAGCTCTGTCCCCACCCCCGCAAAAAGAGCTTCTGCTTCTCTCAAAAAAGGAGTCCAGCCCCCGGCTCCGCCCCAGAACTCCCAACCGGAGTCAACCTCCAGTCTGGCAAAGGCCTCTTTTTCAAGCCGGGCCAGAAACAGGCCCCTGCCCTTTCCTTGCCACCTGGTGGCAAAAAACAGGATCTTGCCGCCATGCCTCACAGGGGAGCATGCCACCAGGAAATCTTCCCCAGACCAGGGCAGTCCCCTGCGTTGGAACTCCCATTGGGAAGGTGGAGCCCTGGGATCTGGGATGCGGATCAGTTCCGAGCCCAGGACTCTGAAATCCCAAGACCCTGGCCCCCTTTTCTCCATCCGATGCAATACCAGGAAAAGCCCTTCCTTAAGCAGGATTCCTCCAGCCGGCCAAAGCCATCCCTGGTTCGGGTCCTTGGGTCTGAGTGCAGCAGAGTACCCCTCCCCGCAAAGGGGTTCAAAGGAGTCCGAGCAATTCCCTGCTTGGACTCCCACTGAATTGGGCACCATCCTAAGGCTTCCGTCCTTTGATCTCAGCCAGGTGTCTCCAAAAAGCCAGAGCCGAAGGTTTTCTCCCAGGGGGATCGAGACCGCCCCATCTGCCCCCAGCCAGGAATCATCCCTTGGCACAAGAAGACCAGAGCCCAGAATTATTGCATCCGCCCAAGCTGCGGGGGAAAAAAATTGGCATGCCAGAAACAATCCAGCCCATAAGATCAGGGCCTTGAAGCTCCCAAGGGGAACAAAGACTGTCCGAGATGGGGCTTTTTCAACCCTTTCGCAGGAAGGGGTCGATATGTATAACCTTTTCGCCTGTGGAAGGGATCCTTTGAATGGGACGCCTAGAGGAAGGGGGGAGATTTTCCTCTGCAAAGTATTCCTTTTCAAGGTTCTGGATATACTGGCGCAGTTCGGGCTTGTCCTGCACAATACGTTCCACTTCCTCATCCAGAATCTCCGAGGCACGCCGCACCTCCCTGAGATCCAGTCTGACCCCCAGAAGGCTCTGGAGGCGTTCCAGTATTGCCAAGGAGGTCTTGGCGTTGTTGGACTGAATGTAGTAAGGCACATGCCCCCAGATGCTGGTTGCCGGCAGCCCTATGCTTGCAGACTCCACCAGCAAGTGTGTATGGATGCTCATGGGCCCCTCGTATTGAGCAGGCCGTATGCGCAGCTCTGAGAAACGCTCCAGTTTCTGGTCATCGTTTGTTATTCCGCTTACCCTGGGCTCCACGGTATGGGGGATATTGTCATAAAGACCCCCCACTGTCAGCACTTCTGTGATCCCAAGTCTCTGCACCACCCCCAGGAAGAGCTCTGAGAAACGAGGCCAGAGAAGGTGCGGCTCCTGGCCCAGGAACAAGACCAGATCCCGGGAAGAACCCTGCACTGGGCCTGCGGCGTAAAAAGCCCCGCAGGGGAACTGCACCGAACGGACCTTCCCGCCCTCTATGCTGACTATGGGTCTTTGCTGTATGAGATCGAAGAAGGACTCGGGCCTGATCTCCGCGAATCTGGCCCCGCCCAAGCTCTGAATCAAGAAAGTGATGACCCAGCTGGAGACCTCTCCAGCATTGGGCCATCCTCCGAAGCCGGCCACAAGGGCCGGGGCTCGAAGGCTCGGCTCATAAAGCATCACCAGACCATCGCACATGAAAACATTATATCCGCCATTCCCCGTGAAGCTCAACTGCAAACTCAAGGCAGCTGCAAGCCTCCCAAAGCTCTTCTGCCCTTTGGGCTTGAATTCATCTTGCTCTTGTCCTAGGATTCCGCCGGCAGGGCATTCCATTGCGGAAGAAGGTCTGGGACAGGATGGAAACATATCGCGCCATAGTGGAGCAGATCCCCGAGGCTGTCTTCGTGCTCAAGGAAAACAGGGTTCTCTTTCTGAACCCCAAGGCCAGGCAGCTTCTGGGAATTGGGGGAAAGCAGGAAATGACCCCGGAGGGGTTTCTCGAACCAGGGGAGCCATCAATCCCGGCGGGCCTCCAAGAACTTCTAGAGGAAGCTGACCCATCCAAGTCTCGCACAGGGAGACTCGTGGGCAAGGACGGGCAGGTTCATTGGGTCCGGCTGGAGGCAGTCCCGGTGACCTGGGATGGAGATCCGGCCCTCCTTTGTTGTGTCACGGACATGACCCGACAGCATTGCCTGGAGGAGGACCTAAGGGCTTCCGAGGAAAGATATCGCACGGCCATAGAGCATGCCAGCGACGGTGTTGCCATGGTAAAAGGGGACCTACACATTTACGTGAACCAGAGGTTCCTGGACATCTTCGGTTACGAGAGGCCGGAGGAGGTGATTGGGAAGCCCATCACCATGATGGTTCACCCCGAAGACCGCAAGAAGGTGGCAGAGCTCAACCTTCGAAGGCAAAGGGGAGAACCCGTGCCCTCAAGGTACGAGTTCAAGGGCATCAGGGAAAACGGGGCACCCATCTACGTGGAGGTCTCGGCCACCAGGATCACCCATAGGGGAGAGCCCGTCTCCCTGGTTTACGTTCGGGACGTGACAGAGCGGAAGTGGATGGTGGAGGCCTTGCAGCGTTCCCGGGACTTCTATCTTACCCTGTTCGAGGAATTCCCCACCATGATCTGGAGACTGGGGGTGGACGGCCAGTGCGATTATCTGAACCGGGCCTGGCTGGATTTCACCGGCAGGACGTTGCGGGAAGACAAGGGTGAAGGCTGGTTGCAGGTGATTCATCCCGAGGATCTGGAAGGCTTCAGACAGCTGCTTGCGCGTTCCCTTTCCCAGCAGGAGCCTTTTTCAGCAGAACTCAGGGCTCGCAGAAGAGACGGGCTCTGGAGATGGCTTCTGAAGATTGGAAGGCCCTTCCGTGGGCTGGACGGGGAGTTCGCGGGTTACATCGGGGCTTCTTTTGACATAACAGAACGCAAGGAGCAGGAAGAGGAGCTGCGCATAAGTGCCACCCACGACCCCCTCACCGCTCTTCCCAACAGAAGACTTCTGGAAGACCGCCTAAGGGTGGCCCTGGCCCAGGCCGCAAGGAAGAATCTTCGCGTGGGTGTGGTCTTGATGGATCTGGACAACTTCAAGGAGGTGAACGACAGGCTGGGCCACCTGGCAGGTGACGAGTTGTTGGTGGAGTTGGGTAGAAGACTCTGTGGGCTGGTGAGGGGAGGTGACACAGTGGCGCGCCTGGGAGGAGACGAGTTCGTGGTGGTAATTCCGGAGATCCCCCATGCAAGGGATGCCGAAAAGGTGGCCAAGAGAATCCTCAAGGCCATCAGGGAGCCTTTTTTTGTCAACGAGGAGAAGCTTGCAATAAGCTCCAGCCTTGGCACGGCCATATTCCCGGACCACGGAGGCTCTCCAGAGGTCTTGTTGAATAGAGCTGATCAGGCCCTGTACCGGGCCAAGGCGGCCGGGGGAAACCGGGCCTTGCTCTTCGAGCCATCCTCAGGGACGGGAAACGCTGCACGGGCTCTTGTGGAACCGAGCTGAGCTGATTTCAAAGAAAATTCTTCAAGGCCCCGCAATTCCATGTACCGGCATGCCCATGGCCTTGTGGGACAGTTCCACCAAGATCTCCGAGAGGGTTGGATGGGGGTGGATGCTCTGGGCCAAGTCCTCCAACCTCATTCCCATCCGGACGGCCAGGGTGCACTCCCCCACAAGTTCGCTCACCATGGGACCTATCAACTGCACTCCCAAGATCCTTTGGGTCCCTTTCTCCCACACCACCTTGGCCTGGCCGGCTATCTCCCCCAGAATCTGAGCTTTCCCCACCCCACGCATGAGGAACTTCTCAGAACCTGTCTCCAGACCCAGGCTTGCAGCCTGCAGCTCGCTCAAGCCCACGCAGGCCACCTCCGGGGAAGTGAAGATGGCAGAGGGGACAGCCTCGTAATTGAACCCTTTGTTGGCTCCCAGGGCATTCTCCGCAGCCACCATTCCCTCGGCCGAGGCCAGGTGGGCCAGCATGGGTCTGGACGGGCCAAGGGCATCCCCCACTGCCGACACTCCTGAAGCAGAGGTCTCCAGCATCTGGTTGACTCGAATCCAACCCCTTCCGTGAACTTCCACCCCCAGGCTCTCCAGACCAAGGCCCCTGCTGACTGGCTCCCTCCCCACGCAGACCACTACCCTGTCCACCAAAATGGCCTTTGAGGCCTGCAACCGACCGGGCAATGGTTCCAGGGCAGGGGAAGGCCCCAGAATCACCTCCAGCCCGCCACCCTGATCCTGAACCCTCTGCACCACTTGCCTCAGGTACACCTGGATACCCCGTTTCCTCATCTCCCGTTCCATCAATGTGGATGAATCCGGATCCAAAGCAGGCAAGGGGAGAAGCCTCTCGAGTGCCTCCACCACATGCACCTGGGATCCGAGGCTCTTGAGGATGCATGCCAGCTCACATCCTATGACCCCCCCTCCCACGATGAGTGTGCGGGAGGGGATCTCCTCGAGTTCCAAAACATCCGAGCTGGACAGGATCCGCTCACCGTCGAAGGGAACGGATGGCAAGCACAGTGGCCTGGAACCAGTAGCCAGGATAAGCCTGTCCCACTCCAATCGTTCGCTCTCACCAGATGGAGTCTCGACCCCCAGGAGCCCTGGGCCCAGGATGCGGCCCACTCCCTGGATGTGGCACACACGAAGACGCGATAGGATTTTCAGGATCCCGGTCTCCTGGATCTCCACCACCTTGCGCTTTCTGGCCATGAGCCAGACCGGATTGACCTTAGGGGTACCCTCCAGCTCAATGCCCATTTCCTCTTTGCCTCTCAGTGCATCCAGAAGCTCGGCCGTGGCCTTGAGCACCTTGGTGGGTATGCACCCCCAGTGAAGGCAAGTGCCGCCGATGCGTTCCTTTTCCACCAGTGTTACCTGGGCTCCCAGTTGCGCAGCCCGTATGGCTGCCACATAACCCCCAGGACCTCCCCCCAGCACCACCACCTTCAAGGACATGGGCACCTCCTTATCCCTTGCTTGAGAGAAAGCAGTATTTTACCAGCACCCCCCAACATTGTTCACGGAGATTGCATGGTGCCGGCCAATCCCGTATCTAGATCCAGAACCCTTCCCACACGTGATGGAGCATCGGGTGGGTTGGAGGGTTGAAATGCCAACGGCCCTCATGAATCGGAGCGGTCAAGTATCCTACGGGCCACACCGCTTGGGGCAGGATGCACAGGCAGGTCCCGGGGCACCCTTGGAAAAAGATCGCCTGAATGCCACATAGGCTGGATGTTCCCAGATCTCCCTCAGGGAATATTGAGCCAAATTCCCGAAGCACAACCTCCAGAGGGGTTCCTGTTCCCCTTCCCTCCACTGCTTGAATCGGGGCAGGCTCAGGTTTGTGTAAACGCATGGCCCCACATCCCCCTGCACTCCAACCACCGCGGCCCTGAGCACGTTTTCGGTGCAAGGGAAACAGGCTTCCCTCCCATCTCCCAGACAGTGATGTAGGGCAGTCCCTCTTGCTGCAAGTTTTCTGCGCACCTCAGATAGCCGTGAGAGCAAAGTTTCTTCCCCAAAGGGAACCAGATCCTTCTCAAGGGATCTGTCCAGTACGCAGTCCAGGGTGCTTACCACCACTTGACTCACTGGTATCCCTTCCAAGAGTTCAGGGAGCCCCTGGAGCTCCTCTGCGGCTGAGCCCAGAAGCATGTAGGCCACGTGGATCTCTGGGATTCTGGAGCCGGCCCTTGCCCTTGCTCTGGCAAGGACTCCCATCCCCTCAAGGACCCTCTCCAGGGGTGCCCCTTTTCTTATCCTGTCGTTCCAGGGACCTGTGCCTGCCAAGGAAAAGGCCACCACTGTGAACCCGGCCTCGAGGATTTCTCTGGCCAGCCCCTCCTCCATCAGGGTTCCATTGGTGGTGGTGCCCACCTGACACCCGGCCCTTCGGGAAAGCCGGGCCATCTGGAAAAGCTCGGGATGGAGGAAAGGCTCCCCCCAGCCCTGGAGATGCACATGACGCACCCTTGGCAAGTCTGGAAGGAGTCTTTGGAAAAGACTGATGGCAAGGTCCTGTTCAGGCCAGCTCTCCCCCGCGATGCTGCGGGGGCAATAAGAGCAAAGGGCATTGCACCGGGTTGTGACCTCTACCTGGATCCAGTCCCAGGTGGGTTGGGTGAGCATGTTTTCCCATGGAGGGATTACCATCGTGCTTTGAGCCCTTGACACTTCTCCTGTGACTGGTATTATACCTCGCGAGTTGAATTTGTCCCCTGTCCCCAATTGAGCCGCTTCCGGGTTTAGTGTGGGTGACCCCCAGATGTTGTGGTTCATATCTCAGGTGACCTCCGCTCGGGGATAGAGATCGAGACCCCCGCAATGGAAGTAGATCGCTGCCTTGTAATGCTCCCGATTTCGGTATCCGCACGCCATAAGCTTGATCATCTGGATCTTGCTGTTGATCCCCTCCGAGGTCGCGTTTGTGATCCGGTGCTTGAAGTAGGTCAAGAGATTGGCCAGATGCCGTTTGAGCGTCTTGGCCGCTGCGATGATAGGCGTGAGGCGCGAATGCGTGGCCCAAAAGTACCAGGCCTTGAAGTACCTCGCCGCACTCTTCGCATACGAATACGCCCAAAACTCCCGCAACGCCTCCTTGATAGCCCACCCACGGCTCGTCTTGAGCTGCGCATGCTTCACCTGCGCAAACTCCTCCCGCCGCCACTCCGGCACGTTCTCCTCGTTGCGCAGCCAGAGGTACCTTGTCCCCTTCAGTCGAAAATCGTTCCTCTGCACCAGCACCTTGTGCTCAGCCCGGCGAACCCTGTCCACCGCCGAGGTCACCTGTCTCGTTGCATGAAACCGGTCAAATACGATCTTCTTGTCCGCATCAGGAACATAGGCCTTGGTTGCCTGCACATAAGGCTCCCACATGTCCATCGCAATCGCTTTGATCTGGCCCAGCTCCTCCACAGTGAACTGCCCGTAGTAACTCTCAAGGCTCTCTCGCTCCCGATCATCCACAACGTATTCAACCGTACCCCTTTCCAGATCACACACAATGCTCTCGTAGTTATGTCCCTTGCCAACCGACTTCTCGTCGATCCCAATGCACTGCGGCACTCGCCGCTCCCTTCGCCCCAGGCCGCGGTTCACCGCCCGCATCATCACACCCCATGTCTCATCCCAGGAGGTCCCGCTAAGCCTTCTGGCCCCAGTCACGTCGCATTCCTTCAACGTGTCAATCAACTGCCTCTCAAACAACATCGTAAACTGACACCTGGCCTCCGCCCATGGCGCCCTGATCTGCTTGACCCCATCCTTGGGGCAATTCGTCCGCGGCAGTCGAGCATGCACATACGTTCGGAGCTGACAGGTATCCAGATGCCGCCATACCTGCTCACCAGTATGGTCATACACCGAGACCTCCTCCTTGCACACCGGGCAAGCAAATCCCGCACCTGCCGCCTCCTCTACCCAGACGTCCACACGCTCGGAACCCATGTCCACCTCAACCCTGGTGACCCACCACGGAAACTCGATCCCAAGCAACATCCCATACAACTGCCGGTCTTCCATGCCGCCCTCCCAGCCTCACTCGGCTATGAAAGATTTTCGCCAGATCCCTCACTCATGTCCATATCCACACCAATCACCTCATCAAACCCACCTCAACGCGCAACCAACAGGGCCCAGCTCCCACGCTCTACCCTCAACCACCACCTGTCGTGGTCACCCACACTCGTACCGGAAGGACCCCCCTTGAAGGTGTTGACACTTTCATGATAGGAAAATCTCCTCTGACCAACGAGACTGTGTCACAATGGGAAGGTGAGGGGTAAAAAATAAACTAAGTTTGATCTAAGATCGAAATAAAACGTTCTTTGACAACAGAATAGAGATAGACGGTCGTCAAAACAACCACGCTGACAAGGCTCCTTCTCTTCCGAGGCTTGTACGGCTTCATCTCCTGAGATATTTATCCCAATGCTGAGGCACTTAAGGCCATCAGCTTCCCGATTAATCCAGAGACCCCAACAATTGTTATCATCCTGGCCACATTAAAGCATATGGCAAGCAATGAAGTCTCAGCGTTTACCCTGTACTGCACCCCATTTGTCAAGACATTTTTTGTGCCCAAAAGTTGTAGAGGTCATGCTGCCTTCCTTATCCTCTCGCCCTCATATTTTTTCTCAAACTCCTCAGGACTCAGGTATCCAAGTTCAGAGTGGACATAAAGCTTGTTGTACAGGACTTTACAAGTTAGCATCGGCTGATAAGGCCTATCCATTTGATATCCAGA
>JBBIOJ010000053.1:0-24431 GCA_037443445.1 Desulfarculaceae bacterium | reverse complement strand
GAGCTGGCCGGGCTTCCAGGCCGCACCAGGGCTTTTCTCAAAGTGCAGGATGGGTGCGACGTTGGCTGCTCTTACTGCATAGTGCCCAGGGCCAGAGGCAGGAGTCGCTCCAGGCCCCCAGGCTCGGTTTTCAGAGCCCTGGCCCTAATGGAAGAAGCCGGGGTGCAGGAAGTGGTTCTCACGGGCATCCACCTGGGTTCGTACGGAAGGGACCTCTCCCCTGGATATTCCCTTGGAGGGCTTTTGGAGGGAGTGCTGAGGGAGTCTTCCATCCCCCGCATCAGGCTTAGCTCCATAGAGCCCCAGGAGCTGGAAGAGGGCATTCTGAGAGTCATGGCCGAGCATCGCAGGATTTGCCCCCATCTCCATGTGCCTTTGCAAAGCGGCTCTGAGGAGGTGCTGGCACTCATGAAAAGGCCTTACAAAAAGGCCGACTATGAAGCCAAGGTCCTGGCAGCCACTCGGATCCTCCCGGATCTGAGCCTGGGTGCAGACCTTATAGTGGGCTTCCCTGGGGAGAAGGAGGAGCACTTCCAGGAAACAGTCAGCTTTTTGGAATCCATTCCGTGGACCTATCTCCACGTTTTTCCTTTTTCCCCCCGGCCTGGGACTCTGGCCCAGGAAATGGGCCCCAGGGTTGCCCCCCGGGAGGTGAAAAGGCGGGCTGCGCAACTAAGGGAACTGTCCAGGCAAAGGAGGCTCAAGGCCATGAGCTCATGGGTGGGAAAGACCCTGCCCGTTCTCCTGGAGAGGCCTTGCAAGGGGAGGCCCGGGTGGCTGGAAGGCCTGAGCCACAACTACTTCAGGGTGGCTGTGGAGGCAGGGCTAGGAATGCAAAACAGTATCCAAGAGGTTAAGGTGGTTGGCAGCTGGGAGGGTACCTTGACCGGGGTCTTGGAATAAGCACGGGCGGGGCTGGACCCCGCCCCCAAGACCCCTAACATATTGATATTACAAGGTTCGTTGTAGGGGAGGGGTTTACCCCCTCCCGGTGGGTTTGGGGTTTTGGTCTTGCTGGCTCGTAAGTAGGTATTGACGTGGAGTCCTGTAAAGCTCTATCATGAGAACCAAGCACGTGGCGGGAAGGAAGAACATGAGAAAGGGCACAGGGTTGCTGGGACTTCTTCTTGGGCAGGAGCTGGGGCTCCTTCTGGGCCTTAGCCTTACCAGCAGCCCGCAGCCCGGTGCATGAACTGAAAAACCAACAGTGAGAAAAAACCCGGGCCGTGGGCAAAGGGCTTGCCCACGGCCTTTTTGTTGGTGAAAAAGGCCGTCGGGCAACCGGCGGCCTTTGGCTTCTTAGGGGCCTGGGCCCCTGCAAAGGAGGCCCAGGAGGACAACCTTGGGGGGAGAACAGATGGAAAGATCCTACAAAGTGGCTGTTATTCCGGGGGACGGTGTGGGACCCGAGGTGGTGAGAGAAGGCTTGAGGGTGCTTGAGAGGGTTTCCAGGCTGGAGGGTTTTTCTCTTGTCACATCAGAGTTCCCTTTCGGCGGGGAGCACTATCTACGCACCGGGGTCACCCTGCCCGAGGAGGCTTTGGAACAGATGCGGGAGATGCACGCCATCTACCTTGGGGCCATAGGCCACCCGGATGTGAGGCCTGGTCTCCTGGAGAAGGAGATCCTGCTCAGGATCAGGTTCGAGTTGGATCTCTACATCAACCTTCGGCCTGTGGAACTCCTGCCCGGGGTGGAGACGCCCCTAAGGGACAAGGCACCCCAGGACATAGATTTCGTGGTTGTGAGGGAGAACACAGAGGGGCTTTACACAGGGGCAGGGGGGGTTATGGCCAGGGGGACTCCTTTTGAGGTTGCGGTGCAGGAGTCCATACAGACCAGAAGGGGGGTGGAGAGGTGCCTGCGCTACGCCTTTGAACTGACCAGGAAGAGAAACAAGAAAAAGAAGCTCACCCTTTGCGGGAAAAAGAACGTGCTCACCTACACCTTTGATCTTTGGGACAGGGTTTTTCACCAGCTGGCCTCCCATTATCCGGATGTGCAGACCGAGTACGCCCACGTGGATGCCACCTGCATGTGGATGGTAAAGAACCCGGAGTCTTTCGACGTGATAGTCACTGACAACATGTTCGGGGACATCATCACCGATCTGGGAGCAGCCATTCAGGGAGGGCTAGGGATTGCCGCCTCCGGGAACATCCACCCGGGGGGTGTTTCCATGTTCGAGCCCATCCACGGCTCCTCCCCCAGACACGCTGGAAAGGGCGTGATAAATCCCCTGGCAGCCATCCAGGCCGCAGCAATGATGCTGGAGGAGCTGGGCGAGCAGAGCGGGGCCCAAAGGATTTACAGGGCCGTGAGGGAAGTGGTCAAGGAACTCAAGGGCCTGGGGGCAGGACAGATGGGGCTGTCCACCTCTGAGGTGGGCACCAGGGTCTGCCAGCTACTGGGCCCTGAGACCTGAGAACAGGAGGTCTAGCCATGGAAGATTATGTGCGCATTTTTGACACCACCCTGAGGGACGGGGAGCAGTCCCCAGGGGCCACCATGAACATAGAGGAGAAGATCCAGGTGGCCATGCAGTTGGAAAGGCTGGGGGTGGACTCGGTGGAGGCGGGCTTCCCCATAGCCTCAGAAGGGGATTTCGAGGCTGTGCGAAGGATAGCCGAGAGGCTTCAGGAGGCCAAGGTAGTGGCCCTGGCCCGATGCGAAAGGGGGGACATAGAGAGGGCCTGGGAGGCCGTAAGGGCTGCCAAGAGACCCGGGCTGCATGTCTTCCTCTCCACCTCGGACATTCACCTTCGCCACCAGCTGAAGAAGGACAGAAAAGAAGTTCTCCAGTGGGCCACGGAAATGGTGCGGCTGGCCAGGGGATTTTGCGGGGATGTGGAGTTTTCCCCCATGGATGCCTCCCGGACCGACCCGGAATTTCTTTTCCAGGTTCTGGAGGCGGCCATAGAAGCAGGGGCCACCATCTTGAACATACCCGACACTGTGGGCTATGCCACCCCCGATGAGTTCGGGGAGCTCATCAGGCAAATACGCTCCAGGGTCAGGGGCATAGAGGGGGTCATCCTGAGCGTGCATTGCCACAATGACCTTGGGCTGGCCGTGGCCAATTCCCTGGCTGCCGTGCGGGCTGGAGCCAGGCAGGTGGAGTGCACCATCAACGGGATAGGAGAGAGGGCCGGAAATGCAGCCCTGGAAGAGGTGGTCATGGCCCTCAAGACCAGGGCCGAGCACTTTGGTGTGGAAACCAAGGTGCGCAGCGAGTACCTCTATTCCACAAGCCGCATGGTTTCCCGCATAACAGGTATCCCGGTGCAACCCAACAAGGCCATAGTGGGAGCCAATGCCTTTTCCCACGAGTCAGGAATTCACCAGGACGGCATCCTAAAGGAAAAAAGCACCTACGAGATCATGAGACCCGAGAGCGTGGGCTGGGGCCAGACTTCCCTCGTCTTGGGAAAGCACTCCGGGCGCCATGCCCTCAAGGACAGGTTGGAGAAGCTGGGATATGAGCTTACCCCCCAGGACCTGGATCGGGTTTTCCAGCGATTCAAGGCCCTGGCCGATCGGAACAAGGACGTGTACGACGAAGACCTGGAGGCCCTGGTGGAGGACGAGGTGTTGAGAGTGCCAGCCAGGTACAAGCTGAACTATCTGCACGTCACAAGCGGAAGCGTCACAGTGCCCACTGCCAGCGTGAAGTTGGAGATAGACGGGGTGGAGCATGCCGGGGCAGGCTTTGGCATAGGCCCGGTGGATGCCACCTTCCAGACCATAGCCCGCATAGCCGGGGCAAATGCCAAGCTCAAACGTTTTGCCATAAACGCCATCACAGGCGGCTCCGACGCACAGGGGGAGGTGACCGTGAGGCTGGAGGCCAACGGCCACGAGGTGGTGGGGCAGGGAACCCATCCCGACGTCATAGTGGCCAGCGCCAGGGCCTATGTGAATGCCCTCAACAGGCTGGACTACAGGAAGCGCTACCCTGTGCAGGTAAAGGAAGAGATGTGAAAGGGGAGACCTTGATGAAGAAAGCAGCCTCCAGAGCAATGACCATGGCGGAGAAGATTCTGGCCCGCCACGCAAGAAGGAAGGAGCTGGAGCCAGGGGAACTGATACTGGCCGAGGTGGACCTCACCATGGCCAACGACATAACCGCCCCCCTGGCCATAAGGGCTTTCAGGGAAGCAGGGGGGAAAAGGGTCCTCAGACCAGAGAGGATAAGCCTTGTCATGGACCATTTCACGCCCAACAAGGACATCCCCTCTGCAGAGCAGGTTCGTGAAAGCCGTGAGTTTGCCAGAGAGCAGGACATAAGGCTCTATTTTGAGACAGACGGAATAGCCCATGCCCTTTTGCCCGAGAAGGCATTGGTGGGCCCAGGGCAGCTGGTCCTGGGAGCGGACAGCCACACCTGTACTTACGGGGCCCTGGGAGCCTTTGCCTCGGGCGTGGGGAGCACGGACATAGCCGCTGCCTGGATCACCGGCATGGCATGGCTGAGAGTGCCAGGGAGCATAAAGCTGCAATACAAGGGTAAGCCGGCCCCCTGGGTTACGGCCAAGGACATGATCCTCAACACCATAGCCGATCTGGGGGTGGAGGGTGCCAATTACATGGCCCTGGAGTTCCACGGGGAGGCCCTGGAGAGAATTTCCATGGAGGCCCGCTTCACCATGGCCAATATGGTTATAGAGGCTGGAGCCAAGGCGGGCATTTTTCACGTTGACCGGATCACCCTGGACTACTTGCAAGGGGATGGGCCCGGCCCATGGGAGATCATTTCCGCGGACCCGGATGCCCTGTACAGTGACGTGAGGGAATATGACACTTCCCGCATGAGCCCTGTTGTGGCAGTCCCCCACTCCCCTGCCAATGTGAGGCCTGTTGAGGAATTGCACAAGGTGGAGATCCAGCAGGTGGTCATAGGCTCCTGCACCAACGGCCGTATGGAGGATCTTCGAGTTGCTGCCCGGGTCTTGGCCGGCAGGAAAGTGGCCTCGCACACCAGACTGCTTGTGATCCCTGCCACCAGAAGCACCTACGCCCAGGCCTTGAGGGAGGGGCTGGTGCAGGTCTTCCTGGAGGCAGGCGCTGTGGTCTGCCCACCCTCCTGCGGCCCTTGCCTTGGAGGCCACCTGGGCATCCTGGCCAAGGGGGAGAGGTGCGTATCCACCACGAACAGGAATTTTCTGGGCAGGATGGGGCATCCTGAAAGCGAAATCTACCTGGCCAGCCCCGCTGTGGCTGCGGCATCTGCGGTGGCAGGGAAAATAGCCCACCCGCGGGAGATTCTCTCCTGAGGGTGGTGAACAGGGCAAGAAAGCCCCCGGAGGTAAGAAAGGTGACATACGAGGGAAAGGCTTGGGTTTTCGGAGACGATGTGGACACAGACCAGATCATACCTGCCAGGTATCTCAACACACCTGAGCTGAGCCTCCTGGCGCCCCATTGTCTGGAGGATCTGGATCCTGAATTCGCAGGGGCGGTCAGGCCCGGGGACCTCCTGGTTGCAGGCAGGAACTTCGGCTGCGGTTCTTCCAGGGAGCATGCTCCAGGGGTGCTCAAGACCCTGGGTGTGGCGGCGGTGGTGGCCGAGAGCTTTGCCAGGATCTTTTACAGAAACAGCTTCAATCTGGGTCTTCCCTTGATCGAGTGCCAGGAGGCCCGCAAGAGGGTGGAGCGGGGGGAGAGGCTGAGAGTGGATCTGAAGACAGGGCGCCTTACCAATGTCAGCAAGGGTGAGTCTTACACATTCAAACCTCTGCCCAAATTCATGATGGAGCTCATAGAGGCAGGAGGCCTCAGCGCGCTGCTCAGGGCCGGGGGTTGGACAAGGGCCTGGGGCTCGGAGGCTTGAGTATCCAGGGGCTGGACAAGAAGGCAGCCAGGAAGCTTCCTGCGGCCACGGCCAGGAGAGGAACCTCATAGGAGCCGAACTTTGTGAAAAGGTAGCCGCTTAGCCAACCCGAGATGAGACCTGCCCAGGCCTTGGCCGTGTACGTGAGGCCGTAGTTGGCTGTGGCGTATCTGGCCCCGTAATAGTCGCCTATTGTGGCCGGGTAAATGGCAAAAGGGGCCCCACCCAGAAGGGAGGCGACAAGCACGGTGGTCACAAACAGGGCCGGGATCCTCCCCAGGCCCAAGAGGGCCAGGACGCTTGCTCCCAAGAGCAGATAAAAGAGCACCATGGTCTTCTCCCTTCCCACCCTGTCCGAGACGGCTCCGGCCAGCACCCTGCTCAGCCCGTTGGCAAGGGGAAAGAGCACCAGGAGGGCCTGGAAATGCTCCTGCGGAATCCGGTAGTCCCTTGCCAGGGTCTTCATCTGGGCCCCGAACATGAGCACCACGGACACTGTCAGGCTGAAGGAGACATAAACCGCTTGCCATTGGGGAGTCTTGAGCATTTCCCAAGGGCCCAAACCTCTGGGTGTTGCTTCAGCGGTGGACCCCAGGGAAACCGTCTTGGGGGAAAGCTCCGGGTACCTGTAAAGAAGGGACAGGGGCACAAGGGCGGCCAGCATTCCTCCCCCGAGCCAAAGCAGCGTGGCCTCCAGTCCATGGTGCTCCAGGAGCCAATCTATCCCCAGATTGAAAAGGGCTGTCCCAGCCCCGAAGCCGAAAACCACGAGCCCTGAGGCGAAGCCCCTCTTGTCCGGAAACCACTTTATGGCAGTGGCCGTGGATAGCCCGTAGAGCACCCCACCGCCCACTCCTCCCAGTCCGTAGAAGATCCTGAAGCTCCACTGCTCAGTGAAAAGAGCACAAAGCATGAAGCCTGCTCCCACCATGATGGACGCGGCCAGGGCCACTCGGGTGGGACCGTACGTGTCTGCCATGAATCCCGAGAAAGGCAGTATCAGGGTGGAAGTGTAGTGAAAAATCGTGTAAATCAACCCCAAAGAGGCCATGCTCCAGCCAAGCTCCCTTTGGATCCTGTCGGCAAAAAGAAACCAGGAATACTGGTAAATGCTTATGACCATCATGACACAGAAGGAAGCTCCCAACAGAAGCCATCTGCTTCTGGGAAATGACTCTTCAGTGAATGACATGGGGGATCTGGGTTCCTTTCGGTTCAGGTGAAGAATCTCTCTGACCCGGATTGCTCAACTAGGTCGAGCAGATTGGGGGCTTCTGCCCCAACCCCCCGGGAGGCTTGAGGGTGTTCGGACAAGAGGCTCTTCTCAGGTGTCCCGGCACTGGCAGAGGGTTCTCAGGCACGGTGGCGTTGCTCCGGTTCTTAGGCTGCATTATGAACTGCCCGTGAACAGTTCAGGTTCAAGAGGGGGGTCTTCCCTCAGGCAAATTTTTCTTATGCTACCACGCCCCTGAAATTCCCTCCAGAGCTTTCCCCTTGACTTCCCGGAGCTGTTTTGGTTTTCTCGATGGCGAAACTCCTGCACGGGTTCCAACAGTTTCCCCGATCCCCGCTTGCCCACAGGCGGGGACGGCCTCCGGTGCAGGGTTTCCCGAGGTAGTGGCATGACCATAGCCTTTAGAAAAATAGCCGGGGTGCGCCTGGGCATTGCGGTGCAGGTCTTTACCACCTTGCTGATCCTGGTGGTGGGCTACTTCGTGACAGAGAGAAACCTCAAGGAGCTCACCCTTTCCCCCAGGCCCATATCCCCGTACCAGGTCAAGATGGTGCTCCTGAACATCCGCACCGAGGTGCTGGCAGTGGCTCTGGTGGCCTTCCTGTCGGGTTTGGCCCTGACCCTCACCATAAGGAGGGAGCTGAAAAGCGCGGTGGAGCAGGTGAGGCGCATTTCCACTGGAATGGTTGCCCCAGCCCTCCCGCAGGACTTGAGCCAGGAGTTTGTGCCCCTCAGCACAGCCATCCGGGAGCTGGCCGAGTCAGTGGGAAGGTTTCTCCGAAGCAGCGTCACCGACGCCATAATCCTCTTCCGTGAAGACCTGGCCATCCAGAGCCTGAACAGCAAGGCAGAGCTGCTCCTGGGCTACAGCTCTGAGGAGGTGAAAGGGAAATCCCTAGGGGCCATTTTCCCAGAGCATGGGCAGAACAGGGACCTTTACGGGTGGCTAAGGGGGGCGGAGGGCAAAGAGGATTCCCCGAGGCCCTCTTTCGGGGCCGTGCTGACCAAGGACGGGGATTGGATCCCGGTGAGACTCGGGGTTTTCCAGCTTGGACCTGAACAGGAGAATCTCAGGGGGATCGTGGCAGGGGTTTTCGATGAAGGGGAATGGGAAAGAATACACTCGGAGTTCCAAAGGGCAGAGAGACTCTCCCACCTGGGGCTCCTGGTCAGCGGCTTGGCCCACGAAATCAAGAACCCCTTGGGCTCCATAAAGGGACTTGTGCAGCTCCTGCAGGAGGAGTTCCCCCAGGGCCACCAGAAGCGCAAATACCTGGACACGGTCCTGGAGGAGGTTGGCCGCCTGGACAGCATAATGAAGCGCCTCCTGGACGTTTCCTCCCCGGCCAGATGGCAGAGGCAACCGGTGGATCTGGCTGCCTTGCTCAAAGAGGTGGGCACCCTGATGGAAGGGGAGGCCTCGGGCAGGGGGATCCTTCTGGAGGGTAGGGATCTGGAGCAGGAGCTGCTGAGCGTGGGAGATCCCGAGAAACTGAGGCAGGCCATCATAAACCTCATGAAAAATGCCCTTGAGGCCACAGCCCGGGGAGGTTCCGTGAAATACGGGGCCAGAAAGGAGCTTCCCTGGTCAGTGATCTGGGTGGAGAATGTGGTCCCGGAGCCCCTTGCAAGAAACAGGGCTGTCTCCGTGGAGAAAGTCAAGGGGAGCGGCCTGGGGCTGATCATAACCCAGCAGATCCTGCAGTACCACGGAGGCAGGCTGGAGACGGAAACCCCTGGGGAGGGCCGCTTCCTGGTCAGGATGAAACTCCCGGCCCTGGCCAGCCAGTCCCTGGCGCGCCGGCAGGATCTCGGGTCTTCTGGGCAAGGCAAAGGGAAGAAGGCACAGCCATGAAGTCTCAGGCAAAGGTTCTCGTGGCGGATGACGACCGCTCCATGTCTTTTTTCTTGAGCGAACTTATGAAGTCGGAGGGACACCAGGTGCTTTGCGCCCACGACGGGTTCGAGACCCTGGAAGCACTCAGGCGGGAAGCTCCTGATGTGGCCTTGCTGGACGTGAAGATGCCAGGGCTGGACGGCCTGGAGGTGCTCAGCCGTGCCAAGCAGGAGGGCTCCAAGACCCAGTTCATAGTGATGACCGCATTCGACAGCCGCGAGATAGGCGTGGAGGCCATCCGGCTGGGAGCCTTCGACTATTTCCCCAAGCCCCTGGACAAGGACGAGGTGCGCATCGTAGTCAAGAGGGCTGCCATGTACAAGGCCCTGGAAGAGGAAAACCTGAGGCTCAGGGCCCAGAGGGAGCTCAAGATCCGCTTCGGAGGGCTCATCGGCCAGTCTCCCCCCATGCAGAGCCTGTACGAGCAGCTGGAGATGATCCTGGATGTGCCTGTCACGGTTCTCATCACAGGGGAAAGCGGAACCGGCAAGGAGCTGGTGGCCGAGGCCATCCATTTCTTGGGGCCTCGGAGGGAAAAGCCCTTTGTGAAGATAAACTGCGTGGCCATTCCGGACACCCTCTTGGAGAGCGAGCTTTTCGGCCATGAAAAAGGGGCCTTCACCGGTGCCACGGAGCGCAAACTGGGAAGGTTCGAAAGGGCCAACGGGGGAAGCGTGCTGCTGGACGAGATAGGGGACATGGGCTTGGGCATCCAGGCCAAGCTGCTGAGGTTTCTCCAGGAGCACGCCCTGGAGAGGCTGGGGGGCAGCGGCAGCATTCCAGTGGACGTGCGGGTGATGGCAGCCACAAACCGGGACCTCCTGGATCTGGTCAGACAAGGCAAGTTCAGGGAGGATCTTTACTACAGGCTCAATGTGGTGAGCTTGAGGGTGCCGGCCTTGAGAGAGCGCACACAGGACATCCCCCTCCTGGTGGAACACTTCCTGGAGATGTACAACCGTGCCTTCAACAAGGATGTGAGCATCTCAAGAGAGGCCATGGAGGTGCTCATAGGCTGCAAATGGCCGGGGAATGTGAGGGAGCTGGAAAACACAATCCAAAGGGCGGTGGTGCTCTGCAAGGGAGGGATGATTTCACCCGAGCTTTTTCCCGAGGCCCTGAGAGGATCACCCGCTTTGGAGCAGCAGCCTCCAGCGGGCCTGGAGCCGGCTCTGGATCTGAATCAGCACCTGGAGAGGTTGGAGCGGGAATTGATATGCCAGGCCCTCTCCAGAACAGGCTGGAGAAGGCAAGAGGCAGCCCAACTTCTGGGCATAACCCGCCAGACCCTTCACAACAAGATGGTGCGCTACGGCCTGAGTGATGAAAACAACATGTAAAGGAATTTTTACATGCCGCGTCAAACAAAGTTGACTTGAAACCCTCCCGGACCAAACTCTAGGGCACAGGCGGTTTTTTCAAACTGGCACATTTGTATAAAAAATGCTTTTAGAGCAATAAGTTATATCTCAAGGCCTGGATGCCCACACAGAGCCCTTCATGGCACGCAGGTTGCTATCCAGGCTCACAGGAACCATTACAGTCATTTTTCTGGAGAAGAGAAATGAAAGGCCAGCAGAGAAAAGAGAACCAAAGGGGATTCACTCTGGTGGAGATGATGGTGGTCATCATCATAGTTGGCATTCTGGCTGCGGTGGCAGTGCCCCTTTACACGGGGTATGTTGAGAAATCCAAAATCACCGAGGCCACAAGCATAATCGGGGCCATCATCACCTCGGAGAAACTGGAGATGCAAAGAGTCCCGGCCCAGGGGTTCTACTCGGCCGCTGACAGAACTGCTTTTGCCGCCAAAGGCCTGGATCTCTCGGACACCAAGTATTTCACCTACTCGGTTTCGGCCACAGGGGGGCCTCCCAATACCAAGTTCGAGGTCACAGCCACGGCCACCACTGAGTACAGGAGCGACCCTGGAGGCTGTTGGATCAAGTACACCTACGACCCCGCAGCCACCACGGTGGGGAAGTGGAGCAGCGACGGAACTTGCATCACTGCTGACATGATTCCGGCCTCGGGCAGTTGAGTTGGACTCTTTGGGTTCTCAGCCCAGGGTGAAGGGGGAGGTGCCTAGGGATGCCCTGGAGGGGGGAAGGCCGGGGTTTCACCCTCACCGAGATGATGGTAGTGATCCTGCTGGTGGGAGTCCTGGCCGTAATAGCAATTCCCATATATGAGAGATACATCAGGCAGACCAAGGCCTCGGAAGCCCGCTCCATGATAGGGGCCATAGTGGCTGCAGAGAAATCCTATGCAGAGAAAAACTCAGCCTTCCTGGCAGTCTCCAGGAACGGCTACCGGGATTTCTCTGAAAAACTCAGGGTGGATGTCAAGGAGTCGGAGCTTTTCGACTACGAGGTTTCCTCGGTCTCGGGCAAGGAGACCTTCACGGTCACGGCCTGGGTGAACGCCCAGGGTGTTAGGGAGGGCCTTCCGGCCTCAGGATATGTCAGGTACGTGTACAACATCAACACAACCCCAAGGGGGAGATGGGAAGAGCAACTGGATTAGCCACCGGGCGCGTCCGGGGCGGCCGCTGCACGGGAAGAGAAAAGGGTGAGGGCCAAGAGGGATTCAGCCTCCTGGAGGTGCTGGTGGCCTCAACCCTTCTGGCAGTGGCTGTGATAGGCACAGGATACCTGTTTGTGGCAGGCCAGGGGGGAATGGAACAGGAAGAGTGGCTCAGGGCGGCCCTGGTGAAAGCCACCCAGAAACTGGAGGAGCTGAGGGGGCTTCCCCTGTCAGATCCCTCCCTTGTTGGGGAGCCGGAGCCGGGCAGGGAACATTTGGAGCCTTCCAATCCCGTGCTGCTGGAGGACAGGGGCACGGCGGATCCCTCCGACGACCTCATGGGGCACCTCAGGTGGAAGGTGGTGCTGGTGGAGGAGCCTGCCAGCGGGGCTGGCGGGGATTGTCTCCTGGTGAGGGTGGAGGTGAGTCGGGATTCTGCTTTCTCCCCCTCAGGGCCGGCCATCAGCCTGGAGACCTTTCTGGCCCGCTGAGGAGAGGTGTTTTGGCACACACTGCCAGGGCGAAGAGGAGCTTGCAGCCCCAGGGAAGGAGCCCCATCCGGAGCAGGGAGGTAGTCAGGGGTTGGCTCTGCCTGGAGGATCCCCAGGGCTTCACACTGGTTGAGCTCCTGGCCGCAGGCTTGGTCTTCGGCCTTGTGGCCCTGGCCATGGGGCTTTTTCTGGTCTTTGCAGTGGAGAGAACTGCCGAGGGGGAAGCCAGGGCCGAGCTTCAAAGAAACGGCTGGCTCCTGGCAGAAGCCCTCAGAAAGGCACTGGAGGCTGCCCGGGAGATAAGGGTCCCTGCCCTGGGAGAGCCGGCAGGGGAAAACAGTTTCACCGCCATATTCCCACCAGAGCCCTTTGCAGACGAGAACAGAAACGGGCTCTGGGATTCCAGTGGAGCAACCGGGCCCTGCGCACCCAGGGAGTGCTTCGAGGATCTGAACAGAAACGGCGCCTGGGACCAAGCCCCCTATGCTCCTGTCTCATTCAGGCTCAGGGCAGAGATGCTGGAGGTGCGAGAAGGTGAGGGTGAGTGGAGGGAGTTCTTGGAGAACAGGTATAGTGAGCCGGGCTTGTCCAGCGTGCGGGTGGAGGAATTCAAGGTCTTGAGGCCCCTGGCCTCTGATCCCAGGCTTTGGCGCATAAGGACCGTGATAAGGGATGACCGCGGAAGCTCAGCAGACTCCCCGGAACAGCTGAGAAGAGCCATTGAGATACTGGCCAGACAAAGGAGCTAGAGCCCTGCCTGGTGCCGGGAGCCGAGGTGCGGCATACCTGGCTGTCCTGATTCTGGTCCTGATAATCTCCCTGGCTGGGCTGGAGCTTTTGAAACTCAGGGAGCTGGAGACACATCTCAGCCAGGAGGCCATAAGAGAGGAACAGGCCCGCCAAGCTGCCCTGGCAGGCATGAGCAGAGCAGCCTGGCTTCTGAGGAGGCTTGCCTTCTTACCCGCGGAGGGCAGCCCCAACCCTTTCCACTGGAAGTGGTACGGCTCCCCTGCAAATCCTTCCAAGGACACTGATTTCCTGAGGCTGGCAAGGCCAGGCCCTGGGGAGTTCTTTTACCCGGCTCCGGGCAAGCCCTACTACCTGCTGGGGGACGTGCGAGGGGCTGGCACAAGGGTGAGGCTCAGGGTACTGGGTTCTGTAGACTCCAACGGGAACGGCTGGGCAGGACTCTCGGACCAGGACCAGGACGGGTACCCGGATCTCCTGGATGCCGACCCTGAGGACGCCAACTGGTTTCTGGAGACCTACCTGGGCCTTCCCGGCTCCCTGGGCCAAGACATCACCCTGGCAGCCAGGAGGATTTCAGATGCGGGAGGCAATGAGATAAGCCTCCAGCAGGGCTCCACCTCTTTGAGGCTGGCAAAAGCAGTGGAGGCGAAGGGATTTTGGTACGATGTTCAGTCAGGCCCCAATTCCTTCAAGACATTGGTGGCAGGCCAGATCCACCTGGCTTCCCAGGTGCTTCCAGCTGAGCTCTTTGACCCCGAGGGAACCCCTTTGAAAAGTTATTTCAAGGGGATTCCCCTCAAGGAGCTGGATGGGGACCAGGTGTTCGGGAGCAGCCCGGATCCCACCCGGGACCTGCCCCCCGGGGGGGTCATTTGGGTGCAGGGGGATGCAATTCTCCAGGAACTGGACCTGGAAAACGACTGGGAAAGGAAAGACTTGACCCTGGTGGCCACGGGGAAGTTGAGCCTGCGCGGGGTCACCTGCGGATGGGGCGGGAGGGTTGTGGCCATATCCAAGGAGATGGAGATCTTGGGCAGGCCCCAGCTCTGGGTAAATGGTATACTTGTGGCCGGCAGGGATGTGAGCCTGGGCTCCTTGGGAGCAGCCCAGGGGGTTGACTGCTCGGGGAGTCTTCCCTGCTCTGCCATGTACATGTTCGGTACTATGGTGGCAGGAGGTGATCTGAAGCTCCTGTCTGAGGGTTGGGCCCTGGTTTTTGACCCCTTGGTGCTCAACGGGGCCATGGGCTGGAGCCCCCCGCCTGTGCTGCTGGAACGTTTCGAGACAGAAGGCCTGGGGCCATGGTGGGACAAAACCGGGGGCGAGCTGGCCCAGGGGGAGTACCTCCCGGACGAGACTCTTCACAGGGCCGGGGACTCGGGGGACCTGGGAGGGGACAACAAAGCCCAGCTGCTCAGGTTCACCGTGAGGCCACGGGCAGACGCCGCAGGGCTCGGCCAGGAAGCCAGGCTGGCCCTGGACAGATGTGCCGGGTGCATCCAGGACTGGAGGCCTTACTCTTTCATGGAGCTGAGGATGGCCCAGGACAACTATACAAGGCTTCAGGAACTGGGCGCGGGTGTGAGCCTCAGCACCCAGCGGGAGGCCCGCTTCAGGCTTTTCTTGAGGGACATTGCAGGTGGGGAGCTTTCCTACCCTCTCAACCAGGAAGACCCCTCCGGATCAGACAGATATCTCTCGGACATGTGGGGCACCCAGGCATACAAGCTGCAAGGCCTGGATGTGGCAGACCCGGACCCGGCAACTGACGACTACCAAGAGGGGGTGCTTCCCAGGTGGAAGCGCCTGAGAATCCTGTTCTCCTCCATGGAGGGTGACAAAGCAGGCTTCGACTTCCAGAGGCTGCGCGAGCTGGCCCTCGGTTTGGAGGGCTGGAGGATCAGGTGGGTGCGCTCCGATGGAACGGGTAGCTTTGAGAGGGAGCTGAAGGCTGATGGGAACCGGGTCTTTTTCGACCCAGATGGGCCTGGGGCCATGGAGCCGGTGGAGAGCTTTTTAGCATCTGGGGGAACCCTCCAGTGGAGCGAGCCCTCCTCTGGGCAGAGCCTGGATGTGCCCTGCATTGCACCGGGAGATTGCTGGGGCATTGAACCTCTGCGGGAGGAGGATCTGGCCCTGAGCATCCGATTGGACCGCCTGGAGCTGCCAGGGGCCACCATCGTGAACCACGGGCTTCCTGTGGCTTTTTCCCTGGAGCCAAGGCTTTGGCGGCAGCTGAGCAAGGACGAGCTGGAACCTTGAGATGGAGTACTTCGAGCTTCTGAATCTCGAGCGCGAGCCCTTCTCCAACTCCCCAGACCCGGAGCTTTTCTATGCCACCCAGGCTTACCTCCAAGCCCTTCAGAAACTGGAGATAGCCATAAGGTTGCGCCGCGGCCTCAACCTGGTGCTGGGCGAGGTGGGAACCGGCAAGACCACCCTGAGCAGGGTCCTGCTCAGGTGCTTCGAGTCGGAGAAGGAGCGCTTCAGCGTGCACCTGTTGCTTGATCCGGGCTTCCCATCCGACGAGGAAATGCTGGCTTACCTGATAAAGCTCCTGGGCGGGCAGCCTCCGCGCAAAGCTGCAAGGGTTTCTCTCATGGACGGGCTGCAACACATCCTGCTGAGAGAGACCCTGGAGAGGAATCGGGTAGTTGTCCTGCTCATAGACGAGGGGCAGAAACTTTCCTGCTCCGGCTTGGAGACCCTCAGGGAGCTTCTTAACTTTGAAAGCAACAACTGGAAGCTTCTCCAGGTGGTGGTCTTCGCCCAAATGGAACTCTGGGAGCGTTTGAAGAAAATGTCGAACCTCCTGGACCGTGTGAACCTCATGGTCAGGTTGCAGCCCTTGAGCCTTCACGAAACCAGGGCCATGGTGCACCACCGGCTCACCCAGTCAGGCATGCCTTCCCCGAAGCAGCTTTTCACCCCCAGGGCCGTGCGCCTCATTCACCGGCTCTCAAGAGGACACCCTCGCAAAATAATAAACCTTTGCCACCATTCTGTGCTGAGGGCCATCATGGCCCAGGCAGATCAAGTGGACGTGGAGTCGGTCAAAGGGGCTTACGCACAGATCAGGGAGGTGCTCACAGGGGGATGGGAAGGAGGCGGGAAGAAAAGGCCCGCTGCCCGGGCCGCAGCCTTGGGCTCAGCCCTGGCAGCAGGATTGGTTTGCCTGGCCCTCTTGTGGGTTCCAGCCCCTCTTTTCCCTCCCGAGAATCCCACAGTGGATTCCCAGCCCATCGCTCCCACCTCCCAGATCCAAGGGCAGGAGGCAAGCCAGGAGGAACCCTTGGGATCCAGGCTCCATCATGAAGAGCCTGGGGCCGGTCAAGACGCGCTCCAGCAGCAGGAGGCAGCCCCGGCAAGACAGGTTCTGGCCATCTCCCCTGAGCAATGGTTCACAAAATGGGAGGAGCCAGGGCGGCTTGATTCGGGTGTTAGAGTCGTGGTAAGAAAAGGCGACACCCTCTCCTCCCTGGTGGAGAGGAGCCTGGGGATGGTCCTGGACACCGAGTCGGATTGGATGAGGAGGTTCAGGAAGGCCAACCCGGCAGTGACCAACCCGGACCGTTTGCAACCCGGGGACAGCCTTGTCTTGCCGCTTCAAAGGGAGCCCACCAAAGAGGTGGAAGCCGAACCCCTGGCCTGGTTCCCCTGGAGGGAAAAGGCCGAGGCATGGGCCTTTCAGGAGCTGGAGAAGCTGGGAGAAGGGACCCTGCTTCTGGCCAAACAGGACAGAGAGGGCTCGGGGGGCTACGGAGTGTTCAGGCTGGGGGCTGGTGGGAAGGGGAACCCCGAGGGGGTTGCCCGCACCAGGATAGGAGCCGGGGAAATGCTGCAGGTCTTGACCATGAGGCCCTGGCCGGAAAGAGTCGAGCCTTGAAAAAGGATTCCGAAACCGTGGCTGCTCAGAAGCTTCTGGAGGTGATCCGGGGGGGTCCGGTTTCCGGGAACCGTCCCTTGCCTGTTTCCAGGATCCCCGAGGCCCCTGAGGAGAAGCTCTCCAGCCTCTTGGGAACCGGGGAGGTTCTGCTCAGCCCTCCTGAGGTCCCCCGCTCCAGGTTCCGGAGCAGGGTCAGGGTGGGCCTGGACATAGGGCACAGCATGGTGAAGATGGTCAAGCTGGAGCGAACCCGCAGAAGCCTTCGTCTGCTGCAGGTGGGGCTGGCCCGGGTGGGATCCTCCGGCGGGGATAGCTCCCAGCGGGCTGAGGCCGCCGAAGCCCTGCTCAAGGACCTGAAGGGAAGCCCTGTGGTGAGCTGCCTGGGTGATGCTGCCACACTGGTTCGCCAGATCAGCTTTCCCAAGATGCCTCCCCGCCAGCTGGCCCAGGCCATGGAGTTCGAGGCCCGCAAGCACATGCCGTATGACCCGGCCAGGATGCTGCTGCGCTACCAGGTGCTGGCAGAAGACCGAAAAAGCTCCACGTGCCAGGTGCTGCTGGTGGCAGTGGCCAGAGATGCCCTCAGGGAGCACCAGGCCTTGCTCAAGAGGCTGGGCCTGGAGCCATACGCCATAGAGGTGTCTCCCCTGGCCCTGGCCAATGTTTCCTTGCTGGCCGCGGCTGAGGCTGAGGAAACCATGGTGGTCATGGACATGGGTTTCTGTGGAACCCTCATCACCATTCACCGGAGGCAGGGGATGTTTTTCTCCAGGTACATACCCTGGAACCTGGGCCTGGAGGGAGGGGAAATCAAAGGGGGATTCGGCCTGGAGGAGCTGGTGGTGGAGATCCGCCGCTCCCTCGCCTATTACGATAACGTAACAGGCAGAATGGGCTTCTCCAGGGTGATGCTGGCAGGAGGTGGTGCCATGCTCCAAGGGGTCGGCTCTTTGCTCCAGGAAAAACTGGGCCTTCCTGTGGAGCCCTTGAACCCCCTGGCCGGGATTCATTGGGAGAAAGGCCCTTCTTCCCAGGACTGGGTAACCCTCACAGCTCCCTTGTGGGCCCAGGCCCTGGGCTTGACCCTGGTTCACTGAGACCCTGCTGCGAGGAGCTTCCGGGAGGGACCGAGAGGCCGTGATGGGTTCAGGAGGCAAGAGATCCTGGTTCGCTGTGGACCTGAGGGAGGAGAGCTCCTCGGGCAAGGCCTGGGCCAGGTTTTTTCCGGGCCTGCTGGAGGTGCTCACCTCCACGTACCTGCTCGTGGGGCTGGCCGTGGTGGTGTTCTCGGCAGGGGGCTACTTGATGCTCGTGGCACCACTGCTGGGGGGCGGTGCGGCTCAAAAGGAGCATCTGAAAAGCTTGAGGCTTAAACAGGCTGCCTTGGCCCAGGAAAAGGAGATCCTGGTTCAGGAGGCCATGGCCTTGGCGGGGCTGGAGGCCGAGAGCCCTGGGTGGGCCAGGGTGCTGGAGGTCTTGGCCGGGAAAGTGCCTGAGGGTGTGTGGCTCTCCAAGGTCTCCCTGGAAGAGGAAAAAAGTTCCAAGGCCCGCAGAAGCCAGGGCAGTACCCAGGCCGAGGCCAAGGAGCTTAGGTATTTCTTGGTGGTGGAGGGGAGGGTGGAGGCCCGCAGATTCCCCTCCGCCCTGGAGCCAGTGTCCAGGATGATGGAGGAATTGAAGGCAGATCCAGGCTTTGGCTCTGTGGTATCCAACCTGGAGTTGGCCTCGACCCAGCTCAGCAAGGATGACCCCTTTCTTCTGGGCTTCCAGCTGAAAGGGACCTGGAGCCCCGAGTCCTGGAAAACCAAACCAGAGGAGAAGATCCGAGAGCTGCTCTCAAAGGGGGCCTCTCCGAGAAAAGAGGATACCGGGGGCAAATCTCCATGAGCTCCAAGCTGCCTTGTTCGCGGGCAGTGGACAATGCAGGATAACAATTGCAGCTTGCTTGGTGTAATGGGACCGTGCCCCAAGAGACTCTGCGTGCCGGAGAAGACCGAATCCAAGGTCTTGGGGCCCGGACAACCTGGAACATGCAGGGGTTTGGGGCCGTGGGCTTCAGAGTGGTGGACCTGTTGAACAGGTTGGACTGAGTCGTTTTCCTTCTAGGGGCCCCGCAAGCTTGGAGAGGCTGGGGGATGGAGACCTTGAGCAAAAACCGCCTGGTGTTTCTGGTGGGGCTTATGACAGCCGGCTTGGCCCTTTTCATTTACGCCTTGATGATCCATCCCAAGAAATCCCGAGCCAGCGCCACCTTGAGCAGGGAGGCCATGGAACTGGAACAAGCCGTTGCCCTCTTGCAAAGGGAACCCGACGACTTGAGAAAGGCTCTGGGCCGGGTGGCAGAGAAGGGGCTGCCTGTTTATCCGCGCTCCGATGGCGGCTTCAGGGAAGAAGCCGCAAGGATAATAGCCGGGATGGACCGTTTGGTTCGCTCCAGCAATGTGCAACTGCTTAGGCTGGAGCCGCAGCCCAGGGAGCAACGCGGGTCTTTGGCCATGCACCCTTTCCTGGTGGAGGTGAAAGGTGGCTTCCATCAAATAAGTGCTTTTCTGAAGGGAGTGGAAAGCGAGCTGCTTCTGGTTCCAAGCCTCTTCACTATGGAGGCCGGGGCCAAGGAAGCCGGGGGAATAAGGGCTTCCTTCAGGCTGAACGCCCACGAGTGGATGGGGCAGAAACTGGTCCTTGGGCCCAAGAGACAGATTGAAGTTGCCCTTCTCCCCAACCCCGTGACAAGAGACCCCTTTGCGCCGCCTGGGCCCGGGGCCGGCCTGGAAATCCCCAGGGCTCGGGGCCCGGTGCTGAGCGGGATTCTCATGGTGGGTGGGAAGGCCAAGGCCATAATAGACGGGAAAACCTATTCCCAGGGGGACATGGTGGCCGGGAGGCGGATCCTTTCCATCACCCAGGAAGAGGTTGTGCTGGAGGGGGAGCCCAGGCCCCTGAGAATAGACAGGCCGCTTAAGAAAGTGGGACCGAGCTAGCCTGGCCCTTGGCCATTGGTGCAAAGGCCGGGCCGGCCCTTTTCAATCTAGCGGCTGCCCTGTGAGAAGACTCTGCCTGTGGAAGACTGGCTGAGAAAGGGTTTGAGGTCCGGCAATCCTGAAGCATCCCGGGGGGTCGAAGGCGTGAGCCCCAGTGTTCTGCAACCGGGGGAATGACGAGGGCCAGGCACCAAAGAGGCCTCTCGGTCTGGACAGAAGCCCTCAGGCACCAGCGGAGACAGAGACCATGAGAAGAAGGATGGGTGTGGTGACGGCCGTGCTCTTGGCCCTTTCCGGGTTTGGAAAGCAGGTTTCGGGTCAAGAAGGGACTTACAAGGGCTTTCCTGTGTCCCTCAATCTGAGGGAGGCAGAGGTGGTCACCGTGCTTCACGTGCTGGCAGAGGAAGCAGGGTTGAATCTGGTGGTGGGTGAGGATGTGAGGGGGAAGGTGGACGTGCATTTGGTGAACGTGCCTTGGGACCAGGCTCTGGATGAGATACTCAGGAGCAGGGATCTGGTCAAGCGCCAGGTGGGGAACGTGCTTCATGTTTTTACCACCGAGGGGCTCAAGCGGGAGCTGGATCGAAAGGAACTGCTTCGCCTGGAAGAGAGAAGAGAGCTGGAGGCCAGACAGAAGGCCAGGGAGATACTGGCCAAGATGCGGGAAGAGGAGGACATGGCAAAGCCCCTTGAGACCCGCACCTTTTCCGTCAGGTACGCCAAAGCCGCCGAGCTGCAGAAGAACCTTCTGCCCCACCTGAGTCGGGATCCCAAGGGCCAGCCCAGGGGCAGCATAGAGGTGAACGAGTTTGCCAACATGCTGGTGGTGAGGGATTTGCCGGAGGTGCTCCAGGAGATCTCCACCCTGATGAGCCGCTTGGACAGGCCGACTCCCCAGATTCTGATAGAGGCCAGGATCGTGGAGGTAAACAGCGAGGCTGTCAAGGACTTGGGAATCCAGTGGGGCGGGCAGTACAGCTCCACCTCCGGAGGGGATACCAATGCCGTGGGCGGGGCCAGGGGAGTTTCACCCAGTTCCACTTCTGCTGCCAACATCACCGAGATAGCCTCCAGGGCTTTTGCCGTGAACTTGCCTGCTGCAAATCCCGTGTTGGGTCTGGGCATGACCTTTGGGAAGCTCCTGGAGGGGCTCATCCTGGATGTGCAGCTCACTGCCCTGGAAAGCCAAGGCAAGGCCCAGATCCTCTCCAGGCCCAAGATAGTCACCATGGACAACCAGGAGGCCGTGATCAAGAGGGGGGAAGACATCCCTTACGTCTTGAGGCGGCAGTCCAACGAGGTGCCCGACGTGCAGTTCAAGGAAGCCAAGCTCCAGCTCAGGGTGCGCCCCCACGTCATCGGGCAGGAGAGAATAGCAGTGGAGGTTTCCATAAACAACGATGCCCGCACAGGGGACGTGGTGGTGGCAGAGGGATCTGTTTTCCCCATCATAGCGAGGCAGGAAGCCCAGACCAGAGCTCTCATGAAGGATGGGGACACCATGGTGCTGGGAGGCATCATTCGCCAGGAGAAAAGGATCCGGGAAAGGGGTGTGCCTTTCCTGCAGGATGTGCCCTTGCTGAGCTGGCTTTTCAGAAGCGATTTCCGAAGCCAGGAATCCAGGGAATTGCTGATTTTCATCACCCCCAGGATCATGGACCAGGAGGGGGCATGAGCGGGGGAGAGTTTGGCAAGAGGGGCTATCTGGCAGGGTACAGCCGGCTGGGAAGCCTCCTGTTGAACCAGGGGCTCATCACAGAGGCACAGCTTCAGGAGGCCCTGCGCCGCCAGGAGCAAAGGGGGGGGAAGCTGGGCCAGATCCTGGTGGAGATGAAGGCCATAGGGGAGGAGGAGCTCCTAAGGGGGGTGGCTACCCAGCTGGGGGTGCCCAGGGCCAACATATCACAGGTAGGCATTCCTCCCCAGGAGATTCTGGGCAGGATTCCCGAGTCCATGGCGGTCAAGTACAGGATGGTACCCCTGGCGCTCCACGGGCAGGTGCTCCAGGTGGCCATGGTGGATCCTTTCGACATTCCCACCCTGGACAACCTCAGGGTGGCCACGGGTTTTCATATCCAGCCTTTGATAGCGTCGGAAAAGGAGGTTCAGGAGGCCATAGAGCTTTTCTACAGGAGGCCTGAAGAGGATCAACAGGCCGTGCTGAGCCAGGAGGTGCTGAAGGATATTTTGCAGTCCCAGGTGGAGCTTCAGAAAAAGGAGGAGGAGGTCCTGGATCTGGAGCGCATAAGGGCGCAGGTGGAGGAAGCGCCTGTGGTGCGGCTTGTGGACTACGTGATAGTGAACGCTGTCAAGGAACGGGCAAGTGACATTCACATAGAGCCCAGGGAGGATCGCCTGGACATCCGCTACAGGATAGACGGCATACTCCACCACGTGATCTCCCCCCCGAGCAATCTGCAGAATGCCATCATCTCCCGCATCAAGATCCTGGCGGATATGGACATAGCCGAGAGACGCCTGCCCCAGGACGGGCGTTTCACCATCCGGCTGGACTTCAGGGAAGTGGACCTGAGGGTCTCCACCCTGCCCACCTCCCACGGGGAAAAAATAGTCATAAGGCTCTTGCGCAAGGGCCCCCTTTCCCTCAACCTGGAGGATCTGGGATTCGAGGCTGACTCCATAGCGGTTTTCAGGAAGTACATCCACAGGCCCTATGGCTTGATCCTGCTTACAGGCCCCACAGGGAGCGGCAAGACCACCACCCTTTATGCTGCCTTGAGCCAGATAGCTTCCTCGGAGAAGAACATAGTCACCGTGGAGGATCCGGTGGAGTACCAGCTCAAGGGAATTTACCAAATGCAGGCAAATCCGGCCATAGGGCTTAGCTTTGCCGTGGGCCTCAGGGCTATCTTGAGACAGGATCCGGACGTGATCATGGTGGGGGAGATAAGGGACTATGAAACCGCGGAAATGGCTGTCAGGGCCGCCCTCACAGGTCACCTGGTCTTCAGCACCTTGCACACCAACGATGCTGTGGGCACCATAGTGCGGCTCCTCAACATGGGGATAGAGCCCTTCCTGGTCTGCTCTGCCTTGACCATGTCCGTGGCCCAGCGTCTGGTGCGCAAGATCTGTCCCGAGTGCAGGGAACTTGTGGAGCCCACAGCGGACATGTTGGCCGGCCTGGGACTGGATCCAAAGGACACCTCGGTTCGGTTCTACCAGGGAAGGGGATGCCCCAAGTGCAAGGGCACGGGCTATTTTGGAAGAACCGGGGTTTTCGAGATCCTGGAGGTGAACCAGCGCATCAAGGACCTTGTCTTGCAAGGGGCTCTGCCCGAGACAATTCACCGCATGGCAGTAGAGCAGGGCATGGTCACCCTGAGGCAGTGCGCGGTGAAAAAGGTGCTCTCGGGTATTACCACCTTTGCGGAAGTGCTTAGGGTCTGCATCGAGGAGGAGTGAGAGCGGCGGCCTGGACATGCGAGATGCATGCACTCCGGGCTTCTCTTGGGCAAGTCTCGTCAATGCAGGCCTGCTGCACTGACAAGCCCTTTGGCCACAGGGAGGCCCAGCAAGGCCGCAGCATGCAAGAAGGAGGGGCTGGTGCCGGTATTTGCTTACCGGGTCTTGGAGCCGGATGGAAGGGAATCCACGGGTTGGCTCGAGGCTGAAAGCGAGGATTCCCTAATAGGGCTGCTCCACAGCCAGGGAAAGGTTATCCTGGGCCTGGAGAGAAGGGAGGCCAGGCGGGCCCCGGCCACAGGGGAGCTGGCCCTCAGACTGGTGGAGCCCAGGGTTCGCCAAGGCGAGCTTGTGGTCTTGGCCACCCAGCTCAGTGCCATGGTGGATGCCGGGCTGCCACTTCTGAGATCCCTCCAGGTGCTGGCCCAGGAAACAGAAAACCTCAGGCTGCGTCGCACCCTGGAGGATGTCTGCTTGCGTGTGGAGGCCGGGAGTTCCCTGTCCCAGGCATTGAGCGCACACCCACTGTTCGGGAACTTGTTCGTGAGTCTGGCCAGGGCCGGAGAGGTGAGCGGAAAGCTGGGAGAGACCCTGAGGCAACTGGCCCGCTACCTGGAGCGGGTGGAGGACCTGCGCAGGAATGTTCGTTCAGCCCTCACCTACCCCGCCTTTCTCCTGGGCTTTTCCTTCCTCGTGCTCCTGGTGCTCGTGGTTTGGTTGATCCCGGCTTTCTCAAAGGTCTACGACAAGTTCAAGGCCAAGATACCTGGGCCCACTCTCCTTCTCATGGACCTAAGCCAGTTGCTGCGAGGGCATGCGGTCGAGATATGCGGGGTGGCGGCTTTTCTGGGCCTGGCTTGGTGGCTTTTCATGCGCACGGAAAAAGGGCTCTATTTCAAGGACTGGGTCCTGCTCAGGATGCCTGTGCTGGGGACCTTGATCCTGAGGTCCACCCTTGCCCGCCTTTGCAGAACCCTCGGTGTCCTGGTGGGAAGCGGCATTCCTTTTTGGGAAGCTTTGGACCTGGCCACCCAGGCCACGGACCACAGGGTGGCCAGGAAGGCTCTGTTGCAGGCGGCCTCGGCCATAGAGGGTGGAAGCACCATTGCCGGGGCTTTTCAGGAGACCGGGTTTTTCCCCAGGATGCTCCTGTCCATGCTGGCCTCAGGGGAAGAGGTGGGGGGGCTTCATGCCATGCTCATGAAGGCCGCGGATTTCTATGATCAACAGTTGGAGAGCTCGGTGAAGGGTTTCATGTCCTTGCTGGAGCCGGTGATGATATTGTTTCTGGGTGGGGTCATAGGCGGCATCCTCTTTGCCATGTACCTGCCGGTGTTCACTCTTGGGAAAGCCATAAGGTAAAGAGAGTTGCCTGCGGGCAATGGATGATGCAGGCGTGTGTCCTGAAAG
>JBBIOJ010000052.1:0-24704 GCA_037443445.1 Desulfarculaceae bacterium | reverse complement strand
CCGCACGTCCGGATCTGTGAGGGTGAAATCCAGCAATGGATGAACTACTCGACTATTTTCAGGATGCCACGGGGTAAAATGGTTCATGGTGGAAAAGTCCTGATTTTGCATTGAATCTGAGCAGTGTTTGAAACTTAACAAGGCAAAGTGTACAACAGGATGAGGCCTTGGCCCCCAAAGAAAAACCGGTCTTGGCCGGCTATGCGGCCTGGGATATTTGGGAAGATAGATGATCGCGTCTTCAGTGTGACCCCCATGAGTGAATCGACTAAGGAATCCCCCTCCTCGAAAGTCTACCCAAACGAGCTCTCTTTTGCTCGGCCTGCCAAGACGCGAAGGGCCAAGCGATCTGTATTGATTGCGGACTTTGTGGCCGACCGGGTTATCACACTAGGGGGAATTGCTGTTCTTTTGGCTGTGCTGGGAATCCTAGTCTTCCTGGTAGTAGAGGTAGTTCCGCTTTTCCAGGGGGCTAGGATCACAAACTCGCAAGAAGCGACTTTGAAGGGTTTTTCACAGACGCCTGCTCTTATGGCAGTAGACGAGCAGGGTGCCTTAGCCTTTGGAATGACCTCCCAAGGAAGCCTTTTTGCGTTTCATACCTCAAGCGGAAGTCTTCTGAACACCCCACCTTGGGACTTGGGAGGCCTAAAGCCTACGGCTTGGGCTTTTTCTCAGGACAAGGAAACCTTGGCCCTTGGATTTGAGGACGGAACCGTTCGTATAGGCACCTTGAAAGTTATCTCGGAGCAAAAAAGGGCCCATGAGACTCCATCAAATCTCAGATCCCTTTCAGACCAGGATCGCACAGATAACACGGCAATATATAGATTTTCACCTTCTGGTGAGGTGAGGATCTTGAAACTGGAGGCACTTCTTCAGGACCCCAGAAGGGTCTCTCAGAATGGAACGGCCATACTGGGGCTGGACTATCGGCTGGGGGGGACTGAAGAGCGGCCCACCCGCTCCCTTGTGGCCTTGGACGAGCAAATGACGATCTGGCTGGAGAGGGTGGAATCAAAGAAGAATCTTCTGACCGGAAAAATAAAGGAATCGGTGCAAACCAGGAGCATCAGGGTTCCTGTAACCAAAGACGAGGGTTTTCATTTGCTCTTGGGTGGGCATGGGAACATGGTTTACCTCATAAGCAGACAAGGCGAGCTTTTCAGGTTCGATGCCTCCCGCCCCGAGGGCCAGGAGCTTGTGGAAAGGGCTGTCCTGAGCCCTCAGGGTGTGCGCATAACCGCCGCGGCTTTCCTGCCCGGAGAAAGGTCTTTGGTATTGGGCGGTTCAGACGGTTCTGTGGGGATATGGTTTCTTGTTGAGAAGCCGCAGAGCAACACACAGGACGGCAGGGCAGTGGTTCTTGCAAGGAGACTTGGCCCCCAAGGGGGGGCCATACTGGGCATTGAGCCCGGTATTAGAGGCAAAACCTTCGTGACTTGGGACTCAAAAGGCGAAATCAGGGTAAGGCACGCCACAAGCATGAAAAATTTGGCCGCTGTTTCTTGGAGAGGTGATCCGGCGGTTAAGGCGGCCTTGTCCCCCAGGTTGGATGCATTGGTGGCTGTGGGGCCTGCTGGAAAGGCTGGCTTTTGGAGTCTTTTCGCCCCCCATCCGGAGACTTCTCTTGCCACTCTTTTTGGAAAGATGTGGTACGAAGGAAGGAGTGAGCCCGAGTTCGTTTGGCAATCATCTGGAGGTACCGAAGATTTCGAACCCAAGCTTTCCCTGGTGCCTTTGATCTTCGGGACCCTCAAAGGGACCTTTTATGCACTGCTTTTTGCAGTTCCTTTGGCGCTCTTGGGAGCTATTTATACCTCTGAGTTCCTGTCGCCAGGGGTTCGTTCCAGGGTCAAGCCGGTCATGGAACTGATGGCCTCCCTGCCCTCGGTGATTCTTGGATTTGTGGCCGCCCTGGTTTTGGCTCCGGTAGTGGAGTCCTGGATTTCCTCGGTTCTGTTGGCCTTCCTGGTGGTTCCCGTAGGGCTTCTCAGCTGTGGATATATCTTCCAAGTGCTTCCGGATGGGTTAACAAGAAGAATTGGGGGATTCGGGAAGCTGGTATTGATTGCGTGGGTTATGGGGCTTTTGATGTGGGTTTCTTCTCCGATAGCCTCTTTTGTGGAAAGGATTTTCTTCTCAGGGGATTTAAAGGCTTGGCTTAGAGGAGGGCCAGATGGAATTCTCCCTCCCCTTTCCCTGGTGCTTCTCCCGGCGGGAGTCACACTCTGTGCCCTTACCGTTGGGAGACATTTTTGGCCGAGGAGCAAAGGAGGACTCGGGGAAGCTGGCAGAGCTCTAGCGGTGTTCCTGCTTGGGTGGATCGCTGGCACTTTGGGTGCCTGGATTTTGGGTTGGGGGGGGCTGGATCCCAGGCAAGGGCTTGTGGGAACCTACATGCAGCGAAATACCCTTGTGGTGGCCTTTGCCATGGGTTTTGCAGTAATTCCAATTATTTATACACTGGCTGAGGAGGCCCTAGGCGGAATCCCGGACCATCTTAGGGCCGCAAGCTTGAGTTGCGGGGCCACTCCCTGGCAAACAGCTCTATGGGTGGTCCTCCCTACTGCAGCCAGCGGGGTGTTTTCGGCTGTCATGATCGGCATGGGCAGGGCTGTGGGTGAGACCATGATAGTGGTAATGGCAGCAGGGAACACCCCCATCATTGATATCAATCTATTCAATGGCTTTAGGGCGCTCTCGGCCAATATAGCGGTGGAGTTGCCTGAGGCGGTCAAAGGGGGGACCTTGTACAGGGTGCTTTTTTTGACAGCCTTGGTTTTGTTCTCCATGACCTTTCTCATCAATACTCTGGCTGAGTTGGTAAGACAGCGCTTTCGAAAAAAGGCTGGCCAACTCTAAGCCTGCTTGCAAGAGAAAACGCATTCATGAACGAAAACCTGAAAACACCAAGGACTAGTCGCAGAAGGAAAGAAGGCGGGGATCTGGGGGCAAAAGGAGAGCCTTTCCAGTGGTGCTTGGGCGGGGCTTTGGCCATAGGGTTGGCCATGATTGCCGGATTCCTTGTGCTTATCTTATGGAACGGATTAGGGGCCCTATACCCTAAAGCCATCCAGTTGGTAGCCTTGGGGGATGGAACCCTTTTGGCCGGGGAGATTTTCAGAAGGGAGAGCTTCAGACCTGAGCCTCATCAATTGGCTGAAATGGATGAAGCAGTCCGGGAAGCTATAGTGAGGCAAGGGGGTGTGGCGGAAAGGATCCTGTTGCGCACAGGGAACTTTGATATTTACAACGAGGATTTCCGATGGGTGCTTCAGGCTCAGATTCGACAGCAGACAACGCCAAAAGAGCTTTGGTTCATCGAGCGCACCGAGTGGGGACCCTTCATAGGAATCATCAAGAGCTTGAGGCTCGATGCCAGGCAGTATAAGGCCGAGGAGCTCACAGAGGCTTTCATAGAGGCTGCCCACAAGGAGGCCCAGAAAAGAAGGAAAAGGATAAGAGAGCTGGAGCGGGGGGAAACCTCCAGGATAAATCACAGCATGGAGGCGGAACGGCTGGCCTTGCGAAAGGCTGTACTGAGATACGGGGAGAATGGAGAGGATTACCTGCGGGCCAAGAGACGGCACAATTGGGTCATGGAAAGGCTCCAGGCCCAATACAATGAACTAAGCCTTGAGATCCAGAAGCTCAGGGAGGAGGATGCAAAGTTCCAGTTGGTCTTGTCCACGGTGGACGAGCAGGACAAGACTCTGCGCTTATCGGAGATTGTCAGGATGTTTAGGCCCAATGCAATGGGCGTGGCGGCTAGGCTGGGTGTTTATTTCTCCAGGTGGTGGGAGCTGCTTACCAGCGAACCAAGGGAAGCCAACACCGAAGGCGGGGTAATGCCTGCCATATTCGGAACCTTCGTGATGACGGTAATCATGTCGCTGGCTGTGGCGCCTCTGGGAGTTGTGGCCGCTCTTTTCCTCAGGGAGTACGCAAGGCAGGGATTGCTTGTTTCGGCCGTAAGAGTAGGCGTCAACAATTTGGCCGGAGTCCCTTCCATAGTTTACGGAGTGTTCGGCTTGGGTTTTTTTGCGTACCTGCTGGGAGGGCGTCTAGACGAATTGTTCTTTCCAGAAAGACTTCCCAGCCCCACCTTTGGGACTGGCGGACTTCTTTGGTCTTCTCTGACCCTCGCCCTTCTTACCCTGCCTGTGGTCATAGTGGCGACTGAGGAGGCGGTTGCGGCAGTGCCTGGCTCCATGAGGGAGGGTTCCCTGGCCTGCGGGGCTTCCAGGTGGCAAACCATCAGGTACATAGTGCTTCCCAGGGCAATGCCTGGAATTCTGACAGGTCTGATTCTGGCAATGGCAAGAGGTGCCGGCGAGGTGGCCCCCCTTATGCTGGTGGGAGTAGTAAAGATGGCCCCGGAACTTCCTGTGGACAGTATTTTCCCGTACCTCCACTTGGAACGCAGTTTCATGCACCTGGCCTTTCATATCTATGATCTGGGATTCCAGTCCCGCAACTCGGAGGCTGCAAAGCCCATGGTATTCGTGACTACCTTGCTACTGGTTGGGCTGGTGGGAGTCATGAACCTGGGGGCGGTCTCTTTGCGTTCTCGCCTGAGGAGAAAATTTTTGGAGGCCCATTTCTAAGAGGGGGAAAAGGGGCGAATGCAAGGCCTGGCTTGGCGTAAAGAGGATACTGTCTATCATTTGAAACCAGGGGAAGCCGGATCCATTATCCGCATTCGGGACTTTTCCCTTTGGTACGGGACGGCCCAGGCCCTTTTCAACGTGAACATGGATGTGGAAAAGGGACTTGTAACAGCCCTTATAGGTCCTTCAGGATGCGGGAAATCCACCCTTCTCCGCTGTCTTAATCGCATGAACGACCTCATAGCGGGGGTGCGCACTGCTGGGGAGATCTTTCTGGACGGCCAGGAAATATACGGGCCCGGGGTGGACGTGATAGGACTTCGAAAGCGCATGGGCATGGTGTTTCAAAAACCCAACCCCTTTCCCATGTCCATAGCAGAGAATGTGCTCTATCCATTGAAAGTGGACGGGATTCGTGATAAGGCTCTGTTGCAAGAGACCTTGGAACGCTCCTTGAGAGCTGCTGCCCTTTGGGAGGAAGTCAAGGATCGCCTCAAAGAGAATGCCTTGGGATTGTCCGGGGGGCAGCAGCAAAGGCTTTGCATTGCAAGGGCCGTGGCCGCAGACCCTGAGGTGCTCCTCATGGATGAACCATGCTCGGCCCTGGATCCTGTGGCCACAGGAAAGATCGAAGAGCTCATTGACGGGCTAAGAGGCAGATACACCATAATCATCGTGACCCACAACATGCAGCAGGCAGCCCGGGTAAGTGACAACACCGCCTTCATGTACCTTGGAAGACTGATCGAATACGGAGAGACAGCCCGGATCTTCACCAACCCAAAGGTGCAACAGACCATGGACTACGTCACTGGGCGTTTTGGCTGATACTTGAGGGAAAGGAGACCGCCTTGGGATATGCCACCTTTCACAGGCAGCTTGAAACGGTAAAGGAGGACCTCTTGAAGATGGCCTCCATGGTGGAAAAGGCCATTTCGGAGGCCACCGAAGCCCTTGTGCGAAGGGACCTGACCTTGGCCAGGGCTGTCATCCAGAGAGATCGAAGGGTCAATGCCCTGGAAAACCAGATAGAGTCCAACTGTGTAAGGCTCCTGGCCACCCAGCAGCCTGTGGCCGTGGATCTGAGGTCTATCACCTCGGCTATGAAAATCAACACCTTCCTGGAGCGCATGGGGGATCAGGCGGTCAATGTGGCCGAACGGGCTCTGGAACTCTCGGAGATGGAGTCCTTTGATGTGCCTCCCACCTTGCAGAAAATGGCCGCAATAGCCCAGGAGATGACCCGGCAGTGCCTGGATTCCTTTGTGAGGAAGGATGTCTCCCTTGCCTACCAGGTCTGCGCCAGGGACGACGAGTTGGACAACCTTAACAGACACCTGCTGGAGGAGATGATCCAGTGGATGATGAGGGAACACAGGCTCGTCTTGCGTGGGGTGGAGCTGATCATAGCCGGCCGCCATCTGGAGCGGATAGGGGATGAGGCCACCAACATTGCCGAGGAGGTGGTTTTCCTGGTGGAGGGCATGGTGATCAGGCACGCTGGAATAGGCAAGGAACCATCCAGGGAAGATGGGCCGGATCCTTCCAATCTGACAAGCAGACAGTGAGTTCTCCTCTCCCCCGTCCTTCTGTCTTCCCTTGTCCCTGGGTCCTCAGTACCCGGCCATGAGCCGGTGTGTGATTCTTGAGATTTGTGCTGGGAAGTGTGAATAAGAACGGGACAGCCCCTGTAACTGAATACCCGGGGAAGGCGTAGCTATCTTCGGCCCAATGGGGGGCATGCTGCTCAGGCACTCGGGCCTGGCCAAGAAAACCCTCTAGGAAGATGAACTTGGCTCCTACTATCAGACAAATATGTAGTATCATACCTTGCCATGGTACAATTATGTCGTGAATCAAGGGAAAGGACAGTGCGGATTCTGTTTCATTAACTCATAACTATTTGATGTGACAAGATTTCATCTGCCTGTTTCCAGTAGCTATCACTTGGCACTGTTCTTTCTTCTGGAGATCAGGGAAGGGGAGGTGCAGGTGCGCCATATACTGGATAAAGCCAAGGAAGACCTCTCCCTAATAAGACAGAAAGGCGAACCTTGGGGAGACCCTGAGCCGGTCCTGCTGGGGCATACCAGGCTGGTGGACAGGCTTGTGGGGGAGCTGTATCAGGAGCTCTCCAGAGGCTCCATCTCCCAGGACATGGCCCTTGTAGCAGTGGGCGGATATGGGAGGGGGGAGCTCACACCTTGGAGCGATGTGGACCTCATGTTTCTGTGCAAGGAGACCTCTTCCCAGGAAACCCTGGAGAGCATCTACCGGGTGCTCCACGCACTGTGGGACCTGCATCTGGAAGTGGGCCACAGCGTCCGCACCGTAGAGGATTGCATGGAGGTAGCCTTGAGGGACATACCCACCTGGACTGCCCTCCTGGACGGACGCTTCCTGGCCGGGAATAAAGAGCTTTTCCAAGAGCTTCATCGCACTCTAGGCAGCCAACTGATGCTGGCCAGGAAGGAGAGCTTTCTCAAGGGGCTCCTGGGCTCCATCAGAGAAAGGCACAGAGCATATAGCCGTGCCCCCTTTCTCCTGGAACCCCATATCAAGAATGGCCCAGGGGGGCTTCGGGACTATCAGGCCGCCATGTGGCTGGTGCGCAGTGTGTTCCCGGTCAAGGACCTGGAGGACATGGTACTCCATGCCCTCCTGAGCAGGGACGAGAGCCGCGAACTTTGCCAAGCCAGCCGGTTTCTTTGGCAGGTCCGCCTCCAGATGCACAGAGCCACCGGCAGGAAGGAGGATCAACTCACCTTCGGGCTCCAGGAACTCCTGGCAAAGGACTTCCCTGGCCTGAGTCATGGCTCTGTACCTGTGGAGAGCTTCATGAGAGAGTATTACCGCCATGCCACCCGGGTGCGCTACTTCGTGGAGGAGTGCATCCAGAAGGTCACAGACCCCTCCCTGGGGGCCGGCCCAGAAGGCCCCAGTTACGTTCCGGACAGGCTGGGTCCAGGCTTCCAGGTCATAAGGGGTCGGCTCACCTTGGTGGATGAAGGGGCCTTCTCTCAAGACCCGGCCAGGATAATGGAGGCCATCGCGTACGCCCATGAACATAAGATTCCCCTGGATCTGTTCACGAGGGATGAGATCAAGACATCCCTGCACCTGGTGGATGCGGGCTTTAGGCGTTCCAGGAGGGTGAGGGATGCTTTTCTGTCTATTTTGGCCACAAGTGACTGCGGCTACGGGGCCCTGGAAATGATGCACAGGCTGGGGCTCTTACAGGCCTACATACCGGAGTTTGGAAAGATCTGCTTCCAGGTCCAGCACGACGCTTATCACGCTTACACGGTGGATCTGCACAGTCTGGAAACCGTCAGGGAGCTGGCCATGATTCGCCAGGGCAAGGCGAGAAGTTCTGCACAGTCCCTCGAGGGTCAGGTGGCCAAGGAAGTGGAGTCCTGGGGGGATTTGGCATTGGCAGCCCTTCTTCACGACATAGGCAAAGGAGATGGCACGGGACATGCCCTCAAAGGGGCAAACCTGGTAGAGGGAATCCTCGAGAGATGGTGGATTCCCCAGTCTCAGGCCGATAGAACCGTTTTTCTGGTGCGGGAGCACATAACCCTCATGGATACCGCTTTGGGCCGGGACCTGACAGAAGAAAAGGTTGTGGTGGATCTGTGCCGGGCCGTGGGCTCTTTGGCCAGACTCAATGACCTTTACCTTCTGACCTTGGCGGATCTGAGGGCCACTGGTCCCGATCTTCTCACCGACTGGAAGGACCAACTTCTCAAAGAGCTCTATCTCAAGGCCAGGAGAATGCTGGAGACCGGTGATCTGGTCTCTCCAGAGGCAACCCTGAGGGTGCGAGAGGCCAGGGAAAAGGTAAGGGGCTTCATGACGGGGAGAGTCCCCCAAGAGGATCTGGAGAAGTGGCTGGAGGTGCTTCCTGCCAGATATCTCTTGACCACCGAGGGAGAACTCCTGGCAGAGCAGATTCTTCTGGCACTGGAGATCATGGAAAAGGGTCTCACGGTCAGAATGGCCTACAGGATCTTGCCCGAACACCAGGAGATAGTGGTCTGCACAAGGGATGCTCCCAGGCTCTTCAGCCGAATATGCGGGGTCATGGTGGCCCACGGCCTGAACATACTCGGGGCCCGCATCCACACCTGGGGAAACGGGATAGCCATGGATACATTCCGGGTGGAATCCCTCGGGCCGGGGGACAGGGAACCGGTGGATCCCTCCAGGATAAGAGAGATGGAGAAGGATCTGGGGGCCATCCTGGAGGGCAGGCTTGAGCTAAGGGAACTGCTGGCCCGCAGGGCAAGACCCCCTGCAGGACCCTCAGGGCGCTACCCGGCGGTGAAACCGCGGGTGCGCATTGACAACACCTCCTCTGATTTCTACACGGTGGTGGAGGTGCGTGCCGCAGACCGCTTCGGCCTGCTTTTTGTGATCACCAGCGCCTTGGCCGACATGGACCTGGGGGTGCATGTGGCAATTATCGATACACGCAAGGGGCAGGTTGTGGATGTTTTCTACGTGCAGGACCCCAGTGGGCAGAAGGTGTGGGACAAGGCCCGGCTGGCTCAGATGGAAAGGAGCCTGCACCAGGCCATGGAGAGGATGGAGGGCTCTGACTTGAAGTCCCTCATCTGAGTGGGAGGCTCTTCTGATCAGCTTTCGCCCTTCAGAAAAAGCAGCCGGGGGGCCCACCGGAGGCAGCCTGGAGGGGAGTGGGGAGGCGAGGCAAGAGCCCAATCAAGAATGGAAAAAGGAGGATCCCAAGATGGCATTGAGAAATTTTGGGCCTTTGGCAGGCATGGCACTGGCCTGGGGCGCTTTGATGAAACCGGCCTCTGCCTGGGCTGCTGAAGCTGCCAAACTGGACTCAGGGGACACAGCATGGCTGCTTGTCTCCACTGCTTTGGTCATGTTGATGACACCCGGTCTGGCCCTTTTCTACGGGGGCATGGCCAGGAAGAAAAACGTGCTGAATACCATTATGCTTTCTTTTGTGTGCCTGTGCCTGGTGAGCGTGCAGTGGGTTCTTTGGGGGTATAGCTTGAGCTTTGGCCCCGATCTGGGTGGAATCATCGGGGGGTTGGATTTCTTGGGCCTTCGTGGCGTGGGGCTTGAACCCCTGGAGGGCCAAAGCATCCCCCACCAGCTCTTCATGATGTTCCAAGGCATGTTCGCCATCATCACCCCTGCCCTCATCACAGGGGCCTTGGTGGAGAGAATGAAGTTTTCCTCTTTCCTGGTCTTCTTGATGGCCTGGTGCACCCTGGTGTACGCGCCCTTGGCCCACTGGGTCTGGGGCAAGGGCTGGCTGGCCAGCCTCGGTGCCCTGGATTTCGCAGGAGGCACGGTGGTGCACATAAGCTCAGGGGTTTCGGCCCTGGCGGCCTGTCTTGTGCTGGGCCGTAGAAAGGGGGTGGGGAGTGAGCCAATGCACCCCAACAACCTGCCCATGACAGTCACCGGGGCGGCACTGCTTTGGTTCGGCTGGTTCGGATTCAACGCCGGAAGCGCCTTGGCAGCAGGAGCTGTTGCGGCCAACGCCTTGGTAGTGACCAACACAGCCTCGGCCATGGCGGCCTGTGCCTGGATGGGTGTGGAGTGGCTGCACAGAGGCAAGCCCACGGCTCTGGGCACGGTCACGGGAGCAGTGGCCGGGCTTGTGGGGATAACGCCAGCTGCCGGGTACGTTGGGGTGGGCGGGGCCCTGGCCATAGGGCTGGGGGCCGGGATCCTGTGTTACCTGGCAGTGGTCAAACTCAAGCCTGCCTTGGGCTACGATGATTCCCTAGATGTTTTCGGAGTGCATGGGGTGGGCGGCACATGGGGAGCCTTGGCCACGGGGATTTTTGCGACTGCCGGCATACCGGGCAGTTCGGACGGACTCTTGGCCGGGAACTTGAGCCAATTCCTGGTCCAGGTTCTGGCCGCCGCAGTTACGTGGCTTATGAGCTTCGGTTTCACCTTGGGCATCCTCTTGGCTGTCAAAGGGATCATGGGGCTTAGAGTGGCAGATGAGGAAGAAATGCTGGGTCTGGATCTCTCCATTCACGGTGAAAGAGGTTACGGTCTTGAGTTGGCCGAAGGCGGGCTTTCCAGATCTGCCGGTTTGGGAGCCCATCCATTGGCTGCAACAGTAAGCAGGCCGGTTTCAGGTCCTTTGGGAACGTAGAGAGGATAGGGGGAGGAACATGAAGAAGATCGAGGCTATCATCAAGCCCTTCAAGCTGGAGGAGGTCAAGGAGGCTTTGACCGGGGTGGGAATCAAGGGCATCACAGTGACCGAGGTCAAGGGTTTTGGGAGGCAGAAGGGGCACACAGAGATCTACCGGGGAGCAGAGTACGTGGTGGACTTCTTGCCAAAGGTGAAAATAGAGGTGGTGGTGGAGACCGACCTGGTCCCCAAGGTGGTGGAGACCATCATGGATGTGGCCAGGACCGGCAAGATAGGAGACGGAAAGATATTTGTATTGCCTGTGGAAGAGGTGATCAGAATCCGCACAGGGGAAAGGGGGGTTAACGCACTTTGAGGGGTTTCCTGTCTCAGGTTGGTTCAGGCGCTTTTCCCTGGGCAAGGGGCATTTGGTACGGGAATGTGCCGGAGGCCCCTTGCTTCCCGGAAGAATAACACAGAGCAGCAAAGAGAATTCCTTTAAGGAGGAAAGAGATGACACCAAAAGAAGTTTTGAAGTTTGCCAAGGAAAACGGAGCCCAGATGGTGGACCTGAAGTTCATGGATTTCCCTGGTCTTTGGCAGCACTTCAGCGTCCCCATGCACGAGCTGGAGGAGGCCAGTTTCGAGGAAGGCTTCGGTTTCGATGCTTCCAGCATCCGAGGGTGGCAGCCCATTCACGCCAGTGACATGCTGGTGATCCCTGATCCAGCAAGCGCTGTCATGGATCCTTTCATGCAGGTTCCCACTTTGAGCCTCATCTGCAATATAGTGGATCCCATCACAAAGGAGAGGTACAGCAGGGATCCCCGCAACATTGCCCAGAAGGCAGAAACCTACCTGCGGTACAGCGGTCTTGGGGAGGTGGCCTATTTCGGTCCTGAGGCGGAGTTCTTTGTCTTTGACGATGTGCGTTTCGACCAGAACTCCCACAGCGGTTACTACTTCCTGGACTCTGAGGAAGGTATCTGGAACTCAGGGCGGGAGGAATGCCCCAACCTGGGTTATAGGCCCAGGCACAAGGAGGGCTACTTCCCTGTTCCACCCACTGACAGCCTTCAGGATCTGCGCACCGAGGTGGTCCTGGAAATGGAAAAAATGGGTATAGTGGTGGAATGTCAACACCACGAGGTGGCCACTGCAGGACAAGGGGAGATAGACATGAGATTCGCTTCTCTGGTCAAGGCAGCCGACCAGCTCATGTGGTTCAAGTACATCCTGAAGAACGTGGCCAGGCGCTACGGCAAGACAGTCACCTTCATGCCCAAGCCCCTCTTTGGGGACAATGGTTCGGGCATGCACACCCATATAAGCATATGGAAAGCAGGGGAGAACATATTCGCCGGTGATCGTTACGCAGGGCTCAGCGATACAGCCCTTTATGCCATAGGGGGGATACTGAAGCACTGCGCAGCCCTTTGTGCCATATGCAATCCCACCACCAACTCCTACAAGAGGCTTGTGCCCGGGTACGAGGCTCCTGTGAACCTGGCTTACTCCAGCCGCAACCGCTCGGCTGCGGTGAGAATCCCCATGTATTCGCCTTCTCCCAAGTCCAAGAGGGTGGAATTCCGCACCCCGGATCCCTCTTGCAACGGTTACCTGGCATTTTCAGCCATGCTCATGGCTGTCCTGGACGGCATAGAGAACCGCATGGATCCTGGAGAGCCCTTGGACAAGGACATCTACGGCCTGAGCCCAGAGGAGCTGGCTGAGGTGCCCTCGGCTCCCGGATCCTTGGAAGAGGCTCTCAACGCATTGGAAAAGGACCACGACTTCCTTCTAAAGGGAGATGTCTTCACCCCTGATGCCATAGAGATGTGGCTCAGGTACAAGAGGAAAAACGAGGTGGATCCAGTTCGCATGAGGCCCCATCCCTACGAGTTTTTCCTTTATTTTGACATTTGACGGCCCCATGGGGGATGGTCATGCGCAGCCCGCATTGTTCACCCGAGAGTGGATGGTGCGGGCTGAACTGCCCACGCGCTCGGATGGATTTGGACCGTTGTGCAGCCTGCGGGTCCTGGGGATTGCACCTTTGTAGGAGCCGGGCTCAAGGGGATATGACTTCTTTGGCCACTTGAGCAACCCACTGGGCGTCTTCTTTGGCCCTGAGCGAGTCCGAGAAGCCATATTCTTCTGTGGGGAGAAAGTCTATGTCACCGTAAAAAGAAAGTTCCCTTTCCTTGCGAAGCCATTTGGAGATGCGGGCGCAATGATCCAGAGAGGATCTGACTTGTTCTGGAAAGCGATCCCTGTGCTCCAGCAGAAACCCTCCAACGTCGTGGAAATGAGGAGGCTCCACCCCAACGGAGCGCAACATGCCTTTGAGAGCCAACTCCACGATTTCCTGAGCCTCCCTCACCACATCTGAAAAGGCTTCCTTCTGGTGGAGGAGCTCCAGAACATCCAGCCTATCAAGGGCCTTCTTAAGGTAGGCCTTGGCCAAAGAGGAATTGGTCAAATTTCAAAAACCTCCCCAGGGCTGAAATCCGGCTTCAGATCCCAATACCATGCCTCCCCCTTCCAGATCCTGCGCGAGCCCAGTTCCCGAAGCCTCTGGCCAAGTCTCTCCAGGAGCTGCTCAAAGAATCTTTCATGATCGAAAAGGATACAGGCATCTTCTACCATGTCCAGGAATAGAGGACTTCCCCGAAGCGCCTCCTCGGGAGTCTTGAACACAACAGAGACTTCCCCGCAGCGGCCCAGCCCTTTCAGGGCTTCCTCCAACTCCTCTTCCAAGGGCTCGAATTCCCTCACCCTTTTCAGCCTTCCTTGTGGGAGACCCCTGGCCACCACCAGCAGATCCAGATCCGAGTGAGGCCCGTCAGTCCCTCTTGCCACAGACCCAAAAACCACCAGGCTTACAAGACGGCTTCCATAAAGCCTTCGGGCCTTCTGGAGCAAGGGACCCTTGATCTTGTCCAGGGTGTTTGTCTGGCCTTGGGTCCTCATTTTCCAGTCCAAGCTTCCCCACCACCCAGGAAGTGTACCACCCTCCAGCCGGCTGCTCAACCAGAAGTTGCAAGGGCTTCCAATCGCAGCATTCCAATCAGACGGCAGCGCCGGAGAAGCTTGGGACATCCCAAAGTAAGCCGACTCACGCTCAAACTCGCTGTGGCTCTTGTCTTCCCTCTCAATCGGGTTTGAACCCAAACAAGTAAAATTATGTTTGAGGCTTGGCGCCAGAGCCCTCGAGACCTTGGCTAATCATACCGGCCGAGTTTAAAATGCGGCCATGGAAGGGCATTTACCCAGAGATTCCTGGAAAAGGGTTGCGGCCAGGTCTCCAGACCCCCTGAGAGCTCTCTCATTGTCCCAGAGGATCTGGGAGGTGCTTCAGCCCGCTCAACAGGACATGCTCTCGGAGGAGGCCTTGGCGGACATTGTGTGGCTGGCCGGGGCCTCCCCCGGTTTGATTCCCTTTCTTCTGAGGCATCCTGAGGAGATCCTGCTGGGGCTGTTCGTTGAGGGAGGCCTTCGCCTGGAAAACCTCATGGAACCCGGAAGCGAGGTGGTAGGGGGGTTCTTGGACGCATGCCTGAATTGCTCGGGGCTGGCTTCCCTTAGCAGGGAAATAGCACGTTTCAGGAATGCGCAGCTGGTGCGCCTCTATGGCCAAGAGATTCTGGGCCTTCGTCCTTGCAGGGAGATATGGAGGGAGTGGTCCCAGGCGGCTTCTTGGTGCATTAAGGGGGCTTTGGAAGGGGTTCGATCCCTCCTGGGGGCTGAATGCCTTGGAATAAGCATGGTTGTGCTTGGAATGGGCAAGTTGGGGGGGGAGGAGCTCAACTTCTCCTCGGACGTGGACCTGATTTTCTTGTATGAAAAAGAACCCCAAGTTCCGGCCGAGGCCGGCAGAACCATTGCGGACAGATGGGCCAGGGATGTGACCAGAGCCCTTGAAGGACCCACCGAAGAAGGCCCTTCCTTCAGGGTGGATCTGGGGCTCCGTCCCGGGGGGAAAGACGGGGCTTTGACCCTCACGGCCGAGGGGGCAGAGTATTATTACCAAAGCCTCGGCTCCCCTTGGGAGAGGTGGGCATTGATGAAGGCTCGTGCTGTGGCCGGTCGGATCGGCTTGGGGGAGGAGTTTCTAAGAAGCATCGAACCCTTTGTTTACAGAGGCTCTTTGGACTACACAAGCCTGGAAGACATCAGGCAGATGAAGACCCGGATACAGCGGGAGGCCAGGTGGAGAAGCCAGGAGAGGATTGATGTGAAGATGGGCCAGGGGGGTATCAGGGAGCTGGAGTTCCTGGTCCAGACACTACAGATCATACACGGAGGAAAGAGGAGCGAGCTTCGAGTCAGGGACACGCTGGGCGGGCTTGAGGCTCTGGTGAAGGGTGGCATCCTGAGCCAGGAAGAGGGGGTTTCGCTCTCCGAAGCATACAGGTTCCTCAGGCAACTGGAGCACAGGATACAAATGGTGCAACTCAGGCAGACCCACAGCCTGCCCTCCAATGAGATGGAGCTTCGCAGGCTGGCCATCCTGATGGGCTATGGAGACGGGAAAGGGGTGGCGGGCCTCGTAGACGATCTCAGAGAACACCAGCTCAGAGTCAGAAAAGCTTTCCAGGGTCTATTGGCAGAGCCCTCAGCGCAAGGAGGGGTGGACCCCCAGGTGGAGGAGATCCTGGGAGGCATGGAGCACCAAGAGGTCTTGGAGCGGATCCAAAAGGCCGGGTTCCGGGAGCCCAAAGCCATCCAGGCATCCCTGGGGCGGATCTTGGGTGCTGGTTTTCCAGCAGCCCGCTCCTCTACCACCAGACAAATCCTCCACAGGGTTTTCCCCAGAATGCTTTCCATGGTGCTTCAGGCCCCTTTTCCGGATCAAACCCTTTTCAGGCTGGAGCGTTTCCTGGAAGCCTTGGGGACCAGGGCAGGGTACTACTCTCTCTTGGAGGAACGGCCCAGGACCATGCAGCGGCTCATGGAAGTGCTGGGGCACAGCGCCTTGCTTTCCCGCTGGTTGAGTCAGCACGTGGACTCTTTGGACGCCCTTGTCTCGGGTCACTATGATCAGCCCCGTCGCACTCCGGCCGAACTGAGGCAGGAGGCCGAGCGGCTCCTGGGAGGAGTGCAGGACCCAGAGGAGCGGCTGGGAAGGCTCCGCTTGTTCAGGGCACAGGAATACCTCAGGATAGGCGCGGGGGACATATGGGGGATTCTGAATCCCTGGGAGGTGGGGGAAGAGCTCACAAAGGTGGCTTCGGTTTACTTGGAGCTGACGCTCCTGGAGGTTCTAAGAGCGGCCGGGGGAAAAAAGGGGATACTCCTGCCTCCCTTGTGTCTCATGGCCTTGGGAAGCTTTGGGGGGGAAGAACTCAATTACAACTCCGACCTGGATCTAATGTTCCTGTACGAGGAGAGAACCTCCTGGCGTCCGCCCAAAGGCACTGGACTCGGGGAGTTCTTGAGCAGGATCGCCCAGCGTCTCATTTCCTGGATGAGCGTGCCAATGAAACAAGGGCCGGGTTGGGAGGTGGACGCCAGGCTTAGGCCTTCGGGAACCAGGGGCCCTCTCATGGTCTCCCTGGAGGCTTTCAGAGCCTATCATGAGAAGATGGCCAGGGACTGGGAACGTCAGATGCTCTTGAGGGCCAGGCCTTGCGGAGGGGATCCGGAAACGGGCCAGAGGGCAATGGGGACCATCGACGCCATATTGCTGGATAGTCCTGCCCCGGATCCAGCCTATCTGCACCAAATGCGCATGAGAATGGAACAGGAACGTACCGGCTCTTTGGGGAACCAGGGAATTCACCTAAAGCTGGGAGCAGGGGGTATGGCCGACATAGAGTTTCTGGTTCAATACCACCAGTGGCTAAGATGGTCCCGGACTCCGATGCTCAGAACTCCCAACACAGTGAGGGGACTCGATCGGCTTTCAGAGATGGGGATCCTGGGACAGGGAGAAGCCTCAACACTCAAGAGGGCACACGCCTTTTTGAAGGGCCTGGAGAACCGCTTGGGACTGGTGCTGGACCGGAAAGCCTCGGACCAGGCGGTTTCAGCCCAGGACCTCAGGGCTTTAGGTTCTTTGGCTGAGTTGGAGTGGCTTCCTCCTGGGAAAGAGGGAGAGGATCTGGCCGGCCTTCTTGCTCGAACCATGGAGGAGGTGAGGCGGATCTATCTGAGGCACCTGGCTGGAGGTTCCCAATGACTGAAAGAAAAGACCCCGGAGAGTCTCTCCGGGGTCTTCCTGGAATCGGCCCGGCCGATTTGAGCTAGGCAGTCAATGTCTTGTCATGAGGCTCCTGCCCAGCTTCTTGGCCAGGAAATTGGGCAAGGAAAAACAGCTCCGGTGTATGTCCGGGTTGTAATAACGGCACTGCTTGGCTATGTCCTGAGCGCTTCTCATATCCACAGGGGCCTGCTCCAGCTTCCTTTCTCCGCAAAGGGCAAAGGTCCAAAGCCCCCCCGGGTAGGTCGGAATGCTGGCCACATAGGGCAACACATGGCCCCACACTTTCTTCAGATTCGAAAACATGGCCTTCTGCTCATTTTCATGAACCCATGCTGAAAGCGCCTGGGCCGCGAACAGACCCTTTTCATCCTTTAAGGCCTTCTTGCAGTCCTGGAAGAAATCGTTCCCGTAGAGGACTTCCCCTGCACCCATGGGCTCGGTGGAGTCCACCAAAATCACGTCATAAAGCCCCTTGCCCCTGCGCACAAACTCAGCCCCGTCCTGGAAATGCAGATTGGCCCTGGGATCTTCAAAGGCACAGGCTATGCCGGGCAGATGCTCCCTGGAGACCTCCACCACCTTTGGATCGATCTCCACCATGTCCACCTTTTCAACATTTTTATGCCGCAAAACTTCTCTGAGGAGCCCCCCGTCGCCACCCCCAACAATTAGCACCCGCCTGGGGTGCCCGTGCATGGTAAGGGGCACGTGGGCCAGCATCTCGTGATACACGAACTCGTCACGCTCTGTGGTCATCACGAGGCCGTCCAGGAAGAGCATCCTGCCATAAACAGGGTTTTCCATCACCAGGATCTCCTGAAATGGACTCCTGGTGCGAACCAGTTCCCTCTCCACAGCGTACTGATACCCCAGAAGGGGCCTATTGGGCTCCTGCCTCTCCCCGTAGTACTCGGTGAACCAGCTGGTGGGGCCTTTGGCCCTGCCGTGGCTGGGAACCGCCCACTCCCTGCCTGCCAGCTCGCTTCCCCTGGCATGCCTGCTCTTGACAACTTTCTGGGGGGAAAGGGACTCCTCAAAATGAGCTATGGCCGCGTCTATGTCTATGCGGCTGCCGCAGGTGAAATAGTCCATGGCAATGTAGCCGAATTCCGGCCAGGAATGCAAAGACAAATGACTTTCAGCTATTATTACGATGCCGCTGACGCCCTGGGGCTCGAACTGCTTGAAGTGGTCCCCCATGATGGTCGCCCCCGACCGTCTCACGCCCTCCAGGGACATCTGGCGGAGGAACTCCAGATCGTTGAGACGATCGGGATCGCAGCCATAGAGATCGAGCAGAATGTGGGTCCCCAATCCGGTCATCTCCCTGCCCCCCCCACGGCTATTTTTTCTTGGATCCGCCCTTGGCGATCACGCCCCTTCCCGGACCCGCCCGGCTCACCTCGTGCGGGAACCGCCTTGGTGAAGACTTGCTATAGTATTTCATTTTTTCCCGGCTCGTCAAGATCCAGATTCGACCAAATTCCCTCTTGCCCCTTTTCATGGGAACTGATGCGGCCTTGGCCAAGAGGGGATTCCCAAAGCCTCACCCCTGCTCAGGCTCTTCTGGAATCGTCTTGCCTCAGGGTTGACTTGGTGAGCCCCGCAGAGGAACATTAAAGCGTTTCTTCCATGAAGAATTGCGAGTCCGGAGGGAGTCTTGATACCTAGGTACACGCGGCCGGAGATGGGACGAATTTGGGAGCCTGAAGCCCGCCTAAAGACCTGGCTGGACATCGAGATAGCCATTTGCGAGGCCTGGGCCGAACTGGGGGAGATCCCCACAGAGGCCCTGGAGCAGATCCGCCGCAAGGCCTGTTTTTCTGTGGAAAGGGTGGAGGAGATAGAGAGGGTCGCCAGGCACGATGTTATAGCCTTTGTCACCTGCGTGGCAGAGTCCATAGGCCCAGAAGGCAGATACCTTCACCTGGGGGTCACCTCCTCTGATATCTTGGATACCTCCATGGCCATTTCCTTGCGGGATGCCGCTGACTTGATCATCCGGGGCATGGAGCAACTGCTCCAGGTTCTCAAGAGCATGGCCTTGGAGCACAGGCACACTGTTATGGTGGGGCGCACCCACGGGGTACACGCCGAGCCCATCACTTTCGGACTCAAGTTGCTCATCTGGTACGAAGAAACCAGAAGGAACCTGCAAAGGCTCCAGAGGGCCAGGGAGAACATACGGTACGGAAAGATATCCGGGGCCGTGGGCACCTATGCCCACGTGGATCCCAGGGTGGAGCAATACGTCTGCCAGAAGTTGGGCCTGCTGCCGGCCTCGGTCTCAAGCCAGATCATCCAGAGGGACCGCTATGCAGAATATTTCACCATGCTGGCAGTGGTGGCCTCCAGCTTGGAGAAGTTCGCCCTGGAGATCCGCCACCTTCAGCGAACAGAGGTGCAGGAGGCCGAGGAGGGTTTTGCCTCGGGCCAGAAGGGCTCCTCAGCCATGCCCCACAAGAGGAATCCCATAACGGCCGAAAACCTCTGCGGCCTGGCCAGGCTGGTGAGGGCCAATGCCCAGGCCGCTTTGGAGAACGTGGCCTTGTGGCACGAGAGGGACATAAGCCACTCCTCGGTGGAGAGGGTCATAGGGCCGGACAGTACTATCCTTGTGGACACCATGGTGCACCGAATGACCCGCATGCTGGAAGGGCTGAGGGTTAATCCGGAAAAAATGAGGCAGAACCTGGAGCGAACCAGGGGGCTGGTCTACTCCGAGGGGGTCCTCCTGATGCTTGTGCGCAAGGGCTTGAGCCGGGAGAAGGCCTATGAGCTGGTGCAGAGAAACGCCATGAAAGTCTGGGCTCAGGATGTGGGCTTCCTGGAGGCATTGGAAGAGGATCAGGAGGTGATGACCCACGCGCACAGAGAGGAACTGCGGGCCTGTTTCGACCTGGGTCGGGCTCTGGGGCACGTGGAAGAGATCTTTGAGAGGGTTCTGGGAAATGCGGCCCAGTAGAGGAGGATGTGCTACGGGGAGCGGAGGGTTCAGGCCAGGTAAGACACGGCCTTGCAAGGGGGACACATGGTGAGCAAGCCCTCAGGTGGCTTCCGGGAGGAATGCGGCATAGTCGGGATCTGGGGACACCCTGAGGCAGCCAACCTGGCCTATCTGGCTTTGTATGCCTTGCAACACCGCGGGCAGGAAAGCGCAGGGGTGGTCTCCAGTGACGGATCCACCCTCTGGGTTCACAAGGGCATGGGGCTGGTATCGGATGTTTTTGATCAGGAGGTGCTGGCCAGGCTTAGAGGCTCAGGGGCCATTGGGCATGTGCGTTATTCCACGGCCGGGGCGAGCCACATAAGGAACGCCCAGCCTTTCGTGGTGGCACATCGGGGTGGAGGCCTGGCCATAGCCCACAACGGGAATCTGGTCAATGCCCACCTTCTCCGGGGAGAACTGGAAATGGGGGGCTCCCTGTTCCAGTCCACCATGGATACTGAAGTGATAGTGCATCTAATGGCAGCCTCTTGCAGGCCCAACCCCAGGGAAAGACTCGTGGAGGCCCTGGCCCAGGTGAAAGGCTCCTACAGCCTGGTGCTGCTCACCGAGAGTGGATTGCTGGCTGCCAGGGATCCCCACGGGTTCAGGCCCCTGGTCATAGGAAGCAAGCAGGAGGCCGTGGTGATAGCTTCTGAGACCTGTGCCCTGGATCTCATCGAAGCCAGGTTTCTAAGGGAGGTGGAGCCAGGCGAAATCCTTGAGGTGGACTCCAGGGGACTCAGGGGCTACAAGGCCTTCAGGGCCGAAAAACATCAGTGCGTTTTTGAGTTGATCTACTTTGCCAGGCCGGACAGCCAGGTTTTCTCCAGGAACGTGTACCAGGTGAGGAAGGCCATGGGCCGAGTCCTGGCCCGGGAACACCCTGTGCGGGCAGATATGGTGGTGCCGATACCCGATTCTGGAGTTCCCGCTGCCATAGGCTATTCCCAGGAATCAGGGATTCCCTTTGAACTGGGCCTGGTGAGAAACCACTATGTGGGGCGGACCTTCATAGAGCCCAGGGAGCAGATAAGGCATTTCGGGGTAAAGGTGAAGCTGAACCCGGTGCGCGGCTTCATGCAGGGGAAAAGGGTGGTGCTGGTGGATGACTCCATCGTGAGGGGCACCACCAGCCGGAAGCTGGTGAACCTGGTGAGGCAGGCAGGGGCTGCCCAGGTGCATGTTAGGATCAGCTCTCCTCCCACCATAGGCTCTTGCTACTATGGCATTGACACCCCCACCAGGCAGGAGCTCATAGCCGCCTCGAGACCCCTGGAGGAGGTGCGGGATTTCATAGGAGCCGATTCCCTGGGTTATCTTAGCCTGGAGGGGATCGCCGAGGCAGTGGGGGCCAGACCGGGGGAGTTCTGCATGGCCTGCTTCACGGATGACTACCCGGTGGATGTGCCGCAGGAGAAGCCAGTGCATCAGCTCTCACTCTTTCAGGAAATGTGAGAGCAAGTCATGAAGAAACCGAGGTTGGCTTTGCATTTCCTTTGGCGGGCTTTCTTGATCAAGGGTGAAGGGGGCAAGGGGGGCTCAAATGCTCAGGGACGAAAATTGGGAGCGGCTAAGGAGGCTTCTCCTGGAGAGGTCTTATGAGAAAAGAAGGGTGGTGCTCACCTCTGGGAGGGAAAGCGACTTTTATGTGGACGGGAAGCAGACCAGCCTCCATCCTGAGGGAGCCTACCTGATAGGGAAGCTCCTTTTCAGGCAGCTGGCATCCCAAGGCCCGCGGGTGGAGGCAGTGGGCGGCATGACCCTGGGGGCAGACCCCATAGTAAGTGCAGTGGCCCTGGTGAGCTATCTGGAGGGGGCACCTCTTCCAGCCTTCATCATCCGCAAGGAGCCCAAAGGGCATGGCACAGGGCAATGGATAGAGGGAAAGAAGAACCTGCCTCCCAGGGCCCCGGTGGCAATTCTGGAGGATGTGGTCACAACCGGGGGAACCACCTTGAGGGCAGTGGAGAGGGCAGAGCAGGAAGGCCTGAGAGTGGTGAGGGTCCTGGCCCTGGTTGACCGGGAAGAGGGAGGGGCCGAGGCCATATCCAAGAGTGGTCTCACATTGGAAGCCATCTTCCTCAGATCAGACCTGGAATCCAGAGCATGAAAAAGGCCGAAATCCGATGGCGCCTTTGGATGGGGACTGGGGGGTTGGTGGCCCTTCTAAGTTTTGCCTCCTGGGGCTGGGCCGAGGGCCGCAAGCATGAGGTTCACCTAGCCGGCACTCCCTACGAGCTTCACGTTTACAGGTTGGAGGGAAGGGAAGTCAGGTCTCCCACCATGCTGATCATAGGTGGCATTCAGGGAGACGAGCCAGGAGGCTTCCTGGCTGCAGACCGCTACGTGGACCTCACCCTGCGGCGTGGAACACTGCTTCTGGTTCCAAGGGCCAATTTCCTCTCCATCATCAAGAACCACAGGGGTCCAGAGGGAGACATGAACCGCCGGTTTCGGGACTGGGCAGTTCGCTCCCCCATGGACAAGGTGGTGGAAATACTCAAAGGGCTCATGGCTGAGGCGGACATCTTCTTGAACCTGCACGACGGTTCCGGGTTCTACTATCCCAGGTGGGAGAGTCCCCAGCGAAACCCCATGCGCTTCGGTCAGTCCATCATAGCCGACGCTGCAGTGTACAGGCACCCTGCTGGAGACCGAGTGTTGGAGCTGGAGTCCATGGCCCGAAGGGTCATCGATAAGGTGAATGCCCAGATCCATGAGGAACGGCATCATTTTCATTTCAACAACCACCGTACCCTGGAAAAGGATACTGCCCACAAGGAACAAAGGGGCTCGGCAACTTTCTACGCCCTGACGCAGCACGGCATCCCGGCCTTTGGTGTGGAGACCTCCAAAGACATACCAGAGCCCCGCATCAGGGTGCAGTACCAGACAATGGTCATAAATGCTTTTCTGGAGGAGATGGGCATTGTGGCAGATCAACCTCCCCTGGCCCTGGATCCTCCCCAGCTCCAGTATGTGCTGATATCGGTCAACGGGGAGATTCCCTTGGCCGTGCCGGACAAGGAGGCAGTGGTGGTGGCCCCGGGGGAGTTGGTGGAGGTGGTGGGCGTGGTGGCCAATTACCAAAGGGGCATCACGGCGGATCTGGAAGGCCTGGGGAGCGAGAACGATATTCACAGGCCCTTGAGGGTGCGCAAGGATACCAAGGTCCTGGTCAGGAAGGAAAGCCAAGTCTTCGGCCAGGTGAAGATCCGCGTGGCCAGACAAGGAAGAGCTCCCAGGGCTTCCCAGGCCGAGGAAACCCCCAGGGTGGATTACTTCCTCTTGGAGGTCAACGGAGAGAAGAAGCTGGTGGAGAATCAAGGGAGCCTGAGGGCTGTGAAGGGGGATGTGGTGCGGGTGGTGGATGTTCTTACACAGGGGATTCCCTCAGATGCCTTGCAGGTGAATTTCATAGGCTTTGTGCACGAGAAGGCAGGAGAGAACAAGGGTGAGGACAGAGGGGTCCCCATCAGGACAGCAAAGGACTTGATTCCCCGTTACGCCCTGGACCAGAACGGCTCCACTTACAGGATAGTGGCCTTGGAGGGGCAGCAGCTGCTGGGGGAGATGATACTGGAGCTGGAGCCGGCCAGATTCTTCTACCTGGTTGTGGGAGATGGGAATAGCATTCCTGCAGCCTACGGGGAAAGCACCCCCATGCTGCTCAGGCCCTCTGAAGAGCTTCGGATCATGGATCTGCGCACCAACGTGCAAGACAACCTGGGGGTGAGCCTGGAGCTCAGAGGTGCTGTGGGCGTCCTGGAGCGGACTTCCCAAGAGTGGATTCTGAAGGTGGGGCAGGGACCTGAAACCACAGGGGAGCTTCTGGTGACAAGGGATGGTTTTCCCATGGGCCGTGTCCTTGTCCGAAGATTGTAGTGGTTCAGGTAAGCATGCTGCAAGCCTGGGGACTGAGCTCAGCAGGGCCCGAGCTTTGTCTTGGACCCACCCCAAAGGCCGAAGGCGGCCTTTGAGGGCTTGGCGGCCAAGGGGAGTTCTGGCCAGGATTCTTGCCGCCTAGGGACTGTCTGGGCAGTATCATGGCCCCGCATTCAAGAGAGATCCGGGGAGGCTTGCCCCACCACCGGACTCGGTGAAATCTGAGGACAGGCAAGAGAATGCTGGTTCTGGGTATTGAGACCTCCTGCGACGAGACTTCTTGTGCCCTTCTCTGGGGGGATCAAGAGGTGCTTTCCAATGTGGTTTCCTCCCAGGTGGAGGTGCACCGCCCCTTCGGGGGGGTTGTGCCAGAGGTGGCCTCGCGCAAGCACATGGAATGGATCCTGCCGGTGATCAGGGAGGCTTTGGAAAAGGCAAGCCGGAGCCTGGAGCAGGTGGAGGGTATAGCCGTGACCCGGGGACCCGGGCTTGTGGGCTCCCTTCTTATAGGTCTAGGAGTGGCCAAGGCCATTGCCTATGCCAGAGGGCTTCCCCTGGTGGGGGTGCATCATCTGGCAGCCCACATAGCTGCAGCTTATCTGGAGGATCCCGGGCTGAGGCCCCCTTTTGTGGCCCTGGTGGTCTCTGGTGGGCATACGGCCTTGTACCATGTAGCCGGAGAAGAAAACTTCACCCTTCTGGGACAGACCAGGGACGACGCAGCCGGGGAGGCCTTCGACAAGGTGGCCAAGCTGCTGGGGCTGGGCTATCCGGGGGGGCCTGTCATAGATCAGGTGGCCAGGGGGGGGATCCTGGAGCCGTGCGCTTTCCCAGGGCCATGAACAAGGTCCAGGGGCTGGATTGCAGCTT
>JBBIOJ010000051.1:10640-25155 GCA_037443445.1 Desulfarculaceae bacterium | reverse complement strand
CCCCGCCCGAAATGCCCGGGCAAAACCAAAACCCCAAAACCTTGCGGGAGGGGATGAACCCCTCCCCTACGATAAACCTCCTGATATCAATATGTTAGGGGTCGTAGGGGCACGGTTCACCCAACCCGGAAGGATTAGCCTTCATTACCCACTGGTTGGGACTAATGCAGGTCAAGGAACGCAGGACTCCCTGGAGCATTTCTGCAGGGGCCACTGCCCTCTATTCTGAAGCACTTCCCGAAGGCTCTTTAGGGCAGAGTTCATCGCAGGAACCCCGCCATACACTGCCATCTGGAATATGACCTCGGCCACCTCTTGAGGTGTACATCCCACATTCAGAGCCGCATGGATGTGCAACTTGAGTTCTTCTTCCCTTCCCAACACAGTCAGAGCCGCTATTGTAACCAGTTGGCGCGTCTTGTGGGGGATTCGCTCCCTTGCGTACATGTGCCCTGTAACAAACAAGGAAAGCTCTTTGGCAAACTCCTCCTCGAAGGACCTCCAAAGTTCAAAAGGCTTTTCCCCCTTCCAGCCCTCGAAGTACAAAGAGGCTATCCTCCTTATTCGATCCTTGGTCTCCTCTGACATGGGAATCTCCTCGCCTCGGGATATGTTGTCGGGGCCCTGGGGACAAACCACGCCACCACGACCCTCAACACAAGAAGGCCTGGCAAATCTTATGGTTGAGCCGCTTTATCCTCTTCCAGGTGGACAGTGCAGGTCAAGCCAGTCAATCATCCCATGCTGTTGGCCTGCACAGTCTTGCGCTCACGGGCGCTGCAGGTCCAGGCCGAAGAGTTCCGCGGCATTTTTCCTGGTGCACAGGGCCACTTCCTCTAGGGACCTCTTGAGGGTCCTCGCCACCTTCTCCGCCGTGTACTTGATGTAGGAGGGCTCATTTCTCTTGCCCCTGAAAGGCATTGGAGCCAGAAACGGGCTGTCGGTCTCCAAGAGCAGCCTTCCCACCGGAAGGTGAAGAAGCACGTTTCTGAGCATGGTGGCATTACGAAAAGTGACCGAGCCTGGGATCGACAAGTGCATGCCCATCTCCAAGCATCTTCTTGCCATGGCAGAGTCTCCACTGAAGCAGTGGAGGACCCCTTTGACCTCCTGCGCTTTTTCTTCCTCCAGGATTCTGAGCACCAGGCCGTGGGCGTCCCTGTCGTGGACCACTATGGGCTTCCCCAGGTCCCTGGCCAGTCGGATCTGGCTCCTAAAGGCCTGGATTTGAACCTCCGGGGCACAGAGGTTTCTGTAAAAATCCAACCCCATCTCCCCCACCGCCACCACTTTGGGATGGGAGGCCATTCGCCTCAGGGCAGCCAACCCATCCTTGGTGCATTCCCTGGCATCGTGGGGGTGGATTCCCACTGCTGCGAAAACCCCTTGGAATTTATCGGCTATCTCCAGAACCCTCTTGGAGGAGCTGAGGTTGGTCCCGCAGCTCAGCACAGCCTCCACGCCTGCTTCCCTGGCCCTTTCCAAGACCTCGGGAAGATCCTCCTCAAACTGGGGCATCTCCAGGTGAGCGTGGGAATCCACAAACATGGGCTCAAAACCCCCAGCTCGGCCAGAGGCATTCCAGCCCACAACCGGCTTCCGGACACAGGGTGTCCCAACCGCTTTGCATCACTCTATCTCCACTATCTTCTTGGCCCAACGCTTCTTCTGCTCCAGGTTCCCCAGGCGGCCGTACATGACTTTCTGGGTCTGGGGAGAGCCTGCCCCGTGCATGGACTCCACCAATGCGGTACCCCCGCTCATGTTCTCTATGAGCCTCAGAATTTTCATCCTGGCCTCCACCGGAACCCCCTCTGCGCCCGCCAGGTACTTGCGCACCAGGTGGCCCACCTCGCTGCTCCTGAGATCCCCCTCAAAGGGCATGGTGGCCAGTATTCCGCCGGCTATGTCATGGGCCAGACGCGCTATCTCGTAGATGTGGCGCGTCACGTTGTGCTTGGTGGTGTTGGCCAGGAGCGGATCCGGGTAATATGCCCCTGAGGCCGTCCTGGAGCCCATGGCAGAACAGGCCACAGAGCCTGACCAGATGGTCTCTGCCAGGTGCATCATCTCGGCCAGCTTCTCCTTCACATGGGAGGCGCCGGCAGTTCCCTGGTACTCGGCAGCAAGGGCCGTGGCCCCAACCAGCACGTCCGAGACCCCGCCCTTGCAACCCCCGTAGTTCTGCCTGTGGAGGGTGGCAAAGCGCTCCACCAGGATCCCTGCCATGTCAGTCTCCCCACACAGGAAAACCCTCTCCCAGGGCACGAACACGTCCTGGAATATCACCAGGGCCTCTCCCCCAACCAGTCCGTAGCGAGGATTGCCAGCATCCATCCCGCCCTCGAACTTGCGCTCCTCATTGGTCTGGCGGCCGAAGACCAGCACCACTCCAGGCGCATTGAGAGGAATGGCACAGCAGATGGCGTAGTCCCCCTCCTCTGGCCTCAGGGCCTGGGTCGGCATGAGCAGGATCTCGTGGGAGTTGACTGCGCCTGTCTGATGTGCCTTGGCGCCCCTGATCAGGATCCCATCCGAGCGCCGCTCCACCACGTGGGTGAACAGGTCAGGGTCTGGTTGGCGTCCCGGCGGAAGGGAACGGTCTCCCTTGGGGTCTGTCATGCCCCCAACGAGCATGATGTTGGTATCCTGGACATACCTCAGGTAATCGCAGAAGCGCTGGAAATACCCGGTACCATGCTTCTGGTCAGTGTCGTAGGAGGTCATGTAAACGGCGTTCAGCCCATCGAAGCCCACACACCGCTGGAAACAGGTTCCGGTCTCGTGGGCTATGAGCCTCAGCATTTGGACCTTCTTTATGAGGTCGTCCACGCTCTGGTGTATGTGAGTGAAGCGGTTGATCCTGTTGCCTGTCAAATGGGACACGGCGGTCATGAGCTCCTCGTGCTCTGGCCTGAGGGCCAGCTCGTAGGTCATGGCAGCCGCGTTGACGTGAGGCCTGAGGGCCGGGTGCTCGGTCACATCGTCCACCCTGCGGCCGTTGTAGTACACCAGGTGGTGTTGCTCCTTGAGGCTTTGAACATAGTCCTGAGCGGTCAATATCCTCTTCATGCTCCTTCCCCCTGCTTTGCCTTCTCCCTCAGAGCCCTTCTCAAGAATTTCCCCGTGGGGGTCTTGGGCACCTCCTCCACGAATTCCACGGCCCTGGGGTACTTGTATGCTGCCATGCGCTCCTTGCAAAAGGCTATTATCTCCTCGGGGCTGAGCCTCCCTTTGAACTCTTCCCTCAGGGCCACAAACGCCTTCACCGTTTCCCCGCGGTAGGGATCTGGCACACCCACCACAGCAGCCTCCCTCACCCCTGGATGCAGGTACAGCACATCCTCCACTTCCCTGGGCCATACCTTGAAACCCGAGGCGATGATCATGTCCTTTTTCCTGTCCAGGATGTAAAACCAACCCTCTTGATCCATTGTACCGACGTCCCCGGTAAAAAGCCAACCGTCCCGGATGGCGTAGGCCGTCTCCTCCGGCTTGTTCCAGTAGCCCGGAACTATCCCTGGTCCCTTGACGGCCAGCTCCCCCACCTGCCCTGGGGGAAGCTCCCTGGAGCGATCCTCCAAGTCCACTATTTTGGCCAGATGTCCGGGAATGGGAAGCCCTATGGAAAGCGCCCCAGTGGAGAGATCCACGGGGGCCCTCAAGCCGAGGGGGACCAAGTGGGTGGGGGAGGTGCTCTCTGTAAGCCCGTAAACGTTGTGGATATAGCAACCTGTCAGGGACTCGAACCTCTCCACGATGGCTGGGCTCACCGGGGCGCCCCCGCTGAAGGCCTTGGTGAAGGAGCTGAGGTCCCGCTCCCGGATCCCGGGGTCGTTCATGAGGGCTATGAAGACCGTTATGGAGCCCATGATCAGGCTAACCTTCCACCTCTCCACCATCTCCCAAGCAGTGGAAGTGTCGAAGCGATGGAAGAGCACAAGGGGTATGCCGGAGCAGACTGCAGCCCCGATGTGGGCTATCATCCCTGTGACGTGGAACAAAGGGGCCACCCCCAATAGCACGTCTGAGGGACCAAGCCTCCAGCAGTGCCTGTACACCTCTGAATTGAAGACCACGTTCCCGTGTGTGTTCATGGCCCCCTTGGGAGGGCCGGTGGTGCCGGAGGTGTAGGTGAGGTATGCAACCTCCCAGGGCTCCGGCGCCAGCTCCGGGGGCCTGTTCCCAAGGTGCTTTTCCACCAGGCAGAGGAAATCATCTGTTTCCAAGTCCTTGGCCCTGAGGCTCCCTTTCAGGGCCAGGGGAACCGGGCTTTCAGGATCCAGGAAATCCAGCTCCGAGGTTGTAACCACTTTCTCCACCCCGCATCTTGCGGCTACCCCATGGGCCACTTCCCTGTACAGGGACTGGAGGCTCACCAGAACCCTCACCCCAGCATCCCTGAAATAGTAGTCCAGCTCACGTTCCCGGTACATGGGGTTGAGAGGCACAACTATCCCGCCTGCTTTCCACACCCCGAACTGGGCTATCAGGAACTGGGGAACATTCTGAAGATAGAGGGCCACCCTGTCCCCCTTTCCCAGGCCCATCTCCAGCAAAGCGCAGGCAAAGGCATCGCTCATACGATCCAACTCCTGGTAGGAAAGGGTGGAGTTGAAGTAACAGACAGCTGGCCTGCTGCCCACCCGGGCCACTGACTGCCTGAGGTGTTCCAGGGGGTTGCGGGCCTGAGCCTTCAACTCCGGGTCATACCCCGCTGGATAGCTCCTAACCCAGGGTTTTCCACCTACATCCGCCATGGCTAACCTCCTACCAGATGGTCCATCCCCCATCCACGAAGATGGTCTGCCCTGTTATGAAATCGGATGCGCGGGAGGCCAGGAATATGACTATGCCTTCCAGCTCCTCTGGTTGGCCCCACCTGCCCATGGGGGTCCTCTCCACTATGAACCTGTAACGCTCAGGGTCTTTGCGAAGGGCTGCCACCAACGGGGTCTCGAAATAGGTCGGGGCTATGGCGTTCACGTTTATGTGGTAGGGGGCCCACTCCAAGGCCATCACCTTGGTCATCTGGATCACGCCCCCCTTGCTGGAGGCGTAGGCCACCTGGTTTGGCAGCCCCACAGCTCCCAGGATGGAGGCCACATTGATCACTTTGCCCCCGCCTTGAGATATCATCTGCCTGCCCACGGCCCGGCCCACAAGGAAATAGCCCTTGAGGTTGGTATTCAGCACCGTGTCCCACTCATCCTCGGCCAGATCCACCACGGGCTTCCTCACGTTCACCCCGGCGTTGTTGACCAGAATGTCTATGCGGCCCATTCCATCAAGGGCCCTCTCCAGCATTTCCTCCACGCTTTGCTGACTGAGCACGTCCACCCTCACTGCCAGGGCCTTTTTCCCCATGCCGCTGATCTCCTGGGCAGCCCTGGCCAGCTCTCCCTCGTTTCTGGCACAGAGCACCAGATCCGCCCCGGCTTTGGCAAGCCCCTTGGCCATGGCTCGGCCCAGGCCCCTGGAAGCCCCTGTTACCAATGCCACCTTCCCCGTGAGATCGAAGAGATCCATGAAGCACCCCCTGGAGAGAATGGAGCAGCACAAGCTTATTGTTAAAGGGAGAGGATTTCAACCTTTCCAGACCTGGTTTGGGGAGGTTTCTGCTGCTGAGGGGGTTTGTCCCATCCCAATGGTTTTTTTTGGGATTTGCTGCGGGCGGGGGTGAACCCCGCCCCTAGGACCCCTCGGCCAGACCCGGGATTTGCCCCTCTCAACTGGGAAATGGCTACAGCGCAGAGCTGCTTTGCCTGTGAGCCTGACATTCCATGTTGACAAGACCTCCAGGCTTTGGTACATCCTACTCCATTCCCTTATTCATCTCCATCACCAAGGCCCTTACAGGCCGCCAAGAAAGGAGGGGCGTCATGGCTCGAGGCATCACCAGGAGGTCTCTGATCAAGGGCACGGTTGCGGGAGGAGTGGTTCTGGGAACCGGATTGGGAAGAGTTAGCATGGGCTATGGAAAGCCAGCCAAGGGCAAGGAACCTATCCGCATAGGGGGACAGGGGGCAACCTCCGGGGCGCACGCTGACTATGGCTGGCAGATGATGGCAGGAGCCACCCTGGCCATTGAGGAGATTAATGCCAAGGGAGGGGTTCTGGGAAGAAAGCTGGAGCTCAAGTTCATGGATGAAGAGCTCAAGCCGGCCACAGCGGTCAAGAACGCCAGATATCTGGTTACCGACTGGGGAGCAGACTTTCTTTTCGGAGTGGACTCCAGCGGCAGTGCCATGGCCGTAGGGCCGGTTCTACCGGAGCTCAACAAACTGTGCTTCTTCTGCCATGCTGCAACCCACCGCCTCACAGAGGAACTGGTTGCCGAGAAGGGAATCAAGCAGATCTTCAGGATGGTGGCACCTGTGTACCAGGATGCCTTGGCTGCATGGGCATTCAAGGATGCTTCCAACATAAAGCGCTGGGCGGGCATCAACTGCGACTACGAGTACGGTTACGTGGCCTGGAACCTCTTCAAGCAGACCATGAAGAAATTCAGGCCGGACGTGGAGTTCGTAGCTGCAGCATGGGCTCCCTTCTGGACCATGGATTTCTCCTCCCACATCTCTGCTGTCATGGCCGAGAAGCCGGATGGGATTTTTGCAACCCCCTGGGCCGGAGAGGGGGTCATGCTTCTCAGGCAGGCCCTTCTCTTGGGAGTCTTTGACAAGATCCAGGTCTGGTGGCAGGCCATGGGGGGCTCCGTGGACCTTCTGGAGGGCATCTCCAGGGAGGTAGAAGGCAACAAGTTCCAAGGAAAGCTCTGGGCCACCGCCAGGTACATCCACAATTACCCCGACACCCCGGAGAACAAGAAGTTCGTGGAGGCCTTCAGAAAACGCTGGGGCAAGTTCCCCAACTACTCTGCTGAAAGCAGCTATTCCTCCATTTACGCCATAAAGGCAGGTGTGGAAAAGGCCCAAAGCCTGGAGACCGCCAAAGTGGCCGCTGCCCTGGAAGGCATGGAGCTTAAGACCCCTGCAGGCCCAAGGCTCATCCGGAAGGAGGATCACCAGGCCCTGTACACAGTGCCGGCAGGAAAGGTGATGAAGACGCCCGACTATCCTATCCCGGTCCTGGGGGATCTGAAAGTGGTGCCGGCCAAGGATTACTTCCGTAATCCGCCCTTCGAACCTGTGGCTGCCACCAAGTAACAGCAAAGCCGCCCCGGGCTCTCCCGGGGCAAGCTCTCACCGCTCATTTTTTTTGAGGGGGTGGAAACTCCGTGCTGGAGAAGCTTGTATTTCAAGGGCTCATAGGTCTGAATTTGGCCATGTATCTGTGGCTCCTTTCAGCCGGGCTCACCTTGGTGTTCGGGGTGCTGGGGGTGCTTAATTTCGCCCACGGGAGCCTCTTCATGCTGGGGGCGTACCTGGCCTTCACCTTTTATGGGAAGCTGGGCTTGAGCTTCGGGGTCTCGGTCTTGTTTAGCCTCGCGGGGGTGGGATTGATTGGGGCCATCCTGGAAAGATTCTTCTTCCGGAGGATATACAACCTGGAGGTTCCCTACCAACTTATCCTGACCTTCGGGTTCATCCTGATTTTCGATGACCTGGTAAAGATGGTTTGGGGAGGGGTGGCCATGATCCCACCCATGCCGGCCTTCCTGGACGGGAGTCTTCTTGTGATGGGACGACCTTTCCCGGTTTACAACCTCTTCATAATCCTGTTCGGAATAGCCGTGGCTCTGTTTCTCTGGTTTGCCCTGGAGCGCACCTGGTGGGGCAGGACCGTGAGGGCCTCTGCCTTTGACAGGGAAATGGCCAGCGCCATAGGGGTGGACATCCCCAGGATCTTTACCCTGGTCTTTGTGCTGGCAGCCATGCTGGCCGCCTTGGGGGGGGCCCTGGGCACTCCGGTGAGGGTAGTGGCCCCAGGCATTGGCACGGCCATGATAATCCAGGCCTTCGTGATCACGGTAATAGGCGGTCTTGGGAACCTCAAAGGGGCCTTTGTGGGGGCTCTCATCGTGGGGGTTCTGACAGCGTACGGAATCCTGCTTTTCCCTGTGTTCGAACTGTTCATCATCTTCGTGGTCATGGGAGCGGTCTTGATGCTGAAGCCAGAGGGGCTCTTTGCCAAATGAGCCGTGAGGATCGAGGGCTTGGCAGGCCAGAGCACCTCAGAGGCATTCAGGGTCCTCAAGCATGAGTAATCCGGTTTAGGAGGGTTGGGATGCCGGGAGAGCGCATGGGCAAGCTGCTAGTAGGGGCCCTTCTCCTTTTCCTTGTGCTTCTTCCCCTTTTCTCTGGCAGGTACCTGCCCTACGTGGTTGTTCAGATATTGGTGCTGGCACTCTTTGCCATGGGCTTCAACCTGCTTTTGGGTTACACAGGGCTCCTTTCCTTTGGACAGGCGGGTTTTTTTGCTATTGGGGCCTACGCCTGCGCCAAGCTGCTCCTGGTGGTTCCCTCTCTGCCTTTGGGAGTCGCAGCTGGAGTCCTGGCCGGATCCCTGGCAGCAGCCTTTCTGGGAGTGCTTTGCGTAAGACACACCAGGATATACTTTTCCATGCTAACCCTGTCTTTTGGGATGATGATTTACTCCCTGGCCTGGAAATGGAGGGAGGTCACAGGGGGAGATGATGGCCTTGTGGGCATTCCCAGGGCACCCGTGGGGATTCCAGGGCTTTTCGAGATATCCATGGGCCCCATGACCCACTACTATTACTTTGTGCTGGCAGTGAGTGTGGGGGCCATCTTGTTGCTTAGACGGTTGGTGCGCTCCCCCTTTGTGCTTATCCTCAAGGGTATTCGGGACAGTGAGAACAGGGCCTGCTTTTCTGGGATCCCTGTGCGAAAGTACAAGCTGACGGCTTTTGTGCTGGCCGGAGCCTACGCAGCCCTGGCCGGCTCCCTGGTACCTCCCCTTGAGAGCACGGTGACCCCTCCCTTGGCCCACTGGACCCATTCGGCAGAGCCTGTGCTGGTGACGCTGCTGGGCGGAATCTACAGTTTTTCCGGGCCCATGGTGGGGGCTGCCTGCTTCTACCTGCTCAAGGACTTTATCGTGAGGTTCACCCAATACTGGCTCATCTGCTTCGGCTCCATCATAGTGATACTGGTATTGCTTTTCAGGGGGGGGCTTGTCATCTTCTTCCAGGAAAAGGTGCTGGGCTTCTTGGGGGCCAAGACCGCAAGGGGGGCAGGCCGTGGCTGAACTGCTTCGCACGGAGCGACTCAGAAAATACTACGGGGTGGTGAGCGCCGCCTCTGACCTGGAGCTTGCGTTCCAAGAGGGGGTTCTGACCTCCATAATCGGACCCAACGGGGCTGGGAAGACCACCTTCATCCATCTTCTCACAGGACATGTGAAGCCTGACAGTGGCAGGATTTTTTTTCTGGGTGAGGACATCACCAAGTTTCCCACCCACTTGAGAGTCCGGCGGGGAATCTCCCGCTCCTTCCAGGTGGGGGACATTTTCCCGAGGCTAAGTGTGAGGGAGAACCTGCAGATCCCTGTGGTGGCACACCTTGGGCTCGGGATGAGCTTCCTGAAGCCCGTGGAGAAAAACCCCGCAGTCCAGGAGAGGGTGGACGCCCTGCTGGAGGAGGTGGGTCTCCAGGAGAAATCCCATGTCCTGGCAGGCTCTCTTTCCCACGGGGACCAAAGGCTCCTGGAAATCGCCCTGGCCATGGCCCCGGAGCCCAGGCTGCTTTTCCTGGACGAGCCCACAGCCGGCATGAACCCAGTGGAAAGAGTGCGCATCCTTGAAAACATAAGGAAACTCTCGGAGGGGCGAAGCATAACCTTCGTGATAGTGGAACATGACATGGACATAGTCTTCGCCCTTTCGGACCGCATAGTGGTGCTTCACCGGGGAGCTGTGATGGCCGATGGGAAGCCCCAGGAGATTCGGCAGAACAAGGAGGTGAGGGAAATATACCTAGGGGAGGAATTCCTGTGATACTCCAGGTCAGGAATATCGATACCTATTACGGCCACAGCCATATTCTCCAAGAGGTCTCCCTGGAGGTGGAAGAAGCCCGTGTTGTGGGGCTCCTGGGCAGAAACGGGGTGGGAAAGACCACTACTCTTCGCACCATAATGGGGCTTGTGTGGGCTCGCAGTGGAGAGATCTTGCTGATGGGTGCGAACATAGCCGGGAAACCTGCCTTTGAAATCGCACGGATGGGCGTGGCTTACGTTCCGGACGACCGCAGGATTTTTGCGGAGCTAACCACTTACGAGAACATGGAGCTGGCCAGAAGAAGCGGCGGCAGAAGAAGCGGCCCTTGGAGCTACGAGAAGATCTTCGCGCTCTTTCCAATACTGGAGAGTTACAGGGACAGAAAAGGAAGTCACCTAAGCGGTGGGGAGCAGAAGATGCTGGCCATAGCCAGGGGGCTCATCACCAACCCCCTCCTGCTTCTCTTGGACGAACCCTCGGAAGGGTTGGCCCCCCTCATAGTCAGAAACCTGGCAGAGGTAACCCTGCGCATACGCCAAGAGGGAGTCACGGTGCTTCTGGCAGACCAGAACCTGAAGTTCTGCAGAGAGGTGGCCAGCAAGGGCTACATACTGGAAAAAGGCAGGGTGCAGTACCATGCCAGCATGGAGGAGATCTGGCAAAACGAGGAAGTGCTGGGCAAATACTTGGTGCTGTAGCCCGTTTTTTTTGCTCAGGGCTGGGAAAAAGGGGCCTTCGTCCCCAGGCATCCCACTGGATGCTCCCGGATCCCGGGAGCCCTTCCAGGCCGCTGTCCCGAGCGCAGAGCCTGTTCCATCAAAGCCGCCCTGGCAAGATTGGACCCGTGACTCAGCCTGCATAACCCACCCCCTCTGAGCAAGGCGGCTCAGGCATGAAGAACTCTCGGCCTGTGTTGTCAGCTCCCCGGCCAATAACCCAGAGCCCCGGCAGATGATCCGTGCTCATCAAAGGACCCTTCTGTAGATCTCCTCTGCGTCCCTCTGGGTGATTCCCCTGGGATTGTTAGCCAGGAGGCGGGTCACCTTCAGAACCCCTGCTGCCAGTCTGGGGATATCTTCTGTGCTTACTCCGAAATCTCCCAAGTTGCCTGGAAGCCCAAGGTCTTCCCTTAATTGTTGCATTGCCCCCACTGCTTTCAGTGCCAGGGCCCTGTGGGAGCTGCCCGGGCTTGCCTCACCGAAGATGCGGGCCATGTGGGCAAATCGTTCCAGAGCCCCCAACATGTTGAACTCCATTACAGGGGCAAGCATCAGCGAGTTGGCAATGCCGTGGGGAATATGGAACTCAGCCCCTATGGGATAGGCAAAGGCGTGAACCGCCGTCACCCCGGCATTGGCAAAGGCCATCCCGGCAAGAAGACTTCCTTCCAGCATCTTGCACCTGGCCTCCAGGTTGCCGCCTTGGGCAAAGGCTGTGCGTATGTTGTGGTACAGCAACTCCATGGCCCTGCAGGCCAGCAGGTCGCTCATGGAGGTGGCGTTCAAAGAAGTGTACGCTTCTATGGCATGGATCAAGGCGTCCATGCCCGTGGCTGCCGTGACCTCAGGGGGCAAGCCCAAGGTGAGCTCGGGATCCAAGATGGCCACTGAGGGGATCAAATAGGAGCTGACAACACCTTTCTTGAGCTTCTCCTGCTCGTCGGAAAGGATTGCAATGGGAGTAACCTCGCTCCCTGTGCCGGCCGTGGTGGGCACAAGCACCAAGGGCAAACCTGCCCTGGGCACCAGCTCTATTCCAAAATAGTCTGAGATCCTCCCCTTGTTGGTGGCCATGACCGAGGCGGCCTTGGCTATGTCCAGGGGGCTGCCTCCTCCCAGGCCCACCACACATTGCACTCTGTGGCCTGCCGACGCGTCGAGACACTTCTCCACCAGTTCATACCGGGGATCAGGCTCCACACCGTCAAAGACAATGGGCTTGATCCGAGAAGAGAGCAGAATCCTTTCCAGCTTTTCCAAGATCCCTGCCCTGAGGACGCCCTTATCTGTCACCACCAGCACCCTCCTGGCCCCCAGCCTGGAGATCTCTTCCCCGGCGCGGCTCAGTGCCCCAGGGCCCATGAGGATTCTGGGTGTTGTCCTGAACATGCTTACCTTGGCCCACATCTGGCTCCCCCCCTTCCTCTCACCTTCCCACGATCATCATGAGCCTTTGGTCCTCCTGGATCTTCCCCGGAGGGCCCTCGAAAATGACTTCCCCCCTCTCCACCACGTAGGCCTTGTCCGCCACCAGGGAGGCATTTCGAAGGTTGGACTCCGCAAGCAGTATGGAGACCCCTTTGCTCCTGATTTGCTTCATGGCGTCTATGAAGTGCCTTACCACCAAAGGAGCCAGCCCCTCGAAGGACTCATCCAGCAACAGAAGAATGGGGCTCAAGGCCAAGGCCCTGGCAATGGAGACCATTTTCTTCTCCCCACCGCTTAACTGGGTTCCATTCCTGGGAAGCAGCTTTCTCAGGACCGGAAATATCTCCAGGGCAGTCTCTGGGTTGAGTTGCGGAGGCCTGGATGCCCCCTCCAAGACCCAGGCCCCCAGCCTTATGTTTTCCTCTACCGTGAGCTCAGGAAATACACGGGTGTCCTCCGGGGAATAGGCCAGACCTTCCATGACCCTCTTTCTGGCCGGCCATTGCGTGATATCCTTCCCGTTGAAACTCACCTTCCCGCCCGTGGGTTTGTAAAGCCCTATTAGATTCTTGAGAATGGAACTCTTGCCAGAGCCGTTCCTGCCCAGTAGGCAAGTTACCTCGCCGGATAAGACCTCCAGGTTCACCTTCCTGAGGATCTGGGTCTTGCCCACCTGAAACTCCAGTGCTTGTACCTCTAGGAGCATGCCTCACTCCTCTATGCCGAAGAGGGTGGCCCTGACCTCTTTGTCTTGCATTACCTCCTGGGGTTTCCCATCTGCCATGATGGTCCCCTCCCTTAGCACCAGGACCCTGTCTGAGTAATCAAAAACAATGTCCATGTCATGTTCCACTATCATGGTGGCCATCTTGGAACGGTCGATGGCGCCTATGATTGTGTCCATTATCTTGAACTTGTCTCCGGTGGCCACACCGCTTGTGGGTTCGTCCAGAAGCAGAAACTTGGACTCAAGGGCATAGGCCATGGCTATGTCAAGCACCTTGCGATCCCCCTCAGAGAGGTTCAGAGGCAATTCCTGTTCCAGGTGCGCGATGTGAAAGATCTCCAGAATCCTCCTGGCCGACTGGGTAGCCTCTTTGTACGAGCCTGCCGACCTGAGCCAATGCCGGCTCAATCCATGGATGGAAAACACGCAGTTTCGCACATTGTCCAAGACAGAAAGCTCTTGGAAGAGCTGGGTGATCTGAAAATTGCGGGCTATGCCCATGCGGATTCTCACATGAGGCGGGGCCGCAGTGATATCACGCCCCAGGAATTCCACTTTGCCCCTGTTGGGTTTGATGTGGCCGCTTATGAGGTTCACGAGGGTGGTCTTGCCTGCGCCGTTGGGGCCCACCAGAGACACTATCTCCCCTTCCCGGACCTGGAAGGAAGCCCTGTTTATGACCCTCATCTTCCCGAAATCTTTGACCAGATCGGTGACTTGAAGCATCAGGGGCCCCCTACTCTGCTGGCCTGCAGCCGGGCAGCCAAGGAGGCCAAGGCTCCTGTTATGCCAGAGGGCAGTAGCAATACCAACCCGATGAGGGTTATGCCTATGATCAGCATCCAATACTCGGTCCCGCTTATGGCATATAGCTTCAGAAAGGTGAAAAGCACTGCTCCCACCACAGGGCCCGCAAAGGTCTTGAACCCCCCCAGGAGGGTCATGTACACCACCTCCCCGGAAAAGACCCAATGGGCCACCTCAGGAGTCACATGCCCGTTCACAAAACTCCACAATCCACCTGCAAGCCCAGCGTACATGCCCGAGATCACGAAGGCCAGCCACCTGAAATGCCTGACCCGAACTCCTATCATCTCGGCCCTCACCTCGTTGTCCCTCACGCACTGGAGGGTCTTTCCGAAAGGCGAGTTAATGATCCCGTACATGAGGGCAGTGGCCGCCAAGAAAATACCCAGCAGGAAGTGGTAATAGAATCCGCTCAAGAACTGGGGCCTTCGCACGCCCTGGAAGGTGTGCCCCAGCATGGAGGGGATGGGAGCCCGGATCCCGTCTGAACCTCCTGTGACGTAATAGAGTTTCACCAGGAGTGCGAACACCAGCATGGAAAGAGCCAGGGTCAGGATGGAAAAGAAGATGCGGGTGTGGCGAACACAAACGAATCCAAAGACTGCTGCCACCAGGGCCGAGGTTGCCACAGCAGCGGGCAGCAGGAGCTCCATCTTGTAAAGGCCCGGGAAATAACGCCCCATCATGGCCACGGTGTAGGCGCCCACCGCAAAGTAGGCCCCGTGACCAAAAGAGAGCAGCCCTGTATGGCGCAAGAGCAAGTTGAAGCCCAGCCCCATTATCCCGAAACAGAGCCCTGTCTCAAAAAGAATGAGCTGGTATGAGGGCAGAAACCAGGGCAGGAGACCCAGTAGGACCGGGGGGGGCGGGGGGGGGGGGGGGGGGGGGGGGGGGGGGGGGGGGGGCGGGGGG
>JBBIOJ010000051.1:0-10630 GCA_037443445.1 Desulfarculaceae bacterium | reverse complement strand
CCAGATTCCTTTCTTGAGCCCCATGGCCCTGTTTCCCACCTCAGGTTTTTCCGAAAAGCCCCTGGGGCCTGGCCACCAGGATAAGCACAGCTATCAGGAAAAGCACCGGCATCTCCAGCTCTGGGAAAAACCCAACTCCGAAGGAACGGGTCTGACCCACTATCAGGGAACCCAGCACCGCTCCCTTTAGGCTTCCCAAGCCCCCTATTACCACCACTATGAAGGCCATGATGAGAGGTTCCATGCCGAGGCCCAAAAGAGCCGGTGAAGTTGGCACCATGAGTCCACCTGCTAGGCCTGCCAGGGAAGCCCCCAGAATAAAGGCCACCGTGGTGAGCTTCCTGAGGGGAATGCCCATTGCCTCTGCCATGTCCCTGTCCATGGCTATGGCCCTGAGCATGATTCCCACCCTGGTTCTGGCCATGAAGAGAAATATGCAGAAGCCCGCTGCAGCAGTCACCCCCATGACAAAGATGAAATAGCCGGGGTATTCGATGCCCAGGATGCTCACTCTCCCCATCATGTCAAAGGGAGCCGAGGCGTAGTAGGCCTCTCCCCCCCATGTGAGCTTTATCAGATCTTCTATCAGGAGAAGTGCCCCAAAGGTTATGAGCAGCTGGTACTCCAAGGGGCGTCTGTACATGGGTCTTATTATTGTGTTCTCCAGCAGGAACCCAACTGCCCCTGCCAGGAGCATGGCAGCCAAGAAACCGCCTATCATGCCTGCAGTGGGGCCTGTGTGCGTACAAACCCCTATCACCCAGGCAGCCATGAAGGCCCCCAGGGCAAAAAGGGAGCCGTGGGCCAGGTTCAAGATGCCCATGACCCCCAGTATGATGTTCAGGCCAAGTGACGTGAGGAAAAGAAAAGCCGAGAAATAAAGCCCGTTCAGAACGTACACTATTCCCATGGATCCCCGCTTGAGGGGCCCCCTCTTGGGCGCCCTCGCCCGCTACGCTGATGGAGGCCTCAGACCTTCCAGCTCTGAATCCAGTCCTCTGTGCGCATGCCAGCAGGAGCATTCACCATGTGCGCCGGGAACACTTCCATCCTCTTGGGATCCAGGATAGGGAAAGAATAACCCCCAACCTTCTTGGAGAAGCCCACCAGCACATCCTCCCGCCCGTTGTGGTCCTGATCTATGTGGAGGTACCCAGAGGGGGTCTCCACTGAGAGGCCCTTCATGGCAGCTGCAATCTCCTCTGCAGTGGGCCATCCCCCCACCAGGGCCGAGGCCTTCTCCACAGCAGCCTTGTAAACAGCAAAGGCCTGATAAGCATGGTAACACGGGTAGGTGGGGTACTTGTTGTAACGCTTGTGGTATTCCTCCACGAACCACTTGTTGAGGGGCCAACGGTCGTGGGCGGGGTACAGGAAGTAGTGCGTGCCTGCACAGCAGATCACCTGCTCTTCTGGGAACTCCGGACCGATCTCCTGGGGATAAGGCTCTCCCCTGGAATATGCCATCTTGGTCTTTTGGAAAAGCCCCATCCCCATGGCCTGCTTGGTAAAGGTGACCGCGTCACCCCCCCAAAGTGAGGAGTGGACTATGTCCGCCCCGGAATTCATGAGTGTTGTGATGTGAGCAGTGTAATCCGTGCTGCCCAGGGCAGGCCAGAGAGTCACCCCCACCTCGATGCCCGGGAAGAGTTTCTTCATGGCCACCTCAAAAACCCTCCAGCTTTCCCTTCCCCAGGCGTAGTCCGGGTTTATGCCCGCTATTTTTTTTACATTGGGCAGATACTTCTTGATCATCAATGCCATGCCTATGTTGTCAATTCCCAGGTGGGCGGCACTTCTGAAACCCAAGCCGTGCTTGGGGTAATTGAAGGGGCTCTTGTCCCCCTCCAGGAGCTCGTGGGAGCCGCAGTCGTAGGCCACCATGAGTCCTCCCAGCTCGTCCGAGAGGGGCAGCACAGCCTTGCAATCCCCAGAGGAAATGTACCCCAGGATCACATCCACCTTGTCCTCCATCAGAAGCTTGCGGGCCAGCTTCACCTGGGCATCTGCCCCCCCGGCCTCGTCATAGCTCTTGAGTTCTATTTTTCTGCCCAGTATCCCGCCCTTCTGGTTGTACACATCCGCCATCATCTTGAAGGTGTTGTCCCCTGGAATCCCAAAGGGTGCGGCAGCAGCACCGGTGAGAAAGCTCACCGCTGCAATACGCACAGGCCCCTTGGGAATGTCCTTCTTGGAGGCTCCATGGGCCCTGCCCGCAAGGCCAAGGCCGGAGACAGCGCCGGCGCCCAATGCGCCCATCCCAGAGCTTACCAAGAACTCCCTCCTCTTGATCCCACCAGCCATGGCTTCCTCCTCCTTGGGTCAAAAAAAGTGAACAAGAAGGCCGCGGCTTGAAAGCCTATCCCGGCCGCACCACTGCAGATTCAAAGACCCCCTCTCCCCGGGCTGGATCCCCCGGCAACTCCGAGGAGAAAGGCAACCCGGGCCATGAACTCCGCCATGCCCCCAGATCTTCCTGACCCAAGAACCCCTCTTGACCAAGATATGGGAATCCATGTCCCTTGGAACATAGCCCAGCAGTTCAAAAGATACGCCATTGGGCTCCAATCACAACCCCTACTGGCCAATGAATCTGGAGTCAGGGTGAAACACACCTCGTGGAATGCACCACTGCTTATCACAAGAAATCAAGGCAGGTCAAGACCCTTTTGGGGAGCGCACAAGCCCATTCCTCCCATGAGCCTTAACTCATTGGGGCAACCCAAAAAGGATCTGTTCCTCATCCGGGGGGGCACACAGAATCTTTTTTCCCGATTTCCCAGAAGGATGCCAGCTGCTCAGTCCAGAGGCCAGAACCTGGCCTCGTGCCATATCTCCTCCCGCATTGCCCTCTCCAGGGCAGTGAGCCGCTCCAGGTGACCCTTTTCCCATCTGGCCAGCCATCCAAAGAGCTCCCTTGTGGCCTGGTCCGAAGAGGCAAGCTCCCTTTTTCGGTAGTACTCCATGGCTCGTTTCTCCAACAAGACCCCTATGGAAAGGGCAGCAGAGTCGAACCAGGCATCTTCCACCCGCTGCTTCAAGTCAGCCCCTATGACCGGGTCTCGAAATCTGAGGTGCTTGGGGGAGTCCCCGGGGATGAAACGGGCTTTCTCACCCTTCAACAAGTGTTGGAACTGCTTTTCCAGCTCTTGCCTGTGGCGCACTTCATCCTTGGCTAGGTCCTCAAAAAGCTCCCTAGCCACTCGGTTGGTGCATCTCATGGCCGCCACCTCGTAGAACCTGAGGCCGTGCACCTCCAGCATTATGGCCCGCTTCAAAGCATCCATCTGGGCTCTTTGAGACCTATTGTACTTGTGTGCCATTTTCCCCTTTCCTTTCCCCGGAAATGTTCACCATGGCAGCCCCCTGCACGGTTCACGCCCCCCCCAACTCAACTCAGTTCCTTACTTGTAAGCCCTGGTCCAGGAGGACACAAACCGACTCTTGGAGATTCTTCCAGCAGCTCAAAGCCCTGGGGGGACTTCCCATCGCTCTTTTGCCTTTTTCCCTACCAAAGCAGCACGCACGCTAGGATTCCTTTTCTGATTCGGCCCTTCTGTTTAGCAATTCCCGCAGAGTCTCTCTCATTTCCCTTGTCTCTCCGCACAGAGCTTGGGCCTGGGACTCTCTTTCCAGCATCTCCTCCAAGGAGGCCTCAACTCCCATGTACACCGAGCGTTTGGTCAGCTTCAGGGCAGTAAGGGACATCTTGGCTATCTGTCCCAACAGCCTTCGGGCTTCCTCCATGAGCTCATTTGGTTTAACCAGCCGGCTTACTATGCCCAGGTCAAGGGCATCCTGAGCGCTTAGAGCCTCTCCCTTCCAAAGGATTTCCAAGGCCTTGGATGTTCCCAGGAGCCTGGGCAGGAAATAGGTCGCCCCCATTCCGGGATGCACGCCCAGGCGCAAGAAATTGGCATGAAATGTGGCTTCAGTGCTTGCTATCCTCAGGTCGCAGGCCAAGGCCAGGCTGAATCCCGCCCCCACTGCCGGACCGTTCACCGCAGCCAAGGTGGGAACCTCCAGACTTCTCAGGCAAAGGAACCGAGAGTAGAAGCTCCTCAGCCTGGGTTGCAGCTCCACCGCCGGCCTTGAGAACTCTGAGAGGATGCTGTGGAAGTCTCCCCCGGCACAGAAGGCCGCCCCAGCCCCTGTCAAGACAAGACCTTTCACCCCCGGGTCTTCGGCCAGCTCCCCTATGGCCCTCTCGAATTCCTCGGCCATCTCGTAACTCAAGGCGTTTCGGCTAAGGGGCTGGTTCAGCATAAGGGTAAAAATCCCATCCTGGTTTTCCAGAACCAAGGTGCGGTACACGGTCTACCTCTTCAAGTGCAAGAGATCCCCTTGATAGGTATTATCAGTCAAAACCAGGGCCAAAGCACCAAGTTCCACCCACCAGAATTCCCCCGGCTGCCCAGAAGGCTCCAGATGCCCAAAGGGCAAGCCCCTTCTCAGCCAGCCTACATAAGCATTTAATTTTCAAGCAGATCTGCATCGGCAAGTTGGACCCATTGAGACAACCTTCATGATTCCCCCCTCCTGAAGAGTGCCCGCAGAAACAATGGGGCAATGCCACCCGAGGGCGCTTGGCCTGGAGAGGGCCTTTAGAGCTTGAAGAAGTCGCTTGCCCAATGAGCCCAGGAGACTCTTATGCCTTCCACTCAGTGCCGGAAAGCCCTTTGGCCTGTGAAAACCATGGCCACAGGCGGATCGGCCTCGTTACAGGCCTGGATGGATTCGTGGTCCCTCTCAGATCCTCCGGGGTGGGCAATGGCGGTCACACCCTGGGCAATGGCCACGTCCACCCCGTCCCTGAAGGGGAAAAAAGCGTCTGAGACCATCACAGAGCCCCTTAGGCCTGCCTTCTCTCTGAGAGTCTCCTCCTCTATCTCCTCCAGCAGGCCCCTGTCCTTTTCGCCTGAGGCTACCCTTGCTTCCAGAAGCTTGTACGGCATCTTGTGCCGCCTGTACGACAAAGCATCCTTGAATTTTGTGTAGGCCTTGAAAATTGCTATTTCAGCAACTCCTACCCTGTCCTGTTCCCCGGTGCCTATGGCCACCGTGGCCCCCTGCTTGGCAAAAAGAACCGAGTTGGATGTGACGCCCTGCTCTACCGCCCAGCCGAATACTATGTCCTCCAGTTCCTCCTGGGTGGGCTCCCGTCTTGGCCGAAACTCCTCTCCTCGGTAAGAGGCCCTTGCGGGCTTTAGATCCCCTGGGGAGCGAACCGCGTTTATGGCCGACTGCTGCAGTACAATCCCCCCGTCCAGCAAGCTGGTGAATTCCAGGAACCTTACCCCGGCATACCCCTCCAGCCGATCCATCCTGGGTATGCGCAGTATCCTCAGGTTCCTGCGCTTCCCGAGGATCTCCAGGGTGCCCTCCTCGTACTCGGGTGCTGCCACCACTTCCAGGTACTGGGAGGCTATGGCTTCAGCAGTGGCACGGTCCAGAGGCCTGTTCACCGCCAGGGCTCCTCCAAAAGCGGCTATCCGATCAGCCATGAAGGCCCTCTCATAAGCCTCGCAAAGGGAATCCCCGTAAGCCACCCCCGAGGGATTGTTGTGTTTCATGATGGCCGCAGCGGGCTTCCTGCTCAGGAACCTCAGGATCTGAAGGGCACGGTCCACATCGGTTAGATTGATCTTTCCGGGATGCTTGCCCCCCTGAAGCAGGTCTTCGTCGGAAAGTGCGCTGACGAGGCCCCTGCCTGGCTCCAGCCATTGGGCCCCACCCAGCTTCAGGTTTCCACCGACCCACTCATAGAGGGCAGCCTCTTGCCCCGGGTTCTCGCCGTAGCGAAGCCCTTTTTCTATGACCTCCCCCAGATCCGGGTCCTGGATTCTCCAGGTACGCTTGCGAAAAACCAATCTCTGATCCCCCAAGATGATGCTCATCTCCTGGGGAAAATGGTCTTCCATCACTGTCCTGTAGGCCTTGCGCATCTCTTCCATGGTCACTCACTCCGGCTGAAGCCTCTCCTCAGTGGGCATATCCCAAGAGCCTCCTGTGCTCCTTTAACATGCACCTGTCCTGAACAACTCCAAGCCCGGCCTCTTTTGCCTTCTGGGCGGCCTCATCATTGACTATCCCTTCTTGAAGCCACAGGACTTTGGCCCCCCGCGCCACGGCCTCCTCGGCTATGGGAGGCACATCTTGAGCTTTGCGGAACACGTCCACTATGTGCACCTCTATTTCCTCAGGCACATCCAGCAAAGAGGGATAAGCTTTCTCACCCAAAATTTCGTTTGCACTCGGATTGATGGGCACTATCTTGTATCCTTGTGCCTTGAGGTAAGAGGCCACCCTGTAGCTGGGCCTGTCCTCTTTTGGGGAAAGACCCACAACCGCTATTACCCTGCAAGACTCAAGTAATCCCCTAAGCTCTTGATCCTCCATGGGAGCCTCCAAACAACTTGCCTTTTTCTCGCCCTTGCCCGGAGCATCTGCCAAAAAAAAGACCAGGTAGGGGTTCACTTCCCAAGCCCACGAAATGCCCTAGGACATTGGGGACAAAGCTCCTCTTTTAGTATCTCATACCCAAAGTGTTTTCAAGCTCACCTCAGATAGTGCTGGTACATCAAGATGTTAGCCTGGGCTACCCACTGCTGGTAGAGCATGCAAGCCGGGGAATCCCGAAAACCCAAACTCTTCCGGCCTGCTCAATGCCCGCCGAGCGTGTTGCATCTCCCAAGCCGCACGCACGTCCAGGCCCCTTGCTCAAGACCCCAATGGGGGCTTTTCTAAGCGGCACAAGAACCCGTACAAACCAAGAGCCCCGTCCAGGCTGAGCCAGACGGGGCCCTCTTGGCAGGTTTTCTCAATCCTTGTCCTTCTCGCCCTTTTGTTTCCCCTTCCCCTTTCGGGCCTCTCCCTGGGGATGCTGGCCCTTCTGAGGCCCTTGACCGGCTGCACCGGGGCCTGCCGGGCCATGCCTACCCTCCACTGCTGGTCCTGACTGCCTCATCTGCCCTGCCCCAGGCTCAGGCCCCTGCCTTCTGCCTTCCACTGCAGGACCTTCTGGTCTGGCCGGTCTTTGAAGACTCTTGGGGGCTGCGCCCTCCTGGGCCTTGTGTCGCTTTGGCACATCCAGCCCCTCTTGGGTCTCAGGCTTTACGGGCTTCCTGCCCGGCCTCTCCACACCCTCTGGTCTCACCGGTTGGACAGGCCTCTCAACTGCTTTGGGCCGTGGAGGTCTCTGCTCAGAGGGCTCGGCCCCTTCGGGCTTGGTTGGAGGCTTGAGCGACTTTGGCTTTCCGGTCTCTTCGAGCTTTGTGGGCTTCTCGGGCCGATCAGGTCTGCCTGCAACCCCTGGTTTTGAAGGCACTCCAGTCTTGGGCTTCTCCTGGCCAGGAGGAACAGTCCCCTCCCAACCCTGTTTGCGGCCCTTATCCCATCCCGGAGGCCTTTCCCCGGCAGCCTTTCCCTTGGTTTCCCCTGATACAGTTGGCTTGGTTTGGGCCGGGCCCACAGCCTCCAGTTTGGGTTTTCCTGCCTTGGCCTTGGGCTTCAACTCCTCGAAGCCCGCAGCAGGCTTGTCGGCCAGCTCTGCCTTTACCATCTTATTTGTTATCTTGGGCTCTGGGACGCGTTTCCCAGGAGCCAAATCCCCCTTGGGTGCTTTCTGGAGCTTTTCTCCCAGGAGCGAGGCCGTGGCAGGCTGAAGCTTCTGTTGCCTTTCCTTGATCTGGTTCACCACCATCTTATGGGGTTTTACATGCACATCTTTCTCCACAAACCGGTACTGGTTCTTGGCAAAAGCCACGTTCTTGAAAACCGTCTTGTGCACCACGGGTGCAGGCTTAAAGTTGTTTATTATCACCGTCTTGTTTATGTTGGTGACCTTCAGGCCGTAATATCCGAGGTGATGGTGGCCCCCCCAGAAATGGTGATGGTGGACACATATGGCATAATCCACAAAAGCCAGGCTGCCTATGGCTATGGCAGGCATGACACCTCCTGCCCAAATTGTGACACCAGGCCCCCAGGCGTGCACGGCATAGTAAGGTTCCCAGGGAGCCAGGGGTACCCATCCCACGTAAACATCTGAGTGGACCCAAGCCACTCGTCCGGGGTACCAGTACAACCTGGGCCAAGGGACACCCACCGAGACCGTCACCACAGGTGGCATCCAGTACCAGATTCCCCCCACTGGCACCCAGTGTCCATAATGATGGGTCACGTATCCAAAGGGCTCGTACGGGATCCAGACCTGCTCATCGTACCACGTGGTCCAACGCCCCACAGTGTATGGAGCCCAGCCTGCCTCAACCACCGTAGGCCTCCACAGTGTCCTGTATTCGCCGTCGTAGTAAACCCTTTCCCACCGGCCGCTTTCCTCCAACACAGCTGCATCATCCTGGAGAGGCTCGGGGAGATATTCTGAGCGCACCCTTTGCCTCTGGCCCCAGAATCTATCCCTTTCGCGGTTCCACTGATCCCAATCGGCATCCACAGTGCCTTCTCCGCGGGCTGCTCCATCCCTGTCCACCAGCAAAGAGCTGCCACCGGCCAGCACGTCGTATTTGGCCTCGTACCCGTCCTTGGTTCTGATAAACTGGACTGCACCCTGGAGAGCTATGATCTCTGCTGACTCATCCCCTACGTAAACATCAGCCACTGTGCCACCAGGGCCCACCATGTACCCGAAGGGAGTGGAGACTCTCATGTAGGTACCAGAGCCACGGTTGTAGAGCCTCATCTGGCCTGAGGCCACGTAGAGATCAGTGAGATCATCCTCCAATCCCACCACTTCCATCTGAGTGGCAGGCCCCAACCTTCCCAGAGTCCTGTTGGGAAAGGAGATCTCGGCCCTGCCGGCCTTGTCCGAGTAAAAAACATCTTTGGGTCCCACAGGACTGTCCTTGACCGTGGCCACCCAGTCCTCTTCTGCAGGCACATACCTGAGCAACTCCCCGTCCACATAGCCCACCCTGGCCACAAGAGGCGGTGGGGCCTGGGAGGACTGGGCCTGAACCCCTCCACCAGCCAGAATCCCAGGCATCCCGAGCAGGACTAAAAATGACGTGACTCTAAGCTTCATTCCATGTCCCCCTTTTTCCCCGACCCTGTTTGAGTTTGTTTGACTCCTCAAGAGCATGAAAGCTCTGGTTGGCCTCGGCGGGTCGGGCCAAGGCCGCTGGCTTGGGAGCCCTCTTGAACACTGAAGCCCTCCTGATCCTTACGCCACCATGCCACCAATTATATCCCTCTCCAGCATGCCAAGGAACCTATAAACTCATGTTCCCTGTCTGCTCAGACAGGGATTTTCATCAGAGAGTTTACAGCGGTGGACCCCAGGCCCCCTGGGCCTGCCCCTTGCCTCAAACCTCCCCAAGAACCTGCTGCCTCGGCTTGACAGGCCCAAGATGCATGCTTACTGATAGAACAAAGGCAACAGGGCGCGCCCAAAGGCATGAAAGGAGGGGTAAAGATGGCACTGATCAGATTCAACAAACCCATGAGTGACATTTTCTCCGAGATGGAGAGGATTCGCAACGAGATAGATCGCATTTTCCAGCAGGGTTTTCCCGGACCGTCAGGCAGGGATGCTACAGGTGTATTTCCCCCTGTGAACATTTATGAGGACAAAGACAAATACGTTTTGACAGCAGAATTGCCCGGTGTCAAGCCGCAAGATGTGGAAATAACGGCTACCGAGGACTCGGTGACCATCAAAGGTGAAAAAAAGCTTGAAGACGGAGGGGAAAAGGCCAGTTACCATAGAAGAGAGAGGGAATCGGGATTCTTCAGGAGAATAGTAAGCCTTCCCGACAGGGTAGACCCCAACAAGGTGGAAGCTACAAGCAAGAACGGGATCCTCTTGCTCACCCTTCCCAAGGCAGAGGATGTGAAACCTAGACAGATCAAAGTGAAGGCTTCGGAATAATATGCTGCGGCGTAAGAGCAGAGGAGGGAGAGAAAATGAGCGACAGGGAGCTCAGACCAACCCAAAAGAAGGAAGCCACGGGCACCACGGCTGAGGGTACAAGAGGCATTCCCTACTTCTCTCCAGCTGTGGACATATACGAGACAGAGGCGGAATTGACCCTTGTGGCGGACATGCCAGGGGCGGACAGCTCTGGAGTGGAAATAGACCTAAAAGAGAATGTGCTCACCTTGCAGGCCCACTCGGCTCCGAGTAGACCGGAAGGCATGACCCTGGTGCACAGGGAGTACAGGGAAGGTGGCTATTACAGACAGTTCATCCTGTCGGAAATCGTGGACCAGGAGAAGATATCGGCTCAGATGTCTGCCGGAGTCCTGCGGGTCACCCTTCCCAAGGTAAGCAAGGCCAAGCCTAGGAAAATAGAAGTCCGCTCATCCTGACCACCTGGAGCAGTAGGGCCGGGGCCTGCCCCCCCCGGCCCTCCAGAAAAGAGACAGCTCCACAAGGGCAAATCCGGCAAAACCATGATGCAGGCGAAGCACTTCTGTCCCATGCTTTTGCCACTTGCGAGGAATGGACAATGCAGGTAAGTTCAAGAGCCACTCGCACTGAACCCAGTGGAATTCAAAGAACTCCACCTGTGGATCACTATCCCATACAGGTTTTTGGGTCAGCAAATCATTGAACCCCGGCGGGGGGGGGGGGGGGGGGGGGGGGGGGGGGGGGGGGGGGGGGGGGGGG
>JBBIOJ010000050.1:0-25236 GCA_037443445.1 Desulfarculaceae bacterium | reverse complement strand
AGGCTATGTTGACACTCCACCCAAGGCATGTTAGAGAATCACAGTGGTCATCCGCAAGCGCTTCCCAGAAATCCTGCCCGAGAAGGACAAGAACCGCGCGGCTGTGATTCCAGATAAAGCTTTTGGCAGGGAGGCCGGTGATGGATCCAAAAAGGATCATTGAAGGGCTTCTTTTCACAAGCCACGAGCCGCTCAGCCTGGAGCGGATCCAATCCCTCGTGGAGGGCATGGACAAGACGGCGCTGAGAGCCTGCATCCAGGAGCTGAGCAGGGAGTACCAGGATTGGGATAGAGCCTTTCGTTTGGTGGAAGTTGCAGGAGGCTACCAACTCAGAACCTTGCCTGAACTGGCTCCATGGCTGCGGAAGCTGAAGCGCCAAAGCGCTCCGCGTCTGAGTCAGGCCTCCATGGAAACCCTGGCCGTGATAGCCTACAGGCAACCCGTGACAAGGGCCGAGGTGGAATACATAAGAGGTGTTGATTCCGGGGCAGTCTTCAGGGGTCTCATGGAAAAGGGTTTCATCAGGATCTTGGGAAGGAAGGACGGGCCGGGCCGGGCCTTGTTGTACGGGACCTCCAAGAAGTTCCTTGAGATCTTCGGTCTAAAGGACCTCTCCAGCCTGCCAGCCCTCAACGAGTTGGAGGAATTGGCCCAGGGAGAGCCTTCAGCCCTTCAGGCCGGGGAAACCAGGGGATGGGTGGAGAGCGAGCAAGGGGGTTCACCCGATGATTAGGCTGGCCAGGTTCATTGCCAGGGCGGGGGTGAGCTCGCGCAGAGGCGCGGAGAATCTCATCAAGGAGGGGAAGGTCAGACTCAACGGGAAGGTGGTGAAAGAGCCTGGAGTCATGGTGGATCCCAGGGCAGACAGGGTTCAGGTGGGAGGGAAGGAGCTCTCCAACCCCTTTTCCCCCATCTACATCTTGCTGAACAAACCCAAGGGGGTTGTCACCACCCTGAGGGATCCCCAAGGACGCCCCACAGTAAGAGACCTTCTGAGAAAGATTCACAGGAGGGTCTTCCCCGTGGGTAGGCTGGACTATCAGACTGAGGGTGTTCTCTTGCTCACCAATGATGGAGAGCTGGCCCAAAAACTCCTGCATCCTCGCTACCAGCTGGAGCGCACTTACCAGGCCAAGGTCAAGGGGGTCCCGAGCAGATCTGCCCTGCAAAGCATGAGAGATGGATTGGAGTTGGAGCCCGGGCTGATCCAGAGGGCCGAGGTGCGAGTCTTGAAGGTCTTGAAGTCCAATGCCTGGCTGGAGCTGACCCTGCGCGAGGGCAGGTACCGGGAAGTAAGGAGGATGTGTGAGGCTGTGGGCCATCCAGTCCTGAGTCTGAAGAGGATCCGCTTCGGTCCTCTCAGTGCAAGAGGTCTTCCCCGAGGGGGTTACAGGCTCTTGACACAAGAGGAGCTGAGGCTCCTCCAGAGGGCGGTGCGTGGCCTGGGTCGAAAACAGCAGGAACCCTCAAAGGGAGGACCACTTCACAAGGAAGATGCTAAAGAAAGAATGAAAACCCTTGGGACTGCGAAGAAAAGGGGATTCCTTGGGGAAAAAAGTAGCTCCAGGGACTGATCTGGCCCTGTTCTGGGCTGAGTTGAAAAACATGCTCCCCAGGCAGAACAAGTGAAGGGGGCTCCTGTTCCAAGAGGAAGGGCTTTGGGCCAGATGAAAGGCCTGAGGGGTGAATCAAGACAGGAGGGTGAGCAGTGGCAGGATCCATTCAAGTGCTGCCTCCCAAGGTAATAGACCAGATAGCAGCGGGTGAGGTGGTGGAGAGGCCTGCCTCGGTCTTGAAGGAACTCCTGGAAAACTCCCTGGATGCAGGTGCCTCAAGAGTGGAGGTGAGAGTCGCCGGGGGGGGGATCGAACTCATAGAGGTCTCGGACAATGGTTCCGGAATGGACGGGGTTGATGCTCTGGAAGCCTTCAAGCGGCATGCCACCAGCAAAATTAGAAGCCTTGAGGACCTGGCTCATCTCAGCAGCCTGGGCTTCAGAGGGGAGGCCCTTTCCTCCATAGCCTCGGTAAGCAGGCTGGAGCTGGTGACCAGGCTGAGGGGCGCGCAGCAAGGCGCTCGGGTGCTTGTGGAAGCAGGGGTCATAAGGGAGGTAACGGCTTGGGGGGCTCCAGAGGGCACGATGGTGCGGGTGGAAGCTCTTTTCTACAACGTGCCGGCCCGAAGGAAGTTCTTGAGAACCCAGGCCACCGAAGCCCATCACCTGAAAGAGATGATGGAGCGTATAGCTGTCTTGTATCCAGGGATCGGATTCAGTTACCGGGAGGGAGAGAAAAAATCCTTGGAATGGCCGTGCACGGATCAATGGGCCTACAGGCTCCAGCAGGTGCTGGGCGAGGAGCGTTTTTCCCGGCTCTTCCCCGTAAAGTCCTCGGGAGGTTGGTGCAGGATAAGTGGATATCTTTCAGATCCCAATTTCCATCGCTCCACGGCATCTGAGCTTTGGCTCTACGTGAACAGAAGAGCCATTCAGGATCGGCCCCTGTTGGGAGCCATTCTAAGGGGATATGGCCAACTATTGGACAAGGGGCGATACCCGGTGGGGATAATCTGCTTGGAACTGGATCCAAAGGAGGTAGATGTCAATGTGCATCCTGCCAAACGTGAGGTGCGCTTCAGGGAGCCTCAAAGGGTTCAAGAGGAGCTTTACCTGAGCGTAAAGAGGTTCCTGAGGGAGCAGCCTTGGGTTGGCCCTCTGGAGCTCAAACGTGAGAACCTGGTCCCACGGGTATCTGAAAGGATTGAGCCAGCCCCCAGGAGCCTGAGTTTGGGGTTCAAGAGGTATCCCTCTGCTGAGGATCCCAAAAAGCAGCAAAGCCTGGAGGAATTGGAACCAGGGGAGAGCTTGAGATATCTTGGGCAGGCCGGCAACACTTATCTCATCTTTGAGACCCTGGATGGGCTCCTGTTGGTCGACCAGCACGCGGCCCACGAGAGAATCCTTTTCGAGGAGCTGAAGGCCCAGAGGGAGGTGCAGCAGGTCCCCTCCCAAAGACTGCTCCTGAGCCAGCTCGTGGAGCTGACCCCCCCCCAGGAAGAGACTCTGGAGGAGATCCGCTCCAGGCTGGGCCAGTTGGGATGGGTGGTGGAGCCCTTCGGCTCCGGGTCTTGGAGAATAGTCTCGCTTCCAACCTGGTTGGATCCAGCTCAGGCCGCGGAATTGCTCATAGAGATATTGGATGCGCGCCTGGGGAACAAGGCAACCCAGCTGGAAGCCCTGCTGGCTGCTGCGGCATGCCGGGAGGCGATTCGTGCAGGCAAGCAAATGGGAGCTGAAGAGGCCTTGGCCCTTCTGGATCGAATGCGCAGGACCCCGGCCTGGGGGCTTTGCCCTCACGGGCGCCCGGTGTTTATCCAGATCCCTTTTTCAGAATTGAGAAGGCGCTTTGGGAGGAGTTGAAATTCGTATGGCCGGAGGAAGAAACACCTCCCTGGTGGTGCTCCTGGGGCCCACGGCTTCGGGCAAGACAGAGCTATCCCTCTGCTGGGCCCAAGAGCTGGGCTGCGAGATCCTGAGTGCGGACTCCATGCAGGTTTACAAGTACATGGACATAGGCACTGCAAAACCCAGCAGGCAGGTGCGGGAGCGCATCCCCCATCACCTCATAGACGTGGTGGAACCGGATGAGACTTACAGCGCAGCGCGCTTCCAAAAAGAGGCAGACTCGGCAATAGAGGATGCCAGCTCCAGGGGAAAGGCAGTGTTGGTGGTGGCCGGCACAGGATTGTACCTGAGGGCTCTTACCAGGGGGCTGTTCCCCTTCACGGGCAGGGATCCGGTGCTGAGAGAACGCCTGCAGGAAAGGGCCAGGAAAGAGGGCCCGGAAAGCTTGTACCAAACACTGTGCCGGGTGGACCCGGAAGCCTCCCAGAGAATTCACCCCAACGACCTCTTCAGGATCACAAGGGCCCTGGAGGTTTTTTTCCTGAGTGGGACCCCCATCAGTGAGCACCACAGGCGACATGGACTGGGCCAGGAACGCTACAGGACCCTGTACCTGGGCCTGGAGAGGGACAGGGAAGATCTTTTCCAAAGAATTGAGAAACGGGTGGAGCAGATGGCCCGAGAAGGCCTGTTGGGGGAGGTCAGGTCTTTGCTGGACAGGGGTTACTCCCCTCAATTGCCCCCCATGAAAGCCCTGGGCTACAGGCACATGATAGCCCACATCAAGGGTGAAGTCTCTTTACAGGAGGCATTCAAGATCATGAAGCAGGACACCAGGAGGTTCGCAAGAAGACAACTTGCCTGGTTCAAGGCCATGGAGGGGATTCAGTGGTTTTCACCAAAGGAGCAGGAGATGATGTTGGGAAAGGCAAAAAGCTTCCTGGCAGGAGGAGATCCATGAGTATCTATGGGAGGCCACTGCAAAATCCGCCGGGTGGGCTCTTTGAGGGAGAGCAAGCGTGGCGATACGCCTTGACAATAAAGCCGAACATTGCTAAAAAGATTTGATATCTTGGGAGGTAAGACAGGCTTGTAGGCACGTAGCTCAGGGGGAGAGCGCTACCTTGACGCGGTAGAAGTCGGCGGTTCGAAACCGCCCGTGCCTACCATTTTTTTTGTCCAAGGAGAGTCCGCCGTTAGGAAGGCCGCTCATGGCAACTGAAGTAACCCTCTGGGATGGACGGAAACTCCAAGTCCCGGAGAACACAACTTTTTTGGAACTTGCCAGGATGGCTTGGAACGGTGACCAAGCTGAACTGGTGGCTGCAAGGCTGGATGGCCAGCTGGTGGATCTCACGGGGCAGGTTGGCTCCAACGGAGGGGTAGTCTCTTTTGTAGAGGCCAGCTCCCCTGAAGGACTGGAAGTGCTAAGACACAGCACCTCCCATCTCATGGCCCAGGCCGTTCAGGAACTTTTCCCAGGGGTGAAAGTGACCATCGGACCTGCCATCGAAGATGGTTTTTATTATGATTTCGACTACAAAGGAAGCTTCACCCCCCAGGACTTGGAGCGAATAGAACAACGCATGCGGGAACTGGTGGGGATGGACATCCCGGTTAGGCGCAGGGTAATGGAACGAGGGCAGGCCATGGAACTCTTTCGCAAGAGAGGGGAGCCCTACAAGGTTGAACTCCTTGCGGAAATTGGGGACCAGGAGGTTTCCCTCTATGAGCAGGGGGAATTTGTGGATTTGTGCAGGGGCCCCCACGTGCCTTCCACCGGGAGGATAAGGGCTTTCAAGCTGACCAAGGTGGCCGGGGCGTACTGGAGGGGAGACGAGCGCAATCCAATGCTGCAGAGGATCTACGGCACTGCCTTCCCGACCCAGGAGGCTTTGGAAGAGTATCTCAGGTGGCTGGAGGAGGCGGAGCGGAGAGATCACAGAAGACTGGGCCGTCAACTGGATCTTTTCAGTTTCAGCGACGAGGCCGGAGCCGGGCTGGTCATCTACCACCCCAAGGGGGCTGTGCTGAGGTGGGTGCTGGAGGAGCTGGAAAAGAGAGAGCACCTCAGGCGCGGATATCAGATGGTGATAGGCCCCCAGATGCTCAGGGCCGAGCTGTGGGAACGCTCTGGGCACATGGACTATTATCGGGACTTCATGTACTTCACGGAGAAAGACGGCCAGAGCTTTGCAATCAAACCCATGAACTGCCTGGCCCATATGCTCATTTTCAACTCCAGAATCCGTAGTTACAGGGATCTGCCCATACGCTACTTTGAACTGGGGACGGTCCACCGTCACGAAAAGACAGGAGTGCGTCACGGGCTTCTGAGGGCCAGGGGCTTTACCCAGGATGATGCCCACCTCTTCTGCACCCCAGAGCAACTCCAAGAGGAGATAAAAGGCATCTTGCGTTTTGTGAAAGATATGATGGGGTTGTTTGGTTTCCCTTTTGAGCTGGAGATCAGCACCAGGCCCGAGAAGGCCTTTGGACAGCCTGAGGTGTGGGACAGGGCGACCACTGCCTTGAGGCAGGGTCTGGAGGCCATGGGGTATGAGTTCAAGATCAACGAGGGAGAAGGTGCTTTCTACGGCCCCAAGATAGACGTGAAGCTCAGGGACGCTTTGCAGCGCAGCTGGCAATGCGCAACCATCCAGTGCGATTTTTTCCTGCCAGAGCGTTTTGATCTGTGTTACGTGGACGCAGATGGACAGCGCAAACGTCCAGTGATGCTTCACCGGGTCATATTGGGCTCCTTGGAGAGATTCATAGGTATCCTCATAGAGCACTATGCAGGTGCATTTCCTGTATGGCTGGCTCCGGTTCAGGCCACTGTAATGAATATAACCGACGCCCAGCTCTCCTATGCCCAGCAGGTGGCAACTCGGCTGAGGGATGAGGGATTCAGGGTGGAAGAGGACCTGAGGAACGAGAAGCTGGGGTTGAAGATCAGGGAGAACCAGCTCCAGAAGGTTCCTTACATGCTGGTGGTGGGCAACAAGGAGATGGCACAAGGCGGGGTGTCGGTGCGAAGCCGGGAGGAAGGGGACCTTGGCTTCTTTCCGCTGGAGAGTTTCTTGGAGCGGATTCGCCGGGAGTCCCGGGTGGTTCTTGGTCCCAACTAGGAAAAGGAGGTGGTCAGATAGCCCTGCAGGACACTGCCGTCAACGAGAAGATTCGAGCCCCTGAGGTCCGGGTGGTGGATCCGGAGGGAAAGCAGCTGGGGATAATGTCGCGGGAGGCCGCCTTGAAGCTGGCTGCCGAGTACGAGCTGGACCTGGTGGAGGTTTCCGCCAAGTCCGTACCTCCGGTTTGCCGGATAATGGACTACGGGAAGTTCAAGTACCAACAAAGCAAGAAGGTACAGGAGGCCAGAAAAAAGCAGTCCTACGTCCAGGTCAAAGAGGTCAAGGTGCGCCCCAAGACCGACGAGCATGACCTTCAGATCAAGATCAGGCAGATGAAGGATTTCCTTGGAAAAGGGTACAAGGTAAAGGTGAGCCTGATGTTCCGGGGGAGGGAAATTTCTCATCCTGAACTGGCCCAAAGGGTGATCGGAAGGATAACCGAGGGGATCCAGGACGTGGGGAACATAGAGATGGAGCCTCGCCTGGAGGGGCGCTTCATGACAATGGTGATAACTCCGCGCTCTCCGTGAGACTAACACGAGCCAACTCGGCAAGAAGGGGGCTCTTGCTGAACCTCAAGGATTTGGGGGCTCTCCCCTAGAACATAGGGACATCCCCACCGATGCTGCAGATCCGGGCATCTCAGGGCCCTGCACCTGGAGGCCACGGGGGAAATCGGCCCGGCTCTCTTGAGCTGGGTGTCCTGAACCTGAAGGGCTCCCATACCGAGGGGGTCTATCATCCCAGGGGGGGGCTGTGGCCTCTACCCTTTTGGAAACTAAAGAGAGGATCCGTGGTGAAGGTTGAGAATTCTCGGCAACGTTCCCGCCGGATCAAGTAGGGGGCAAGTTACGAAGGGAGGATCCCATGCCAAAGCTTAAGACCAACAGGAGCGCTGCCAAGCGTTTTTCAAGAACCGGCAGTGGAAAAATAAGACGCAACAAGGCTTATTTCAGTCACATCCTGACCAGCAAGAACAGGAAGAGAAAAAGGCATCTGAGAAAGCGTAGCCTGGTCAGTGGCTCTGACCTGGCCGGGGTGAAAAGGCTCATTCCCTACGCCTGAGGGCAGGGTCTGGGTGCTGGAAATGGGTGGTTTCCAAAGCCGGCTTGGACTGGCCGGGAGAAATGACTTCAGGCCCGGGGGAACGGGTTAAGGCCAGGACAGCTAGGGGCACCCGGGAATGCGGGGGGTTGAGTCCAGAAGCCAGAGGGCTTTTCTCAAGGATCCGGCTGGTAGGGGGAGCAACAAAGCCCAGGGGGACGGTACATTCTCTGAGGCCTTGTTTCAGTGGAACATAAAGAAAGGAGAAGGATTTTCTCATGGCAAGGGTCAAAGGGGGGCCCAGAGGGGCCCGCAGAAGGAAGAAGGTCTTAAAGCTGGCCAAGGGCTATCAGGGGGGACGCAGCAGACTCCTGCGCACAGCCAAGGAAGCTGTGGATCACGCCCTGCTTTACGCATTTAGGGATCGAAGAGCGCGCAAGAGGGATTTCAGGAGGTTGTGGATAGTAAGGATCAATGCAGCGGCCAGAGAAAACCAGATCAATTACCGTGATCTCATCCACGGCCTCAAAGAAGCCAAGGTTTCAATAAACAGAAAGATGCTGGCAGATCTGGCAGTGAGCGATCCGGCTGGCTTCTCCCAGATGGTCCAGCTGGCAAAAGAGACCCTGCTGAGGGCATGAAGGAGCAAGAGCTCCCTGAAAAGCGCTTTTCTGGAACAGACGGACTGTGGGCTTCCCAAATGGGGCTCGTTTGGCAAGGCTTGCCCGGTGGGCACTGAACTTGGGGGGGAACCAGTCTTTTTCGGATGGCCCGGGGGGCAGACCAATATGGCCCTGGCTGGGGTTGGCTTGGAGGAGGGCATGTTGGAGCATTTGGGGGGGATTGAAGGCCTTCCAAGCCAAGGGACCTGGTGGGTGGTGTGGACTTTGAGCCATGAGTGATTTTTTTGAGGAACTTGAGAGAATTCGTAAGGAGGCAACAGCCTCCATTGAACTTGCCGCCAGCCCTGAGGAGATAGAGGCGCTGCGAGTCAAGTACCTGGGCCGCAAGGGGATGGTGTCCCTTCTGCTTAGGACCATAAGGGATCTCCCGGAAAAGGAGCGCCCCAAGGCCGGTGAAATAGGCAACCGTGTGCGTCAGGAACTGGAAGGCCGGCTGGAGCAAAAGTCCTCGGATCTGCAGGAAAGGGTGCAAAGGCGGACAGTGGATGTGACTCTTCCAGGCAGGCCCATCCCCAGGGGCAGAAAACACCTGATAACCCAGACTTTGGAGGACATACTCAGCATCTTCTGCTCCATGGGTTACAAGGTGGTTTCCGGGCCGGAGGTAGAGCTGGATTATTACAATTTCGAGGCCCTCAACATCCCCAAAGACCATCCTGCCAGGGATATGCAGGACACCTTTTATATTTCCGATCAGGTGGTGCTCAGGACCCACACATCCCCAATGCAAGTCAGGACCATGGAAAAAGGACCACCCCCCGTGCAGATAGTCTGCCCAGGCAAGGTTTACCGCCACGACAGCGATCCCACGCACAGCCCCATGTTCCATCAGGTGGAAGGCCTGTTGGTGGACAAGGGGATCACTCTCGCGGACCTGAAGGGGACCCTTACGGCATTCGTCCAGAGGATTTTCGGGGCCTCCACATCCTTGAGATTCAGGCCTAGCTTTTTCCCTTTTACCGAGCCGAGTGCCGAGGTGGATATCCAGTGCGTGCTTTGCACAGGAGAGGGATGCGCGCTGTGTGGCGGCACAGGTTGGCTGGAGATCCTCGGCTCAGGCATGGTGGATCCGGCCGTGTACGGGTTTGTGGGATATGATCCTGAGAAATATTCTGGTTTCGCTTTCGGGTTGGGGGTGGAACGTATTGCCATGCTTCGTCACGGAGTGGACGACATACGGCTCTTCTATGAGAACGACGTGCGCTTCCTCCAGCAGTTCTGACCCCTTGGAGCCGAAGGACAAGAAATGAAAGCGACTTTGGGCTGGATACGAGAGTTCGTTCCCTTCGACCTGGAGGCCTCGGAGCTTGCCGAGGCCCTGACCCATCGTGGCCTGGAGTGCCGTGCTTCACTGGAGGGGGTTTTGGAAGGAGTCGTGGTGGGGGAGGTGCTGGAAGTAGGTCCTCATCCCAGGGCTGACAGGTTAAGGATTTGCAAGGTCAGGGCTGGTGAGGAGCTCTTCTCTGTGGTATGCGCGGCCCCAAACGTGCAGGCCGGGATCAAGGCCCCTCTGGCCAGGCCAGGTGCCAGGCTTCCCATAGGGGGGCAGGTCCAGGCTGTGGAGATCCGGGGGGTAAGCTCTGAAGGAATGTTGTGTTCCCAGGCAGAACTGGAGCTTGGGGAGGATGCTTCAGGCATATGGATCCTACCGGATAATCTTGTATCAGGGAACAGGCTGGATGTGGAGCTGGGGCTCAGCGACTGGGTGCTCTCCTTCGAGCTCACCCCCAACCGTGCTGACTGCCTGAGCGTGCTTGGGATAGCCTTCGAGGTGGGGGCTGTGGTGGATGCTCGGGTAAGGATCCCCCGGATTGAACCGGAGGAAAGAGGGGCCCCCATTTTAGGGCGTTTTGAGGTGGAGATAAGGGATCCGGAACTCTGTCCCAGATATGTGGCCCGGATGGTAGAGGGGGTGGAAATCAGACCCTCCCCCCTGTGGATGCGAAGAAGGCTTCAGCTGGTGGGGCTCAGGCCCATCAACAACGTGGTGGATGTGACCAACTACGTGATGTGGGAAATGGGCCAGCCGCTCCATGCCTTTGATCTGGACTTGTTGGAGGGGGGACGGATAGCTGTCCAGAGGGCCAGAGCAGGAGAGAGGTTCGTTTCCCTGGACGGGCAGACAAGGGATTTGAGCCCGGAGATGTTGATGATATGGGATGGACGAAGGCCTGTGGCCGTGGCAGGAGTCATGGGGGGAGAGAACTCGGAGGTCAGGAGCGAGACCAGGAATGTGCTGATTGAGAGCGCCTATTTTGACCCCATGAGCATCAGACGGACGGCCAAGGCCCTGGGTATGAACACAGAGGCTTCCAGACGCTTCGAGCGGGGGGTAGATCCAGAGGGTTGTCCTAGGGCCGCGGCCAGGGCTGCCCAGCTCATGGCAGAGTTGGCAGGGGGGTGGATTTCAGAAGGCGAGCTGGACGTTTACCCCAGACCACAGCCAAGGGCAGCTGTGCCCCTGAGGGTCTCAAGGGTCAACGGGCTTCTGGGCACGAGTCTGGGAGCCTCGGAAGTGCGGCATTGCCTGGAGCTCCTTTCCCTGGAGGTGGAGGAGAGCTCCCAGGGAGTCTTCATGGTGAAGCCGCCCACCCGAAGGGTGGATCTCACCCGGGAGATCGACCTGGTGGAGGAGGTGGCCCGCGTCTGGGGATTCCACAAGATTCCAACCACGCTTCCCACTCGCAGCTTGGCCCTGGTGGGAAATGGGGTGGAAGGGGACCTGGAATCCAGGGTAAGGGAGATCCTAGTTGGCTTCGGCTTCAGTGAGGTCATAACTTTTTCCTTCGTAGATCCGGGGGCCTGGGATCGAATGGGATTGCCCCTTGATGATCCAATGCGCAAGGCACTGGAACTCAGGAACCCTCTTCGCCAAGATCAGGGCATCATGCGCACGAGCCTGGTGCCTGGGATTCTGGATGCGGTTCACGGGAACCTCCACCGTCGAAACAGCAACCTGCGCCTGTTCGAGCTGGGCAGAGTGTTCCTCCCCAGGGAAGGTGAGCCACTCCCCCTTGAGCCTCGCCGCTTGGCCGGGGCAATGGTGGGGCAAAGAACTCCGCTACACTGGGCCTTGAGTTCCTCCCCGGTGGATTTCTTCGACTTGAAAGGGGTGCTGGAAGGGTTGTGCTCGGAGCTGCGCATCCAGGCTGTCAGGTTCCTTGGGAAGGGATGCCCGTCCTTTCTGAGCCCGGGTGCTGCGGCGAGACTGGTCTCAGGAGAAAAGGAGCTGGGTTGGTTGGGCGAGCTGGATCCTGAGGTGCAGCAGAGGTGGGACTTGGAGTCCCCAGTGCTCATCTTCGAGATGGATCTGGAGGCCTTGGCGGGACTTTCCATTTCTGTTCCCAGATTCAGCCCGCTTCCCAGGTTTCCCGAGGTGGTCAGGGATCTGTCCATACTTGTGGGGGAGGAGGTGCCGGCCGGCCAGTTGCTTGAATTCATAAGAGAGAATGGAGGGAGCTGGCTGGAAACAGTGGTGCTCTATGACTTGTTCCAGGATCCTGATAGACTGCCCCCTGGCACCAAGAGTCTTACCTTCAGGATTTGGTACAGGTCTCAAGAGGGTAGCCTTACGGACGAGGCTGTGAACTTGGAGCAGGAAAGGCTTCTGGAGGCCCTGGCAAGAGCTTACCGGGCCAGGTTGAGGACCTAGCAGGCGGAACTTGTTGAAAGAAGATGTAAGGTCCCTGGGCCTGATTCTCCAGCAAGGCAAAGGGGCGCAAGGAAGGTCAGGAGGTTTAGGGGATTTGCAAGTTTTCCCAAACAGCTGCAAAGGGGGAGAGACATGACCAAAGCGGACATAGTGGATCGGGTTTACGAGAAGGTGGGCTTCTCCAAGAAAGAATCGGCCGAGATCGTGGATCTGGTTTTTGAGATAATCAAGGAGACCCTGGAGCGTTCGGAAAACATAAAGATCTCCGGTTTCGGGAGCTTTGTGCTCAGGGAGAAGAGGGCTCGAAGGGGACGCAACCCCCAGACCGGAGAAGAAATCCAGATAACCCCCAGGCGGGTTCTAACTTTCAAGCCTTCCTTGGTACTTAAGAAAGCCATCAACTCCGGCTCATGAGCAGGTGTTCTTGAACTCTGGTATTGAAGTGCAATAGGGGACGGAGGCCTGCCGTGGAGGAAACCGGAATTCCTGACAAGCTCTACTTCAAGATAGGCGAGGTCAGTCAGGTGACCGGGGTGGAGCCGTACGTGCTTCGCTACTGGGAGAGTGAATTTAGAATAGTGAGCCCAGAGCGAAGCAGAAGCCGCCAGAGACTTTACACTCGCAAAGACGTGGAGCTGATCCTGGAGATCAAGAGGCTTCTCTATGAGGAGAGATACACCATAGAAGGAGCCAAGAAGAGGCTCCTGGGCCGCCAGAGAATCGCACCCCAGCAGCTTTCCATGGGTTTTCAGGAAGAGCTCTACAAGAGCACCTTGAAGGAAGTGAATGATGAGTTGAAGGCAGTGAGGAAGCTGCTGCGCTGAGCCGCAGTGAAGCAGGCTTTGTGAAGAAAAAGAGGCGGCCTTGACCTGAAGGCTGCCATGGTCTATAAAGAATCCAGTCGGGACGTGGCGCAGACTGGAAGCGCACCTGAATGGGGTTCAGGGGGTCGCTGGTTCAAATCCAGTCGTCCCGACCATTTTTTTTTCTGCTTGCCGCGGGCAAGGTAACCCGAGATTGTGCCGAATCTCAGAGGCTTGGGAATAGGCTCAAGTCATGGCCGGAGCCGTGGGGAAAAGGGTTTTGAGCCCCCTTAGGGTCTCGGTCCTGGCCTTTGCAGGGTTCATCTTGCTTGGGGCCTTTCTCCTGATCCTGCCTTTTTGCTCTTCGGGGCATCCCATCAAGTTCGTGGATGCGCTTTTCACCGCCACATCGGCTGCCTGTGTGACCGGGCTCACAGTGCTGGACACAGGGAAGGATCTAAGCAGGCTGGGGCAGATTCTGGTATTGATCCTGATCCAGGTGGGAGGCCTTGGCATCATGACCATGTCCACGGTCTGGCTCCTGCTGGCTGGCCGCAGGCCTGGTTTGGGAATCCGCATGGTGCTGCAGGACACCTTCACCCATGGTGGTGACAGGGACCTGTTGTCCATGATACTGGATGTGGTGCGATTCACCTTAATCCTGGAGTTTTGCGGGGCTGTCTTGCTCTTGGCCAGATTTGCGGGCATGTACCCCCTGGGGGAGGCAGTGTATCTGGCGGTTTTCCACTCTGTGTCTGCTTTTTGCAACGCAGGTTTCAGCCTTTTTCCCAACAGCCTGGAAGACTTTGTGGGAGATCCTCTGGTGAGCCTGACAGTGGCCTTTCTCATTGTCAGTGGAGGCATAGGCTTCCTGGTTCTACGGGAGCTGAGGCTCTTTTTCAGGAAAAGGGGGAGCCCGAGAGCTTTCCTGAGCCTGCACTCCAGGCTCGTGCTTGTCACCTCTGGGGTCTTGGTAGGCCTGGGGACGGTGTTGATCCTGCTTATGGAATGGAACAATACCCTGGCTGGCATGTCATTGGGGGAGAAGCTCCTGGCCTCTTTTTTCCAGGCTGTAACACCGCGCACAGCCGGCTTCAACACGATTCCCACAGGTTCCCTGGCCAACCAGACCCTTATGCTCATGGTGCTGCTCATGTTCATAGGAGCCTCCTCCGGTTCCACAGGAGGCGGGATAAAAACAGGCACTCTTGCCACATTGATGGCCATGGGCCTCTCAAGGCTCAAGGGATATCCGGAGCCCAAAGCCTTCAAGAGAACCATATCCCCCGGAAGTGTGGCCCGGGCAATGAGTGTGACCATGGTGTGCGCCTCGGTGGTGTTGGTGGGAACCCTCCTTCTGCAGGTCACGGAAGTGGGGAGCTCCTCTTCGCCACTGGCAAGGGCTCGTTTCCTGGAATTGCTTTTCGAGGTGGTCAGCGCTTTTGGCACGGTGGGCCTCTCCACAGGGGTGACCCCGGATCTTACGGATGCAGGCAAGCTGCTCATAACACTGGTCATGTTTCTGGGAAGACTTGGGCCCCTGGTGGTGGCAGTGGCCGTGGCCGGGCAGAGGACCGTGCGATTTCGTTTTGCAGAAGAGAGCATAATGATCGGTTGAGGTGCACCATGAAACAGTTCGCTGTCATAGGACTCGGCAACTTTGGTCATTACCTGGCCAGGGCTCTTTGTGCGAAGGGTCACGAGGTGATGGCCATAGACAGGGATCCCCAGAAGGTGCAGGCAATAAAAGACTTGATTACCCAAGCTGTGGTGGCCGATGCCACAGACAGGGAGGTTCTGGAAACTTTGGGCTTGAGGAATATGGACACAGCGGTGGTGGCCATAGGCACGGACATAAACAACTCGGTTCTGGCCACCCTCCACCTCAGGGACGTGGGGGTGCAACACATCGTGGCCATGGCCATAAGCGAGCCACACGGCCGCATCTTGGAGAAGATTGGAGCCTCGGAGGTTGTTTTCCCAGAGAGGGACCTTGCCACCTCCCTGGCAGAGAAACTTCACAATCCGAACATGCTCGACTATATGCCCTTCTCTCCTGATTACAGCATAGTGGAGCTTGCCCCGCCCAAGGGTTTTGTAGGCAGGCCTCTTAGAGACCTGGACCTTATCAACCGTTACGGGGTCCAGGTGGTGGCAGTGAAGGAGTTGATCCCGGACCGGCTGAACATGATCCCCACAGGAAACTTCGTTGTGAAAGACAGCGACATCCTGATCCTACTGGGTCCAAACAAGTCCCTTGAGAGGCTGAGAGAGGAAAAATCCTGAATGGAAGTCATTTCTTCCAGAAATCAGGAAACAGAAGCACGAACACAGTGTAGATTTCCAGTCGTCCGGCCAACATACAGAATATGAGCACGCACTTGCCCAAATCCGGTATATCTCCATAATGGGCCGCTGGCCCCACCTGGGCCAAGCCAGGCCCTATGTTCCCCAAGGTGGCTGCCACCGAGGAGGTGCTGGTCACCAGATCCAGACCCAAACCGGCCATGATCCCCGAGGCCACAGCAAAGATCCCGAGGTACAGGAGAGTCATTCCCAGCACCTGATGCACCACTGGCTGTGGTACTGTCTGCCTGGCTATCTTGACGGCTACAACCGCTTGGGGATGTAGCAATCTGCGCAGCTCCCCTTGAAGGTACCTGTACAGGATCAAGAAGCGAACGCACTTGATCCCCCCCCCGGTGGATCCTGCACAGCCTCCCACAAACATCAAGAGCACAAGCACCAGACGGCACACAGGTGGCCACTTGTCGAAATCAGCCGTAGCGTAACCAGTTGTAGTCATTATTGAAACTACCTGGAAACAAGCCTCCTCGAGCCTCTCAAGCCATTGCCCGCCTTGATGAACCAAGAGATAGGCAAACACAAGGGCAATAAAGGCAACCATGAGTCCCACGTAAAGCCTGAATTCCCTGTCAACCCAGTACTGGGCTATTGAGCCCTTTGCCACAGCATAATGAAGTGAGAAATTCGTGGCAGCCAAGAACATAAAGAAAATGATGATCACCCGGTGATAATGGCCGTAGAAGGCAATGCTCTCCGTCTTGGTGGAAAAACCTCCTGTAGCCATGGTGGTCAAGGAATGGCACACCGAGTCAAAAAGGCTCATCCCCCCAATTGCCAGAAGAGCTATCTGGACCAAGGTGATGACCAGATAGGTCTGCCAGAGCAACCTGGCTGTGTCCGCTATCTTGGGCCTGAGTTTCTCCAGGAAAGGTCCTGGAACCTCGGCCTTGTAAAGTTGAACTCCTCCCACCCCCAGCAGGGGGAGAACAGCTACCCCCAGCAGTATAATGCCCATTCCGCCCAGCCACTGGACCATTGAACGCCAAAACAGGATGCTCCTGGGGAGCCCTTCCAGTTTGGGGATCACTGAGGCGCCTGTGGTGGTGAAGCCGGAGACCACCTCAAAGAAGGCGTCTAAAGGGGAAAGAACCCCGGACAACACAAAGGGGACAGCCCCGAAGAGGCTGACTGTGAGCCATCCAAAGGAAACAATGGCAAAGGCTCCACGTCGCCCGATGGTTATCTTTTCTCTCAAACCCCACAGGCTACCCGCACCGCCCACCAGAAGCGCCAAGACAGCCCCTTTCAAGAAATCCAGGGCTTCCTGTTCCCCTTCCCAGAGAGCCAGCCCCAAAGGGAGGGCCATGCTTAGCCCCACGCAGAGGTTTAAGAAGCATAGGATCCCGATGACCTGGCGCATCTCACCAGTACTCCAGCTTCACGCTGACTATCTTTTCCAGTGACTTGAGGGAGTCTGAAGCCACCACCATGACCACTCGGTCCCCAGGCTGGATGCGGGTCTCCCCTGTGGGGATTAGCACTTCCTCCCCCCTGGTCACGGCTCCCACCAGGATTCCCCTGGGCAGACCCAGGTCCTTGAGGGGTGCGGCCACGAGATCCGAGGTCTCCATGGCTTCCACCTCCAGGAGTTCAGCTTGACCTTCTGGAAAGGTCACCACATTGGCAATCCTTCCCCTGCGCACATATTGGAGTATCCGGTTGATGGCAATCAGGGAGGGACTTATGACCACGTCCACCCCGGTCTGATAGGCCAAGGGGATATAGCCCACCCGGTTGGCAAGAGCGATGACCCTCTTGCAGCCCATTCTTTTTCCTAGCACAGACACCAGTATGTTTTTCTCCTCCTCCGAGGTCAGAGCAAGGAAGGCGTCCAGTTTGTGAACGCCTTCTTCCTTCATGATCTCAGAGGAGGTGAGATCCCCTTTGATAACCGTGGCGTTGTCCAGCTCTGAGGCAAGCAGCTCGCACCTCTCTTCGTTGGGGTCCACTATCCAGACCTGCAGCCCGGTGTTTTCCAGGGCCTGGGCCACTCTCAATCCCAAGGAGTTGCCCCCATAAATCATTACCCTACGCGGGGGTCTGGCATTGCCCGGGTCAAAGCCCAAGAACATGTCTGATACGGCTTCTGGGGTTCCTAGGATGTAAACCAAGTCATGGGGTTGAATCTTGTCGTCCCCCCTGGGAATGATAGCCCTTTCCCCCCTAATAACCGCTGCCACTATCAGGCGCCTCTCAGTGAGCACGCCTCTTAGTTGCTGTAGACGTTTTCCGGCAAAGGGGTTATCTTCTTCAGCCACGAAAGAGGCCATTCTAAGCCGGCCTTGGGCCAAGTCCACCACGTCCTTGGCCCTGTGCGTCTGAAGTATCCTTAGGATGGAGTTTACTACTTCCTGATCGGTGTTTATGACCAGGTCTATGCCGAGACGCTCCGGGCCCATGAGCCTGGCGCTGTTTGCGTACTCAGGATCTCTTATCCTGGCCACCTTCTTGGGAATCCTGGATTGAATACCGGCTACCAGGCAGGAGATCATGTTCACCTCATCGCTGTCCGTGGCAGCTATTAGAATGTCAGCCTTGTGTATTTCTGCTTTGCGCAGAACCGACATGCTGCTTCCGCTTCCAGGCAAGGTGCGCACATCCAAGAGTTCTGAGACCCTTTCCAGCTTCTCCTCATCCTTGTCTATGACCACTATGTCTTTGAATTCCCGGCTAAGGTGGGCTGCAACGTTGAAGCCTACTTCACCGGCACCTATGACCACTATGAACATTCAGCTCTATCTCCTTGCTCTGACAAGGTTTCCACCCCCCACAGAGGGCGTTCCCCATCAATGCCTCAGTGGGAAAACCAAAATACCATTATAACAGTTTGCCGGCCAAGGGCTAATCTGCGCAATTGGGCTGCAGCAAAAAGGGAAGCTGGAAAAATGAAGAAACCTTGACCAGTTCCGGATGCAAGAGAACCAAGACGCTGCATCCCGCTTCGTGACATAGGGATTCTGAGTGCTGATACCTGGCCGCTTTGCCTCTGGATCTCCCCGGCCCCTTTGAACCATCCGGACCGGGTGGACAGTACAGTGCCCCTCAAAGAATTCAATGTGCTCCGAGCACTTCAGATGTGATACCATGGCTTCGAGGAGGCTTCTGATTTCCGGACTGGGAGATCTTGGGGCTTTGGTTCTATGTGGCCTTGTAAGTTTTGCCTCCCATGAGGATATCATGGGAGGGGCATAGGATAGGTGGGAGAGAAGATCGGTGACTTTGGGAGGGCCAAGGTGAGGGAAGCAATTGACTTGGGTCCAGTGACATTCCTCCAAGGGCAGAACAAGGGGAGGTACCCATACTGCAATTCCCTCTACATACAGGAGGCCGGGGTGCTCATAGACCCCGGTTCCCACAGGGACGCCCTGGAGGAGCTCAAGGCTTCGGGGGGGGTAAGGGCCATCTGGCTGTCCCACTGGCATGAGGATCACATGATTCATTTGGACTTGTTTGAAGATCTTCCCATATGGATCTCCCAACAAGACGCCCCTCCTCTGGGGGACCTGGAGACCTTCATGGACTGGTACGGCATGGAGGAGGAATCCTACAGGGAGCATTGGCGGAAAGTCCTGGCGGCCCAGTTCCATCTGAGGCCCAGGAAGCCCTCAGGGTTCCTCAGGCCCGGCCAAAGAATTCAGCTTGGAGGACTGAACGTGGAGGTGATCCACACCCCTGGCCACACCCCGGGGCACCTTGCTTTCAGGTTCCCCGAGCTAGGAATTCTGTTCCTGGGAGATTACGACCTTACAGGTTTCGGACCCTGGTACGGGGATCTCTATTCTGACATAGAGGAGACCATCGCTTCAGTCAATCTTCTGCGTAAGATGGAGGCACGGGTATGGATAACAGGCCATGAGACAGGGATATTCAGTGAGCCCCCCGGAGAGCTTTGGGACTCGTATCTAAAGGTGATTCATGAAAGAGAGGAGAAGCTCCTGGGATTTCTCCAGGAGCCCAGGAGCATGGAGGATATTGTGAGGGCCTGGATAGTGTACGGGAGGCCCAGGGAGCCCGAGGCCTTTTTCGCCTTCGGGGAGAAAGCCATAATGGGCAAACACCTGCGCAGGCTCGTCTCTCAGGGGAGGGTGGCGCAGGAGGATGGACGCTTCCGGCTGCTTGGCTGAGGTGGGCAAGAAAGTGGACCTGGAGAGGTATATTCTGCGGGATTTGCACCCCCTGGTCCTCATGGGCACGGCCAGCGACAGGTACGCTGGCTGGCTGGGTCAGATCTACTCCTCAGAGCGCTACCAGGGGAGAACACAGAAGAGAGCCAGGCAAGTTGGGGAAAGGAGCTTCCTGGAGGAGGTCCTTCCAGTGGATAGCCTCCAGGAATACTTCCAGCATTTCGGTATCCTGGAGGTGGATTTCACTTTCTACGGCCCACTATTGGACCAGAAGGGCGGCCCCACTCCCAACTACAGGCTCTTGGAGCTGTACAAGAGCCACATGGGAGCAGAAGACCTGCTCGTCCTCAAGGCTCCTCAGGCTGTCACAGCCCAAAGGCTCAGAAGGGGAGGCTCATTTGAGCCAAACCCAAGCTACTTGGCCCCTGAGCTTTTCACCTTGGGTTTTTACGAGCCTGCCCAAGGGGTGCTGAAAGAAAACTTGGCTGCCATGGTTCTGGAGCAGGAATACCAACCAAAGGGACAGCGGGTTTCGCCGGATCAGATGGCCCGGGATCTTGAGAGGTTTTTCAGCCAGGTCCCCCGGGATGAACGTTATCATCTGGAGCTGAGAACACCACAGTACTTGGCCGAGCCAGTATTCAGGGTGATGGAGCATTACGGGGTGGGACAGGTTCTCTCCCACTGGAGCTGGCTCCCCCCCTTGAGCAGGCAGATGGAGGAGTCTGGAGGCAGGTTTTTGAAAAAAGGCAAGGTTTCCCTGCTCAGACTCATGACCCCTTTGGGAATGCGTTACGAGGAGGCCTACGCCAGGGCATATCCTTTTGATCACATAGTGGACGGAATGCTCCAGCCGCGCATGGTGGAGGAGACGGCAAGGATCATGATGGCTGTTGTTCAGACTGGGGGGCATGCATACGTGATAGTGAACAATCGCTCAGGGGGGAATGCCCCACAGATTGCCAAAATGGTGGCCCAGCGGTTCCTTGAGCTCCTGGAAAACACCGCTGGCGGATAAGGCCGGGGAAGGGGTAGAGCAATGCCTGACTTGGAGAGCCTTCGAGCTTTGCTTGTAGAACTTGTGGAAGAGGACTCAGGCCTGAGCCCAGGAGGAGGTCTTTGGCGAAAACCCCTTCTGGTCTCGGCCAAGCTGGATGAGCGCTTCCTGAAGCTCAGGGAAATGGCGGCTGCGGATCATCTCATGCCCTGGGAGCTCCTTCCAGGAGCCAAGAGCCTGATCGTATTCTTCCTGCCCTTTGGTTTGGAGCTTCTCAAGGAAAACCGAAGCGGCCCAGAGCCCTCGCGCAGTTGGGGCGAGGCCTATGTCAGGACAAACCAGCTCATAGCCAGGATAAGCAATGAAATGAGCCTCCTGCTGGAAAGAAGCGGTTGTGCCTCGGCCGTGACCCCTCCCACCCATAATTTCGACCCGGTGCAGCTCATGAGCCGATGGTCCCACAAACATCTGGGGTACTTGGCCGGGTTGGGCCGTTTCGGGCAGAATTCGCAGCTTATAACCCCTTCTGGCTGCGCAGGAAGGTTGGGAAGCCTGGTTACAGAGGCTGACTTGGGGGACCACCCATTGAGCCTGGGCATGGAGGCTTGTCTGCACAAGGCAGGCAAGCGCTGCCTCAAGTGCCTGGATCGCTGCCCTGTGGGGGCTCTGAGCCTGGATGGATTTGACAGGAGGAGATGCTGGGAAAGGCTCAAGGCCAACAGGGAAAAGGCCCATTCCCTGGCCGGACTGCCCGAGAACACCCATGTCTGCGGGAAGTGCGTGGTCATGTTACCCTGCAGCATGCATGACCCTGTATCCAGGGCCACATCTAAGTCTTACAGGCTTGAGCAGAACTGAGTCGAATTGTGAAAAAAGGGCCAGCATATCTCGAGGTCAAATCCTGTGGCCCAGGCAGGCCTTGAGAAGCCGGTGGCCCGAGCTGGACTATTCCCCCCTAGCCTGGAATGTCTTGAGATGTTAGGGGACAATAGTGTTTCTCGAGCAGCATGGGGCACACGCAAGATGTGTTCGCCTCAGTGTGACTGGATCAGGTTCCCAGCCCAGGTTATCCAGTCCTCCTTGACACCCTGGCCCGGAAAAGATCTTCCAATTGCCTTCTTCTGGCCTCATAAGTGTTGGGCTCTGGAAGGTACAGACCTGTTAGCTCTATGAAATGGGCTACTTCAGGGCAGAGAAGTTCCCTCCAGGGCAAATTGAGGAAGCGGTTTTGTCTTACCAAGCTGGATGATATTGTTCGGATGTTTTCCGGGGAGCTCACCAGTGGAAACTCTCTGGGGGAGCTCCTGGGGAAGCCCCCTGGCCTTTCAAACACCACAAAAGAGGCCCGAGAGAAAAGTTCCCCAAGCTCTTCCTGAGCGGAGCTGTAGAACCTGGGGTCCAGAATGCGGGCCATTGTGTCCTCTCCCACCAAAAAGCTCCAGTTGACTGGGGCAGGAGAAAGGCCGGAGATGGCTCTTGCCTTCTCCAGGAAGAGTCCGTGGCTAGAGAGGCCTATGAGGGTTCTATCATTGAGAGAGAGGCCCAGCCTTATCATGAGATACCTGTCCAGGAGGTGAGCGTCTTGGGGAGGCTTGTCAGCGTGGCGCAAATCCAGAAGCAGGAGCACCCCCTGAAACCCACCCTTTTCCAGGGCCCAGTGAACCATGAATTGGTGAGCCAAAGTTGGGGGGTTGAAGGATGCGGGCAGGACGGCCCAATTGTCAGGCCTGGACCCAAAGGCCCAAGCGCTGCCCGGTATTTCTATCCGGGGGGAGCCTGCCTCAAGGCATTTCCAGGCAGACTTTCCCACCTCCAGGGCCAAGCGGATTTCTTCTGCGGAGAGGGAAACAGGTTCCAAGATCCCTCAAGCCTAGGGAAAAACCCCTTCAAAAAGTCTTCCCAGGGCCTCCAGGATTGCCCGGTTCAGTTGATCTTCAAGGTCCCTGACATCGAATTGAAGTGTCGTCCTTTGGGGGCTGATCTCTATGGATCGGTTCAGGACCTCGTTTTTTGCTACCAGCCCTATGGAAGCGCTCAGGCGCACCTTGTATCGCGTGGTTGTTCTGAACAAGGTGGAGTCGGACTGGACTTCCAAGGCTTCTATGCGACCTGTGACGGCTACCTTGATGTCGCTTGGGAGCTCCTTGAGGGTCTCTGGGTCCCCACTCCAGGAGGCCAGATCCACCACCTTCATGCCTTTGGCTTCCAGGTATCGTACAACCATCAAGCTCAGGTCCTTTCCAGTGGTAGGAGAACCCAGCATGATGGTCTCAGGGCTGCCGTCCATTCTAATGCGCTTGCCTATGATCTGAGGGGTGGAGCGATTATCCTGAAAAGTGGCCACCCCCACGGTCAAGGCCTGGGGAGTCGCAGACTCCAAAGTGGGTCTGAACTGGAGATACACGATGTGCATCCCAGAGCCGCTGCAAGATACCAGCGTCCAGAGACAGAGCCCCAGCGTGACCATCCCTCCAATCTTATTGCTCATGTGCACCATGGCCATCCCCGTCCCTCATCTCCAGGGCCTCATCCAAGAATCCAGGCCCGGCCGCTGAGGCTCGATCTCCCCCAGGTCTGATTGAGGCCCATCAAATCCAACCAATATTCCCACTGATTGGTATACCCGGACTTGCGGCTTCCAAAGCCCTTGAGCAGCCCCGAGGAACCTATTGCCTCTTGGGTCCCGAGCCTGCGGGCAAGAGAATCCTTTACCCCGGTTTCCACATTCCTCTTGACTATGTTAGAGCCCCGGTTCCACTGCATGATAGGTTAGGGTTCCCTGGAGGTCAACCGATTTCTGCAATATGCCCTTGTCAAGAGCAATGAACTCCTCTATGAATGTGTAGCGCCTGCTGTGCACAGCGGCCTCGAGCATCTTCAACAGGAGGAAACGCAGATGGGGGATCGCTTCGACTTGAGCGGGAAAGTGGCCATAGTCACTGGGGGTGGAAAGGGAATCGGGAAAGCCATAGCCCTGGGACTGGCCGAGGCTGGAGCCAAGGTGATGATCGCTGCCAGGACCCAGACGGAAATAGAGGCTGCCGCAGGTGAGATAAGGGCCCGGGGAGGGGAGGCAGCATGGCGGGTCACTGATGTGAGTGTGGGTGAACAGGTAGAGGCTCTGGTCACTGCCACCATGGAAACCTTTGGCCGCCTTGACATTCTCATCAACAATGCGGCCCGAAGCTTTCTAAGGCCCTTGCTGGAGCTGAGGGAGGATGGCTTCGACAAGATCTTCGATACCAACGTGAAGGGCACCTTTCTGCTGAGCCGTGCTGTGGCCAGGGTCATGAAAGAGCATGGAGGGGGACGAATCGTAAACATCACCACGGTGGGGGCAGTGCGTGGTGGGGTCATGATGGGGGTCTACCACGCCAGCAAGGCCGCCGTGAAGATGCTGACCATGTGCATGGCCGCAGAGTGGGCGCCTTACAACATATCGGTAAACGCTGTGGGCCCAGGCCTCACACGCACCCACTTCAGCCAGCCCATATGGAGCAATCCCGAAGTGGAGCGCCAGATAGTCATGAGGATTCCCAAGGGAAGACTTGCAGAACCCCAGGACATAGTGGGAGCTGTCTTGTTCCTCTGCTCTGACTCTGCCGGGTTCATAACAGGACAGAGTCTTTACGTGGACGGGGGCGCACTGGCCACCACTTGAGGGGATGGTAACCGGTCTGGATCCCCCCTGGGGGTTGAATCCGGACCGGTCTTGCCCCTAGCCCGGTTTGTGTCAAATGTTTCCAAGGCTGCTGAGTAATGGCACAGGAAGACGTTGGAGTCCTCGGCAATGCGGCTGTTTGACCCCTGGATCCGTGCAAGGCATGCGGACCAGAAAAGGCCATAGCCCTGCTAGGCCCCAGGCCAAAGCTTTTCCTATCCCCAACTTCTAGCCCTTTCATATGTGAAGCTCCAGGATGTCGCCGTCGGAGAGGGGAAAGTCCAGATGAACTCTCTGGCCGTCGTGCTTGTCTTTGCCCCAGATTCTTGCGAACTTAAGCTTTTGGGCGAAGTCTTTGTGAATCTGCTCAGCAAAATCCGCTACAGTGCTCCCCAAGGGCAGGATAACAGGTTCCTTCAGGTCTGGTTCCTTCCCAGGAGCTTTGGTGTAAGCCCTGAGAATGTTCAGGGCCTTGAAGCTTGCAAAGACCAGCTCATGGAGCCCCTCCAGGCTTCGGGCGGAGACGGCCAGGATCTCAAAAATCTGGCCGTAGAATTCTTGCAGAATCTCCAAATGATCTCTGGACTTGGGCAAGTCCAGCTTGTTGGCCACCAACAGTGTGCGCTTGCTCAAACGCTCCTCCTGCTCGGGCTGCTTGTGCTTACCTACTGGACTTATGCTGGCCCCATCCAGGGCCTGCATCATTGCTTCGGCTTCCTGCAAGAGGTCATCGCTGCTCAAATCCAGAACTATCCAGAGCACGTCCGCATTGCGAAAGATGGCGTAAACCCAAGGTTCTGTCAACTCAAGCTGAACAGGAGGCACATCCACCAGCTGGATACGCACGTTTTGAAACAGAATCATGCCTGCCTGTGGGGATCGTGTTGTGAAAGGGTAATCCGCAACCTCTGGCCTTGCATTGGTAAGGCAGCCCAGAAGACTGGATTTGCCGGAATTGGGCGGACCCGCCATGACTACTTGGCCTGCCCCTGCCTTTTCAACAAAATAGTTGTCAGCCCTGCGCCCCCCTGATTGCCTTGAACTGGCCTCTTTTTTCAGTAAAGAGATCTTGCGGCGCAGCTCCCCCTGGAGCCGATCAGTGCCCTTGTGCTTGGGCATGATCCGGAGCATCTCCTCCAGGGTTTGGATCTTCTCCTGGGGGGTCCTGGCCAGCCTGTAGCGTTTCTCGGCCTCGAAATATTGTGGGGGGAGATTGGCAGGCACTACTCCGCTTTCCCTCCAGGCTCATTCCCTGGCCGGGAATGTGATCCGGGTTCTGCCATGCTGCCCGTAAGAGCTATCCAGAAGCATCATAAGGATTTCACGGGCCCATCGTCAAGGCGCGGAGACTGTAGAATTTTGTGTTG
>JBBIOJ010000049.1:0-26550 GCA_037443445.1 Desulfarculaceae bacterium | reverse complement strand
GCACGTCCGGATCTGTGAGGGTGAAATCCAGCAATGGATGAACTACTCGACTAGGTGAGGGCTGTTCATTGGAGTCCAGCAAAGCCATTATGAGGAGTTCCTGGGAGGCCCGGGAAAGCAGCACCATATGCGACCAGTCTTTTTGGATGATACAGGAGCTGGTGGGCTCAAAGTGCACTTTCTCATTCTCGAGCAGTAGGTATGAGAGTCCCTAACGCCACGTACCGCATTCAGTTCAAGCCTGGATTTACCTTTGCCGCTCTGGAGAAGTACTTGGATTATCTTTGGGAGCTGGGCATTTCAGATATCTACGCCTCTCCGGTTTTCAGAGCCAGATCTGGCAGTGAACACGGCTACGACGTGGTGGATCCCAATGATGTCAACCCTGAGTTGGGGGGGCTAAAGGGCCTGAGAAGATTATTGCGCCAGGTTGGTCGGAAGAAAATGGGCTGGATCCAGGACCTGGTTCCGAACCACATGGCGTTCGACAAGGAAAACTGGATCTTGATGGATGTGCTGGAGAACGGCCAAGCTTCAGAGTTTTTCGGTTTCTTCGACGTGGACTGGGAGCATATGTACGAAGGCATAAGGGGAAGGATTCTGGCACCCTTCTTAGGCAGGTTCTATGGAGAGTCTCTGGAGGCCGGGGAAATCAGGTTGGCCTATGACGAGAATGGATTCCAAGTATGGTACTACAAGCAGTCATATCCCCTGAGGTTGGAATCATATGCAAAGATCTTGTCTCACGGCATAGGCAAGCTTCGGGCATGTTTGGGAGAGGACCATCCGGACTTTATCAAGATCCTGGGTGTGCTTTACGCCTTGAGAACTCTGCCTGGGCATGAGAATCCAGGAGAAAGAAAGGAGCAGGTGCGTTTTGTAAAACGCCTGCTTTGGGAGACCTGTCAAAAGAATAGAAAAATCATGGATTTCCTGGACGAGAATCTCCTGGTTTTTAACGGGAAGGCTGATGATCCAACGAGTTTCGGGCCGCTGGAAGAGCTGCTGGCTGAACAATTCTTCAGGCTTGCCTTTTGGAAGGTGGCCACAGAAGAGATAAATTACAGAAGATTTTTCAATGTAAACGATCTCATAGCGCTTCGTGTAGAAGAAAAGAAGGTGTTTGAACACGTCCATACTCTCGTGGCAGAACTTCTTTCCCAGGGATTGATATCAGGCTTGAGGGTGGACCATGTGGACGGATTGTATGACCCGTCTTTGTACCTTGGCCGATTGAGGGAGTTGGCACCTCAGGCATACCTGGTGGTCGAGAAAGTATGCGGTTTTGGGGAGGAGATCCCTCAGACTTGGCCCATCCAAGGCACCACTGGCTATGACTTCCTCAACCTTGCCAACGGTCTTTCCTGTGAGAGAAGAAATCGGGCTCGTTTTGATGCAGTTTACCGCTCTTTCACCGCTGTGAATTGCCCGTATGAGGAGCTCCTCTACGAAAAGAAACTCCTGGTGACCGGGAAACATATGGCCGGCGATATAGACAACTTGGCCCATTTGTTGAAAGGAGACTCCAGCAGGATGAGGCGGGGCAGTGACATCACTTTGTACGGGTTAAGACGGGCCCTGGTTGAGGTGATGGCGCATTTTCCCGTTTACCGGACTTACAGGGTGCCAGGGGAGTTACGCGGTTGCGAAAGGGAATACATTCTGCAAGCTGTAGGAAGGGCGCTGGAGTCAAGTCCAGGCCTTTCTCATGAGCTTAAATTCATTGAGGATTTTCTGCTGGGACTGGGGGAGTCTTCCCAAGGCAGAGAAGAGCAGGCGTGGCATTTTGTAATGCGCTTCCAGCAGTTCACAGGACCCCTCATGGCCAAGGGGCTAGAGGACACGATCTTCTACGTTTACAACAGGCTGATTTCCCTCAACGAGGTGGGCGGATTCCCGGAGAGGTTCGGAGTCTCCCTCACAGAATTCCACGAGCTAATGCAGAGTCGTGCCTCCTCATGGCCTTTCACCATGAATGCCACCTCCACCCACGACACCAAACGGGGAGAGGATGTGAGAGCTAGAATAAATGTTTTGTCCGAGATTCCTGAGGAGTGGGAAAAACACCTCAAGCTCTGGAGCAGAATAAACAGGAAAAAGAAGCCCCGGATCAAAGGGCATCCTGTCCCTGACAGGAACGATGAGTACTTCATGTACCAGACGCTGTTAGGGGCATATCCTTTCAGGGAAGATGAACTGCCGCAATTCTTGGGAAGGTTGAAAAACTACTTCGTGAAGGCCATCAGGGAGGCCAAGGTTCACACTGCTTGGTTAAAGCCAGACGAGCGGTACGAGCAGGCCTTCCTGTGCTTTCTGGAAAGGATACTGGAGCCTTCTGCTAACAACGAGTTCTTGCCCTCATTTCGGTCCTTCCAAAGAAGGATAGCCCGCTACGGGATCATGAACAGTCTTTCCCAGACTCTCCTGAAACTCACCTCGCCGGGATTTCCGGATTTCTATCAAGGCACGGAACTGTGGGACCTGAACCTTGTGGATCCCGACAACCGTAAAGAGGTGGATTTCGAACTGAGATCCAGGTACCTGGCTGACATGAAGAAGCGCTTCGAGTCCGATTCAGATGAATTTCTCCGGGAGCTTTGGGGGAACAGAGAGGATGGCCGAATCAAGATGTTTCTCATCCACCGCGTGCTTCTGGCCAGAAGACATTGGCGCAGTCTTTTTTTGCGCGGCAGTTACATTCCTCTCTATGCAGAGGGTCGTCTCTCCCGCAATGTGGTATGCTTTGGAAGGAAATGGAGAAACCAGTGGGCGATCTCCTTGACCCCGAGATTTCCCACTCAGCTCGTTGGTGATTCTGAATGCCCCACGGGGAAAGAGCTTTGGGGGGAGACCCTGATCAAACCTCCACGCGGGGCTCCTAAGCAATGGAATGAAGCGATCAGCGGTCTTGCCATAGAGAGCCCCCCAGGGGTTCTCTCAGTGGGGGATGTGCTTGCACGTTTTCCAGTTGGAGTAATACTGGGGAAAAGTTAGAGAGGCCTGCAAACAGACCGTGGGAGGTTCAAAGGTGTACAGGGTGGCATCCTCTACAAGAAACCCAGGGGGCGCAGTCAAGGCCGCAAAGACCGCAGCCGCCCTGGTGGCCTGGTTGGGGTTCATGGTTTTTCCCTGCTCTGCCGTGGAGAGCGCAACACCACAGAGGTGGGTCAACAGCCTTGGCATGGGTTTTGTGAAGATCCCGTCAGGCAGTTTCACCATGGGCAGTGGGGCAGGGGAATCTTTTCGCAATGAGGATGAGACGCCGCACAGGGTGGAGATTAGCAAGCCTTTTTTCCTGCAAGAGACAGAGGTGACCCAAAGGCAATGGAAGGCCCTGATGGGGTCGAACCCCTCCTTTTTCAAGGAATGCGGAGAAGAGTGCCCTGTGGAAAGGGTCTCCTGGTATGATGTCTCCAGGTTCCTGGAGGTCCTGAACAAGAGGGGAGAGGGTCGCTACAGGCTTCCCACAGAGGCTGAGTGGGAGTACGCCTGCAGGGCGGGGAGCCAGAGCGCCTTCAGTTGGGGGGATGAGCCGGATTGCAGCAAGGGCATGTTCAACAACAACCCCAGAAGAGGAGTGGCCAAGTGCCTTTCGCAAGTCCTGGCCAGGGGGCTCAAGCCAGGCTCTCCGGCACCAGTGCGCTCCTATCCTCCCAACAGCTGGGGACTCTACGACATGCACGGGAACCTGTGGGAGTGGTGCCAGGACTGGTATGGGCCCTATCCCAAGGGAGAACAGAGGGATCCCAAGGGCCCGCAGGAGGGAGTGTACAAGGTCAGACGCGGAGGCAGTTGGTTCAAGTACGCCACCTTCGGCCGCTCGGCCAATAGAAACTGGGCTCACCCGGGCAGCAGATACAGCACCACAGGCTTTAGGGTCCTGAGGGAGCTGGACTGACAAACTCGAGGGGCCAACGGCTCAGACCCCCTGGATTCCTTGCAGCTTCAATTTCTCGTGCAGGGAGCGCATGCGCCGGCTGAGTTCCGCGCACACCGCAATGGGGATTTCCGGGTGCTCCTCCATCAGGCCTCGAAAGGCATTTCCCTCCAGCCTGAGCAGGAGGCCTCCCTCGGGACCCGCTTCAACCGTGGCCGACCTGGGTCCTCGGTCGAACAGGGCCATTTCCCCAAAAAACTCCCTGGGTCCTATCTTGGCTATGAGTATTTGTCCTTCTTTTTCAGAGGTTTTCAAAACCTGGAATTCCCCCTGCACCACTAGGTACAGAGCCTCCCCGGGTTCTCCTTCCCTTACCACTGCCTCTGACGGGGCACACTGGCATTCCACCATTATTCCCGCCACTGCCAACAAATCCCTTACCAGGAGGGAGGAAAAAATGGGCACCTTCCTGGCATAATCAGCCCTCTGGAGCAAGTTGAGGGATTCTTCTGAGGGGCCGGGAGGATTTTCCCCAGGATCCTGCCTGTTCAGCCACAAGGCTGCTTGCACTACCATGGGGTCTTGTGCCTGAGCTGCGGCTTTCAGAATGTTCTGTGGCACTTCTGGAAGTCTCATCTCTTGCGTCAGGTAAAAGGCCAGAGCCTGAGTCACCGGGTCATTCTCTGCCATCAGGAGGTCCAGAAGATCCCCTTGGCTGACACTTCCTGGATCAGGGAGCCGAAACCTCCTTCTGACCAAGGCCAGCTTGTCTTCCAGAGGGATTCTGTCCAAGAGGGGGATCAGCAGCTTCCTCACCCCAGGATTCAGAAAACTTTCCAGGGCCTCCAGAGCATCCTCCACCTCCCTGCGCTCAGAAGAGCCAAGGGCTTTCAAGAGCACATGCATCCCCTCGCTCCCGCCATGAGCAGCTATCACCCTCAAGACGGTCTGCTGGGCTGCCAGGCTGTTCTCCAAGAGGTGCTGGCTGAGCAAAGAGGCGCAAAGCCTCTCTCCCAAGTTCTTCACGGCCAAGGCCATGGCAATGAAGTAATAAGCTCTCTCGATTTGTTCTGTCACAAACTTGGAGACTTCCGCCCCGGTGGCTTCCAGCTCTTCCAACAGGAGCAAGACCTCCTTGCGCAGCCGTCTGGAGGGCAAAGCCAGTGCGCTTATGAGCTGGCGGGAGGCCTCAGGTCTCCCCCGGATGGCTTCCCGTGCCATGTGTCGGACCTCAGGATCCTCATCTCCCAGCAAGGGCACCCAACCCGAAACCGGCACCTTTTCCCCGCAAGACAACATCATTTCGGCCGCTGCCCTTCTCACTGCCGCACTGGGATCCTTGATGGCTTGGCGGGCCACCTCCAGGAGCCGGGGATCGCACCTGCGTGCCAGTCCTCTGAGGGCCAGGCTGCGAAGTTCCGGATCCTGGGAGTTGACCCAGCGGTCCAGCTCTTGGGCCATGCTCGGATCCGAGACCATGGCCAGAACCTCCAAGGCCGCTGTGACCTGCGAGCTTTCTTGGGAATGCAACAGACCCCTGAGCACTTGACGGCACTCTGAGATGGCCTGCTGGTCCCTGCCTGCCAGGAGCCCTGCCATGGCCTGCACCCTGACCGCCGGTTCCGGATGGTCCAGATACTGCTTGAAAAGAGCTGAGGAGGACTCTGGAGCCAGGCGCACCAGTGTCCCAAGCAGACCCTCCAGAAGCCCCGGGTCTGCTGCGGGGAGCATTTCTTGGATCAAAGGAATCGCTTCTTTACCGGCTTCCTCCTGGGGCAAAGCGGCCAAGAGTCTTCTTTGAAAATCTATGGACTTTCCAGGCAATGCTTCTAGAATCCAGCTGGTCCAGCCGGGTGGCCTTACCTGGGCCAGCACCTCCGCGCAGAGCAACGCCACTTCTTCCCTGGAATCCCCCAGTCCTCTTTGCAAGGCCTCCAGGCTGCGGACATCCTGGGCCACAACCCTGAGGTCCATCTTTTCCAAGCGTTCCCAGTCGATCTGGCGCTCCAGCAGCACTTTCACCAGCATGCTGGGATAGTTCCTACGAATCAGGAAGCTGGTCAGAATCCAGAGGCCCACAAGGGGGGCTGCCACAAGAGACAGGAGTTGAGGCGGTATCACTCCCTTGAGGGCTATGAGGAGCCCGGAGCCAGCCAGGTCTGAGGCACGCACCACAGTGCCCCTCAAGAAGACCCTCACCATGGCCCGCATGTGGGAAGGAAAGAAGTTGTAGAGTATAGCCCTGGCAGGATTGTTCAGAGTGGTCTTGAACACCTCTGTGCTGAACCTGGCGTACATGGCTGCCAGGATGTCAAAACGTAGCATCAAGGCCAAGAAGGCCAGGAGGTAATTGACAGGATGGATCATCAGACTTGAGGGGACTCCCCAGCGGCTCAGAAGCCTTCCTGAGAAAAGAAGGGCCGCGAAGATGAAAGCATTGGACAGGCCTCTGAAAAGACCCAGGAATTGAAGGGTTTCCTGCTCGGTCCCATAAGTCATGTCCACCAACACGTTGAACTGGTAAGTGAGCACTGGGAGAACCATGTTGGGGATGGCTACCAAGATGACCATGTAGCGGAGAAAAGGAGACTCCTTCCAAAACACGCGTGCCTCACCCAGGGTTTCGGAAAGCCCTGGTTTGCGTTTCCTGCCTCGCCTGCCAGGGCGGGGCTGTACCGGAGTGCCCAGAACCCTCTCTGTGCCCTGGTTCAAAGCAGCGGCCAGCAATGTCCCCACCACAAACACCCAGAGCACATTGTCCACCCCGACCCATCGGGCCACATTTCCCGTGAGCACACTGCCCAGGGTGGTGCCCAGGATCCCCCCTGCTGTGATGAGGGTGAAAAGCCGCTTGGACTGTCTGGTGGTGAACATGTCATTGAGGATGTCCCAGTAAAGTATGGGCAGGGTCCCTATGGCCTGGCTCTTGAGAATGAACAAGACAGGGTAAAGCACAGGGAGATCCAAAGGGATCATCAAGCGGATGGCGGCTACGCATGCTGCAAAAAAAATAAGAAGGCCAGTGAACACCGACAGGGTCCTGTACTTCCCCATGAGCAGGCCCACAGCATTGATTACCAGGAAGGTGAGCACTGACTCTATTAGGAAAACAACGGGGAGATGCTCAACCCCGAATCTCTTCAAGAAAGCACTCTGGGAGTAATTGTTTACCAAAACGGAGCTGACCCTCATGGCCAGTTGAATGAGGGTCACCCATATCAACAAACGCCATTCTTCCGGATAGACCCGGAAGGCCCTTTGAAGTAAAGACGCCATCAGAGAAGACCCTGCGGCCTGTATCCCCCAGGCCTGCACTGCTCACCAGCACTTCTCAATGCAGGCCAGCTAGGGGGGATGCTCCCAAGAGCCCTACCCCCCAATCCCCCTCATGGGGTCTTGCTTGGAAATCCAGTACCCCTTACCGTTCCCTCATATCTGCACAAGCTTGATGCAGGAGCTCTTTCCCAGAGTCGGGTTGTTCGCCTCCTGATGCAGCCGGATCATTCACTCGGGCCCAGCACGTTGGGGGCTTGCGCCCCATCCCTGGATGCTTCAGGACTGAAAGACCTCAAGTACTCTCTGGGCTGGTCTCCCGCTTGCCTAGGGTTTTCCAGGAAAACCCCTTGAAACAGAGCAATTTCATCAGTTGGCCTGCATTGCCCGCCCCTCATGAAAAATGCGGGTTGGGCCCGTTTCAGAACCCACTTGCCTGCTGGAAGCCCCCCCCAAGAGCCCTGGACACTTCAAGAGAGCATGTGGTAAGAGAATAAACCAGTTATCGGGGGTGGAAAAGTGCAAGTGCGGACCGTGGGTGTGGTGGGCAAGAAACGCATAGAGCTGGTGGTTCGTACAGCCGAGGAACTTGTCAGGTGGCTTGAAGCACGAGGAGTGCAATGTTTGGTGGAGGTGGATCTGGCGGTTTGCTCGGAGCTGCTTGTTGGATGTCCTAGAGAGGAACTTCCCTCCAAGGTGGACCTGCTTGTGGTTTTGGGCGGGGATGGAACCCTCCTGAGTGCGGCGCGCCTTTTGGCTGGAAGCCAGGTTCCCCTCCTGGGGGTGAATGCAGGGGGCCTGGGCTTTCTCACAGAGGTGGCCTTGGAGGAGATGTTCCAGGTATTGGAGAGGGTGCTGGAAGGAGATACCAGCATTATCCAAAGGAGTCTCTTGGAGGCAGAGGTCTGGAGAGCCGGGAACAGGGTTGCAAGACAACAGGTCCTCAACGATGTGGTTGTCAACAAGGGGGTCCTGGCGCGCATAATAGACCTGGAGACCCATATTGATGAGAATTACTTGACCACCTTCAAGGCAGACGGCCTCATAATTAGCAGCCCGGCTGGGTCAACAGCCTACAACCTCTCAGCGGGGGGGCCCATTGTTCACCCTGCCCTGGGTTGCATCATACTTACCCCCATCTGTCCTCACACCCTCACCAACCGGCCCATCATTCTGCCGGAAGACCGGATCATCAGGGTTTCCCTTGGCTCAGTGGACGGGGAGGTGTATCTCACCTTTGATGGACAGGTGGGCTACAGAATGGTAGAGGGAGATGTGCTGGAGGTTCGAACCAGCCCCCATCGGCTCTCCCTGATCAAATCCCCCCATCGCAGCTTTTACGAGGTCTTGAGGAGCAAGCTGCGTTGGGGGGAGAGATGACACCGGTGGTTGGGCCGGCAAATCTGCCAGGGGCGCCCAGGGGTTGCGAGCCGGATTCCTTTGCAGATACTCTTGAAATGTCTGGTCCGCATCCATTCAGCCAATTCCAAGTGGGATAAGCCCTGTGCTGGAGTCCTTACACGTAAGAAATCTGGCCATAATAGATGACCTGTTGGTGGGCTTCGGGCCAGGGCTCAACGTGCTTACCGGAGAGACGGGGGCCGGGAAGTCCATCCTCATAGGGGCCATCCAATTCCTTCTTGGGGCAAAGGCCGGGTTGGAGATGATAAGGCAGGGGGCAGAGGAGGCCTCGGTGGAGGGATTTTTCAGGCTTTCAGGGGATTCACGGGCAGAGCAGCGCCTGAGGGAAAAGGGTTTTTGTGTGGAAGACGGGATTGTGGTCCGCCGCGTCTTGACAAGGGCAGGCCGCAGCAGGGCTTATCTCAATGGTCAGGCCTGCACCATACCCATGCTGGCCGAGCTGTTGAGGGACATCGTGAACATTTATGGACAGCATGAGCACCAGGGTCTGCTCCAGCCGGAAAGGCACCTGGATCTCCTGGACGAGCATGGAAGACTCATGGGGCTCAGGGCCTGCTGGGAAAGCCTTTGGAGCAGGTGGGTTGCCCTGGGCAACAAGATCTCTGAGCTCGAGGATCGCTGGAAAGAGACCCAGAGCAAGAGAGAGCTCTGGGAGTTTCAGTTGAAGGAGATAAAGGATGCAAGACTTCTGCCCGGAGAACTTGAGGCCCTGGAGCAGGAAAGATTGTTGCTTCTCAATGCCGAGAGACTTCAGGCAGGCCTGAGGAGGGCGGAAGATGGGCTTTACGGGGAACGGGGATCTGCCTTGGAGAGGGTGCAGATGGCCGTCCGGGAGCTGGAGGAACTGGCCAGGATAGCTCCCTCCCTGGAGAGGGTTGTGGCGGAGCTGAAGGCTGCGGAGGTGCAGCTGGAAGAGGCCGTGGGGGGGATTCGGGATCAGGCCCGCAGGGTGCAATACGATCAGGGAAGGTTGGCCCAGTTGGAGGAACGTTTGGAGGAAATCCAAAGACTGCGCAGGAAGTACCGCTGTGATGTTGAGGGGATCATGGCCCTGGCAGGCCGTCTGGAAAAGCAGCTGGGGGAAGCCGATAGCGGGGAGGAGACCCTGGAGAGACTGAGATCTGAGAAAAAAGCTCTGGAGAATGAACTCTCGCGGCTGGGGGAGCAGCTGAGCGCGGCCAGGCAGGAGGCTGGTGAGAAGCTGGCCCTGGGTGTTCAGGCAGAACTCAGGGATTTGGGTGCTGACCAGCCCATCTTCCAGGCACAGGTGAGCAGGTTGAAAGAAGGGGTGCCTGTGGGGGAGAAGGGCCTGCTCGCCGGGCCCAAGGGACTGGACAGGGTGGAGTTCCGCCTCTCCATGAACCTGGGGGAACCGCCCCGGGCCTTGTGGAAGATAGCCTCAGGGGGCGAGCTCTCCAGGATAATGCTGGCCATGAAAAAGGTTCTGGCAGAGGCCGAGAGGGTGCCCACCCTGATTCTGGACGAGATAGACGCAGGGATCGGTGGGGCAGTGGCCCATGCCTTGGGGGAGAAGCTGGCCCACATAGGCAGATTGCACCAGGTGCTGTGCGTAACCCATCTGCCGCAGGTGGCATGCTTTGCTCAGAATCATTTCAAGGTGAGCAAGCAGGTGAGACTGGACAGGACAGTCACCACGGTGTCGGCGTTGGATAGGGAGGGAAGGGTGGAAGAACTTTCCCGGATGCTGGGGGGTAAAGTGGTGAGCGCTAGAGCCAGGGCTCATGCACAAGAGCTTCTGGAGAGAACGGGTAACTGAATGGGAGAGCTACGAAAAGCCACGGTCAGGGATGCCAGGGAAATTCACAGGATGCTTGAGAGCCATGCAGCCCAGGGATTGCTCTTGCCAAGACCCCTGTGGGACATCTACGCCCACATCCGGGAATTCCATGTTTGGGAGGAGAATGGTTCCCTGTTGGGGGTGTGTGCATTGCACGTGGTCTGGGAGGATCTGGCAGAACTTCGATCTTTCTGCGTTCAGGAGAATTCTCGGGGCAAGGGCATAGGCCGAAAACTGGCTCAGGCTTCCATGGAGGAAGGCCTTCGTTTGGGGGTATGCAGGGTGTTCGTGCTCACGTACGTGCCAAGGTATTTTGAAAAAATGGGCTTCCGAAGGGTGGAGAAGTCTCAGCTCCCTCAAAAAGTCTGGGCTGACTGCATTCACTGCGTGAAGTTCCCTGAATGTGACGAGATCCCCCTGCTCAGAGAAATCTGTGAGGAAAAGCCCCTCTTTGATGAGATCCCTCAGCCTGAAAGCTGTCTTACTTGAAAGAGGAGGGTTGAGCCCGTGGAGGCAGCCCCAAAGGGGCTAGGCCCCACCCTTGTGGGCCCCCGGGCTTATGCTATAATCAAGTTCTTGCAGGCTAGGAAAGAATTGAGATTTGGGGGTGACATCCCCGAATGGCTTTAGAGATAAGACAACAGCTGCGCTTGACCCAGCAGCTCATCATGACCCCACAGCTCCAGCAGGCTTTGAAGATCCTGCAGATGCCCAGGCTGGAGCTCAACAATGCCATTCAGACCGAGCTCAGGGAAAATCCTGTCCTGGAAGATCTGGTGGGATTGCCAGAGGAAGAATGGGATTCCCATTTGAGTGATACCGGGCGGGTTCAGACCTCCAGGGAGTCGGCCAAGGAGCTTTCCCTGGAAAAAATACCGTGGGACTACCCCACTGTGCCCTATCACGAGATGCCTCAATACGAGGATGAGGAGGAAAGGCCCTCCCTTGAGCAGACCCTATCCAGGCCTGAAAGCCTCACCGATTACCTCATATGGCAGCTGCGCCTATCTGACCTGGAAGGCCAGGCCCGCAGGATAGGGCTGGAGATAATAGGCAACCTCAGCCCAGACGGATACCTGCAGACCGATCTGGAGAGCCTGGCCACCCAATGCCAGGCCACAGTGGAGGAAGTGGAGCAGGTTCTTTTCAGGGTTCAGGATTTCGACCCCCCCGGCATTGGAGCAAGGGACCTGCGTGAGTGCCTTCTGATCCAAGTGCGCCATATGGGGATGAAGGGCACTTTGGCTGAACGCATCATAATGGAATGCTTGAAGGATTTGGAAAACAACCGCCTGCCCCAGATTGCCAAGAAACTGGGGGCCACTGTGGCCGAGGTGGCCCAAGCCGTGGAATGGATCAGGGGGCTGGAGCCCAAGCCCGGTCGCCTTTATGCCACCGAGGAGGCCCAGTACATCACCCCGGATGTTTTTGTCTTCAAGTTTCAGGAAGAATACGTGATAGTCTTGAACGAGGACGGACTTCCAAAACTCAGGGTGAGCCCCTTCTACATGCGTTCACTTTCCAACAAAGAGCTCCCCAAGGAAGCCAGGTCTTATATCCAGGAAAAGATGCGTTCGGCTCTGTGGCTCATTCGCAGCATTCACCAGCGCCAGAGGACCATTTACAAGGTCACCGAGAGCATCATGCGCTTTCAGAGGGAGTTCCTGGATCGGGGCATCGACTATTTGAGGCCCCTGGTTCTTAAGGATGTGGCAGTGGACACGGGGCTGAGCGAGTCCACCATCTCCAGGGTGGTGACCAACAAATACGTGCACACCCCCCAGGGCCTCTATGAGCTCAAGTTCTTCTTCAATAGCAGCATCTCCAAGTCCGACGGGGAAGCCATAGCATCTCAAAGTGTAAAAGAGCAGATAAAGAGGTTGATCCAGAAGGAGGAGCCCCATAGTCCTCTCAGTGACCAGGAAATAGTAGAGATACTGGGGAGACAGGGGATTCACATAGCCCGCCGGACAGTGGCCAAGTATAGAACCGAGTTGGGTGTGCTGCCCTCCAGTCGCAGGAGGAAGGTTTACTGATTTCACAGGCAAGATACAGTAAAGGTGAATAAAGGCAGATTTGCCTAGAGAGGTGAGCTGATGCAATGTTCCTTTACCTTCAGGCACATGGACTCTGACGAGGAGATAAAGAAATACGCCAGGGACAAGCTCCAGAGGCTTGAGAAGTATGTTGACGCGCCCATGGACGTGCAGGTGGTATGCACCCAGGAAAAGCACAGGCACCGGGTGGAGGTGCTCCTGAGGGCGGACGGAGTTTCGGTTGCCGGCGAGGAGGAAACCGTGGATTTCCTCTCGGCCATTGACGCTGTTGTGGACAACCTGGAAAGGCAGCTCAAGAAGCAAAAGAAAAAGTTCAAGCAGTACAAGGAGGGCAACGAGGACAGGGGATGGCGTTTCCGCATGGAGGTTATTGCTGGGGAGGTGGAAGAGGAAGGCTCTGAGCCGCAAGTGATAGTCAGCAGGAACCTGTTTGCCAAGCCCATGTCCGTGGAAGAGGCGGTCATGCAGATGCGGCTTACCGACAATGAGTTCGTGGTCTTCACTGACTCAGGCACAGGGCAGGTGAATGTGCTTTACCGGAGAAAGGACGGAAATCTGGGACTGATCAGGCCAGAGGCATGACCCTGGGCCCGTGGGAAAACTTGAATCCCCCTGGGGGTGGATACCGGAGATGGACATGGAGCTGAAAAGAGGGGACCCCTGAAAGCAAACCCGAGCAATATCCTGAGGCTTTTTGAGGTACAACCAAGTACCGGGAACAGGAAACCTGAATGAGAATAGCCGATATTTTGAGTCGTGATCGGGTAATCTACGAGCTGAACTCCACGGGGAAGCAGGAGGTCATAAGGGAGATGACCTCGCTCTTGCCCAAGGAGATTTTGGATCTGGACCAGGTGGTACAGATCCTCATGGAAAGGGAAAGGCTGGGCAGCACGGGCATTGGGGAGGGTGTGGCAATCCCCCACGGAAAACTGGCGGGTTTGAGCTCCATGATAGCCGCCTTCGGCCGCAGCACAAGAGGGGTGGAGTTCGAATCCCTGGACGGGAACCCGACTCACCTGTTGTTCTTGTTGGTGGCCCCGGAAGATTCGGCAGGGGCGCACCTGAAAGCCCTGGCCCGCATCTCCAGGCTTTTCAAAGACAGCCAATTCCGCAAGGTCTTGATGGGCGCCAGAGATGTTGACGAACTCTACGAGGCCATCCTGGAGGAGGACGAGAAGTACGGTTGACCTGGAGAGACCTTTCCGGGGAAAAATCCCATGCGCTCGATCCATGTGGAGGACCTGCTCAGGGAGGGCAGCAAGAGCCTGGGGCTGAAGCCCCTGGCGGGCCTGTCCGGGCTGGGCCGAACGGTTTCCTCCTGGAAGGTCTCTCGGCCTGGAAAGGCTTTGAGCCGCCAGCAAATGAGGATCGGGGCCAACCGGCCCTTGATCCTGGGGCGGACCGAGCTGGAAGTCCTCAAAGGGCTTTCCCAGGGGAGACGTCGGGCACTACTTAGGGAGCTGGCCTTGATGGAGGTGCCCTGCCTGATCCTGGAAGACTCTCTCCCCTGCCCCGAGGAGTTGCTCCTTCTGTTCCAAAGCCACACCATTCCCTTGCTTTCCAGCTCCCTTGGCGGCAGCAGGCTGAACCGGGAAATGGCCAAGGTTCTCAGGGAGCTTCTGGGGCCTCCTCTGCACATACAGGGAGTTCTGCTCAAGGTGCTTGGTCTTGGAGTGCTTATAATCGGCAGAAGCGGTATTGGCAAGAGCGAGTGCGCCCTGGATCTCATCGACAGGGGGCATTGCTTGGTGGCTGACGACTTTGTGGAGCTTTTCATGGACCCCAAAGGGAAAGTCAAGGGGCGAAGCCCCGAGCTCATCCGCCACCACATGGAGGTCAGGGGTTTGGGGATTCTCAACATAATGGAGCTCTTCGGCCCTGAGGCCATAGAGGAATGCTGCAGCGTGGACCTTGTGGTGGAACTTCTGGAGTGGGCGCAGTTCGAGGAGGAAGACAGAAGCGGGCTGGTTCGCCGCACGTTCACGCTTCTGGACAAGGATCTGCCCCTTTTGAGAATGCCGGTGAGCCTTAACCGGAACATAGCCATATTGGTGGAAGTGGCTGTGCGCAATCATCTCCTGGGGATGAGAGGGAGAAGTCCACTGAGGAGTTTTGATCGCAAGATCCAACGCCGTCTTCACGGCGGTGCCACGCAATGAAACAACTTCCTATCCTTGTGGTGACCGGGCTTTCCGGTTCGGGCAAGACCACGGTCATAAAGGCCCTGGAGGACCTGGGTTTTTTTTGCCTGGACAATCTGCCCATAGTGCTCTTGCCCAAGTTTCTGGAACTGCGCATTTCCTCATCTTCTGAGATAAGCAAGGTGGCGGTGGTAATAGACATAAGGGCAGGGGAGTTCTTGGAAGAGGCCCCCGGCCTTATCAGGGATCTGAGGGCTCAAGGATACCAGATCCAGGTTCTTTTCCTGGACTGCGAGGATCAGGTCCTGATAAGGCGATTCAGCGAAACCAGGCGGGGTCATCCCCTGGCCAAGGGCCGACCGCTTTTGGAAGGGATCCAGAGGGAAAGGAGCCTCCTGGCAGAACTCAGGGCCATGTCCGACCTGGTCATAGACACCTCCTCGTACAATGTGCATCAGCTCAAAGAGGCCGTAGAGCTCCACATGCAGTCGCCTGCTTCCAGGAGGCTGCAGATAATGGTGCAGTCCTTCGGTTTTCGTTACGGAGTGCCTGCCAACAGTGACCTGGTCATGGATGTGAGGTTCCTGCCCAACCCGTACTTCGTGGAAGGCTTGAAGGACCGCACCGGAGAGGATCCCTCGGTGGCCCATTTTGTCCTGGAGAGAGCCGAGACTCAAGAGTTTATCAAGAGGCTTCAGGATCTGGTTGCCTGGCTCTTGCCCCTTTACGTGAAAGAAGGGAAAACCTATCTGACAGTCTCGGTGGGCTGCACAGGGGGACGCCACAGGTCTGTGGCCATAGCAGAGCAGCTGGCTTCTTTTTTTCGTGCCCTGGATTATTCCGTTAACCTTCACCACAGGGATATCCACAAGGAATGAGGGGAACAAGCATGGTGGGAGTGGTCATAGTGACGCATTGCGACCTGGCCGGGGAACTGCTGAAGGCCACCCGTCTCATTGTGGGAGAGGAAAGGGCCCTGGAGGCCATGGAAGCCCTTTCGGTTCAGATGAACGAGATGAACGAGGAGTTGCGCAAGAGGATCGCGGCTGCCATTCGCAAGGTGAATCGAGGTGAGGGGGTCCTCATCCTCACAGACATGTTCGGTGGGACTCCATCCAACCTGAGCCTCTCGTTTCTCCAGGAAGGGGAGGTGGAGGTGGTCACAGGTGTGAACCTGCCCATGATGATAGCATTGGGTAACTACCGCGAAGGCAAGAGTCTCAAAGAGCTGGCACAGTTCGTGACCTCGTACGGGCGCAAGCATGTCAACCTGGCAAACGAGATCCTCCAAAAGCGTAGTTCCTGAGCCGGATGGAGACTCCCTTCCCAAGGGCTGGGAGCTCAGAGCCATGGAGGTTCGTGACCTGAGTCAGGTCATGGAGATAGAACGGCTTTGCTTTGTGTCGCCCTGGTCCGAGCAGATGTTCCTGGAAGAATTGGGGAATTCTTTTTCAAGATGCATGGTTGCAGAGCTCTGCTCAGAGGGATCCAGGCATCTGATGGGATATGTTTGTGCATGGTTTGTAGCCTCGGAAGTGCACTTGATGAACCTGGCAACACATCCAAGGGCACGAGGTCAGGGCGTGGCAAGGCACCTTCTTCGGGACACTGTGGATCAGGCCAGGGCCCGGGGCGCCTTTCGGGTGGTCCTGGAGGTGAGGGAGTCCAACCGGGCAGCCCAATCTCTGTATCTCTCAGAGGGATTCAGGACAGTGGGGCGCAGGCCTCGCTACTACGCAGACACCGGAGAGGATGCTCTTGTCATGGAGTTACCATTGGGGCGCGATGATGAAGGTTCGCCTGGCCCGGGTTGAGCTCATAACAGAGGTGCAACCGGGAACCTTTCTCCTGGCTTTGGCAGCCCAGGGCATATCCCAAGAGGCCAAGCCCGGCCAGTTCTACATGCTGAAAACAGCCCAGGAGGCCGATCCTTTTCTGCCGCGTCCTTTCAGTTGGCTCAGGAAAGGTGAAGAGGGGTCCCTGGGCGGGAATCGGGTGGAGATCCTTTTCCAGGTGGTGGGGAAAGGCACTGCTCGTCTGGCCAGAATGCGGCCAGGGGACCAGCTCCAGGCTCTGGGTCCCCTGGGACGGGGCTGGCAGTGGGATCCTGCCAAAACCCCCCTGCTGGTGGGGGGGGGTGTGGGTGCTGCCTCCCTCGTTTCCTTGGTGGAGTGCATTCCCCCTGAGAAGCGTTCTTGTGTTTGGGCTCTGGTGGGGGCGCGCTTGGGAAAACAACTCTGGTGTGGGCAGGAGATGTCCAGGCTGGGGGCCAGGGTGCTCCTGGCCAGCCAAGACGGGCTGGAGGGCTTTCATGGGACGGTCCTGGAGCTCTTGAGGCGTGAGGAGAGCCTCCTGATTGGGGCTGAAACAGAGGTCTTTGCCTGCGGTCCCAGGGAAATGCTGAAGGAGGTGGCCACGTGGGCTGCCAGCAGGGGGTTGCCCTGCCAGGTTTCCATGGAGACACCCATGGCGTGCGGGGTGGGGGTGTGTCTCGGTTGCGCCGTGAAGATCTCAGGATCAGGGGGATATGCCAGGGCCTGCCAGGAGGGGCCGGTGTTCAGGTCCGAAGAGATAGATTGGGACTAGAAAAATGGAAGAGGCGCGCCCAGACCTGGGATGCCGGCTGAAAAGGCTCACATTGCCCAACCCTGTGCTGGCTGCCTCGGGCACTGCCGGTTACGGCACCGAGGAACTGCCTGGCAGGGCTGCCCTGAGCCTCGGGGCCCTGGTCACCAAGGGCATCTCCTTGGAGCCAAGGCCCGGAAACCCACCCCCCAGGATCGTGGAGACCCCTTGCGGCATGCTAAATGCAATAGGGCTTCAAAACATCGGCCTGGAAGCCTTCCTAGGGGAGCATCTGCCCCTTTTGAGGGAATCCGGAATAAGGATAATCGTGAATGTGTTCGGGGAGACTGAGGAGGAATACGCGAGGCTGGCCTCCCGGCTGGAGACCCAGCATGGGCTTCTGGGCCTGGAGCTGAACGTGTCCTGCCCCAATGTGAAAAAAGGGGGTCGAGCCTTTGGACGGGATCCTGATGTGTTGCACCTCTTGGTCAAAAGGGTCAGGGCTGAGACCTCCATGCCCCTTTGGGTGAAGCTGGCACCTGACGGGGTGGAGCCCCTGGAGGCTGCACAAGCCTCATGGGAGGCAGGCTGCGATGGTTTGACCGTTGCCAACACCTACCTGGGCATGGCCGTGGATGTGGAGCAGAGAAGGCCCCGGATTTCCATAGGCACAGGGGGGTTGTCAGGCCCTGCCATAAGGCCCCTGACCCTCTACAGGGTCTGGAAAGTGGCTGCGAAGGCCCCAGTGCCGGTGATAGCCTGCGGGGGGGTGGCATGTGCCAAAGATGCCCTGGAGTACTTGATAGCAGGTGCAGGGGCGGTGCAGGTGGGCTCCGGGATATTCGGGAATCCAGGCCTGTACATGGAAGTTCTGGAGGGCATAAGGAGCTACATGATCAAACACCGTATGAGCTCCTTGGAGCAACTTGTGGGAAGCCTGGAAGGAATGCCCCGGGTATCTTTCTAGCCTGGCCGACACCTTCCAAGTTGGAGCTCCCCTCTGGAAGTGAGAAAAGAGAAAGGCCGGGGGAATCCCCTCGTCTTGGAATCAGGGAGAAGCAGCAACGGGCACGTGCGTGATGGTGCCTGGGTTTGGAGTCCCCATTGATCTGGCCAGCCAAGGCAATGAGCCGGGCAAGTGTTCCGAGGCATATGGGGGGCTCGGCTTTCGAGCCTTGATGACCAGCCGAATAGATGGAGCCGGAAGGTTCTTCTTGCATCTCAAAAGACAGGAGTAAGAAGGGGGGATACGCCCATGGCGCAAGCGGTGGTAAAGCAGTTCCTGGTAAGCCAGATGGCCGTGTTCGCATATCTTGTGGGGGATCTGGAAAAGGGGGAGGCGGCTGTCATAGATCCTGCGGCCGGAGCGGATCAGATACTGGCAGAGGCAGACAGGCTGGGACTCAGGATCATGAAGATCATCAACACCCACGGACACGTGGACCATGTGATGGGCAACGCCCAGATGAAGGAACTTACCGGGGCCCCGATACTCATCCACGAGGCCGATGCCGCCTGGATGCACCAACAGTCCCCCTCCATGTTCCAGATGTTCGGGGGTAGACCTTCCCCCCCGGCAGACATGACCCTCAGGCACGGGGACCGGATTCAGGTGGGTGGGGTGAACCTGGAAGTTTTACACACTCCGGGACATTCCCCAGGAGGGGTTTGCCTTTACATGCCCCAGGCGGTTTTCACTGGGGACACTCTCTTTGTGGGTGGAGTTGGAAGAACTGATTTGCCAGGAGGCTCTTGGCAGGTTCTTCTGGACTCCATAAACCAAAGGCTTTTTAGCCTGCCTGGTGAGACCGTGGTTTATCCGGGACACCACTACGGGCCCTCACCCACCAGCACCATAGCCAGGGAAAGGGACACCAACCCATATCTGTGAACTCGAGCAGGTATGCGGCCTTGTTGGGAAGCCCTGGAGAAACAACCCGGATCATCGGGCAAGCCCGAGGGGCCCGGGGGCCTGCCTCTCCCGAGTACGGGGAACTTTCAGGCTCCCCCCAAAGAAGAGTGTTTTGCCTGTAGGGAGCATCCCTTCTTGCTTCTAAGGTCTAGAGGGGTCTTGCCCCGAGGCCTGAAAGCCCCTGGGAACGCAGGTACCCAAGGCCATGCCATGAGCCCGGCTTCTCTTGGGGGAGCGGCTCACACCCTCATAAGGGAACGGGCTCAGGGGCAGGCGCTTCGGATCACTCTTAAGTGCTTTTGCAATTCGCTGTCAGACGGGTCCAGGGACACTGCCCTTTCAGCGCACGTAAGGGCCTCTTGGGTTCTTCCCAGGCGGAACAGTACCCAAGCCTTGGCGTCCCAGCCTGTGGGGTCTTGCGGATCCCCAGCCACTGCTCTCTCGGCCAGGCCGAGAGCCTCTTGCAGCTCCTCCTTGGTGCGGCCCAGAAGCCTGGCCAGGAGGGCCGCAGCCCGGGCAGACCCAGGATCCAATTCCAAGGCCTTCCTGTAGTCCTCTTCGGCCCTGCTGGTTTGACCTCTGGCTTCCAGTACAGAACCCCTGGCCAATCTGAGCTCTGAAGCCTCTGGAGCCATCTGCACAGCCCTGTCCAGATCCTCAAGGGCCTCTCCCTCCCGTCCCAGGATTAGAAGAACCGTGCCCCTGGACATGAGGGGATCCACCCATTTGGGGGCCATTTCCGAGGCCCTGGTGAAATCCTCCAGGGCCAGGTCATAATCGCCTGATACAAGATGAGCGTGCCCCCTGGCATTCAGCACATCCGGCATGTGGGGCTGGATCTCCAAAGCCTTGCTGAGGTCTCTTATGGCCTCCTCGTACTGCTCCAGACAAAACCTGGCCAGCCCCCTCACGGCGTAGGCCCCAGCCCACTCGGGGTTGAGCTCCAGGGCCCTGCTGTAATCCAGCAAGGCCTCTTCTAACATGCCCAGATTCGCTCTGCACACCCCTCTGTTGTAAAGGGCCTGAGCCTGTGCAGGATCCAGGCGGAGCACGCCGCTATAATCCTCCATGGCGCCTTGGTAATCGCCTCTGGCAAAGCGGGCCCCTCCCCTCTGGAAAAGGATCCCGGGGTCATCCTGAAGCAGATCCAACGCAGAGGTAAAATGAAGCTCGGCTTCCTCGAAACGCTTGGCCTCCATGCACTCTGTGCCGAGGGAGACCTCCTGCCTGGCCCTCTCAAGCCTCTCCTGAGTCATCTAGCCCTCCCTGCCTGCAGCACGCCTGAACCGTCCTTGATAAGTTGAGGCTCAAATGATCTGTGGCAAGCCACCCGGCCCCCCGTCGCCCGGGTACGAGCAAGGCTGTTTGCACAAACCTTAATGAGGAGCCCGGCCCCTCATGCCTCTGTCTCCGGCACCTTGATTGACCTGCATTGGATAATCCAGTTCAATGATGCCCCGGCTCTTTGCTCACGCCACTGTGTTTCAAGACACTCCACGTTGGGTCTCGGACCTGAGAGAGGCCCCCAGGTCCGCAAATCCCAAAATAGCCCCGCTGGGCTGGGGGGTGAGCCCCCCCCAATCTAGTCGGCCTTGGGGAACCGTCCGGGTTCAGTTTACCCCTTAGTTCCCTGATTGGCATCCCCCTGGGGAGACTTCAAGCGTGGAAGTTCTTGCCCAGGAGTTTCCGGCTAACTCCTGCCTGGTCCAGGTACATGGTGATACCTCCCAGGAAAAAAGGCCATCCAGCCCCCAAGATCATGGCTGTGTCAATGTCCTTGGGGCTGGCCGCCACCCCCTCCTCAAGAATCATGTGACATTCCTTGCAGAGCACTTCCAGGGTCTCCTCCGGGAGCTGCTCCCGGGAACGCTTCACAGGGGGGTCCTTCCTCTCCCACAGGGCCGCCACCTCCGGATCTTCCCCAAAGCCCCCTTGAGTCAAGGTATAGAAGGATTTCTTGCCCGCCTCCACCAGGCGCACCAGGTTTTGGCTCACCGGAAACCTGTCAGGAAAGGCTGCGTGCATGACCCTGTTCACGTGGAGACCCACCGCAGGGCCCACCAGTCCCATCAAAGTGAAAGGCCCCATGGGCATTCCCAAAGAACGCATGGCCTCATCCACCTCGCTAAAGGAGCTGCCCTCGTCGGCTGCCTTGATCCCCACACCTGTCCAGGCCGTAAGCAGTCTGTTGACCAGGAAGCCCGGGGAATCCTTCACCAGCACCGCGCTTTTTTTCAGTCTCTTGCAAAGCTCAAAGGCTGTGGCCAGGGCAGTGTCGGATGTCTGGGCTGCCCTTATCACCTCCACAAGGGGCATCACAGAGACAGGATTGAAAAAATGGATGCCCACGACCCTCTGCGGATGCTTCAGCCCAGAGGCCATTTGAGTCACCGAGAGAGAAGAGGTGTTGGTGGCAAGTATACAAGACTCGCTCACCACCTCTTCGGCTTCCCCGAACACCTTCTGCTTTATCTCCATCTGCTCGAAGACCGCCTCCAGAACCAGGCCACACTCGGCAAAGGGGGCATAATCCAGGGTGGGATGAAGAAGGCTCATGAGGTAGTTGGCCCTGGCTGGTTCCATGCGTTTTTTCTGGACCAGCCTTTCCAGCTCCCCTTGCACGTGCTGCACTCCTTTGTCCAGGAATTCCTGCTTGACATCCTTCATCACCACGGGCACCCCCAGATTTCTCAGAAACAGAACCGCCAGCTGGGAGGCCATCAGCCCCGCGCCTATGAGACCCACCTTGAAAACCGCCGTAGGCTGGGCCTCTGGCCGGCCCACCTGCTTCTTGACCCTTCGCTGAACCAGGTCGAAGCTGTAAACCGAGGCTTTGAACTGCTGGGAGAGGATCAGCTCGGCAAGGACTTCCGTCTCTTTCTTGAAGCCTTCATCCAGGCTCCACTCAAGGCTTCCCTCCAGCAGCTCCAAAGCCTTGTACGGGGCCTTGGGGGCATTTCTCACCCTTTCCCAGACAAAGCTCCTGGCCTTTTCCAGGGCTCCTCGGGCTGTTGAGGTATCAGGGGTCTTCCTCTGGGGTTTTTCTGTGCCCTCTAGGAGTCCTAGGGTGAACCTGATGGTCTCGTCCAGGAATTCCACGGGTTGAAAGAGCTTGTCGGCCAGCCCCATGTCAAAGGCCTGGGAGCCGTTGAGCATCCGGTTCTGACTGAGAGGATTCGTTATGATAAGTTGGAGGGCACTTTCCATCCCCACCAGACGAGGCGTCAGCTGGGTGCCTCCCCAGCCCGGCACAAGGCCTATGAAACACTCGGGGAAAGCCAAGGCCGTGACTCCGCTGGAGATTGTCCTATACTTGCAGTGCAGCGCAATCTCAAGTCCTCCTCCCATGCAAGCTCCGTTTATGGCAGCCACCGTGGGATATGGTAGATCCAGGATTCTTCTGAAGGCCGCATGACCCCTTTGCCCGGCCTCCAGGGCCTCCTGGAGGCTGCGGATGCTGCCTGCGTCGGTGAGGTCTGCCCCTACGCAAAAGATGTAAGGCTTCCCTGTTATGATCAGGGCCTGGATGGAGGGGTCCTCCTCTATTTTGTCCAGGGCGCGGTTGAGGCTCTCCAGAGCGCCTGCTCCCAGGGTATTGGGCTTTCGGTAGTCCTCCCCGTTGTCCATTGTAAGGATCGCTATTCTTCCGCAGGGGGAATCATAGAAGCTGGGATAGAAATTGGTTACCAACTCGGCCATGGGAATTGCTCCTTTCCATGCGAGATTAGCCTGCATGATCCGGATTCGTTGGACATGCAGGCCAACAAGTTGTGAAAGCTCTCAGACACGGCATTGCCCCCATGTGGCCCCAGGAGGCCAAGCCCCTAAAAACCATCCCGGAACATTCACTTAGGAAGACCAGATCAGGGGTGCATTTTCCCCAGACCCCACAGGTTCTTCCTGTCAAGACTCCTTCACAGGCAGGAATGGAGGTCTTGCCGGGTCTGGCCAATTCTGTTGGATCATGTCCCCAGGCAGACCCTCCCGGGTTTTTCCTGGCCCAGGGCTACGCCTGCAGGTTTTCCCAGATCACAGTTCCTCCTTGGCCCAGACCCACACACATGGTGGTCATCCCGTAACGTGCCTGGGGCCTTTCCCCAAAGAGGTGCATGAGGTGGGCCATGAGCCTGGGTCCTGAAGCAGCCAGGGGATGTCCAAAGGCAATGGCCCCTCCCCAGGGGTTGAGCCTCGGGTCCTCCTCTTCGAGGCCGAATTCCTTCATGAAGGCTATGCACTGCACAGCAAAGGCCTCGTTGAGCTCTATCAGCCCCATGTCGCTCATGGAGAGACCTGCTGTCTTCAAGGCCTTGCGGGTAGCCGGGATGGGCCCCAGGCCCATGACCTCTGGCCTTACCCCAGCGTATGCAAAGGAAACAAGTCGCATCTTGGGCTTCACCCCAAGCTCAAAGGCTTTTTCCAAGCTCATGAGGAGGCAGCCTGCAGCCCCATCGTTCAGTCCGGAAGAATTCCCGGCAGTCACCTTTCCCTGGATTCTGAAGGGTGTCTTGAGATCCTTGAGCCCTTCCAGCGTGGTCTCGGGCCTTGGTTGTTGGTCCCTGTCTGCCACCACCCAGCCTTCCTTGGTGTAAACCGTCATAGGCACTATGGTACGGCTGATCTTGCCCTCTTGGATCGCCTTGGCTGCTCTGCGTTGGCTCCAGAGAGCGTACCTGTCTGCCTGCTCCTTGGTGATCTCCGGGAACATGTCAAAGAGGTTCTCTGCAGTGGAACCCATTACCAGGGCGGATGGATCCACAAGCCTTTCTGCCAAGAAGCGGGGGTTTGGATCTGCTGTGGCACCCATGGGATGATGCCCCATGTGCTCCACCCCACCCGCAATGGCCACCTCACAGGCCCCAAGGGCGATTTCGGCTGCAGCAGTGGTGACCGCTGTCATGCCACCTGCGCACATCCTGTCCACGGCGCATCCTGAGGTGCTGGCGGGCAAGCCGGCCAGTATTGCGGTGGTGCGCCCTATGGTCAGACCCTGGTCTTTCTCCTGGGTGGTGGCCCCCCACACATTCTCCTCCACCATTTCTGGTTCCACCTGAGGGTTCCTTCGAAGCAGTTCCCGGATTACCTTAACCACCATGTCATCGGCCCGGGTGTGCCAAAAAAAACCCTTCTCACCCGCTCTTCCAAAAGCTGTTCTGCAAGCATCAACCAAAACCACGTCTCTTGCTTTCATGGGCTGATCCTCCCGATTTGGGGGCAGGGTAGTCTCCGGAGCCCTCCAGGCAGAGGGCTCCGGGAGTTCATGGAGCACCCGAAGGGTGCAGGAGCACTTATTTTTCAGGCTGCAGAAAAGGCCGCCTCAGGGATCTCGAGGGGAGACTTGTCGGCAGCCTTTATCACCTGGGCCTTGGCTGGGCTCAAGGCTAGAAAAGTATTGGCAAAGTAGCGGGCCGAGGCTATCTTGCCAGCATAGAAGGAAGCCTCCCGGTTCTCTTCCAGGAAGCTTTCAATGGATTCCTGAGGCACCCCCTTTTCTGTTATCAAGGCCTGAAGCTTTTCCTGGGCCAGCCTGGCTTGCCAGAGCAGCTGCCAGCCTATTACCAGATCCCCGAAAAGCTCCAGGAAAGGGCAAGCGTAAAGCACTGGCACTGCAAGGTCCTCCCTGGCCTTGGTGGCGAAAAACATGGCCACCTCTGCCACAGAGTTCTTGGCCTTGTCCAGCAGGGAGATCTCTGTGCCCAAGACGGGGTGGTTCCTGGATGACTCCACGAACTGACTCACCTCACCCAGAAAGCTCATGAAGACCATACCCTTGCCCATGCCCAGTTTGCGGGCCACGAGGTCCAGGGCCTGGATGCCGTTGGTGCCCTCGTAAATGGAGGAAATCTTTATGTCCCTTAGGAATTGCTCCACAGGATACTCGCGAATGTAACCATAGCCGCCGTGCACCTGGAGGGCCGTCTCCACCACTTTGAAACCCATGTCAGTGCTGTAAGCCTTTACCACAGGGGTGAGCAGATCCACGAAGCCCATCCAGCGGTTTCGCTCAGCCTCGGTCTCGGCAGTGCGGGCTCGGTCCGTGCAGTAGGCCACAAAGTAAATCATTCCCCTCACACCCTCGGTGATGCTCTTCATGTACATGAGCATGCGCCGCACATCAGGATGCCGGATTATTGGCACACGGGGCGCCTCTGGATTTCTGAACTCCCTGATGTCCGAGCCCTGAATCCTCTCCCTGGCGTATTTCAGGGCGTGCAGATAGGCTGTGGAGGCTATGGCCAGGCCCTGCAGGCCCACTCCAATGCGGGCCTCGTTCATCATTTGGAACATTATGCGCATGCCTTCGTTCTCTTCCCCCAGCAATTCCCCAAGGCAACGGCCTTCGTCCCCGAAGTTGAGCACACAGGTGGGTGAGCCGTGCAGACCCATCTTGTGTTCGATGCCTCCCACGTGTATGTCATTGGGTTCCCCCAGGGAGCCGTCGGGGTTTACCCGGATCTTCGGCACGATAAACAGGGAGATCCCTTTGGTGCCGGCCGGAGCCCCCTCTATCCGGGCCAGCACAGGATGGATGATGTTCTCTGTGAGATTGTGGTTCCCGTCTGTGATAAAGATCTTGGTGCCCGTTATGGAGAAAGTGCCGTCGGGGTTTCTCTTGGCGCTGGTTTTCAGGGCTCCCACGTCGCTTCCTGCCTGTGGTTCGGTAAGGCACATGGTGCCGGCCCATTCCCCTGAGAACATCTTGAACATGTATTTTTCCTTTTGCTCAGGGGTGCCATAGTTCTCAATGAGTCTGGCTGCCCCGTGGGTAAGCCCAGGGAATGTGGTAAATGCGGGGTTGGCCGCCACAAAGTACTCGTTGCAGGCAATGCCCAGGACCGAGGGCATGCCCTGGCCCCCCACCTCCGGAGACTCACTCATGGCTATCCAGCCCCCTTCGGTGTAGAGCTTCCAAACCCTGTGAAAGGCCTCCGGCACAGTGACCAGATCCCCGTCCCTCTTGGCTCCCTCCCGGTCCCCCAAAACATTGGTGGGCATGATGTCGTTGATGGCCAGCTTCTGGGCTTCCCGCAAGGTCATCTCAAAGATGTCCCTTGAGAAATCCGCATAGAGAGGATGTTTGCAAAGTTCCTCCACTTTCAACTGTTCGAACAGCACAAAAGCCGCATCCTGCTCATCCACCAGTAGGTTCCCCATTCTGCTTCCCTCCTTGAAGTTTTTCTCGGGTTCTTCCTGGAGCCTCCGGCTCGGGGTTTCCCGTGGGTCTCCGAGGGGCTGTTGCACAAGGGTTCAATGACTGAACCATCATTCAGTTATGTGCGCACCCTATCACGAACCCCTCGGGCATGTCAACAGCCCCACCAGGATCCCTCGCGAGCAGTGCCAAAAGCTGCTGAAGATCTTGAAATGCTTGAGGCATTGTTGGAGCCTTGAGAAGGGCTTCTTGTTTCTCCCTGTGGCTTCTCCGTACTAGTTGTGGGCTTCCCAGGGAAGATACTATCGGGCATCCCCAGGTCCTTTGGAACGGGCAAGGTGAGAGCCGGGGC
>JBBIOJ010000048.1:0-26731 GCA_037443445.1 Desulfarculaceae bacterium | reverse complement strand
GCACGTCCGGATCTGTGAGGGTGAAATCCAGCAATGGATGAACTACTCGACTGCCTCAGGTTGCGGGAAAGAGGCTCGAGTGTACAACTGGCCGGGAGGTGGATTGAGGCTGTGTGCAGGCCGCTTTTGGCCTGATCCAGGGGGGAAGATCTCAAAAAAGGGGGATGACACATGGGCGGTTTGTGGCCCTTGTTGAGTGTGGGGATTGCTGGTTTGCCTGGTGAGCAGTCCCGCTGGAGCCTGATGGACCTGATCAGAGGCTCCGGGACAGAAGTCTGGATGGTGCTCATCATCCTGCTGGGCTTTTCCATTGTCTCCTGGGCCATCATAGGGGCCAAGGTCATGCTTTTGCGAAAGACCAGAAAGGATACAGAGCTTTTTTTTCGATCCTATGAACAACAACCTACTTTCTCTGCCATTTACAAGGACATAGAGGCCCACGGGCTCCAGAACAATCCGTTTGCAGCCATTTTCCTCAAGGGTTACAGGGAGCTGCTCAGGATCTCAGCATCCCCAGCGGGGAGCAAGCCCCAGGAAGGCACCGGGGTAAGGGAGCCAGCGCGCCTCACGGTGGAGTGGACGGGATTGGAGAGCGTGGAGAGGGCTGTCAGGCAGGAGGGAGCTTTCCAGGTACACAGGTATGAGAAAGCCTTGGGATTCCTGGCCACCACAGGCAGTACCGCCCCCTTTGTGGGGCTCTTTGGGACAGTACTGGGGATAATTCGATCCTTCCACGAGATAGGCATGAGAGGTTCGGCCTCCCTGGCCACAGTGGCTCCTGGGATCTCGGAAGCCTTGGTGGCCACGGCCGCAGGGCTGGCCGCGGCCATTCCAGCTGTGGTGGCATACAACTACTTTGTACAGCGCATAAGGGGCATAGCCTCGGAAATGGACCAGTTCACCACCGAATTCCTGAACTTGGTGCAACGGCAGCTCAGACCCAGGAGAGTGCGAGCCGAAGGGGGCCCGGTGAGCGAGGGACCCAGGCGTCAGTCCCTGCAGGTATGAGGCCTTAGCCTACATCATTCAATGGCAGCGGAGAGCTTAGGCTGAAAACTGGATTCCCCTGGGAGAATGGGACCATGCCGGAAAACAGCCTGCCTCCCATGAGAGGGAAAAAGGTCCTGGGTGGGGATATCTTGAGGTATCCCGGTGGCTTGAACCCCCGATGCCACGGAGCCGGGTGAGTAACCCGGGCCAGGAGGAGACAGATGCCGGCCCCCCAACAGCGTTTCGGCACCATGATGTCCGAGATAAACGTTGTGCCCTTGGTGGATGTTGTGCTGGTGCTGCTAATCATATTCATGATTACCGCTCCCATGCTCCAGATGGGCGTGGACGTGGACTTGCCCAAGATCAGCACCAAGCCAATGCCTTCGGAAGAGGAGCGGGTGGTAGTGACCCTTACCAAGGAACACAAGATCTTTATCGACAAGTACGAGGTGGCCCAGGAGCAGTTGCGCGAAAGGCTGAGAGCAGTCTTGGACAGGAGAGTGAACCGAGAGGTCTTCCTGAGAGCTGATCAAGCACTTCCCTACGGTGAGGTGATGGCGCTCATGGGCATGTTAAGGGAGTCGGGGGTGGAGAAGCTGGGGATGGTTACAGAGCCCTTGGAGGGGAAGCGGCCGTGATCAGGGCAGGGCATTGGGGGGCATCTCAGGGGCATCCGGCCTGGCACTGGATGATCTTCCTCTCTTTGCTGCTTCACGCTCTAGGGGCTGTGGCAGTGGTGGCCTTCGAAAAACATGTGCCGCGAAGGAGCGTGGATCTCTCTGTAATATCGGTGAGGCTTGTGGGGGCAGTGCCAGGGCCATCCATGGTGCAGAGCGCTGCTTCTGGAGGGCAGAGCGCCCCTGCCCAGAGAAAGCCGGCCCAGCAGGAAGAAGAGAGAAAGGCGGTCCCCAAGAGGATTCCCATCCCTGTGCCTCAGGCTGAGCGCAAAGCAGTGAGCATTCAGCCCACAGAGGTCAAGGTGCCGGAGCGGAGGGAGGCAGCCCAAAAAATAGAGCTTCCAAAGGAACCGTTGCCCAAGGCCCCGCAAGCTGGGAAAGGAAATGCCCAAAGTGGCCCTGAGGTGGGGCCGAAGGTGGCTGCTGCGCAAACCGCAGGGGCCGGGGGGGGGAAACTCACTGCGGAGGAGGCCCGATATCTTCAGATGCTGCAGGACCGTATAGAGGAGAGCTGGAGAGCCTATGTTCCGGCCGAGGAGGGAGGGGTCCTGGGAGAAGTCAGAATCCAGATCTCCGGGGATGGGAGGATCAGGGAGTTTGTGTTTGTGAAAGGCTCCGGGAAGTCCCATGTGGATTCCTCCATTGTGAGCGCCCTCACCAAGGTGACACTCCCTCCCCCGCCTGCCTCCATTGCGGACAAGCCCTTGGTCCTGCGCTTCTGGCCTTCTGGCCCAAAGGCCCAGTGAAGGCCGTAAGTGGGGTGAGATGACCTGCGTAACCAGCATTGGGTGAGAAGGAGGAAAAGTGAGGCGTTCGTTGCTGGCAGCTTTCCTGGGAGGGCTTGTGGCAATGGTTTGGCTGCCTTGGGCTGAGGCCCAGGTGGTCATAGACATTTTCGGGCCTGCAATCCCAAGATTCCCCATCTGTGTCTTCCCTTTCAGGACAGAGACCCCGGAGCTCTCGGCTGCTTCCCAGGAAGCCCAAAGAATCCTGAATCAGGATCTGCGCATCTCGGGTTTTTTCGAGGTCCTGGACCCTTCCAGGGCCCTGGCTGATCCCTTCAGGCAGGGACTGGAGCCCAGGGAGGTGGACTTTGATGCCGTGAAGCTGCTTGGGGCAGACATAGTGGTGGGAGGCCGCATGGGCATGGAGGGGGGCAGCCTGAGATGGGAGGCCCGCCTCTATGACCAACCGCAAAGAAGGATGCTCTTCGGGAAGGTCTACAAGGGCACTGTGCAGGACGTGAGGATAATGGTTCACAGGTTCGTGGACGAGATCGTGAAATACTACACCGGGGCCCAGGGCATATTCCAGACCCAAATTGGCTTTATATCCAATCGCTCTGGAGCCAAGGAACTCATGCTCATGGACGCAGACGGGGAAAACCTTCGCCAGCTCACCCAGGACAAGAACCTAGTGCTTTCGCCCAGGTGGTCCCCGGACGGCCGGGAGTTGGCCTTCATCTCGTACACGGGGGCCAATGCACAGCTTTTCTCCTTACAGATCGATGGGTTGCGGCGGAGGGTCATCTCTGCCAGGGAAAACATGAATGGTCCGGCAGCCTGGTCGCCTGACGGCAGTAGGATTGCCACAACCTTGAGCGTACACGGCAACCCGGAGCTCTATCTCCTGGACCGCTCTGGGAACATCCTGCAGAGGTTGACCCAGCATCCTGGAATAGATGTTTCTCCCAGCTGGTCCCCAGACGGACGCTCCCTGGCATTTGTGTCCGACAGGGCCGGTGGGCCACAGATATTCGTGATGGATGTGGCCTCAGGCCAGGCCAGGAGACTGACCTTCGAGGGAAAATATAACTCGGAGCCGGCCTGGTCCCCCAGGGGGGACAGGATCGCATTCTCTTCAATCGTGAGCGGGGCGTGCAAGATCTTCACCATAAGACCGGACGGGAGGGAGATGGTGCAGCTAAGCGAAGGGGCAGGCAGCGACAATTCCCCTAGCTGGTCTCCTGACGGGCGCTACCTTGCCTTCAGCTCCACCAGAGGGGGCGGATCCCAGATTTACATAATGCTCTTCAACGGTCAGAACCCGGTACAGATAACGCGCATGGCAGGGGAACAGAGTCTCCCGGCCTGGTCCCCCTGGCTTCAGGAGCATTGAAAAGGAGCCATGTTGGGGCTCTGGGCAGGCAGGCGTCTTGACACCTCTTGGGGCTGGTTTGAGAATGTTATGGATTTCCCTTTTTGGGATGGTAAGGAAAGGAGGCTGGTGATGCGAAGGACAACACTGTGGTTTGTTGCTGCTCTGATGTTGGCCGCACTTCCGTGGCTGAGCACCTCGTGTGCTAAGAAGGCCGTGCAGGGGGAAGAGGCAGTGGTTGGACCCACAGAGACCAGGCCCATGGACAGGCCGGGTAGCTCCGTGGTGGGCGGGAGGCCCACTGAGGAGACCTTGTCTGCCGAGGAAAGAAGAAGGAGAGAGGCAGAGGCTTCTTTCACCAACGAGGATATCCACTTTGATTTCGACAAGTACGATCTAAGTGCGCGTGCCAGGGAGATCCTGGCCAACAAGGCCTATTTCCTAAAGCAATACCCAAACGTGAAGATCCTCATAGAGGGGCATTGCGACGAGAGGGGCACGGCCGAGTACAACCTTGCCTTGGGTGAGCGCAGGGCCAACTCCGCCAAGCAGTACCTGGTGCAGCTCGGGGTTTCGGAGAGCAGGATCTCCACAGTTTCCTATGGGAAGGAAAGACCCTTGGATCCGGGTCACAACGAGGCGGCCTGGTCCAAGAACCGCAGGGCCCATTTTGTCATCGTCTCCAGGTGATTCTTGCTGGTGGTTTTGAGGCTCGGGCCCGGGAGCGCTCCGGGGGAGGAATGCTGAACCATGAGAACCTTGTCCGCGGCTAGATACCTAGGGATCCTCTTGGTGCTGGGGGCCACAGGCTGTGCCACAGAGGGGGACTTCCGTTCTTTTCAGGCGGAGGTCAGAAGAGAGCTGGCACAGCAGGACCAGCAAATGAGGGATCTGAGGCGAAGGGTTGAGGAGCTTCAGGCAGAGCGCTCGCGTGGAAGCAAGCAACTGGCTGACCAGATGGCCGAGATGGGAGCCTTGCAAAGGGAGGTGGCTTCCCTTCGTGGGCAGTTGGAAACCATGTCCCAGAAGGGGGTCGGGGGGGATGAGCTGAGAAGGAGCCAGGCCCAGATCAGGCAGGAGCTGGACATGCTGAGAAGGGCTGTGGAGCAGTTGGGAGGCACGGTCTCCGGCCTAGCCCCTGGTTCGGGCCCCGCAGTTCCACCTGCCCCGCCTCCTTCCCCTCCAGGACCTACAGAAAAAGTGGAAGATATGTACAAGAATGCCATGGTTCGCTTTGAGGAGGGGGACAATGCCAAGGCTCGGGAGGGTTTCCATGCAGTGGTATCCCGTTTCCCCGAGTCGAATTTGGCTGACAATGCCCAGTTTTGGATAGGGGAATGTTATTTCCGGGAGGGGAATTTCAAGCAGGCCATCTTGGAATATGAGAAAGTCATTTCCCAGTATCCCAAATCGGCCAAGGTGCCTGCCGCGCTTTTCAAACAAGGAATGGCTTTTGAGAAGCTGGGGGATCTGGAAAGCGCCAGATACCTGTACACAAAGGTGAGCAAAGAGCACCCTGAAACCGATCAGGCCAAAATGGCGGAGCTGCGTCTGAAAAACATTCCTTAGCCAGGGGTGCCAAGTCAGCCCCTTGAAAACCAATAGCTCCTCTGCCGGATCCTTGCTCCAGGGCCTGGGGTTTGGGGGCTTCTGCCCCCCCCTTGTTGAGAAGCTCCCTAAAGCCACACCTCCTGGAGCATGCCGGGGTCACAAGAAGCAAACAAGAATTCTTGTCCTGCCTGATTCAGTTTTCCCTGAAGCCATGCAGGTTGTAAACTCTCTTGGGCCTCCCCTCTTAGCAAGGGCTTTCCAGCTTATCCTCTTGAGCGCACAAAGATATTTCTTGCCAGCTCCGCGTCAATGGCTATGGTGCTCTCTCCCACCTGGATCACAAAGGTGGGGTGTCTTTGCCTGAGTCTCACAGAGGTGCCTGGGATCACCCCTAGGGAGCTTAGCTGGTGCAGGCGGGATCTGAACTTGGGAGTTATGAAGGTTATGATGCCTTCTTGTCCCAGGTGGAGATCTGCCAATGGGCGTACAAGCGGAGTAACCTCCTTGGCAAACCTTTGGCAGCAGGGCCCTGGGGGTATGGGCCTGCCGTGGGGACAGGTCCTGGGGTGCCCCAGGAACGTGCAAATGCTCTCGGTGGCATCGGCGCTCAGAATGTGCTCGAAGCGACAGGCATCCTCCTCCACCTGGTCTGCTCCCATGTCCAGCACGTCGTGAAGAAGGCGTTCGGCCAGCCTGTGGCGGCGCACTATCTGGGCAGCCCTGCTTTCCCCCTGGGGCTCAAATTCGAAACGTTCCTCCTCCACCCTCACCCATCCATTCTCCATGAGGGAGAGCAGCAGGTGGGAAGTCTCGGTCTCTCCCAGGGCTTGCTTCAAGTGAGTCAATTCCTGGCGCCCCTCTTCCTTCAAGGACCAGAGCGCCTCCAGATACTCCTCCAATCTTTGCTCGTCTTCTATGGAGCGGCCTTGTGCAGAACCGTGTCCCCTCCTATGTCGGTGCCTCATCTGCTTTCCTCCTTCTCAGGAGCTTGCGGAGCCAATCCAAGATGGCCGAGCTTTCCACAAAGCCGTAACCACAGTTGGGACAACACACCAACCTTTGGCATCGACTACTTCCCAGAGGGCAGCCCGAGCAGGCCTTGGCAGACTCCTTGTCAAAGCGGTATCCGCAAAGAGGGCACCGAATCTGTGGGGCTGTCTTGTCTAGGGAGTCCATCCTGTCCACCTCAGCAAATGGTTCAGTATTCCCCCTACTGTGAAGGCCACTGGGAATACCACCAGCATGATGGCTGCGGTCATTCGCCAGCCCCTTTCCTTGAAGATCATCATGAGGTTTGCCACACAGGGCACGAAGAGTGTTATGGTCACAAGGCTGACCAGCACCTGGGAAGGATTCAGTTCCCCTTGCCTGGAAAGGGCGTAAAGACCTGCGGCCCCGTAATCCCTCCTCAGGAAACCTATGAGAAAAGCCTCTGTGCTGCGCTCGGGAAGACCCAGCCACACACTGACCAAGGGTTGGCATATGCGCTGGAGGGTCTCCAAAGCGGCTGTTTGATCCAGGACAAAGAGCAGGAGGGTGGCCAGTATGAAAAGGGGCACAGCTTCCTTGAGGTACCACTCAATCCTGGCCAGGGTTTTTACCAGCACGTTTCTGAGCTGAGGCACCCTCATGGGAGGTATCTCCAACACAAAGGCCCCCTCCTCACCAGGGAGTAGCTTGGCCGCCAAGACCCCCACCAGGAGCATGGTGCTTATCACCACCCCTGCCCAGAGCAACACCGCTGTGCCTGAAAGCCCTCCCAGCATGCCCAGGATCACTCCAAGCTGGGCTGAGCAAGGCACCCCCAGGGCCAAAAGCAGGGTCACCAAGATGCGTTCTCTGGTGGTGTCCAGGATCCTGGCCGTAAGGGTCGCCATGGTGTCGCAGCCCAGTCCCAGGAGCATGGGCAAGACCGCCTTCCCGCTGAGCCCCACCACCTTGAATGCCCTGTTGACCAAGACTGCCAAACGCGGCATGTAGCCCGAGTCTTCCAGGAGCCCGAAGGCAAAGAAAAAAGTGCCGACTATGGGCAGCACTATTGCCAAGGCATATGTGAGAGCCATTGTCACAAGCCCGTATTGACCCACCAACAGCTCTCTCAAGATGGGAATGGGTATGTTCTCCGAGGCCCTTTGTGCCCAAGGCACGAGAACTCCTCCAAAGAGGTCCTCCTCTATGAGGTCCACCAAGACGCCAGCCCCAAACCTGCCCACCACCAGGTAGATTATGGAGAGAACCGCCAGCAGGATTGGAATTCCCCATACTGGGTGCATGGAGAGATCGCCTGCCTGCTGCAGCGGCCCCTGACGTGCAGGGGTTGCTTCCTTGTGCATGACCTGATCAACTATTTGGTCGGCCTGCAGGAGCCTGTGCCTGTTTACCACGTAAGCCACGGGCTCCTGGAACATGGCCTGGAGCTTTCCGCAGATCTCCCCTATCTGCCCCACATCCCTTTCCGGGACGCGGGCATTGAGCCAGTGGGACAGGGTTTCATCCCCGCAAAGCAGCATAAGGGCGATGGATCTTCGAGAGATGGGAGCCTCTGGCAGGAGGGACTCCAGCTCTGCCAGTGCTTTCTCTATTGCTGGTGGGAAGGTTGTGGTGCAGGAGCTTGCCTTGAGTTTTTCCAGAGACTGTACTACACGGTCTATGCCCTTTCTCCTTGTAGCCACAGTGGTGACCACAGGGATTCCGAGCAATTCCGAGAGCCGCCGCACGTCTATCCGGATACCCAAATCCCTGGCCTCGTCCTCCATGTTGAGCACAAGAGCCTGATCCAGCCCCATCTCTGCCAGTTCCAGGGTGATGAGCAAGGCCCGGCGCAGGTTCTTGGCGTCTGCCACCTGGATCACCTTTTGGCCGCCTTCTTCCATGAGCAGGTCCCTGGTGACCCTTTCGTCCTCGGAATGAGGCAGGAGGTTGTTTACCCCGGGGGTGTCCACCACCTGCCAGCGCTTGCCCAAGAACCTGGCGTTTCCGCGGCTGACTTCCACTGTGGTGCCAGGATAGTTGGAGACGGTCACGTACCTGCCCGTAAGCAAGGAAAATAGGACACTCTTCCCCACGTTGGGGTTCCCCACGAGCAGCACTTTTTCCATGGGGCTCTGTTCACTCAAGACTGCGTGATCTGGGCGCTGCAAGAAATTCCTCCTAAAGCAAGACTCAATCCATGCCCTGCCCGGGTCTGTGGGACTCCCGCCATGCCTTGAGCACATCGGCTCTTTGCTTGAGATAATCCAGGAAGGCCTCCAAGGCTTCCAAGGATTCAAGGCTTATGGAGTGCTCTATTCTGCAGGCCTCCTCACGGGCCCTTTGCTCCGGGATGCCAAGGACCCGGGAAAAGAAGTCTACCAGCACCTCCTCTCTTCGGATCACCTGTCTGGCCATGCGGCGGCCCAAAGGGGTGAGGCGGATGGGTCCGTAGCGTTCGTAGGTCACGAGCCCCAGCCTTCCCAGCCTGGGTATGGCCGTTGAAATGCTGGGATTGCTCAGGCCCAGGAGCTCGGCCAATTCCTTGACCCTCACAGTACCCCGTTCCTTCTCCAACCTAAGGAGGGCTTCCAGGTAGTCTTCCATGCTGGAGGTAAGAGTGGGGCGTCCCACAGATATTAGGCTCCACGAAGAAAGTTAGTTGATATAAACTTTATTACACCTGCACCCCTCTGTCAACCCCTGCCTGGCCAAGGGAAGACGCCCAGACCCAGAAGGCTGAAGGCCGACCCCCGAAGACCAGGGGCTGCCTTGGGATATCCCGGCCAAAAGACCCTTGCCAAGTCGGATCATTCCCCAAGGCCCATGAAATGGGAGGCCAGGGCTTCCATCCCTGAGGAGATCTTTCCCAGGAAGACTCTGGCTATGTCTAAGTGGCTGAGGAGGGCCTTGAGCTGGGCAGCTCCTTGAAAACCCCCAGGGGTCTGGAGGCCTGGGCCCCAGAATGGCAAGGCTCTGTGAAAGATCCGGGCTAGGGAGAATTGGAAACCTTGGGAGCCTTGAGGAGCAGCTTCAGGACAAAGGTTCCACCTGGACATCCTTGGGGATTTGCAAGCGGAAGCGCTCCTCCGGGATGGGCAAGTTGGGCTCCAGCTCTTTCAGCCTGAGTTCCAGACGACTCTCCTTGCCAGGAACTTCGGCCCTTATTTCCGTGGGAAGCCTAAGATCGTTCAACTGCTGGAATCCTGACCAGGAAATGTTGGCAAGCACCTGTCCTGCCGGGGACAAGATGACCATGCTGAGGGGGTCGGAGTGAACAGGCTCCATGCGCAGCTGTTGGTGGAGCCCTGAATCCCGGCAGTCCAGATCCAGAACCCAGAGCCCAGCCTCTGCCTTGGCTTGGGCCGAAGCAGGTGAACACAGAGGAGGTCTTCCGCAAAGCACGCCCAGGGCCTCCTCCACTTTCATGGGAAGGGAGAAGAGCCGCTCCATGATTCTGTCAGAAGCAGCCCCCCTTAGGGCCCTGCCTTCCCCGGGCACGTAAACTTCTGCAATTCCTTTGTTTATGGAGAGGCTAAGTAAAGAAGGGCCCATGGGAGAGAGGGCCTCCAACCGAAGGTTCCCGGGTCTGCTGAGGATCAGGGCCTGCTCCACTGACTGTCTCTCCCCCTGGCGAGCCCACTTGAGGCTACCCACTGCCTGCAAGCTACTTACCTTGGCATCCTGTTCCTGAAGCCTCTGGAGAAGTTCCTGCGCCGAGGGAACCCCGGTCTTGACCACCAAGGCTTTGGGCGTGCACCCAAGGGCTGCCAGGCCCAGGGCTGCCATCAAGATCCATCTTTGCAGGAGCCCCAAGCTCATCTTCCCCCCTCTAGGAGTTTTCTCAACTTCTCCTTGAGCAACTCCTTTTGAGCCTCCGTGCGCTCCTCAGATTCCAGCTCCAGGGACTTGCGATAGAGCTCTACTGCCCTGTGGCGCTCCCCTCTTTGGAGCAAGGCGTCACCCAGATGCTCCAGGATGATGGGATCAGCCGGCACCAGCTCCACCGCCCGCTCCAGCTCCTGGATGGCCTGATCCAGTTTCCCCTGCCTGAAAAAGACCCATCCCAGGCTGTCTATGATGTAGCCGTCGTTGGGCCTTTTCTGGAGCGCCCTTCTAATGTATTGCTCAGCCTCCTCCAGGCGGATCCCCTGCAGGGCCAGGGTGTAGCCCAGGTAATTCAGAGCGTCTGCGTTTTCCGGCTCCAGCCTGATCACTTCCTCCATCTGCCTTATGGCTGAGGTTGTGTCACCCGCCTTGTCGTGGGCTACTCCCAGGGCGAAATGCAACCTGGCATTGCCTGGATCCAGCTTCAGGGCTTCTCTTACCAGCTCCACCGCCTCCCCAAAGCGTTTGGCCTTGGAATAGAGACGGGCCAGGTACCTCACCAGCAATTCCTCTGCCGGGAGAGCCTCGCGGGCCTTTTGCACATGGGCGATGGCTCCCTCCAGATCCCCCTTTTTTTCGAGGATTCCGGCCACGTGCACCACGGCCTCAGAGTAGAGCTCCGATGTCTGGGATATGCGCCCGAACTCCTCCAGTGCCCTGGAGGTCTCCCCGGCCTCTTCCAGGGCCACCCCCAAATAGAAACGGCTTTGGTCAAGCTGCATTCCCTGGGCCAGGTTGGCCTGGAACTCTTCGATGGCCTCCTTGTAACGTTTGAGCTCCAGGTAAAGCAGACCCACCTTGAGACGGATCTCTCCGCTTGCTGGATGCAACTTTTTTAATTTCTCAAAAAGGCTGGTAGCCTCCTGGAAGCGGTCTTGCATTATGAGGAGCTGGCCCAGCTTGGCCATGGCCCTCTGGTTTGTGGGTTCCAGCTCCAGCAGTTCCTTGTAAACCGCCGAGGCCTCCTCCCAACGCCTGGAGGCTTCGTAAAGGGCAGCCAGATCCAGATAAGCGGTTGTAAATCCAGGATTAATGGAAATGGCCTTTCTGAACCAATGGGCTGCTCCCTCCACATCCTTCATCTCCTCTCGGAGCTTGGCCAGGTAATAAGGCCCCAGGGGGTCCTTGGGTCTGGCTTCAGCGACCTTATGCAAGACCTCCATGGCCTGATCTTGTTGCCCTTTTTCCCTGAGGAGGTTTACCAGCCTGAGAGCGGCCTCTAGATTGGCCGGATCAATCTCCAAGATTCTGCCATAGTTTTCCCTGGCCTCCTGGCTCATTCCCAGGCTCAACTGAAGCTCTGACAAGAGCATCAAAGCCCGTACATCCCCCGGCGCCAGGGAGACGGCCCTCTGGGCCTCTTCCAAGGCCTGTTCTGTGGAACCGTTTTGAGCCAGTTGATGTGCCAGGAGGAATCTCAGATAAGCTGAATCCGGATCGGACTCCACGGCCATTCTCATCTGTTCCAGGGCCCCCCCCTTGTCCCCCTCCCTGGAGAAAAGAAAGCTAAGGAGCATGTGGTAGGCAGCCTTGGAACTCTGCTGCAGCTCGGGGTCTAGGAGCTGTGAACGGGCCTGCTCTTCCCCTTTGAAGGAATGGGCGCACCCACTCAACAAAAGCACCACCCCCAAGAGCAGCCGAACCCTCATGAGTCTTGAGATCATTCCCTCTCCATGTCTGGGAGAGCCGGGGAAAAGGTGCAGAATTCATTACTGCGGGACTCCGGGTGCACTGCTAGGGCAAGCCCTCAACCCACCCATGCCTTGTTGCCCCGGAGAGACAGCCGGACATGCCCGGAAGGATCTTTCCCCGACCCTCGGATTGATACAACACCATTCAATATCAGAAATATAGCACAGGGCGCCAGCACGAACAAAGCAGCTCGACGCCCCAGCGCTTTGAAGAGGGGGCTTTGGGGAAGCTTAGCTCTTTCGAGAGGTCTTGGTCATGAAAGGGGTTATGAGCTGTTCCACACTTGATTTCTTGCAGGATGGACAGGTCACCTTCTTGTTGTCCTTCTCCGAAATAGACATGGTCACCGTGAACTCTTTCTTGCACTTCTTGCAGCGGTACTCGTACACAGGCATGTTCGGCTCCTCCCGTCCTCCAGAATCCGGCCCTGCCGGGGGGTGTCACACAGAATTTTTCTAATTATCCAACCCCGGCCTGTCAAGGTATCTCTTGTGGGGATTCCCACATTTTCAGCAGCTTTGGGTGAGCCTTCGCCTGAAAAGCTCCAGGGCTTGAGGAATCATTCTGCGCACAAAGGCTTCCCTTTCCACCATAGGCAAGGCCTGGAACTTGTGGAAATGGGGGTGGTCCTTTGTCAGCCCGGCCGGTTCTTTCAAGCGCTTGAATTCACCGGGTTCCTTGGAGAGAATCCCCACCAGAGGGAATTGCCTTGCAGCCTGCGGTTCGATCCAATGGACACGTGCCATGCACTCAAAGCGGACCAGGTCTAGAAGGAGCAAGGAAAACTCCAGGATTCGCATTCTCATCTGGGGAGGCAGGGCTGTCACAGCTTGCCTCTTTCCCAGGAGCAGGAGGCATACCAGTTCCTCCAGGAGGCTTTCACCCCTGGGGTCTGACTCGGCCAGAGCAAGAAGCAACCTGTCCGGGAGGTCTGCCAAGGTGGCCCGAGGAGAAATCCCATAACCCATTTCCAAAGCCCACCTGGCCAGGAGTTGCCCTCTCTTGGCCTCAGGGGTTCTCTCTTGAAAATGAATGATCTGCGCCACAGAAGCTCCTCTCAGGCCGACTTCCCAACCTTTGCCACGAGATCAGCCTCCAGAGTCGCTCCCATGGGGAGCCCCGAGACCTGGACGGTAGTACGTGCTGGAGGGCTGGCCCCGAAAAATCGCTTGTATATCTCGTTCACCAGGGGAAAATCTTCCAAGTTTCTCAAATAAAGATTCACCTTGAGCACCTGCTCCGGGCAAGAGCCGGCAGCCTCCAAGATGGCCAAGAGCGACTTGAAGACTTGTTCCGCCTCTGCCTGTACTCCTCCTTGTACCAGTTGGCCGCTGCGGGGATCTATGCCTATCTGCCCGGAGGTGAACAAGAGTTCTCCGGCCAGAATTCCCTGTACATAAGGGCCTATGGGAGTTGGGGCTTTGGGGCTGGAGACGACTTGCCTGCTCATCTCTTTTTTGAACCTCCTCTTGCTGGTATGGGTGTATCTTACCACAGCCTTTCACCTGAAACATTGCATGGGAAGAATAAGTCTTTCCCCCTGAGATCTGCAAGCTCCCACCTCCTGGGAGGTTGCCCTTGGGCCCGGCCGAGGGCTCAAGGCAGCCCGTGGTTTTCTTGGCATCTGAATTTTCCCGGGCCGGGTTTCCCGTAAGGATCCAGCAGGGAATTGTCACTTACTTGTAGCATTTCGGATACCTTTGCGTCTCACGAGTGTTGTAAGATGGTAGGAGTGAAACTCCAGCCGAGGAGGGGGTGAATCTGGGCTGGCTCAGGCTGTTCAAGAATATAGCGGGCTCTTGGTGATGCTTGAAAGATCTCGAATTGGATTAGGAGGTGCGGTGAGGGCCCCTGGGGCCTTAGCCCCCTGAGTCCAGATCCTGTGGGAATCATGTAGGTCAGGATGGAGGCCTTGGGGTGAAAGAGCAGACGGTGCTGGTTGTGGAGGACGAGGAGGATATCCTGGAGCTTGTGGCGTACAACCTTGAGAGGGCAGGTTTTCGAGTTCTCAAGGCCCGCCACGGCGAGGAGGCCATGGCTTTGGTTTCAGGCAAGAGGCCAGATCTGGTGGTCCTGGACATAATGCTCCCAAAGTTGGACGGGAAGGAAGTCTGCCGCCGAATCAGGCAGAATAAGGAGACCAAGAGTATCCCCGTGATAATGCTTACTGCCCTGGCCGAGGAGGTGGATCGCATCGTGGGCTTTGAGCTGGGAGCAGACGACTACCTGACCAAACCCTTCAGCCCCAAAGAGCTTGTGCTTCGCGTGAAGGCAGTCCTGCGACGCACAGAAGAGGAAAAGGATTCCAAGGGAGTGCTTCGCTTCCCAGGCCTGCTCATTGACCCAGAGGCTTTCAAGGTGGAGGTGGAAGGCAAAGAGGTTTCTTTGACCGCAACGGAATTCAAACTCTTGTACCAGCTGGCCTCCCAGGCCGGGAAAATACAAAGCAGGGAGGTCCTCCTGGACAGGGTCTGGGGGTACACCTATGAGGGCTATGCCAGGACTGTGGACACCCATGTGAGAAGGCTCAGACAAAAGCTAGGTCCTGCCCAGGGCCGAATAGAGACCTTGAGGGGAATGGGTTACCGCTTCAGAGGCTAGCCTGGACCATTCAGGAGCAGTGGTTGATCCTGGCCAAAAGCTGGATTTAGTCATGGCGGTGCCACTGGGATCGAAAAATCCCTGGATCTGCAACAAAACGCTAGCAGGGTTTTGAGTCGGGAGGGCAAGGTCCTTTCCCCGGCAGCAAGGGACACGAGGAGTTTTTGGACGGCACTCAGGCTGCTGGAAGTTGTTCCATTGCTCAGCCCGCAATGTGAGCCAGGGCGAGTGGCTCATGATAAGCTACCCAGGGCTGTACGGCTTTGATTTCCAAAGGGCGGGGCCCTAATGAATGAGCTGAGCTAAGCTGACTTCAGGGAATCCTCCGGGGGGGGCAGTGCTTAGAAGGCTTGATTTGCGCAGCAGAGTTTTTCTTGTATGCACTGCCTTGGTGGTTTGCCTGGCAGGGGGTGGCTGGTGGTGGCTGGCCCAGATCCGAAAGGATGTGGTAAGGCAGGCCTCCAGCCATCTGGCAAGGCAGGTGCCTCTAATCAGAGAGTTCTTGGATGCCAGGCAGGCACAGTGGAACTCCTCAAGGGCAATGGACCCCTTGGCAGACTGGCTGGGCTGGGGCCTGCAAGTGAGGGTCACCTTCATCCTTCCGGAAGGGAATGTGGTGGGAGATTCCCAGGTGGAGCTGGCCCAAATCCCCCTGCTGGAGAACCACGGGGATCGCCCTGAGGTGAAAGAGGCCTTGCAGCTGGGGGCAGGCACTTCTGTCAGATACAGCAACACCTTGGGAGTGGATCTTCTTTATGTGGCCTTTTCGATCGGGCAAACGGAGCGGGGGGCGGGCATGATTCTGCGCCTCGCAATGCCTTTGGAGGAACTCTCCTCAATAAGCCAAAAGGGCTACATGGTGATTCTTCTCGGAACGCTTCTGGGTTTGGTTCTGAGTCTGGTGGCTTCGCACCTGGTGGCAGCGGCAACCGAAAGAGAGCTGGGGGATCTTGCCAGAAAAGCCAGACAAATGAATCAGGAGATGGCCCAGGGAGGGGAAGTCCCAGCGCTGGTTTCCGGGGTGGGAGAGCTTGACAGAATGCTCACAGCTCTGGGATCCCACATGGCCTCGAAGATCCGCGAGCTCAATGAGGCTCGGGACAACCTGGAGACCCTGATCCAGGGCATGGTGGAGGGGGTGCTGCTCACAGACAAAGATGGCAGAATTCTTCTTGTCAACAAGGCCCTGTGGAAATTGATGGAGCCCCGAGTGGATCCCATTGGAAGAACTGCAGCAGAGGCTTTCCGACAGGCGGACCTGCAGGAAGCCCTGGAGAGGTGTGTGGACCACGGCCAGAGCCTGACTCTGGAAATGAGAACAACCGGGGCCCAACCCAGGAGCCTCGAGGTGCAGGTGGCTCCGTTGGGAGGCAAGGGGGCAGTGGCCGTGGTCCACGACGTCACAGAGCGAAAACGCATGGAGGAACTGCGACGGGACCTGGTGGCCAGCGTCTCCCACGAGCTCAGAACCCCTGTTTCAGCTGTGCTGGCCTCGGTGGAGACCCTCCTGGAAGGGGCCCTGGAGGATCCCATTCAGGCAGGGCGCTTTGCCGGGATCATCCACCGCCATGCCCTTAGGCTCCAGAAGATCCTGGAAGAGCTCCTGGACCTATCCAGACTGGAATCCAGGGCAGGAGGATCCAGGAGGGAGCTGATCAGGCTGCAAGACCTGGCCCAAGCCGGCTTGGAGGCCATAAGAGAGCTGGCTGAGGCCAAAGGCCTGCAATTGAGCCAGGAGCTGCCCGAGGCCCCAGCTCTGGTGCAGGGGGATGAGCGTCAACTGGAACAGGCCTTGGTGAACCTCCTGGAAAACGCGGTGAATTACACAGAGCCAGGCGGCTGCGTCACTTTAAGGATCACTGTGGAGGGGGCAGAAACACACATTGCAGTTGAGGATACGGGTATTGGGATTCCCCCGGAGCATCTTCCCCGCATCTTCGAGAGGTTTTACCGAGTGGACAAGGACCGCTCCAGGGCCCTGGGCGGCACGGGACTCGGCCTTTCCATAGTCAAGCATGTGGTGCAAAGCCACGGAGGAAGGCTCCAGGTGGAAAGCACCCCTGGCAAAGGGAGCATTTTCAAAATGATTCTACCTGCTCTTGTCCAGCCAGGGGGCTCTGAATCCCCGCCCGTGAGCTGAGCAGGGTTGTCCCCCCCCGGCCAGGAGCTGGGGGGCTTTTCTTGAGCTCAAGGCTCAGAAACGCCCCCCAGAGGTGAATGCAAACAGTAGCTGTCAATAGTCTGTATTATCCACTGCCCGCGGGAAATGCAGGCCAATTCTAATTCGCGCGGGGGCCAGAGGAAGAAAAAAGGTCTTTTCGGGGATCCTCAAGTAAGGGCAAGAATGCTGGCGTTCAGTGGGCTAGCTTTTCTCACGAGGCCCGAGTGGGGCTCACCGAGGGGTCAGTGGCATGGGATACAGGCTCAGCCTTCGGACCTTCCCAAGGGAAAAGAGGAGCTTTTCCACGGTAGGTGGCTTCCATCTGGATGAGGGTCTCACCGAACTCGGCCGTGTGCTTTCTCATGGCCTCTGCCGCTGCTTCCGGGTTGCCGGCCAGCACAGCCTCAACCACAGGGCGATGCAGCCCGGCCGGATGAATGAACATTGGGTCTGGCCGCACAGCTTCTATCACTTTCATGGTCAGTTCCATGGCTGACCTCACAAGGGCCTCGAAAAACCTGTTCCCGCACATCTGAGCCAAGAGCAGGTGCACCTTTGTCTTTCGGTCGAAGTCCTCTGGAAAGGAAACAGGCGGAAGCTCCTCCTGTTCCAAAGCCTCCTTCAGAAGGATCGCATAATCCTCGTTTATGCGATGCGCGGCCAGTCTGGCAACCTCGGGTTCCACAAGGCGCCTTACCTCGTACATCTCGGGGATGGAGATCTTACCGGCCAGGAAAAGGTCCACAAAGGCGCGGGCCAGGCGTTCAAAGGTGAGATCTGTGACAAAAGCCCCTCCGGTGGCGCCTTGACGGGTGAGGATGAAACCCAGATTCTCCAGGGCTCGCAGAGCCTCACGAATGACAACCCTGCTAACCCTGAACTGCTCGGCCAGATCCCTCTCAGAAGGCAGCCTGTCGCCAGCCTTGAAGAGGCCCGAAAGAATGGATTCCTTCAGTTGCTGAGCTATCTCCTCGGATATCCTGCCCTGTCTCACGGGTTTGAACTTGACCATCCTTATGCCCTCGATCCCCAGGTGGGAGGATGCCTCTCGGAGCCTTTTGAATTATAGCAGGTTTTTTCCCTCTTGACAGGTGGAGATTGGACTAATATTATACCAATCCACGATCCAACAAACAAGGCCGAGAGCTATCTCTTAGGAGAGGCTGGGTTTGATGTCTCCGAGGCACCGGGACCTGGTTCCGCTTTGAAGATGAGCGCAACTGGTCTTCGGGCCGCAAGGGGCCAATGGGAATTTACCTGGATCCTGGCGGGTATCAGACATGAACTTCGCGAGAAATCTGGAGACCTCAGCGGCTTTTTTCCCCCACAGACCGGCACTTAGGCAGCAAGCTGTGGAGCTCAGCTATTCTGAGTTCAACGAGAGAGCCAATCGTGTGGCCACTGCCCTGCTCAGGATGGGCTTGAGACCAGGGGAGCAGGTGGCCTTGTACGCCCCCAACTCCCTGGAGTGGGTTGTTTTCTATTATGGAGTGCTCAAGGCAGGGTGTGTGGCCGTGACCCTGTCCCACATGCTCACGCAAGATGAGCTTACCCGACTGGTGGAGCATTGCAGACCTCGAGCTGTGTTCACCGAGGGATCCAAACTAGGGGCCCTGGAGAAGCTCAGGGAACCGGGGGGGCTGGAAAAGGTTATCTGTCCTGATGGGGATGTGGATCTCCCCAGACTCATGGAAATGGGAACCCCGTCTTTTGAGGCCCTCGACACAGACCGGAAAGACACGGCCGCTGTGCTTTACACCGGAGGCACAACCGGGGTTCCCAAGGGAGTCATGCTCAGTCATGAGGGAATTGATTTCTCGAGCCACAGCATAGCCCACTTCGAGCGCTCCACAGAGAAGGACTGCGCCTTGTGCTTCATGCCTTTCAATCATGTCTTCGGGCAAATCCACATAATGAATGCCACCATCGTGAGTGCCGGTTGCCTGGAAATAATGCAGGGTTTCGACTTGGATCAAATTCTGGAGGCTACCCAAGCGGGCAGGGTCACAAAGTTCTATGCAGTGCCAACGGTTTATATGCGGCTCCTGGGAGTGGGTGACCTGGGGGAAAGACTGGGGAACCTTCGCTACTGCTTTTCGGCAGCAGCCAGCATGGCCATGGACACGGTCGTGAAATGGAAGGAGCTCACGGGCATAACCATAGCCGAGTCCTATGGCATGACCGAGGCCATGCCGGTCACGTACAACCATTACTACCGGCACGTTGTAGGATCGGTGGGCCAAACTGTCCCGGGGGTGGAGGTGCAAATAAGGGATGAAACTGGAGCGCCTCTTGGGCCAGGGGAGCCGGGCGAGATATGTGTGCGGGGCCCGGTGGTAATGAAAGGATATCTTAACAACCCAGAGGGCACCGTTGCCGCATTTCACAGTGATGGATGGCTTCGTTCAGGCGACGTGGGTCGTTGGGACCAGAACAGATATCTTTACGTGGTGGACCGGATCAAGGAGCTCATAATCACCGGGGGTGAGAACGTGTACCCCCGGGAGGTGGAAGAGCTCTTGTACAGCTTGCCGGAGGTGGAATCCTGCGCTGTGGTTGGCCTGCCAGACCAGGAATGGGGAGAGCGTGTGACCGCATTCATAGTCCCAAGGCCGGGCTCCAGAGTGGTGCCTCAAGAGGTGAAGAGCTTCCTCAAGTCCCGCCTGTCTCCCTTCAAGGTGCCCAAGGAATACATCCTGGTGCAGGACCTGCCCAAGAGCCCTGCCGGGAAGATCCTCAAAAGAGAGATCAAGAGGAAGTTCCTGGAAAGCTCCTGGGGGAAGGGCCCCTGGCCAGAAACACACCAAGAGGCAAGAGAAGGAGGCAAGAGGGCTATTTCCCGCGGCCAAGGCCGCCAAAGAAAGGAGGAGTCAAAATGATGATCCCCAGATTGCTTCGGTGCCTCCCGGTTCTAACCCTTTCATTCTGTTTCCTGGCATCAGCCATGGCGCAGGAAAAGACCCTCAAGCTCAAGTACTCCAATTTCTTTCCGCCCGTGCATCCCATCAGCAAGCTTTCTGAGGAGTGGTGCAAGGCCATAGAGAAGGCCACAGAGGGCAGAGTCACCTTTTCCTACTTCCCGGGCAGCACCCTCACCCCTCCCATGCAGACCTACGACAGCGTTGTGAAGGGCATCGTGGATGTGGGGCAGAGCCTGCTGGCTTACGCTCCAGGCCGGCTGCCTCTAAGCGGTGTGCTCACCCTCCCCTTGGGATACAGGAGCGGGTCGCAGGCCACAAGGCTAAGCAATGCCTATTACAAGCATTTCAAACCAAAGGAATTCGAGGATGTGCAGGTCATGTACCTGCATGGTCACGGCCCGGGCTTCTTCCACACCAAGAAACTCATTTCCTCCGTTGAGGAGGTCAAGGGGCTCAGGATAAAAGCCAATGCCGAAAATGCCGAAATTGTCTCTGCCTTCGGAGGGGCTCCAGTCACGTTGCCCATAACCGAGACTTACGATGCCCTACAAAAAGGGCTTCTGGAAGGGATCCTGCTTCCGTTTGAGGCTCTCAAAGGCTGGAAATTTGCCGAGGTGGTTAAGTGCAGCATAGAGAACTACGGGGTTTCCTACACCAGCCCGATTTACGTGATCATGAACAAGGAAAAGTGGAACAGCATATCAGAGGCTGACCGAAAAGCCATTGAAAAGATCAACGAGGAATGGAACGAGAAACAGGCCCAGTTGTGGGATCAGCTTGACAAGGAGGCAAAGGAGTTCGCAATCCAGAAAGGGGTCAAGGTGGTTGCAGCCTCCAAGGAGGAGCAAGAGAAAACAGCAGAGAAGATGAAGCCTGTTTTGGACAACTGGGTGAAGGCAGTGAGCGCCAAGGGTCTTCCGGCAAAGGAGGCCCTGAGTTTCTGCCAGGAATATCTTAAGAAGAATCCTTAAAGAGCTATCTTGCCAGAGGCCCTGTGGGTAGGTGGGCCGGTGGGCTTCTTGCCGGCCACCTCCATGCCGCAGGCGGGGAGGCATCCTTGAAGCGCTTGGCCGAAATGATATACAAACTGGACCTTTCGTTTCATGTGTTGGCAGGGCTCGGCCTGGCCTTCATGATACTCTTGACCCTCACAGACATTCTCATGAGAGGACTGGGAAGACCAATAGTGGGCTCCATCGAGTTGGTTTGTTTTTCGGGAGCCATAGTCATAGGTTTTGCCATTCCTTACTCCTCCCTGGCACAGGTGCACATCTTCGTGGATTTCCTCATCAAGAGGCTTCCACCCAGGTGGAACACCTGCCTGAAGGCTTTGACCACTGCCATGGGTTCTTTGCTCTTTCTCCTCATCGGATACAACTTTGTCTTGTATGGACTAGACCTCATCCGAACAGGGGAGGTGAGCGCCGGGCTGAAGATTCCTTACTATCCAATAACTTTTGGGCTTGCTTTGAGTTGTCTTCTGGAGTCAGTCACACTTTTGTGCCAGCTGGGGAAACTTCTGGGGAGAGGCAGGAATGAGTGAAACCTCGACCGGGATAGTTGGGCTTTTGGCCCTGATGATCCTGTTTCTGTCCGGGATAGAGTTGGCTTTGGCCATGGCCATCATAGGGTTTGCGGGATTTGCATATCTTGTGAATTTTCATGCTGCAGCGAATCTTCTGGTCAAGGACTTTTTTGATACCTTTACTACATACGGGTTCACGGTGATTCCGCTTTTCGTCCTAATGGGGCAGGTTGCATCAAACTCCAACATAGCCCAGCGGCTTTACATGGCTTCCCACAAGTTCGTGGGTCAGATACCCGGCGGGTTGGCCATGACCACGGTGGTGGGGGCAACTCTTTTCAAGGCCATGTGTGGCTCCACCCTGGCTACTGCCGCCACCTTTGCCGGGGTGGCCATACCGGAAATGGATCGCTACGGTTACGACAAGAGGCTCTCCACAGGCATAGTGGCCTCTGTGGGAACCCTGGGAATGCTGATCCCGCCCAGCCTGGTGCTCATCATCTACGGGATCGTGGTGGAGCAGTCCATAGGGCGGCTCTTCCTTGCCGGAATAGTCCCGGGTCTTCTCATATCCTTTTTTTTCATTCTGATCATATACGCGTGGGCAAGAATTACACCTAGCCTGGCCCCGCGAGGGAAGAAGGCCTCCTGGCCGGAACGGCTGAGAGCCATGCCGGAATTTTTCTGGGTCGGAGCCATTTTCTTTATGGTTATCGGAGGAATGATGCAAGGTATTTTCAGTCCTACAGAGGCCGGGACCATAGGTACTGTGGGAGTGCTGGCACTGGCTGCGGCAAGGAGGGAGCTTGGCTTCAGGAAACTGGTCAAGTCCTTCGATGAGTCTCTAAGGACCGCCTGTATGGTGCTGCTTCTGATTTTTGGCTCCAATGTGCTGGGGCACTTCCTGGCCATCACCGAGATCCCATTTATTGCGGCGGACTGGATCACGGCCCTTCCCCTGCATCGCTCCTTGATCATGGTGCTCATTATTCTGGTCTACCTTGTGGGTGGTTCATTCATAGATGACCTGGCTTTCATGATCCTTGCCACTCCCATCTTCTACCCTGCTGTTTTGAATTTGGGCTACGATCCCATCTGGTTCGGAATCATGATAGGTATCACCATCATGATAGGGGTCATCATCCCTCCTGTGGCCATCTGTGTCTTTGTGGTGAAACACATAACAGGGGTGCCCTTCCATGTGATCTACCGGGGGGTTCTCCCTTTCCTGATTGGACTAGTGGCTTGCGCGGCTCTTCTGTTTCTCTTCCCGGGTATAACCCTTTTTCTACCCAACTTTTTCATGGGCAGTTAAGACCTGGAAGGGATGAGGCCGGGGCATAGAAGGCATGCCTCCTTGTGGGAGACCCCAAGGGGGAAATTGGAGGCTGACAATATCCCCCAAAGCCTAGGGGCCGGACAAGAGTGCAGATGCCAGTGACCTGTGTCAGGAGGTTTGGATGAAAGATGTAAAGAAAGTAAGAACGGTTTGTAGAAGCTGCCACGGGGGATGCGGGGTGATCGCCCACGTGCAAGGCAATAAGGTCTTGAAAATAGAGGGTGATCCTGACTCACCTATCAGCCGAGGTGCCCTGTGCAGCAAAGGCTTGGCCATAACCCAGTTGGCTTACCACCCGGATCGGATAGTTCATCCCATGAAGAAGACAGAGGCCGGTTGGAAGCGGGTCAGCTGGGATGAAGCTTTGGACACCATTGCGGCCCGGTTCAAGAAAGTCATGCGGGAAAATGGTCCTGAGTCCCTGTTCATCGGCCAGGGGACCGGAAGAGATTACGAGAGCCACTTCTCCAGATTTGGAAACATGCTGGGCACCCCCAATGTACTCACGGCAGGCCACATGTGCTACCTCTCGCGCATAGGAGCCTCCCTGATCACTTGCGGACGTTTTCCGGTCTGTGACTATGCAGGAGAGCCCAAGTGCATAGTGCTTTGGGGGGTGAATCCACTTTGGACCAACCCGGACGAATACAAGGGCGTCGACTTCTGGAAGGCATACAAGGCAGGAGCAAGGCTCATAGTTATAGATCCGAGGGAAAACTTCTACACCAGGAAGGCGCACCTCTGGCTCCAGATCCGGCCAGGCACAGATGCAGCCCTGGCCCTGGGCTTCTTGCATGTGATAGTGGAGGAAGGCCTCTACGACAAAGAGTTTGTGGAGAATTACGTTCACGGCTGGGAGCCCTTGGTGGAAAGGGTGAAACAGTATGCTCCTGAGTCTGTCGAGAAGATAACCTGGATCCCCTCCCGACTCATAAGAGAGGCGGCCAGAATGTATGCTCTGACCAGACCGGCAGGTATCCATTGGGGGGTTCCTACAGAGCAGAACATTAATTGCACTGACTTCACCAGAGCAGCCATCGGCCTCATGGCGGTCACAGGCAACCTTGACGCACCAGGAGGAAATGTTTTCCGGGTTCCCCCCCCTGTTAGAACAGTCTCGCAGTTCTCGGCGCACGAGGCCCTCCCCGAGGAAAAGAGAAGGCTCAGGCTGGGAGGAGATCAGTACAAGCTGGCCGCCAGGATGACCATCATCACCCCCAAGGTGGCCTGGGAGGCGATAACCGAGGGAAAACCATATCCCCTCAGGGCGGGCATTCTGGTGGGAACCAATCCAGTGGTGACAGGGGCCAATGCAAGGGAAATTTACCAGGCCCTCAGGAAACTGGAGTTCCTTGCTGTGGCGGATCTTTTTCTCACCCCCACCGCTGAGCTGGCCCATGTTTTTCTCCCGGCAGGGACATGGCTGGAGCAGGATCACGTTTCCGAAAACTGGAAATTCCACGGTTATGTGCTGGCCAGGCAAAAGGTGGTGGAGATAGGGGAAGCCTGGCAGGACCACAAGATCTTCCTGGAGTTGGGCAAGAGGATGGGGCAGAAGTGGTGGAACACTGTGGAGGAAGCCCTGGATTACATCCTGGAACCCACAGGCCTCACATGGGAGCAGTTCAAGGAAAAAGGCTGGCTCCAAGGAGAGATGACCTATTACAAGTATCGCAAGTCAGGCTTTTCCACGCCCACCCGGAAGGTGGAGATCTACTCCACCATCTTGGAAGGATGGGGCAGGGATCCATTGCCCAAGTATACGGAAATCCCCGAGAGCCCTGTGTCCAGGCCAGACCTGGCGAAGAAGTACCCTTATATACTCAACTCAGGCCTGAGGATCCCGGTTTTCTTCCACTCCGCCAACCGACAGGTCCCTTGGCTTAGGCAGATCAGGCCGTACCCCATAGTGGAGATTCATCCGGAGACGGCCCGTGAGAAAGGAATCCAGGAGATGGACTGGGTCTGGATAGAGTCCCCCAGGGGTCGGGTCAGACAGCGGGCCAGGCTGAACAACGGGATCCATCCCAAGGTGGTGGTGGCCGAACATGGCTGGTGGTATCCTGAAATGAAGGAAGATGGCCACGGCTGGGAAATCTCCAACATAAACCTGTTGACCGACGACTCTTACGAATCCCTGGACCCGGTTATGGGAGCCACGAACCTGCGGGTGCTGCTTTGCGATATTTCCCGATGCGAGGAACAAGGAGAAGCGATTTCATGAACAAGATATCCCTTGCCATATTCCAAGAGGACTGCTGCGGGTGCCACGCTTGTGAGGTGGCCTGCAGACAGGAGAAGCCGGAGCTCTCCGATGGAGGCCTGGTGCGGGTTGTGGAGAAGAGTCCCTGGTATCTCCCAGTTTACTGTCACCATTGCGCCAAGGCCCCTTGTTTGGAGTCATGTCCTGTGAAGGCCATCTACAAGGATGAGGAAGGGACGGTGCTTGTTGAGGAGAAAGAGTGCATAGGATGCAGAGAATGCGTGGGGGCATGCCCTTTTGGAGCCATGGGTTTTGACGAGGAAAGGCAGGTAGCGCTCAAGTGCGATTTATGCAAGAGCCGCAGGCAAAGAGGGCAAGCCCCTGCATGTGCCCTGGTCTGTCCCACCAGCTGCATCCTCTGGGGCAACACAACAGAACTCTTGAGGCAAAAGAGATTCCCAAGAGCCCACGGAGAAGGCTCCCCAGATTCTTGGCGGAATCAATAGCAAGAAGGGGCCTGCTCTGGGAGCCAAGAGCCACAAGTTGCGGGCAGGCCCACGAAAGGGGCTTTTTGCTGCTCCTTGTCACTCAAACCCCTGACTCGTGTCATTCACCAAAAGTGGATACTGGGGTTAACGAAGTTTTGGGTCCAGAAATCTGAAGGCATTTTGAAGGCTTGCGGGTATGAGCCCCCAATGGGGTCCACCTGACTGAACAAGCCGGGCTAAGGCCTAGCCTCTTCCTTTTGCACTCTCCGCCTTTGTTTCCATTTCTTCCGCTGAGTTGAGCCCTTGTCTTTCCCAGGAGTGAAGGCCGCCTGCCTTGGACAAAAAGGCCAGGGACGGGTTTTCTTCCTGAGGAAGTGAGTGACTAGATCCATCAGGAAAACGTCATTTGCCTGTAACCTAGATGTAACATGGCTTCTCTATGCTAATCACAGATTCCTGGGAAGGTTAGATCCAGGGCATGATTTCCTGACTGGAGGTGGTGGAATGAAGAAGCTTTTGGCACTCATGGGGATCTTTGGATTTTTTGGCGTTGCGGCCGGGGCCGTGGCGGTGGATCTGGACCCCAAGCTCCATGCTTACAAGCCGGCCCAGGGAGTTTCAGGCACCATCAAGTCCATAGGCTCTGACACCCTGAACAACCTCATGACCTTTTGGGCTGAAGGTTTCAGGTCCTTTTATCCGGGGGTGAAGATCGAGATAGAGGGGAAGGGTTCTTCCACGGCTCCTCCTGCCCTTGTAGCCGGAACGGCCCAATTCGGCCCCATGTCCAGGGAGATGAAGGCCAAGGAGATAGAGGAGTTTGAGAAAAAATACGGGTACAAACCGGCAAGGGCGCGAGTGGCGGTGGATGCTCTGGCTGTGTTCGTTCACAAGGACAATCCCATCAAGTGCCTGAGCCTTCCACAGGTGGACGCCGTTTTTTCCAAGACCAGGAAAAGTGGAGCTGCCAAGGACATAACCACCTGGGGTGACTTGGGGCTCAAGGGTGAGTGGGCTACCAAGCCTATATCCCTGTATGGACGCAATTCCGCTTCCGGCACCTACGGGTATTTCAAGGAAGTGGCTCTTTTCGGTGGGGATTACAAGGATACCGTGAAGGAACAGCCCGGTTCTTCGGCAGTGGTGCAAGGGGTGGCTTCAGATCGTTTTGCCATTGGTTATTCTGGCATTGGATACAAGACAGCAGATGTAAAGGCTGTCGCCATATCAGCCAAAGACGGGGCCCAGTGTTTTAAGGCCGAGGCTGACACAGCCTACGCAGGGGACTATCCCCTGGCCCGTTTCCTATATATATACTTGAACCATTCTCCCAAAGCCCAGTTGGATCCCTTGCGCGCGGAGTTCCTCAAGTACGTTCTTTCAAAGGCTGGGCAACAAGTTGTTATAAAAGACGGTTTTTATCCAGTGTCCTATGCACTGGCCAGCGAGGATTTGAAGGCCCTGGGGATTACCCCGTAAAGCGGCCAAGCCAGCTGATTAAAAAAGCTGGGAAGTCCAAGTCGCATACAATTCTCTAACAGCCCGCATTATTTGCCAATCGTGGATAATGCGGGCGTGTGTCCTGAAAGCTGTCTGAGTCCCGAGCTGGTGGAAGGCCAGTCGGCG
>JBBIOJ010000047.1:0-27296 GCA_037443445.1 Desulfarculaceae bacterium | reverse complement strand
AGATACTATCGGGCATCCCCAGGTCCTTTGGAACGGGCAAGGTGAGAGCCGGGGCTTGGGGCTTGCAAGGCCCCTGTGTGTTTGGTATTCATGGCTTCTTGTGGGCCGGGGTGGGGAGGCAGAGTTGGACGGGGAAAACAGGTGCCTGGGGGCTCGAGTTTCCTTGAGTGGTCGAGTGCGCTTCAGGATCGTTAGGGAGGGCCCGGAGACCAAGGTTTCAGAGCCCCTGGAAGGGAAAATGAGGGATCTGGGGCTCCAAGGCGTCTGCCTTGAAACCAACCAGATAGTTGCCGACGGTCTTCACATCTCTTATGATCAGCATCCTGCACAACGTAACAGGGTCTATCTGCAAATGCAGTTGCCGGAGGTGGGGACGGTTCGCGCGGTGGGGGAAACGGTCTGGTACGAGAGGGTGTCACCCGCGGAATCCCGCTATGTTGTGGGGCTTCGCTTTGTGGAGATTTCCCAGGCAGACAGGGCTGCCCTCTCAAGGTACCTCTCGGGACGAAAAAGCACTGTTCTGATTTGAACAGGTTGGGCTGTGTTGAGAAAAACAACATGTGTTGAGGAGTTCTACAGACAGGCCAAATATTTGATTTTGTTTGGCTAAGGAAGATGGCTAGTGTAGGGAATTCCTACATGGGATGGACAAGGCCCCAAATCCAGGAGGGGTGAAAACCCAGTGATTGCGGATCTTTGAGCCAGCCAAGGCCGAGGGCACAGGATTTGCAAGCATCCAAAACACAGTATGCTTTTCTGGGAGGGGCCGGACCTGTTGGGGCTGAGGCGGTTTCTGAGGCTGGGATCTGAACTGAATAGGGACGCGTGAGACATCTGGAGTGGAAGCGGAGGCTGGGGCTGGAAGCAGTGCGCAAGGCAGAGGTGGGGCTGGCTGTGGGGCTGGTGGAGAAAGCGGGGATTTGGGCGGAGATTGGTGTTGAAGTTGAGGACCGGCTGGGAGCTTGGTCCAGGCTGGAGAGGGATCACAGAGGATCTTGAGGAGGATGGGTTCGGTCTCTCCTGATTTTCTTTCTGAGAATGGACTAAGGGCAAAGGCCGGCTGAGCCGGGCAGATGGGAATCTGGCTCAGAGGGGTGTAGCTTATTTTGCCCTCTGTTCCATTTGTCGGCCCCGTGGCAAGGAAGTTTTCCCAAAATCCAGAGGCGAGGGAAAGGAGAGGTGGATATGAGTGAGATAGGTCACGGCGGAAAGCCCATTGTGGAGCGAATCCTGGATCCGGGTACGGCCAAGGAAAAGATCAAGGGGTTGAAGGAGATCCCGGTTCGGGAACAGATGGCCGTGGAGGTCATTGACATTGCATATGGTTTCTTCTCTCCACTGGAGGGCTTCATGAAAAAAGCCGATGTGGAGAGCGTGTGCAAGAACATGAGGCTGACCGACGGCACAATCTGGAGCATTCCCATAGTGTTTGACCTCTCGGACAAGGAAATTGCGGATTACGGCATCAAGGCCGGAGACAGTGTGCTTCTCACGTACCAAAACGCTCCCATAGCCATTTTCGAGATAGAGGAGATCTACGATTACAACAAACAGGAGATGGCCAAGGACGTGTACGGTACCACCGAGGAAAAGCACCCGGGGGTCAAGCGAACCTATCGGTACAAAGACAAGTTCCTGGGTGGGAAGATCACCATGGTGAGCAGGCCCATCATCAACGAACCTTTCACTCCCTTCTTCCTGACCCCTCTGGAGATGAGAAAAAGGATAAAAGAAAAGGGCTGGATCCGGACGGTGGCCCACCAGACCAGGAACGTGCCCCATACCGGCCACGAATGGCTAATGAAGGGCTCCTGGCTTTCGGCCTACGGGGAGCTGCCCGTGGAGAAGATGGTGGTGGGGGTTGTGGTCAATGCCATAATAGGCGAGAAGAGGCCCGGGGACTATATAGACGAGGCAATTGTGCTTTGCCACGACGTGCTCAGAAAGGCCGGATACTTCAGGGAGGACGTGCATCTCACCTCCATCTCCTTGTGGGACATGCGCTATGCTGGGCCCAGGGAAGCTGTGTTCCACGCGGCTCTGAGGGCCAACCTGGGGATCACACACCACATGTTCGGCAGGGATCACGCCGGTGTGGGCACCTACTATGACCCATATGATGCCCACAGGATCTTTGACAAGTTTTCGGAAAAAGACCTCAATATCAAACCTGTGAGGGTGCTGGAGTGGTGGTACTGCCCTGTTTGCGCCGAGGTCACCTATATGGGGCTTTGCGCCCACAAGGACCAGATCCAGAATTTTAGCGGGACCCTCATCAGGAGCATAATTCAAGACGGGGTGAAGCCCCCCAGGCTCATATTCAGGCCCGAGGTTTTCGACCTGATTCTGGAGTGCGCAGAGAAGTATGGGCAGGGGGATGCTTTCGTGACCCAGAAGTATCTGGAGAACCGTAACCCAGTCTTCACTTTCCCCAAGCTCTAGAGCGCGTCCGAGAGGAGGAGAGAAGAGATGGCCGAGACCTTTCCCATCAATGTTTGGATCAACGAGGAACGTTACGCCAAGCTTCAGGCTGCAGGCCTTGCTGATCTTTGCCAGGAGATGCTGGCAGGGCTCAAGGTTCTGAGGGTCCCCACCACAGCCGAGCAGCGCGACGAGCTTCTGAAGCGTTATCCCATGGCCAAGTTCGACAGCGCCACCACCAAGAGCATTGAGCTGCTTCCCAAGGCTGTGAAGGATCAGATCTTTGATCTCATAGTGCAGAAGAAGAAGGTGGATGTCATTGGGGAGTTCCTCAAATAAGTGAGTCTTGCCGAAGCCCCCTTCGGGTTCTAGGCGGGAAAGGAGGTGAAAGCGGGTATAGAGGTTCCAATTCAGGGTGGGAGTGGAGTCATGAACAGTTCACCCAAAAGACCTGTCTGTGAGGAGGAGAACTGATGCCAAGCTATGTGATTCTGGAGAAATGCGACGGGTGTAAGGGACAGGACAAGACAGCCTGCCAGTACATCTGCCCCAATGATCTCATGGTCCTCAACAAGGACACCATGAAGGCTTACAACAGGGCCCCTGAGATGTGCTGGGAGTGCTACAACTGTGTAAAGATCTGCCCCCAGCAGGCTGTTGACGTCCGCGGGTATGCTGATTTCGTTCCCATGGGAGCTTCTGTGGTGCCCCTGAGAAGCTCGGATTCCATCATGTGGACAGTGAAGTTCCGCAATGGCATGATCAAGAGATTCAAGTTCCCCATCCGCACAACCCCCGAGGGATCTGCTCAGCCCGATGGAGGATGGGAGACCGGCTCGGACGACCTCAAGAGCCCGGTTCTGTTCACAGAACCGGCCTCTTTGTGGCTCAAAGAGGTGCCGACGCTGAAGAAGTAACACCGTGTGCTTCCCAGGACACCCAAGGAGGTGAAATCCATGCAGAATTTTGAAACTGTAGAGGTGACAACCGATCTGCTGATCTGCGGCGGAGGCATGGCGGCCTGCGGCGCAGCTGTTGAGGCGTCCTACTGGGCCAAGAAAAAGGGACTGAAAATAGCCCTGGTGGACAAGGCAGCCATGGACAGGAGCGGCGCCGTGGCCATGGGTCTTTCAGCCCTGAACCAGTATGTGGGCGTTGGTGAGGGGGACAACACCCCGGAGCAGTACGTGGATTACGTACGCACCGACTTGATGGGCATCACCCGAGAGGACTTGGTGTACGACATAGCCAGGCATGTCGACTCCACCGTTCACCTGTTCGAGAAATGGGGCCTGCCCATCTGGAAAGACGAAAACGGCAAGTACGTGCACGAAGGGCGCTGGCAGCTCATGATCAACGGCGAGTCCTACAAAGTGGTGGTTGCCGAGGCTGCCAAGAACGCCCTGAAGGAAGCCGGGGCGGAGATCTACGAGAGAGTCTTCATCGTCGAGCCACTCATGGACGGTGATCGCATCGCCGGTGCGGTGGGTTTCAGCGTCAGGGAGAACAAGTTCTATGTGTTCAAGGCCAAGGCAGTGCTGGTGGCCATGGGCGGTGCTGTGCATGTTTTCCGTCCCCGTTCCGTGGGTGAGGGTCTTGGCCGCTCCTGGTATCCTCCCTTCAACAGTGGCTCCAGCGCTTATTTCACCATAAAGGCCGGTGCCGAGATGACCTGCCAGGAGGTGAGGTTCATCCCTGTCAGGTTCAAGGACGCCTACGGGCCTGTGGGCGCCTGGTTCCTGCTTTTCAAGTCCAGGGCCACCAACGCCTTCGGCGGGGACTACATGGTGGAGCGCAAGGACGAGCTGGAGAAGTGGGCTCCTTACGGGCTGGCCAAGCCAATTCCGGCCAACCTCAGAAACTGGCTGGGCATGCTGGACATGAAGGAAGGCAAGGGCCCCATCTACATGAGGACAGAGGAAGCCATCCAGAAGATCGCCCAGTCCTCCGGGGATGAGAAGGCTGCCAAGAAGAAGCTGAAGGAGCTTGAGGCCGAGGCATGGGAGGACTTCCTGGACATGACCATTTCCCAGGCCATTCTCTGGGCTGCCCAGAACATCCAGCCCGAGGAGAAGGGCTCAGAGATCTTTGCCTGCGAGCCTTACTTCATCGGCTCCCACTCAGGGGCATCAGGGGCCTGGGTCAGCGGCCCACAGGACGTGGCTCCGCCCGAGTACTTCTGGGGCTACAACCGCATGGCAACAGTCAAGGGAATGTTTTGCGCGGGCGATGCCTCGGGGGCTTCCAGCCACAAGTTCTCCGACGGCTCCCACGCAGAGGGCCGCATAGCTGCCAAAGGCGCCTTGGCCTTCATAGTGGACAACCCGGATCAGCCCAAGGTGGATCCCAAGCAGGTGGAGACCCTCAAGGAGCGAATCCTGAGGCCCCTGGCGCTCTACGAGCAGCACAAGGACCTCTCTGACAATCCGGACATAAACCCCAACTACATCAAGCCCAAGATGTTCATGTTCAGGCTCCAGAAGATCATGGACGAATACTCGGGCGGTTATTCAGCTGATTTCACCACCAGCGCCAAGATGCTGGAGAGGGGTCTGGAGCTCCTGCAGTTCCTGAAGGAGGACTCCGAGAAGCTGGCCGCAGCGGATCTGCACGAGCTCATGCGCTGCTGGGAGAATGTGCAGAGGATGTGGCAGGCCGAGGCCCACATGCGCTCCATCCTGTTCAGGGAGGAGACCAGGTGGCCTGGGTACTACTTCCGCGCGGACTTCCCCAACATGGACGAGAAGAACTGGAAGGTCTTCGTCAACTGCAAGTGGGATCCCAAGACAGACAAGTGGGAGATGATGAAGAGGCCGGTTCTGAATTTCATCACAGCGCAGAAGTGAGCAGCCACAGGATATATGCGGTTTTTCCGCCGGCTTGACCGGTGGAGGCAGAACGGCTCCAGGCTCCCCCCAAAAGGGGTGCCTGGAGCCTTGTTTTGGGAGAAGGCGGTGAACAAGACCTGCCGCTCCCCCCAAGGGGCCGGACATTCTCTCATGGGGTCGGCCCTTTGGGGAGAGGGGCGGAGATCGGGGAATCTGTTGTTTTTGTTAACAGCTCCTAGAGCAGTCCCCAAGGGGCATATCGCAAAAGATCCAGGAGTGGAAATCTGAGGCCTCAAGAATCCCCGAACTCACCGAGGGCTCCGGCCGCGGGCTCGGGGAAGGCCCCGGCTCCACCTGGCCGGATCCAGACGGTCTCCAAGGGAGGGAAGAAATGGCAGAGGAGAGAGGGCAGGGTGTGCTGGTGATCGGGGCTGGGATCGCCGGACTCACGGCCGCCATAGAGGCCGCTGAGGTGGGCGTGCCGGTGTTTATTGTGGAAAAGGAGCCTTACCTGGGGGGGAGAGTGGTTAGGTTTGACCAGTACTTCCCCAAGTTCTGTCCGCCCAGCTGTGGCATGGAGATCAACTTCCGCAGAATAAAGGCAAATCCCCTGATTCGCTACTTCACCATGGCCGAGGTGGTGGAAGTCAAGGGAATGGAAGGGGATTTCCAGGTAAAGGTGCGCATAAACCCAAGATATGTGAATGAGAGGTGCACGGCCTGCGGGAAATGCGGCGAGGTGTGCCAGACAGAGATCCCGGATCCCTTCAACTACGGCATGAAAAACATCAAGGCTGCTTACCTTCCCCACGAGATGGCCTTTCCCATGAGATATGTGCTGGCCCCGGAAATAATCGGGACACAGGAGGCTCTCAGGTGTCGGGAGGCATGTCCTTACGGGGCCATTGAGCTGGAGATGGCTCCTGTGACAGTGGATCTGCGGGTGGCCTCCATAGTGGTTGCCACGGGCTGGGAGCCCTATGACGCAACCCGAATGGAGAACCTGGCTTTTGGCAAGGCCCCCAACGTGATCACCAATGTGATGATGGAGAGGCTACATGCTGCCAACGGCCCCACCCAGGGCAAGGTGCTGAGGCCTTCGGACGGGAAGCCTCCCCACACAGTGGTTTTCTGCCAGTGTGCGGGACAAAGGGATGAGAATCACCTGCGCTTTTGCTCGAGGGTTTGTTGTTCGGCCACTCTCAAGCAGGTGCAGTACGTGCGCAAGCAATATCCCGACTCCCAGGTTTACGTGTATTACATAGATCTCAGAGCCCTGGGCAGGAACGAGGACCTGCTCAGCGCTGTGCAGGCAGATCCCAACGTGCATCTCATCAAGGGAAAGGTGGCCCGCATTACAGAGGATCCTGTCAGGCACGACCCCATAGTGGAGGCCGAGATCACTGCCTCTGGAAAAATTTCCCGCACCATGGCGGACCTCGTGGTGTTGGCCACAGGAATGATGCCTACCACTGCCCAGGAAAGGCCGTCGGGAATACAGCTCAACTGCGACGAAGACGGATTTGTGCTGGATGCGGCCGGGGTATACGGGGCCGGGTGTGCCAAGAAGCCTATGGAGGTCTCTGCCACCGTGCAGGATGCCACCAGTGCAGCCCTCAAGGCCATCCAGTCTGCGGTGAGGAGGTGAACCCATGGATCGTAAGATAGGTGCATATCTCTGCACTGGATGCGCAATAGGCGACGGGCTGGACATGGAGCAGCTGGCCAAGGTGGCCAAGGGGGACTGCAAGGCCGTCCTGTGCAGGACTTCGGAGATGTTGTGCGGGCCGGAAGCCCTTGCCTTGATCAAGCAGGACATGGCCTCCGAAGGCATCAACGCGCTGCTCATAGCAGCCTGCTCCCCTCGGGCCAAGACCGAGGCATTTTGCTTCGACCCCAGGGAAGTTCTCGTGGAGCGAGTCAACTTGAGGGAGCAGGTGGTATGGAGCCACAGGCAGCCAGGGACCGAGGCCCAGAAAGTGGACGAGGACGTGCAAATGATGGCCGAGGACCAGCTCCGCATGGGGGCTGCAAGGCTCCAGAACATGGAGCTGCTTGTCCCGTACAGCGAGGAGATCAACAAGAGGATCCTTGTGCTGGGAGGAGGGGTCACGGGCATGACAGCCGCTTTGGAGGCGGCCAAGGCAGGGTACGAGGCGGTCCTTGTGGAAAGGGAAGCAGGCCTGGGAGGGTTTGCTGCCAGGCTCTTCAAGCAATATCCCGAGGCACCTCCTTACAGGGAGCTGGAAGAGCCTGTGTGGGAGAGGCTGGCCGAGTCCCTCAAGAGGGAGTCCCGTGTGAGCATCCATTGCTCTTCCAGCATAGAGCGAATTGAGGGGGCCCCCGGCATGTTCCAGGCCTTTATCCGAAAGGGCGAGGAGGTGATCCAGGAGAAGGTTGGCTCCATAGTCCTGGCCACGGGCTTCGAGCCTTACGATCCCAACAGATTGGGTCACTTGGGCTACGGCAAGAGCCCCAACGTGATAACCACCGTGGAAATGGAGGATCTGGCCAGGGCAGGGAATCTCTCGAGACCCTCTGACGGCGGAAAGCTCCAAAGTGTGGCTTTTGTACTGTGCGCGGGTTCCCGCGACCAGGAGCATCTGCCCTATTGTTCCACGGTTTGCTGCATGACGGCCCTCAAGCAGGCCATGTACGTGAGAGAAGGGAATCCGGATTCCAAGGTTTTCGTGTTCTACAAGGACCTGCGAAGCCCCGGGCAGTATGAGAACTTCTACAGGAGGGTCCAGGAGGAAGAAGGGGTATTTCTGAGCAAGGCTCAGATAGTGAAAGTCGAGCCGCAAGAGGACGGCTCCGTGCTGGTGGAGGTGGAGGATCAACTAATGGGGGAAAGGGTCCAGGTGAAAGTGGACCTGCTGGTCCTGGCAACCGGGATGGTTCCGCGCACCTCCTTGGGGGAGGAAGCCAAGGAAGAGCCCAAGGAGGAGGCCCCGGACAAGAAACAGGACATTGCCTCCCAGTTGCTGATTCCCACAAGAATCATACGCTCCAACACCTTGAACTTGGCCTATAGGCAAGGCCCTGAGCTCCCGGAGCTGAAGTACGGTTTTCCTGACTCTCACTTCATATGCTTTCCTTACGAAACCAGAAGAACAGGAATATACGCAGCAGGTCCTGTGCGGGCTCCCATGGATGTTGCCTTCAGCCAGGAAGATGCCAGGGGAGCAGTGCTGAAAGCCATCCAGTGCGTGGAACTCACAGCCCAGGGCAAGGCCGTGCATCCCAGGGCAGGGGACATGAGTTACCCGGAGCTCTTCATGCAGCGTTGCACCCAGTGCAAGCGTTGCACGGAGGAGTGCCCCTTTGGAATGTACAACGAGGACGAAAAAGGGAACCCGCTTCCGAACCCCACCAGGTGCAGGCGCTGCTCTGTCTGCATGGGATCCTGCCCTGAGCGCATAATTTCCTTCAAGGATTACTCGGTGGGCATGATAGGCTCCATGATCAAAGCCATAGAGGTGCCTGACGAGACAGAGGAAAAGCCCAGGATCCTGGTGCTGGCCTGCGAAAACGACGCATACCCGGCTCTGGACATGGTGGGCATAAGGGGAGGCAGTTACAACCCCTTTGTGCGCATCATTCCACTGAGGTGCCTGGGCTCCTTGAATCTGATATGGATCGCCGATGCCCTCTCCAAAGGTATAGACGGGGTGCTCCTGCTGGGTTGCAAGCATGGAGAGGATTATCAGTGCCACATGGCCAAGGGAAGCGAGCTGGCCAATTACCGTCTGGCCAAGGTCTCGGAGACCCTGGACCGTCTGGCTCTGGAGTCCTCCCGGATAAGGGTTGAACAGATAGAGATCTCGGACTACCATCGGATTCCCTCTATCATGGAGGAGTTCCTGGAGACGATTCAGGAGGTGGGTCCCAACCCTTACAAGGGATTCTAGGCTCCATCATTCCCAAGGAGCGGATGGTTCGGGCTCTTTTGATCACGTGGCAGGATGGGCAGATCCGCTTGCAAGAGCCCGTTTGTTTCGGCTTTGGGATTCGACCCAGGTTCGACCCGCAGCATGCCCAAGCGTATTGGCGGCTTGGGGAACAAGGGCCTGGATTTGCAAGTTTCATAGAACATTCCGGGTTGGGCACCAATGCCCTGCCCAGAGGAGGTGGCTCAGATGTCACAGACACGGCTCTTGGAACCTGATCTCTCCTTCATAAGGGAAATGAAGGCCAACGGCGGGGAGGATCTCAAGAAATGCTTCCAGTGCGCCACCTGCTCGGTGGTCTGCAGCGTCTCCCCCGATGAGAGACCTTTCCCCAGGAAAGAAATGCTCTGGGGCCAGTGGGGTTTGAAAGATAGACTCCTGGGAGATCCAGATGTTTGGTTGTGTCATCAGTGCCACGACTGTACCAAGTACTGCCCCAGGGGGGCCAGGCCTGGAGATGTGTTGGGGGCTCTTCAGCGCATGAGCATTAAGCGTTACGCGGTGCCTGCCTCATTGGCCCGCCTGGTGAACGAGCCCAGGTTCCTTCCGGTGCTTTTTGCCATACCGGTTGTGATTCTGCTGGCTTTCATGGCCGCCAGTGGAACACTCGGAATTCCGCAGGGTGAGATCATCTACAGGAAGTTCATACCCCAATGGCCGGTCGTGGACGTGATCTTTCCCCTCACAGCCATCTGGACTCTTGTCTGCTCGGCCATGGGGGTGAGAAACATGTGGGCGGACCTCGTGAAACAAGCCCCCCCGGTGAGCAAGGAGTACAAATATTCTCCCCTGGAATGGGTGACAGTCTACGTGGGGGGGACCATTGTGGACATACTGAAGCACCAGTTCTTCAAGCTCTGCGATACCAACCGCTCCAGGTACACCTCCCATTTCAACATATTGTGGGGGTTCATCCTGCTGGCCATTACCACTGCTTGCGTGGCAGCAGGGGTTTACGTTTTCGGCAAGCAGACTCCCTATCCCCTCAGCAATCCCATAAAGTGGATCGGGAACCTGGGGGCGGTGATACTCATCGTGGGCTCCACAATGGCCATCCGCAACAGGTTGGTTCAAGGGGATGCAGCCGGAAAGGCCACTTACTTCGAGTGGCTTTTCCTCTGGGTTGTGCTGGCAACGGGGGTGAGCGGACTGCTCACAGAGCTGCTTCGTCTGGCCGATTTACCCTATGTGGCCTATCCTATGTACTTCCTGCATTTGGTCTGTGTCTGGTTTCTTTTCGCTTACTTGCCCTTTTCCAAGTTTGCCCACATGCTCTATCGGACCACGGCCATGGTCTATGCCAGGTACATGGGAAGGAAATTGAGCAAGGGTGTGGACATATCCTTGCCTGTGGCGGCCGCAGGGCATTGATGCTGGAGTGGGAGGGCTTAGAAGACGTGCTCACAGAGAGCCTCCTGGTCAGGCTTATCAGGGCCGTGTACCGTTACGAGAGGGAGCTGGATGTGCTGCGCAGGCCCGAGGGGGTGGAGATCGGGCATCACACCCTTGTGGAGAGAATTGCGCGCAAGTACGGAAAGAGCAGGGAGGAGAAGCTCCTGATAATGGAGACCCTTGCCAATTATAGGGGGGAAGACTGAGTCTGCTCCCTTGGAAAGAACCTCCATCTCCCCAGCAGGCAGCAGCAAGCTCTCTGCCACCCAAAAAGCCGTCCAACCGGCGGAATCGAGGAAGCCTTGAGTCAGACAGATTTGAGGGGTGAGGAAGGGGAGCTTCTTCACACGGGAAGCTCCCTGAGGTTCGGTTGCCACCCGGGGCTGCCCTGTTTCACCAAGTGTTGCAGGGATGTGAACATATTCCTGGGGCCTTACGACATAGTCAGGTTGAGGAAAAGGCTGGGGATCAGCTCCGGGGAGTTCCTGGAGCAATATACCCTTACAGTGCTTCCTGAGGCCACGGGCTTTCCCTTGGTACTGCTCAGGATGCAGGAAGAGAAGGGGAGATCCTGCCCGCTCCTAGGCCCGGAGGGCTGCACGGTATACGAGGACAGGCCCTGGTCTTGCAGGATGTTTCCCCTTGACCGGGCAGAGCAGGAAGGGTTTTACCGTCTGGTGGCACCGAGGCAGCTCTGCCTGGGGCTGCGGGAAGCTCAGGAGAGCACAGTGGGGCAGTACCTGGAAGGCCAGGGGGTGGGAGAGTACCAGGAGGTGGAGGCCAGGTTGAGCAGAGTGGGGCCCAGCCCCAGTTTTCTCAGGGAAGGCATCAGGAATCAGAAGATACAGGAGATGTGCCGGATGGCCATGTACGACCCTGACAGGTTCAGGAGGTTTGTGCTGGAATCCAGGTTTCTCCAAATTTTCCACGTGGAGCGTGAACTGGTGGAGATCTTGCCCACGGATGACGTGGCTCTCCTGGAGCTGGGGCAGAGATGGTTGCGCTTTGGGCTGGTGGCAGGCGAGAGCATGAGAATCAGGGAGGAGCTCATCAAGCCTGGAGCAGGGAAAGACCCAGGGGCGGCAAATGGGTGCTGAGTCTGATCCGGCCAGTAGAAATCCAGCAGAAGAGGGGGCCCGCTTCAGTATCCTAGAAGGGGCCCGCTTCTGCTTTGCTTGCCACCCGGGGGTTCCCTGTTTCAACGAGTGCTGCGCAGACCTGAGGCTGGTGCTGACCCCATACGACATCCTGCGCATGAAGGGGAGACTGGGTCTAAACTCAGGGGAGTTCCTGGCCAGGTACACCATGCCCGCTTCCCAGGAAAACACCCCCCTGCCCATGCTAAGGCTCAAGATGCAGGAGACAGGGAGGAGGCCCTGTCCTTTTGTGGAAAGGCAAGGCTGCGCCATCTACCAGGACCGTCCAGGCGCCTGCAGACTTTATCCCCTGGGAAGGGGAGCTTCTGTGGCAGGATCTCCGGGGGTTGTCCGGGAATTCTATTTTCTGGTAAAGGAGGAGCACTGCAAGGGTTTTGAGCAGCAAAGGCAATGGTCCCTGGAGGAATGGCTGGAGGACCAGGGGGTGGCCACGTACAATGAGATGAATCGTCCCTGGATGGAGATAGTTACAAGCCGAAATCCCAGGCTGAGAAACCTCAATCCCCAAAGTCTTGGCATGTTTCACATGGCCAGTTACGACCTGGACAGGTTCCGTACATTTGTTTTTACAACCAAGTTTCTGGAGAGATTCCAGATTCCAGAGCAGGAGGTGGAAGAAGCCCGCAAAGAGGATGTGGCCCTCATGTTCATTGCCATGAAATGGCTCAGATTCGCCTTGCTGGGGGAAATGAGCCTCAGCCTGAGACAATAGCTGTTGAGAAATCCGGATATTGGATGAGGCCCCCGGGGCTGGGGCCGGTCAGTCTACTTCACCCATGGAGGAGGCCCGTCTCCAGGACGGTTGCGGAAATAGAGCTCAGCCACCTCCTGCATGGTTTGCTTCATGATGGCCACATGGTCTATCTCCTGCTCGGCAAAAAGACGGCTCACAGTCTCCTCGTCCAAGTCCCTGGTGCCCTTGTCATAGAGAGCCACGAACTCCTGTTTCCTTTCCTCGGGGAGGGCCGCGATCAGGTTTCGCCCCAGCCTGTTCTCGAAAAAATTGTACAGGGATTCCACCATCCGCTCCAGGGCCTCTTCCTCCAACGTGGTTTCCCTTCCTTTGATCAATACCTTGCAGAAGTTCTCTATGTAGGGGTTCTTTTTCTGTTGCATACTCTCTTCCTCCGGCTCTTCCCATGCAAGGTGGGTTTTCCAAGGGACCAAGCGGTTTGATTCATGGGCCTGGGTTCAGGCCAATGGAAATCAGCCGCGGGCTTAGGCTGGTATAAGGGTTTCCCTTTCTGTCCCCCGCAAGCCTCACTTCCACAAACCCGGCCATCCCCAGCATCAGGGAAATGGAGCGGGCTCCCCAATAACGCACGTGGCCCCACCCCCCCGATGACTTGAGGGGAAGATCGAACCAGGGCAGTTCCTCAGGGCTCGGAAGCTGCCCATGGGGGTTCTGCAAGGACCAGAACCTCAAGGGATTGGGGTTGTCGATAAGAAGTTTTCCTCCGGTCTCCAGGAGTTCCTTGAGCTTTCTGAGAAACCTGATATCCTCCTCCCAATCGGCCACGTGGCTGAAAGAGCCTCCAAGGATAAGCAGGGCCTTCATCTTGCCTCTCACAGGAAGACTCGATGCATCTCCCACCAGAAAATAGGCAGGCACTTCTTCGTCCTTGGCCCAACGACTCGCAAAAGCCACCCTGGATCTGGCCAGATCCACCCCCAGGACTCTAAGCCCCAATCCTGCCAAGCTGACCGAATGCCTTCCGTTTCCGCAGAAAGCCTCCAATATCCTGTCCCCGGGCTGAAGAGCCAGCAATTCCTTGAGCTCAGAGGCCTCGCTCCGGGTAAGTGTCCTCTGCGCTTCCCTGTAAGCAGCCTCTTCTTCCAGGGACTCGAATTTCTCTCTACCCTCATAGAGGGCGTGGAACCAGTGCAAGTCCCGCTCCCGGTGTTTTCAAATCTCACAAATTGTAGCATGATTCCATCCCAAGAAAGAAACCCGCCTGAAACCCAGGCGGGCGGATCCGGCTTCTCGGCCCAAAGAATCCCACAACTGCCCACTGGCTTGGGGACCTGCGCCCCCAAGCCCCCGGGATGCTCGAATATCTAGAGGCCCAAAACCCCTCCTTCAGCCCTATTCAATGGGCAGGCTGTTTTCTGGATCAGGGTGCCTCACTCCGGCCAAAGCCGTTAGGCAACCTTGTGTTACCCCCTGTTGGTGGAGAATGCATCCCACAGCCCGCTCAATGCACTCCCATGGCGCACAAGGGGCTGGCTTTCATCCCAGGCACCAGCTCGCAAAGGTCCACCGGGTTACCCAGTTTTTTCATCTCATGGCTTCTTACCCATTCGGCCCACTCGTCGTAAAAGGGATCGGGCCAAATCTCCACTCTGGGCCTGACAAGCTCTTCCTCTCTTGCGTTCTTCTCTATGGCCTCGAAATCAAGAAGATGTCCCTCTTGCTTGCTCATCCTTGCACCTCCGCAAAGGCCTCACCACTGCCTTCAAAATACTTCCTCAAAAGGGAGGGTCAAGGGGCCATCAGTCTATGATCCCTTCTTTCAGGGCAGTGGGCGACCAAACAGGCAGGGGGCCTTTTTCGCCAGTGTGGGGGTCATACCTGTGCCTGTACGAGCAGCAAACCTCATATTTTTCCATCATCCATTTCCAGCCGCGAACATAATAGCCACAGTCATCATTGAAGCAGACGTACATGTAATCAGACTCCCAGGTAGTCATGGAGGGGGTGGCCCAGCGGTTCATGGGAAGCCCGCAGTGGGGACAAACCGGCTTTTCTTGCATTGTTCTTGCCTCCTGAGGCGTTTTGAGGAATGTCTCACCCGGAAGAAATGAGTCTTTTTTCCAGGCCGGATATCCGGAACCCTGAAGTTCCATGGAGCCCAGGGTGAACTCCTTGCCTTTTAGAATAATTCATGAGGCTGCGCAGTCAACCCAGCAGCTTTCATCTTGGCTCGAGACAGTTCCCCCTCCCCAGCCTTGACCGAAGCGCGGCTTCGGTTATGCTTAGGCAGAGCAGTCTTAGGGCTGAGAGGAGGTGGTTGAAATGAAGGGCGAGCAGAACAAGGAAAACGGAAGATGCTTCCCTTGCGAGGTTTTTGCCGGCGGGCCTGAACCTTTGGCCTGTAGCCGAGGAACTGATTACCTGAGCAAGGAGGAAGAAGAAATCCTGCGCTCTTTGAGGGAGGTGAAAGGGAAAGCCAGGTTCCTCAAAGGCCAGATCAGAGGGATTCAGTTTGCAATGGAGATGGGTCAAAGGGAACAGGGCGTGTCCCAGGAACTCTCCACTGAGCTAAAGGCGGCCATGGAGGAGATGCAGGAACTCAAGAAGGCCTGGGAGGAGCTGGAGGCGCGTCTCAAGAAGGCCAATGCCCGCAAGCTTGCCCTTCTGGGGCATGGCCCTTGGGAGGATGCAAGCCTTGTGGACCCTTGAGAAGGCGCGTATGGTAGGCTCTTCACTGCTGCCCTTCCCCTTCCAGCTGCTCCAGGGCCCAAACCATAAAAGGTTGTTGGCCCACTCTATCCATGGCCTGTTTGAGCTTGGGGAGGGAGGGCAGGTATGTTTTCCTGCCCAGGATGCCGGCCACCCAGTTGACTATGACTGCCAGGGGATGGTCCAGCATTTCCACCAGCCAGTCCATGGCTTCCAGGCTTCCTATTTCCCCTGCCACTGAAAGCAGCCCGGTCTTTATGGGATCCATCTCAGGATCCCTGCCGAAGGCCTCCTGCAGGTACGGGAGACTGGCCTCACCGATTTTCTCGAGTCCCTTGAGACAGCTTTCCGAGAGGTACGGGTAACGGAACATGGCCAATTCCACAAGCGCCCGTATGGAGTCGGGCTCTGCCCAATGCACCAGGAGTTCAGGCACCAGAAGCCCGCTCCAGCCGTACTTGGGGCAAAGGGGCAGCACATAAGGCAGGGCCCTGGGGCCAGCCTCCTTGAGCTCCTCCAGCACGTGAGCCAGATCCTTTTTCCTGAGCCTTAGACCCTCTTCCCCGCCTTGAGGGTAGCGCTGGGAATCCTCTGCCTTCTGCAGCTCCTTGACAAGTCCTACCAGATGCGGGTCCGGATCCGCAGGAAAAGCCTCCTGATAGGCCACAGCCTTCCTGGCCACCCAAATCCTTTCCAGCCACGCCTCTGGAGCGTACGCATGCCCCACCCTTGGTTCTTGGGAGGCTTCCCAGGAATGTTGCCCCTTGGCCAGGAAGTGCTCCTTTTCCGACAAGGCACTCTGGTAGCTTTGCTCGGCCACCACCAGGGCTTGGTGCGGTTTTCCCAGCTGCAGACATGCTGTGACCAGGATGTCCTTGAATCTGTCATCCTCGGGGTAGTGTTCCAGTGCTTCTTGAGCAAAAGAAAAGGCTTTCTGGAACTGACGCCTACCCAACAACTCGTAGCCTTCTTTCAAACGCCTCTCGCAAAGGGCCCTGGCTCTCTCCAGCCCTTTGTGCTGACCGTTCTCCCCCTGGCTCACCTTGGACAAGATCTTTCGGTGTCTCTCCAGGCAGCATCTCTTGTATTTCTTTCCGGATCCGCAAGGACAGGGCTCGTTCCTGCCCACCTTGGCCGCGAGAGCCTCTTGGGCCTGCGCCCTGAGGATCTCCTCCAGGAGAGCCTCCTTGTTCTGCAGCTCAAAGGGTCTGCTCCCTCCAGGGTTGAGTCCCGGGCCCTGGATAAAGGGTTCTCCTGTCGGGTTCAAAGTTCTTGACCTTTTCCCCATGGGTCCGCGTTCTCCTCTCTGATGAGCCCCGGGCCTGGTAAGACCGCGGGTTCAGCTCCATCCTACCACAACACGGCCCAGCAATCACATCCCGCGGGAGGCAGACACCAAGGCCGGATTCTTCCAATTTTCAACTCTGGTTTGGCCCTGTGGAGCTGTGCACATTGACAGGCTGCCCGGGACTCCCCTATGATCGAATTTCCTGGGTTTCGGAGCGTGGGAAGTTTTCCATGGGAACTCTCTGGCTGACTTGTGGAATGATTTTCTCCCTTTTTTTTTCAGTGGGAACAACTATGGCCTTGGCCCAGCAAGCCCACGGGTCTTTGCGAATAGTGGTGGATCCGGGCCACGGCGGCAAGGATCGGGGCGCCACGGGTCCACACGGGATCCTGGAGAAGGATGTGGCCTTGGTTCTTGCAAGGGAGCTCAGAGAAGAGGCACGCAGCATGGGAGGGCTCCAGGTGCGCCTGACCCGGGAAGATGACGAGTCTTTCTCCTGGGCCAGGAGGCTGGATGCTGCCCAGGGGGCGGAGCTGTGGCTGGGCATGCACCTGAATGCGGATTTCCAGGGGAAGGCCCGTGGCCCGAGAGTTTTCTACACAATACCCGGGGAAAATGGACAAGCAAGAAAGGAAAGGGCCACTCCAGGCAACGGGGAGGGGCTCAGGGCCATTTTGCAGGACATGCTCACCACAAAGAAGACCAACGAGAGCATCCTGCTGGCAGAGCACATACAAAGGGTGTTGGAGGCTGCCTGGGGGGTGGGCTCCAGACCCTCCAGGCAGGCCCCCCTTTTTGGCCTTGCAGAGCTGGAATGCCCTGCGGTACTGGTGGAAGTAGGTTTTCTCACCCACGCTGGCGACCTCAAAGTGCTTCAGGACCAAGCCAAGAGAAAGGCCCTTGCCAGGGCGATACTCAGGGGGGTGCGCGGTTTCTTGCAGGATCCCCGTCGGGCCGAATAGTATTTTGCCCCAACCGGCCAGAACTAGTGTGGGTGCAACAGGCCTAAGGATGGAGAGATGCCTGTGACAGCTCCACCCTGCTGAAACGAGGTTCTGCTTTCTTGATTTTGGCCTGCATCATCCGCTGTTCCGGGGAAATGCAGGTTGGGCGAAGGGGGGAGGGAGGGATGATGCCCCAGAGGAAGGGCAGGGGGTGGGACCAGCTCAGAGCTCTGCTCGTGGAGTCAGGCGTGCAGAAGCATGCCTGGGGCTCGGTGATTTTTTCCATGGGCGACACCAGGGTGCTTTGTGCAGCCACAGTGGAGGAGGGGGTCCCTGCTTTTCTCAAAGGGAAAGGTCAAGGTTGGGTCACTGCAGAGTACGGGATGCTGCCCACCTCCACGGAGGTGAGAACCCCCAGGGAGGGCAACCGGGGCAGGGCTTCTGAGATCCAGCGGCTCATAGGGAGGTCGCTCAGGGCTGTAACAGATCTTGTGGGGTTGGGGGAGAGAACCGTCAGGATAGATTGTGACGTGATCCAGGCGGATGGGGGTACCCGCACTGCAGCCATAAACGGCGGATTTCTCGCCCTGGTTCAGGCGTTGGCCAGGCTGGTGGATTCGGGCGGCCTCAACCGCATTCCCATAAAAGACCAGATCGGGGCGGTGAGCGTTGGCATCGTGGATGGGCAAATTCTTCTGGACCTGGACTATGCAGAGGATTACAGGGCCGCCGTTGACATGAACGTGGTAATGACAGGCAGCGGAGATCTTGTTGAGATCCAGGTCACAGCCGAGGACGGAGTTTTCTCCAGGGCAGAGCTGGACAAAATGCTGGATTTGGCCCGGGAAGGAACCCGAAGGATCCACGAGATGCAAAGAGCCCATCTTCCAGCCCTTCTGCGTCCATGACACCGGAACCCAAGAAGATAGTCCTGGCCACCAGGAATCCTGGGAAGCTAAGGGAGATCAAGGAGTTTCTTTCGGATCTGGAGCTCCGAGTGGTGGGCCTGGAGGAGCTTGCCGGTGTGCAGGAGGTGCTGGAGGACGGGGAGAGCTTCCTGGAGAATGCCAGGAAAAAGGCGCATGCCCTGGCATCCCATTTCGGGTGCATGGCCTTGGCGGACGACTCAGGTCTGGAAGTGGATGCGCTGGGCGGCCTTCCTGGGGCGAGGTCTGCCAGGTACGCCGGGCAGGGGGCCACAGACGAGCAAAACAACGCAAAGCTTCTGGAAGCCTTGAGGAAGGTGGGGCCAAGAGATAGAAAGGCCAGGTTCCGCTGCGTGATGGTTTTGGCAACCCCTGAGGGGCGGGAGTGGGTTTCAGAAGGGACCTGGGAGGGGGAAATAGCCACGGCCCCAAGGGGGAGGGGCGGTTTCGGCTATGATCCTGTTTTCTTGCTCCCGGGGCAGGGCAGAACCGTTGCAGAGCTTTCCCTGGAGGAAAAAAACAAGATGAGCCACAGGGCTCAGGCTCTCAGGGGAATCAAGGAAGTGCTAAGGGGGATTCTGGGCCGAGGGGACCAATAGTCTTTCAGAGGCACGTTTTTCCCCTATGCAGGGCCGAAGGGGAAAACCGGCCGGCCCACAGGGTTCGCAGCCACCTGGCCGGCTGGGGCTTTGGCTTTGCCACCCCTGGCCATTCATTGAAAACTGCGGTCTCTGCGTGCTAATATGATGGATGTTCGGGGTGTAGCTCAGTCTGGCTAGAGCGCCAGCTTTGGGAGCTGGATGTCGGGGGTTCAAATCCCTTCACCCCGATTCTTGGGGGGAAGAGGGCAAGCCCAGGGCCTGCCCTCTTTCTGTTTTTCTAGGGTCTCAGCAGCTTCTCAGTCAGGCGATCCCACCCAGAGATCTTCTGTCTGGCGCTCCTCAACCCATTTCTTCCCCATGGGCATATCCGGCAAGGTGGCCAACACCACAGCCACCTTCACGAAGGTCTCGGCCCCGGGGCCCAGATGGCCCCCATAGACCACCACCCGATCCTCCCTCACGGTGGAGGCCGAGAAATGGACATGCAGGGAGGGGCTCCCATCCCTCTTGGGGACCACGTAACCGGTCAGAGAGGTTATCTCCAGGGGGCCTTTAACCTCGTAATAAAGTCTTTCCTGGGGTGTGATGGGATATGACTCGGGGAATACCCTGAGATTCCTGAAGACTGCCTTTTTGAGTGCTCCTATGCCCATCAGAATCAGCCCTTTCTGGATCCCCTCTTGTCTGACCAAGGCTTCCATGGCCTCCAAGAGATCCACACCAATGGGGATTCGGGCCATGACAAGGGGACCCAAGGTTCCTCTTCCAACTCCTTCCAAGAGCCCGTGGCTTAACATCTTTCCCTCCCAGGTCAGGTTCTCAAGTCATCCAGCCAAACTGAACTGCCTTTTTACCTCAAGAAGCCCTTGGGGAAAAGCCCTACTGGAGAGGATGGGGCTTTTCCCGGTGGAAAATGCAGGGGCCCGGCAGGTCCATCCTGGCATAGCCCCATCCGGGGGGGGCCGTTCTTGGCTATTGAATAGCCATGGGCTCGCCATAGACTGACAGGGAGATGAGCAACAGCTCAAAACCAAGCGGTCCGATTGGAGGAGAAGGGATGGATACCGCTCATGAAGTGAGTCTGGTGGCAATGGCTGCCTTTGTTCTTGCCCTTTGCAGCCTGGCATTTTTCTCCCTTGAGGCGCACAGCCAGGTTTCATATGCCCGGGCAACCTTCGCCGGGGGGTGCTTCTGGTGCATGGAGCCCCCTTTTGACAAGCTGGAAGGGGTCCTCAGCACCACAGTTGGTTACACCGGGGGGCACAAGGAGAACCCCACTTACGAGGAGGTTTCCTCGGGTTCCACAGGGCACGCCGAGGCAGTGGAGATTCTCTACGACCCACAGAAGGTGAGCTACCAGCAGCTCCTGGAGGTTTTCTGGCGGAACATAGATCCCACCGTGAAAGACAGGCAATTCTGTGACGTGGGCTCCCAGTACCGCACGGCCATTTTTTATCATGATGAAGAGCAAAGAAGGCTTGCCGAGCAGTCCCTGGAGAGTTTGAGGCAGTCCGGGCGGTTCGAGAGGATTTTCACCGAAATCCGGCCTGCCTCCACCTTCTGGCCCGCTGAGGATTACCACCAGGACTACTATCGAAAAAACCCCATCCCGTACAAGCTCTACAGGATGGGTTGCGGTCGTGACCAGAGGCTCAAGGAGCTATGGGATGGCTCGGGGAAGTAGGGATCTAGCCCCTTGGCTGTTGCGGGGGGTCCATGAGTTTCCCCAGGGTTTCTTCTAATTGCTCCAGAGTGAAGGGCTTCCGGATGAACCCCAGAGAGCCTTCCAAGAAGGCCTTCTGAACATCGCCCTCGGGGAAATGCCCGCTGCAAATAAGCACCCTCACCTGAGGGTCCATTTCCCTCAGGGCTCGCAGAACCTGCGAGCCCCCCATCTGAGGCATCACCATGTCCAGCAGGACAAGATCCACCTCTTTGCCATGCTTCCCGTAGAGGCTGAGGGCCTCTTTGCCGCCTTTGGCCTGTATCACACTGTAGCCCAAGGCTTCCAGGAGCTGGGTGCCCACCTTCAAGATCATCTCCTCGTCGTCCACCAGCAGAATCCTGCCTTTGCCCCTGGGCAAGCCCTGGCTGAGGTGCCCTCCTGGGTGTTCGGGTGCACTGGCCGGGAGGTAAACCCTGAAGGTGCTGCCTGCCCCGGGTTCACTCTCGGCGGTCATGAACCCCCCGTGGGTCCGCACGATCCCGTAGGCTGTGGAAAGTCCCAAGCCCGTGCCCTCTCCCACCTCCCTGGTGGTGAAGAAGGGCTCGAAGACGCGTTGGAGCGTGGCTCGGTCCATTCCTGTGCCGGTGTCCTTGACAGTGATTCTCACAAAGTTTCCAGGCGGGACACCCTGGTGGGCGGTCTCATCCTCGGGCAAGGATATGTTCTCTGTGCGGATCAGTAGATCGCCTCCTTGAGGCATGGCCTGGGCGCTGTTCACAAGGAGGTTGATGAGCACCTGTTCCAATAGATCCCGGTCAGCTTTCACAGTGTAAGGGGCTTCTGCTAGCTGCTGTTCAATCCTGAGCTGTTTGTGGGTGGCCCCGAAAAGCGAGCACACTTCCATTACCAAGGAATTGATGTCCAGGGGGTCTGCCGTGAGCCTCTCCGCCCTGGCGGATCTCAGCACTTGACTGGTGAGCCGGGCTCCGTTTCTAACCGCTTCCTCTATGGCCTTGAGCCTCTCGCACCTTGGGTCCTCCGGGTCCATCTCCATGAGAAGCAAGGAGACGTTTCCCTGTATTGCCATGAGCAAGTTGTTGAAGTTGTGTGCAATACCACCTGCCAGCGTGCCCAGGGCCTCCAACCTCCTGGACTGTTGGAGCCTGCTTTCCAGCTCTTCACGCCTTTTTTCCATGGCCCTGCGCTCTGTGAGATCCCTTATCCACACATGGATCCCCGGGCCCTCTTCGAACTGGATCCGCCTGGCCAGGATTTCCCCCTCGAAGGTGGAGCCATCCTTCCTTTGCAACCTCACCTCGTACTGGCCAGAGGGATTCTCCCCCCTCATCCGTGCCTCGCCCCTTTCCCTGGTGAGCGCCTGGAACTCAGGGGCATAAACCAACCAGTGGTCTTTCCCCACCAGCTCCCCTGGTTCATAACCCAGCATCTCGTGGAGCATCTTGTTGGCGTACACGATCTTGGGTCCCTTTTGTATGAATATTCCGTCGAAGCTGTTTTCCACCAGGGAACGATACCACTCGGAAGGTGTAAACACACCCGCGGGATCCTCCTTGGGGGAGGCAGAACCCCCCGGGTTCTGGTGAGCTTTCTGGGCAGCCTGCGGCTCGGCCACGAGCTTCCTCAACCTTTGGACCTCTTCCCAAAGCTCCTGCGCGCTCAGGTCCGGTTCCAAGGCCATTGCTGAGACCTCCTAGCCGAATCCCGTGAGGGTGTCACTCGGAAAGGTTTTTGCCAGAGCATGCCACAGGCTGAGGTACCTGTCAAATCGCTTCCATGGCTTGCCAATCCCTGTTTGAGTCTCCCCGGGAACCCTAGAGAGGGGGGGCTTGCAGGCACCCAGAGGCCCAAGGTGTTGTAGCCAACAATCTGATCGGCCCTGGCGAGAATCCGCCCCTGGCCGGTTCAGTGGAAACAGCATGGAAAAAACCTGTTGATATTTGCCTGGAACTCGGTTATCAAGAGTGAGAATTTGGAAGTCATGGCAGGGCCTGTCGAGGGGAAGCCGAATTGCCACAAAGAGGGAGAGCCAGGATGGGGAGGGGCAGGGACTCCGGGGGAAGAGCCAGCCGATCCTTCAGCAATAGCTGGGAGAGGTTCTCGGCCCCTTTCCCAGACGATCCCACGGGCCACGTTTTCCTGGTCGGGAATCTCATCTTGGGAATCCCAAGGCATCTCAGCCTTCGGCATCCATGCTGTGTTCTCTTTGGTGAGGGAAGGCATGTGTGTGTCAGCAAGGGAACCGACTTGAGAAATGTGCTTCCGCACATGCAGGACCTTTACGTGGTGGTCTACCCGGACGGCACCAACGGTCTTGATAGACCCACAGCCTTTGAGACCATCGTGAGGCATTTGCCTCTTAAGGCACTTTTTCCGGAGGATCGCCTGGGGTCTCTTTCCCAGCAGGATCTCAAACGGATCCAGGAGGCCGTCTTCAGAAATGGCGGGTGAGGTGAGAGAAAAAAAAGCCTTTGGCTTCAGCCTTGAGTTGAGAAGGTTTCTGGAAACAGGAAAGCTTTCCGAGAGCTTTTTTAGGAAGCTTTATGTCTTGGCCGAAGGTAGAGTCAGAAAGCAAAGTTCCAAGCCAGACCACTTTGGTCTGCCGGGCCATGATTGGGACGAGGAAACCATTCATGGTCTGGCCGTTGATTTCTTCACCGATCACCTGGCTTCCAAGGAGGAACGAAGACTGAACTATCTCTTGGACCTTGTCCGCGGGGATCATGACGTTGATTTCCTGATCATCAAGATGTTGGACCAGTACATGGCGGAACTGGTCAGAAGGAGGTTTCCCCACAGGCTCAACCTTCGAAACAGGGTTCGAAAGACCATGGAGGTGCTGGCGGGGGAAAAAAAGGTGGAGCCTGTTCCTGGAAGGCCGGGTCTCTGGGCTCCTGTGGGTATGGCCTCCTCCTTGCCCATAAGATCTGAGGATCTTGAGCGCTGTGCCCCTGACCTTCCAACCTTGGGAAGGAGACGGTATGACGGCGAGCAGAGGGTCTCTCCGGAGATTTCCTCCAGGGATCTTCAGGCGATTCTCTCAAGTGTCCTCGAGAGCATAGAGGGGCCTGTCCATGAAGACGACCTCGTGGAATTTGTCAGCCATCTCTTGGGCATCAAGGATGCCGGTTTCGAATCAATGGAAGCGCACGGTGAAGAGGGAGACCAGGCAGAAGACTGGATTTCTTTTCGCGGCGGGAGGGTTGGCTCCCAAGAGCATGATCCAGAAATGGCGCTACGCATCAGACGAGGGATTGACAGGCTCACACCCAGGCAGAAAGCAATACTGAAAATGCAAAACAGTGGGGACTTGAAGATAGAAGAGATGGCTGAGCGGCTCGGGGTGAAAAAGACCGTTGTCTATGACGAACTTAAAAGGGTGAACGAGATCCTGCGGGGGGAACTGGGGGAGTGAGCATTGAGTCGGAAAATCCCCCGGCTTCAGCGTTTGCCCTTATAGAGAGGGAACAAAGAAATGAGGCATGAGGACTTGCCTTTGGAGACACAAGAAGTCTTGAGGGAACTCCTTGTTAAACACAGGGGAAAGGAAAAACGCGTTCCTGAGCCGGGCGACTGCTTTTTCTTGGAGGCTCCCACCCTGCGGCCCATGGAGGAGCCTGATCATGCGCTGGTGGCCGCCATTTGCCGGGAACAGTCGGCACTCGTGTGCTCCAAGATGTCAATGGAGTGTGACAAAGCCACGGATTACGACTACAGGCTGGAGGCTCGGAACTGGACAGGGGGCTATCCCGCAATTGTGGAGGTCTGGAACAGCGTTTTGTACAAACCGGACCACCCTCTTCTCATCCACGCCAGGCTGGGATCAAATGACCTGAGCTTTCTCAGGGAACTCTTCATCTTGCACCAAAGAGGGCAAGTCCCGCCGGTCACCCTCAAGGGGGTTGGAAGGCCCATGCCTGAAGACCCCAAGCATCCCTTGTGGGCTTTCCGGTCGCGCGAGGCAGAGGTAATGGAAAGAGTGCGCCGCCGTTACCACGAAGGCTGGGATGCGAAAGTGGTACGACTCCCCCGCCGCTCAACAAGGAGGGATGAAAAGGCCGCCATGGCAGCTGACAGCCCTGATTTGGCCTCCAGCATAAGAAGAGAGCTCGAATCCCAGAAGCAGGACCTGGAAATCCTGGGCCCGCCTGAACTGCCCGATGGGTCCCTTTTCCTGCGCAGGGATGAGAGCCTGCCTGGTTACAGGTTGATTTGGTATTCGGCACAGGCAAGCCCCCCTCCCGAAATAATCGCTACTCCTTCCCTCAAGCCTCCTGCCGAGACTGCCCCAGCGGGAGTCCAGGTGGTTCTGGGGGGATGGGCCGAAGAACCCCTGCCAAAGGAAATCCGGCTCAGCCTCTGGGCAGAGGGGCTGTCAAGGGACATTCTCATAAAGCTTCCAAGAAAAAGATGATTCCACTGGAAAACATCCTTCATGAGTTTGGGTTCCCTGAGAACCCTGTGGGGATTCTACAGAGGCTGGAGGCCACGGGACAATCCTCTCCCAGGAAAATGCGCGGCATGCTTGTGGCCATCCAGATGCTGCTTCAGGATCGGAATATGGCCGTTCATCCCATGGCCTGGCAGGGTTACCTTGCACAAAGCTCCCTGCCTCCGAGACTTCTCGATCAGAGCCCCCCTCCCCCCGAAGGTTGGCCTCTGCCGGTTTTTCTCGAGAGGGCCGGCTGCGGAGGGGTTGTGCATGCGGTTTTTGAGGAAGGTGGCCTTGGCCATTCCGGCCACAGGCTGGATTTATCGGCCTTCATGGAGGTTTTCCTTGGGTTTTGCTCAGAAGCTGGGGAGAAGGCTTTCCCTGATTCACACCGGTTCCCTTTTGCGGCCAGGATCAGGCCCGGGGTGCGCCTGGATGGAAGATCCTGGGAGCTTCCATGCCTGATAGGCTACTTTGCCATGCACTCCGGTAAGCCGATTGAGCCCGTTTTTGCAACGGGATCCTGGCAGGAGGGCTCCATCCTTCCGGGCGAAAGACTGGAGCAGAAAATCCAGGGCTGGCTGAGGGAGGTGGGGCCGGGCACAGGAGCCATGATCCTTCCCCACCAGGAACCGGTCTTCGCGCGTTTCAGGCACAAGTTTGGTAATGTGCGAATCGTGGTGGACATGGCGGATGTTCTTTCCTATCTAAGGGAAAACGGATGGCTTGAAGCCCATTGCAAGCCTCTGGATAGGCTCGGGTGCGAGCGTCTCTTGAGGGCTGGCAAGGAATGGTACAAGAGTGGAAGGCCCAGGATGGCACTTCTCACCATGGAAGCCCTTGAGAGGAACCGAAACGTTCTGTCTTCCAGGCAGGAGGCGCTTTGGCTTGATTCAATGCATTACCTGCTGTCCTGTTTTGGAAGGTTCGATGAGGGCATGAAATACCTGAAAGAGTTCATGGAAAAGTTGAGGCTTGAGCCTCACATCCTCACTGGGGAGGAAAAGGTTATTTATGCGGCCAAGGCCGCAGTTCAGCTTTATGATGCACATCGCTTCAAGGAAGCGGAGGAGCTGCTGTGCCCATTAATGAAAGATCGGGCGCTCATGGAGGCGGTATCCCCTATATCTAGAGCCAAGCTCTTGGGGTCCCTGGGCCAGGTTCTGAGTGCGGAAGGCAAGTTGGAAAAGGCAGAGAAAATCCTGGAGGAAGCGGTGCAGGTTTTCCAGGAGCTTGACCCACTGGAAGTCTCAAGGGCATATCATTATCTAATACACAACCGCTTGAGGGCAGGGGATGTGGAAAAAGCTCAGCGGCTCTTGGATTCGGCCAGGCAGTGTTTGGAGGAGACCGACACGTACGGGGCTTTGTTCCGTTCCTTTTATGAGACAGAGCTTTCAAGAATCCTTGGACGCCCGTGCGAGAAGCCCCATCTCAAGAGGAATTATTCAGGGCTTACCCACCCTTACTGTTTTGCGTTGCAGGCCTGGGCCCGCAATCCGGCCCACCCGTTGGAGGAAAGAAAAAAAGCAGTGGACGAAGCAGCGGGATGCCTCGAAAAAGCTGGCCAGGCGGGAGGGGTACTGCAGTTTCTGGCGCTTACATACAGGCTTTTTGAAGCCCATCTTTCCGGAGATGAGCAATTGGTTTGGAGCTCATGGGAAAAATGGGCCCAATGGGTGAGAGAGAAGGGGGGAGCGCCTTTTGAGGCTCGTTACAGAGATTTCCTGAAATATCCGCCTCGGGAGACCTCTGTTCTTGAGTCTTTGATGACAGCTATTCCCTACCATTGAACTTGGGGCTTTTGCTTTCCTCGTTGACAAGCCTGACATGGCAAAGTAGGCTGCTAAAGCCCATGAGTCTTGGCTTGACACCCTCCCTCCGTGCGGGTAGAGTCTTGCGTGAGCAAAAGGAACTGATTAGCAAACCTATGTTGGATTTTACTACATTGAGCTATCTAATGGTTTTCATTCGTGTTTGTTAAAAAGTGCCTTTGGAGGTTTGCTAATGGCTGAAAGTAGTGCTATTTCAAACAGTTATCTAAGAGTCCCTACAAATTTGTATGTGAGGAAGGACCCTCATGAGGTTCAAAACAGGGGGTTTGCTAATCGACGCCCGCCAGCCCGCATCAGCATTGGGTTCGTGAAGGGTGGGTCCGAAGATAGCCCCGATCTAAAAGGGGATTGCGACTCGGCAAAACAGGCAGCTTACTAAAGCTCGTATATCATGACCAAATATAACCCAAAAATAACGGGTGTTGCCACGGCTT
>JBBIOJ010000046.1:524-28188 GCA_037443445.1 Desulfarculaceae bacterium | reverse complement strand
AAAAACGTGCTGGAGGTGCTCAGACAGCCCATGGAGGACGGGCATGTCACCATCTCCAGGGCTGCCTCCTCCCTGACCTATCCTGCACGTTTCATGCTGGTGGCAGCCATGAACCCTTGTCCCTGCGGGTACTATGGGGACCCCAAGCGCACCTGCTCCTGCAGCCTCCCCCAGCTGATCAGGTACAGAAGCAGGATTTCAGGACCTCTCCTGGACCGAATCGACCTCCACGTGGAGGTGCCGGCCCTTAGTTACCAAGAGTTGGCGGCAGAGGATGCCACGGAAGGCTCGGATGAGATCCGCCTCAGGGTGGACGCGGCTAGGGAGGTCCAGAGGCTGAGATTCGAGAAGCTGAAGATCCATTGCAACGCGCAGATGACAAGCAGGCACATCAAGAAGTTTTGCTCTGTGGACGAACCCTCCAGAAAGCTGATGGAGACCGCGGTGGATCGCCTGGGCATGAGCGCCCGCGCCTATGCCCGCATCCTCAAGATCGCCCGCACCATAGCCGACCTGGAAGGCTCGGAGGGGATCAGAGTTCACCACGTCTCAGAGGCCATTCAATACCGCTCCCTGGACCGGCAGGGTTTTTGAAAGTATCATTTGCCCCGGCACCCGGAACAGACTGTCTTGGAAAGCTGCATCGGATTTGTGCCAGAGGGGCAAGATCCCTTCCAAGCATGGAAGGCTCTGGCCACCCCATGGCTTTTCTGGGTTTTTCCCCCCGCGAGACCTAAAAAAAATTCTTGACTGGGCCCGGGTGGCGTGATAAAAGATTAACAAGATCCACTTTGCCATGTTTATTGGAAGATTCCCATGCGACTTTCCAGGGCTGGCGAATACGCTGTTAGGTGTGTGCTTTACCTGGCCCAAAAGGGGCCTGGAGAGATCATCCCCAGATGGGTTGTAGCCCAGGCCATGGAGATCCCGGAGCCTTTCCTGGCCAAGATAGGCCAGCAGTTGGCCAAGGCCGGGCTAGTGGAGATCCTGCAAGGAGCAAAGGGGGGTTACCGCCTCAGACGCACCCCAGGGGAGATCAGTCTCCTGGAAGTGGTGGAGGCTGTGATGGGGGAGCTTTTCTTGAACGACTGTCTTCTCAGGCCCGAGAGCTGCTCCAGGAGTCCCCATTGCTCGGTCCATAGGGTCTGGTGCAAGGCCCGGGAGCAACTTCGAGAAACCCTCTCTCAGGCAAGTTTCCAAACCCTTCTGGAGGGTGAGAAATGTTTGGAACCCGCCCATGCCAAGAAAATGAAGTCCGTGTCGCGAAGACCGGCCAAGAGCAAGAGGGAAAACTGAAACACAGAGAAGGCCGCATCTGGGGCGCAGGCACAGCCGCTGCGACCCTCTTTGGAGTCTTGGACATGTATCCGGGAGTGATTCCTTCCAGTCTGCATCCTGCTTTCAGCCTTATGATCCACAACTTCGCATCCAGTCCTCTCACCTTCAGGATCATGTTGCGGGTTGTGCTGGTTTTCCCCCTGGTCGTGATAATCTATCAGACATGGGCTTGCAGGCTGTTTGCCACCCGGGTGCAGCAAGAGGGCACATTGCACGGTGAGGCTTGTTGAGAAGGGGAACGGACGGGTTTCCCAATGCAATCGGAAAGGAGGAGACAGAAATGGGCAAGAGCGAGCAGTACCTGAAGGAGGCCTTCGCCGGGGAGTCGCAGGCCAACAGGAAGTACCTGGCCTTTGCTGCCCAGGCCGAGAAGGAGGGATACGTGCAGGTGGCCAGGCTTTTCCGGGCCGCTGCAGAGGCCGAGACGGTCCACGCCCACAACCATCTCAGGGCTCTCAAGGGAATCAAGGGCACAAGGGAGAACCTGGAAGAGGCGATAGCTGGGGAAACCCACGAGTTCAAGAAGATGTACCCTGAGATGATAGAGGCTGCCAAGGCAGAGGGGAACAAGGAAGCGGAGAGGACCTTCACCTATGCCAACGAGGTGGAGAAGACCCATGCCGCCCTGTACCAGAAGCTTCTGAACAGCCTGGGCAAGACCCAGGAAAACTACCCCTACTGGGTCTGCAGCATCTGCGGGCACACGGCCGAGGGGGAACCACCCGAGACCTGCCCGGTATGCGGAGCAAAGGCCAAGGCCTTCAAGAAGATCGAGTAGACGGTAATTGCATGGGGGATCCTCCTGTGGATCCCCCAGCCCCAGGCCCTTTGAGAACATTTCCGGCAGGGCCATGCTTGTGCCTTTCCCTGTAGGCAAGCCTTGGCAGGGGTGAGGTTTTTCTTTTCAGAGGAAAGTGCCCAGAAGGGAACAATCCTCGTTTCTCAAGCCGACTTGGGGGTTCCCCAGGAGGCAGGCCGGTCAAGGACAGCGAGCCGGTTTGAAGGCCTCTATCTTCACGACCAATCCTCCCAAGTTTTCCTCCACCCGCACCTCTTGAAACCCCGCCTCCCGGACCAGGTGCACTGCGTCTCGGTTGAGATGGCATCCCCCTGAAACCCTTCTCCAGACAGCGCTCATCGAGTCCTGGAAGCGGGCCGCGGCTGCGCTTTTGAGCCTCACGTGTTCCAGGAACCTGGCCATCCCTCCGGGCCTCAGTACGCGGCTTATCTCCTGAAGGGTCCCTCCGGGATCCAGGACCGTGCAAAGGACCCAAGAGGAAACCACCGCAGCGAAGGCTCCCTCCTGGAAAGGAAGGCTCTCGCCCATTCCCAGCAGGAATGCTGGGGGGCTCGTGAAATTCGAGGCCCTGGCCCTCTTGCGGGCTCTGGTCAGAAAATCCCTCCTGGGATCCAGGACAACGAGGTTCTTGCCGGCTTCATATCTAGGAAGATTAAGGCCTGTTCCCACCCCCACCTCCAAGACCCTTCCCCCTTCAACCGAAACAACCCAGTTGCGCCACTCCCCCAGCTTGAAATGCTCCAGTGGCTCCATGAAAAAATCGTATAAGAGGCCCCAGAAAGCCACATGGCCCTCCCGCAGGAGAAATCCCGGACAGAAGAACACGACCTATGATTTCAACATAGCCCCTCCCTGTTCAGAGATCCAGGGCAGCTTCTCCTCACATCCGGGATTTTAGAAAGCTCAAAGAGACGGCCTGTTTATCCTATTGCCTCTCACGTGCCTGGGGCTTGCCCTTGGCTGTGGGGATCGATCCGGGTTAGACTTGCCAGCGGGCTCAAGGCTCGCCGAAGCCTCGGAGACAAGGGGGGGAAAGTGCTTTTCTGGAGAAGGAGACCGCCTCGACTGGGCCTGGCCCTGGGCGGGGGTGGAGCCAGGGGCGGGATCCACGTGGGGGTCCTCAAGGTGCTGGAGGAGGCAGGCATACCTGTTTCCTCTATCGCGGGCACAAGCATAGGTGCCCTGGTGGGTGGTTTCTACGCGCTTTCTCTCAACGCCGGGAGACTGGAGGAAAGGATCAGGAGCTATCTTTCCAGCGACACCTTTCGCCGGGCCCGCTTCAACCTAATGGCCCAGGCAGACGGCCTGAAAGAGGCCCCTCTTTTCAGTCGCATCGCCTCCTTCATCAAGAAGGAGTTCCTCCTGGCCATGGCCCTGACAAGGCCCCATCTGATCCCCAAGGAGCAATTCCAGGAAAATCTGGCCTATTTCATTCCGGATGTGCGAATGGAAGGAACGCGGATTCCCTTTGCGGCCATGGCCACAGATCTGGAAACCGGGGAGGGAGTCCTGATCAGGGAGGGCTCTCTTAGAGACGCGGTTTATGCCAGTTGTACCTATCCTGGGGTTGTGGAGGCCGTGCGGCTGCAAGGCAGGCTCCTGGTGGACGGAGGGGTGGTGTGCATGGTGCCCGTGGAGGCAGCCAGGGGCCTGGGAGCTGATCTGGTCTTGGCAGTGAACGCGGAGAAATGCATTGGGGAAGAGGTGGAGGGCTTGTCGGGCATCGAGGTGCTCTTCCGGGCTGATGACATCATGGCGGCCGAGCTTACCCGAGTTCAGACCGAAAAGGCGGATATCCTGATCCACCCGGGGGTGGGCAATATCAAGTGGTATGATTTTCAGAGGATGCCCGAGTACATAGCCATTGGGGAAAAAGCCGCCCGCGAAAAGCTTCCGGAGATCTTGAAGAGCCTCGGAAGAGACCCTCGCCCCAGGAGAGCCTCGAGACAAAGGGCTCATTAGAAAGAGGGGCTTTGTTGAAAAGGTGTGCGAGCAGGCCAGCCTCCGGGAACCCGTTCCCGGGCAAAGCTCCAATCCTTAGTTGATGGGTAAGTCTTGTTTGGAAGGGGCTAGCTGCTGCCGGCCCGTTGGATATCCCGGGGCAAGCCCGAGGCCCGGGAGAACAGAAGGGCGGGCCTGGCGCCCGCCCTGGGACTTGCCTTGGGTTATTGCCACCTTTTTTCTTAGAATTTTATCGGGGGGAAGATGGAGCCATCCTCCTTCTTGGGCGGGGGGGCAGGCATCTTCAAGGCCTTCTCCATGGGGGTTTTGGCCTTCTCCACGTTGAGCTGGAAAGCTATTAGGGCAGCGTTGGTCTTGAGGTAATCCATGGTGCCGCGCTTGTACACAAGCCCCACCAGGAGCTCCGGCTTCCCGTCGCCGTCCACGTCCTTTACCTGGTAGTCAGCCACGTACCCTTTCATCTCCCGGGTGCGCCAGTTTTCCATGAAATCCACCCCGTCCCAGGAGAGACTGAACACGGCGCTCTTGGTGAAGAAGCGGCTCTGGGCCAGGAGCCTCAATGGCTCGTAGTTGTGGCAGACCACCACCTCCTCTATACCGTCCCCGTCCAGGTCCACCGTAACGATCCTCGGGGGCAACCAGACCCTAGGGTCAGGAGCATCCACCGTGCTGGGGAACTCCTGCTTGAAGTCCTTGAGGAAGAAGTTGGCCGTCCTGCCGTAAGGGTCGGAACTGACCCAGACCATTCCGCCTTTGGCGTTGAAGAGCTTGAGGTAGTCCCTCTGGTCAAATCCCAGGTACTCGTCGGTGCCGTCCCTGTCCACATCCACGGCCGTGAGGCCCAAGACACACACCGGGTCCTTGAGGCTCAGCTCCTCGCCCGGAACCAGTTTGCCTCCCTCCCACCTAAGGCGCACAGGGCTAAGGAAAGGGTTGAACATGGAGTCCCTGGCCCTGTCGGCCATGTAGCGCTGCCTCTTTTCCTGGCCGAAGAGGATCTGGCCCTCCTGGGTGCTCCTTACAACCCGGAAGAAGTAGGGCGCCTCCTTGACTATCACCTGGTATTTCCCGTCCTTGTACTCCACCACGGCCGAGGCTATGGTCTCGCCTCTTTCCACTATGCAGGTCACGTATATCTCGGCCACGCCGTTTCGGTTCACGTCCGCCACGTCCATGGAGAGGATCTTGCCGTATCGCGGGGTGGGGGTCAGCACCACCTTCTTGCTGGGATCCCCGAAGATGTCCTTGTAGATGTGTACCCTGTCCTCGTCTGCTATGACCACCTCATTGGCCCCATCACCGTCCACATCCCCCACATCCAGGGACTGGATGTCCGATAGGTTCAGCTCCGGGGTCTTCACATAGCCTCTTCTCATCTTGTCGGCCTGGTAGGCCATGATGAAGGCCGGGTTGATGCTGGGGCCAGCGCTCACCGTGATCCCGCCCTCCTCGTCCGAGCGGCTGAAGAGCTCCTCGGCTTTCCCACCTGTAAAGCCTCCCGGCGGAACCGGATAACCTCCCGGGGGAACCGGGTAGCTGACTCCTCCGGGCGCAGGAGTCACGAGCTGCTGCTGGGGAAGCCCGGTGGAGGGCAAGGCCGGGGCCGCGGCTGCCTGCTGGGACTGTGGGGCGCCCCTGGCTGCCGGCCGGGCCTGTCCCAGGGCGGCAGACCTTATCTCCTGGGCCAGGCGACCCACCTGGGGTATGACCCCATCCAGGTTCGGGGCCTCGGCAGCCAGGCTGGCCTTGGAAGATGCGGATTTCACATCCACCACCTGTCCGTCCAGGCTCACCTGTGCTCCCAGCTTGGAGATGCTCCCGAAGACCACGAAGTCAGCCCCGAGTCTTTTCCCCAGGGCTGAGGCCTTAGCCACATCCATGCCAGAGGCGTAGTCCTTTTCAAGGGGTTGGACCTGGCTCCTGTCCAAAACCTGAACCCCTCCCTGCTGGGACACCCTTGTGGAGAGCATGTCCTGGATACCCTTCTGGAGGTAAGTAAGATCCTCCCCGCTGTGCACCTGGAAGGGAAGTATGGCCACCTTCAGGTTTTCTGCCCACGCCCCGGAAACAAGTGCCAGGGCAGACAACAAGAACAAGGTCGCCGATGCAATCCAAAATCTGCTTTTCATGGCAAGTACCCTCCAGGGAAACTTTGAGTCAGGAATTGGGGCAGTCCCCAGCGCCCGGCCCTTCCCACAGTGAGAAAGCACATTTTTTTCTATTGGTCGTTAGGGCCCCCGAAAAAGATTACAGGCTCCAGCCCTCCACACCTGGGAGATATCGCTTGGGTCCTTTCAATCCCTGTTCTTGGATGGTACGCCCTGGTTGAGCCGGAGTCAACCATCACAGCCGGATCTGCCTGAAAACACTGCCTCCAAGGCCGAGGCTTCTGCTCCGGGCTCGGTCATGCTCTAGCCAAGGGAAGGTTGGCCTTTCGTAAGGGCTTGGGCGCCTCTTTGAAACCGGGAAGACCAGGGTCAGCACATCAAAAAAAGGGGGATCCTGGCGGATCCCCCCCCCTTGCAGTCAGGCTTGGAAGCTCTCTAGAACACGTACCTTAGCCTCCAGAAAAGCTCCCAAGCATCGTCCGCACCGCCGATAGCGTTTACCGGGGGTTCCGGGCCCGCTAGGGTGATTGCATGGTCCAGGCCCTTTCCGGCAAAGAAGTAGGCGCCGACAAGGTCCAGGGTGAGGTTGGGGTAGATCTTGTAGGTGGCACTGAGATCTATCTCCCAGCCCAGCTCCTTGCTCCCGTTAAAGGACCCATCGGTGTCGACCAAAGCCCCGGCAGGCTTGTCCCACTTGTTGGTGGACCAGATGTACCCGGCCAGGAGGTTCAGGCTGAGCTGCTTGGTGGTCTGCCAGGTGGCATCCAGGGCCAGGTAGGCATGTCCCCTGGGGGCTGCTGTGTAAGTGGACCAGCCCTGGGACCAGCTCCTGTACCCGCCCTCAAAGAGCTCAAACTGGCCGTGGAAGGCATCCACGCTGGACCAGCCCTTCCACTTCCCGTCGGTTTCCAGGTCTTCCAGGTCCAGGCCGCTGAACCAGGCGAACCTGACCCCGATGTCAAAGGGACCGGGCTTCACACCGGCATGGGCCAAAACAGCCCAGCCGCTGGGGTCAATAACCGGCAGGTAGCCCGGCGGGAAGCCAGGCATGTCATCGTCAAACTCGTCCGTCTTGCCCCAGAAGTAGTTCCCGTGGGCCCTGAAGTACACGGGCAGGGAGCCGATTGTGGGCTCTATGGCTATCCAAAGCCCGTGCCAGAGGTAATCCCCACCGATCATCTGGGCCCCGAAACGGCCGCCCAGCTGCTGGGTCCCGGCACCGAAATCCAACCAGTGCTGGCCACCTTCTGCCACATGCACCCACTGGTTGTACTGCCCGAAGCGGAACCACTTGGTGAGAGCCCCAGACACATTGATCAGGTAAAGATCAGCATCGTCCCTGTCGCCGTGGTAGGCCCCCCCAAGGAAATCATGGAGGTTAACCGGGCTGCCAGTCGCACCCGTAAGTTTGGAGCCTTCACCCTCGTTCAGCTTGATCCACCACCCAGAGACGTTCAGCACGTTCTTGATGATGGGGGCATCCAGCCTCACGCCGAAGTAGTCGTCACGGGCGTACATGATGTTGTTGGGCTCGAGGCCGCCGAAGCCCTGAAGACCAGCCGTGACCTTCACCGGAGTGCCGGGGATCAGAAACCAGATGTAGGCGTGCTTCAGCTTGGTGTTGTTGAGGTCATCACCCCTGGCCACGTCCCCAACGGCAGTGTTGCTGGTTGCGCCCGTCTGGGTCACGTTGGAACCCCAGATCCAGTCGTGCTCGAAGCCGAAGGTGCCGCCGTACTTGCCCTCGATATTGGTGTCTATCCACCAGCGGAAACGCTGATACAGATACCTTCTGGCATCGTGGAAGTCATCGTCAAAATCGAACATGTTGTCGTTGGATCCACCCGCGATCCAGTAATCACCCCTGATGTTGAAATCAGCCTTGCCGAGATACTTGCCCACATTCTGGGCCTGGCCAGGCACGCTGAAGGCCAGGACAAGGGCAGCTCCGGCAAGAAGCGCCAGAAATGCTTTTTTCATCTCTTTCCCTCCTCTACTTTGGTCTTCGCACCCAGTCTGGGACCCTCCCCTCCCAAGGAAGGCCCGGAAACACTCCCCTTTCGCCTCGCATCACCTCCTTTCTACTGGATGAGACTCACTCACAGTTCCCTCTCGAAAAACCACCAGCTACAGGGCACTCCACCTCCCCACAGCCCCCCAGGCCTCTTTCCCCAAAAGGCCCCCCTCAAGGAGGCCCTGACCCAGGGTGAGCATATCTGTACCATCTGCCAGTTTCCTTGTCAAGACTTTTTTTCACTTCCATGAATATTTTCGGAAGGAAGGCCTCATCACTTAAGGGGCTGCTTTACCTTGCCCGGAATCCAGGGACCCGGAAGGTTCCCCTCCCGGGGAGTTCTCCAAAGCCCGGAGCTTCACTCCTATCACCTGTGATTGCGGCGTTCCCCCTCGAAAAAGCGCACTGTGTAACTGATCTGCTTTCTCTCGCGCGGCTGGAGCTCCAGGGTGAAGCTGACAGTATCCAGGTCCAGCTTCTCGAACCTGGCCTTCCCGTTCCCTTCCTGGCTGAGTTCCCAGTACTGGTGCCTGAAATTGCGCCTTATCTCCACCCGGGAAGGGGTCTCCCCGTTGTTCCTTACCTCCAGCTTCCAGTCCTGGAGCTCCTCCCAGCCGTCTATGTTTCTGTCCTTGTTGAAGCTGAAATTCTCGGTCCTGGTCCTCACCATCCTGGGCTCCACCCTCACCTTGGGTGTGGGGCCCAGGTTAAGCTCCACCTTCTGGTCCACAGGGATGTACTTGGTGCTGTCCGCCCCCTCGTAGGAGAGGTGGCCCTGCCCGTCCACCCGGCGGAAGACCTTTACCTTGCCGTCGGGAAGGGGAGAGCTGCCCAGTTTGTGCTGGAGGTCGTTGGCGAAGAGGATGAAGCGCACCACTTCTTTCCCGTAGCGCTCCTCCTCGTACTTGTAGAGGTTGAGCACGGGCACCTCGGAGGCTTGCATGGAAGGCAGCCTCTTGGACCAGGCATTGGGAATACTCTCTGTGCCCTCTATGGTGTAAAGGAAGTACTCCGAGAGGCCTTCCTTGATGATCTCCTTGGGCCTGGTGGGGGCCGGGGGGGCTGCGGCCGCATCCAGGGCCGCCTCGGCCTTTCTCATGAGCACACGCTTCTCTTCGGCCAGAGCCCTGCCCTGGGCTTCCAGGGGCATTCCGTAAGGGGCAGGACGTCTGGCCAACTCGGCTATCTGCTCCAGCAGGTGGATCCTACCCACCACCAGACGGGTCTTGGCGTTCTGGTAGTCCTCCCCGGAGTTGTTTGTCACAAGAACGTACCCCTCCAGATGCATGGATTTCTCATCCGGTGCCAGAATGGCCAAGTACAAGGCCCGCCAGGTTATGCCGCTGGTGAAGAAGCTTATCTCCACAGGCACCTCCCCCTCCAGTTGGGACTGGACCGACCAGATCCCCTCAGAGCTGACCCTGGGCGGATACGCCACATCAAGGAGCTGCACAGCCTCGGGACGCTCAAGAGCCCTCAAGCTCAGGCTGGTGGGGTCGATCATGGTGTTGGCCCAGCCGAAAGAGAGGCGGTTGAGCCCTTTCCTGAGGGTCAATTTTCGAAGCTCCCGCACCAAGGTGAGGTCCGCAGAGTTGTATATGGTGAGCTGCACCGACTCCCTCTCCGGGAGGCTCACCAGCTCCACACCCGCCCGGGCCAGGCAGAAGGGCACCAGCAGCAATGCCAGGGCTGCCAGAAGAGAGCAGGGCCTCATCTCAGGTTCCTCCTGTGAAAATGCATTGTAAGGTTCACCTTCTCCCGGGGCTTTAGATCAATGCGGAACTCCAGGGTCTGGAAGTCCTTGAGCTGGTACTCGTGGGTGCAGGAAGCCATGTCCCACTGGCCTGGGATGTGCTCGGTCAGAAGCAAGACAGCGGGCCTGTCTCGGAAGTTCTCTATCTTGACCTCCAGGATCTCCTCCATGTCCCAAAGGATGGGTTTCCCGGAGTTGTTGCGCTCCTTGACCTTTCTTTCTTCTTTCATCTTGCTCTGGGTCACCACTATGTCCCGGCTGTCCCCGAGGTAAAGGCTGAACTTTTCCCCCAGCGGAACAAACTCCATCAAATCCTCTCCCAGGAAGATGGTGGAGCCCCGGCCGTCCTCCTGGAAAACCCTCACCTTGCCCCCCCAAAGGGCGTTTTCCCCCAGCCCGCCCTCCTTGGTGTTGTGCAGGGTGTAGAAAACCGGTATGCCCACGTTCCCTTCCAGCTTCCCGGGATCCCAGGGCTGCTTCCAATCGTCCCAAGAGAAGGTCTTCTCCACCCGCAGCTTGGGCCTGGAGAAAAAGAGCATGCGCTTGGTCTCCTGGTGCCTTATGGATTTCTGGAAGGATTCCCCGTAGTCCATGAGCACCTCGGCCTGGGAGAAGTCCTCACCGGAAAAATTCCGAAGCACCAGATAGGACTTGAGTTCCATGACCGACTCGTCCATGGGCACCAGGCCCTCGTAGGTCACCAGCCTGTCCAGGCCAGAGAGGAGATACGAGACGCGGACCCTCTCGTTGAATGGTTCCGGGGAGTAAAGCTGCCAGACCAAGGCGGCCTCATTGGGCGGGAAGGAGACGCTTATCAGCTTCACCTCCCGGGGATGGTCCAGGATCTCGAGGCGGATGGAGTCAGGCTCTATGTTCACCCCTTTCCAGGAGAAATCCACTTGGTTGCTTCCCTTCTGGAGCATCAGATAGCGCTCTTCCTCCACCAGGGTGAAGGCCGGGTTGTCCAGCCGCAGGAAGATAGCCTCCCTTTGGGGCAGGGCCACGAGTTTTATGCGCGCCTGAGCCGTTGTTACGGCCAGGAAGACCAGTCCCATGGCAAGACCAGACAAGGCTTTTCTTTTCATGGATTGTGCCTCCTCTCTCACCCGCATGGAACACGCTTCACATGTGGCTTGTCAAGCAAAAAGTCTAAGGCGGGGAGTAGCAGCCCGAATTGTTTATCTTTAGCGGGAATATTCTCCTGGGCCCGGCTGCGCCACGGGGTGAAGCTGGAGGACACCCGGGAGGCCGTGTTCATACACCTGCTTTCAGGTGTTCCAGGAGGGGCGTTGGGCCTGCCATGACCCGGTAACGGCAGAGAAGAAATCCCAGCCGGGCCAGGGGTGTCTGTTTCTGTGACGAGGGGAATCACCTCAAGTGACTGTGTGTGGGGGTCACTGTGTAAGGGCGAGCACCTCAATGCGTGCCATCTTGGAGCAGGCAGTGGACAGCTCCGTCAGTCGGGGCAGGACCATCAACCCATTTAAGAGCCCCTCATCTCATAACCCTTGCCAAGGAGCTTTTCCATGAGGATCCCCACCCCAATGAAGATTGGAAGGGTGAAGGCCAGGCGAAGCATGGAGAACTTGAGGCCCATGAAACCGATCTCGAAGGAGACCATGGGTATCTTCATGGCCGCGAAGGCCCCAAGGAACACGAAGATGTTCCTCAGGCTGCAGCCTTTTTTCCTGAGGATGGTGGCGATGGGAAACGCGGCATAGAGGGGCCCGGCATTGAAAAACGCAAGCAGGATCACGAGGAACATCCCTCTCAAGCCTGATTCATCCCCCAGCATCTCCTCCACCCGTCTCCTAGGGACCCAGACATCCACCAAGCCGATGAGGATGAAGACGAGGGGAAGCACCGGGATCATCTCCGCTGCAAACCTGCCGAACCCTTTGAGGATCTCCTTCCCCGGCTCCCAGTTCAGAAGCCAGGAGACGCAACCTCCCAGCAGGAAAAGGCAAAAAGGGGCATAGCCCTTGAGGCCTCCCCCCGCAGGCTTTGCCTCAGGTCCTCCCATAGCTCAACCCCATGAGGATGGCCACCACCAGTGCCCCAAGCAGGCTCAAACCATTGCGGATGAGGGCTGCCTTGAGGCCGAAAAACTTGGACTCCATGGGAAGGGTCAGGACCCCCACCATCATGAGGGTGGTGACGAATACCGCTATGACCGAGACGCTTGCCCCCTGCTTCATGAAGGTGGAACAGAGGGGATAGGCTATGAAGCCGGGGAGGAGCACGATGGAGCCTATGGAGGCTGCCAGTAGAAAGCCCAGTGCTCCCCCTTGTTCCCCCAGTACCCGGGCTATGAGCGGGGCCGGGATGAGATAGAGGCCCACTGCCATGAGGACCATCACCGTGAGGAGGGTGGGCATCACGTTCAGGAACATTCTCCCTCCCCTCTTGAGGCCAGAGAGAGTGCGCCTCCGATCTGCGATGAAAGAGACCAGAAGCCCGCAGAGAATGAAGATGGAGAAACCCGTCATGAGCTCACCACCACCTAGGTGTAAACCTCCCAAAAGTTCTCAGTGGGGCCTCTTGGAAGCCTCGTGACTTGGTGGAGCAACCCAGAGGCTCCCTCAAAGGCCCAACAGAGGTGGAGGGAGACCTTCCCCCCCGAACCCCCTTTGGAGGGTCGTCTCCCAGCCCTTAACTTCAGTACCCCATACAAGACGCCCGGGGCCGGGGTATCGAGTTCAATCCTTGTTCTCGGATTCACAAGGGTGCTCCTTCACCTCTCCGTGGCACTCCTTTATCTGTTCCGGAGTGCACTCCTCTGGCCGTCCCTTGAGCTTCTCAGGGTGTTGGCAGCAGTCCGTGCAGCACATCTCTAGCGTCCTCCTTTCTTGCGAGATTTCCTCCTGCTGGAGGAGGGTTCGAAAGCATGCCGAAGTCCCGGGGGGCTTCCGCCCGGCCAAGGCCTCGAGCTCTCGAGCGAGAGCCCTTAGGGCCTCCCTGTCCACGCTGTAGTGGGTCCAGTAACCTCTCTTCTCCCCTCTTACAAGCCCGGCCCTGCGAAGCACCTGCAGGTGCTGGGACACAGCCGCCTCGGAAAGCCCGACCCTTCTTGCCAGCGCCCCCACGCAGAGGTCATGGCTCAGCAAGAGCTCCAGTATCCGGGATCGGGTCTCATCCCCAAGGGCCTTGAAAGGATTGCTGGAGAGGGCCACCTGCAGGACCTCCATTTAGGCAATTACCAAAATAAATTATCGGTCATGGATATGGTTGTGTCAACACAGGAATGGACCACCACGCGCCCCGGGGTCAAACCCCTGGTTCTACAGGCCAGGTCATAGTGGCTCCGAGGATGCACATGGCCTGAGGGGAGAGCGCGCAATGTGGCAGGCCCGGGGTGGGGCAGGGGGATGGGTCATGGGGGGGGAGGCGTTGCCAACCCCTATGCGGCATCCTACCTGGGGCTCACCCAGGAGCAGAGCTCGCAGCTCCAGGCAATGAGGGAGAGGCATTTCAAGGAGATCTCCCCCCTGCAGGAGAGCCTCTTCAGCAAGAGGCAGGAGCTGAGGCTGCTTTGGGCCAACCCCAACCCGGATGCCTCCCAGATCGCGGCCGAGCAGAGGGAGATCGCAGCTCTCCAGGCCCAGGTCCAGGAGATGACCACCAAGCATCGGCTAGAGGCCAGGGGTGTTTTGACCCCTGAGCAGCAGCAGAAGCTGGCTATGGGCAGGGGCCCCGGGCTCGCAGGGGGCTGGGGCAAGGGACCCATGAGAAGAGGTTGGTAACAGCTGCGAAGGGGGCGGGCTCATCCCCGTCCCCTTCGTCGCACGAGCCCTTTCCAATGATTTCCGCTCAAGAGCGCCTCTGGTAACTGCACCCGAGGCTCCTGGCAACCCTCAACATCTTGCTGTCCAAGGTCCAAACCGGCACACCCGTGATCCTGGAGGAAGCCAGGAGATGGACATCCACATAGCCCAGGCCCTTTCCCATCATTCCCTGTGTCTCGATGAAGGCGAGGACTTCCTGGTGCTCCACCATGGCGGCCATAGGGAGATCTTGCAACAACGAGAGGATAACTTTCCTGTTTTTCAGGTTTCCGCAGGCAAGCTCGCCCACGATGAACGGGTGACACATGACCCAGCCACGGTTCAGCAGCCCCACAAGTTCCCTTTCCGTGTTGCGAAAGTGGGAAACCCACACCGATGTGTCTACGAGGACCATCTACGTGGCGCGTCTCCTGGGAATGGGTTTCAACTGCCTTTCGGTGCCTCCCAGCTTCGCCAGTCGCCTGGCGCTCTCCCTCTCTATAAGGGCCTCCAGGCCGAGCTTCAGGAGCTTGGTCTTTTCCTCGATGCCAGTCATTCGTGACGCCTTCTCGAGGAGCTCGTCGTCTATGTTGAGCGTCGTACGCATTCGCCCCTCCTCTTACATATATGCACAAGAATGCCTACTTGATGCATATGTGTCAAGGCAGTAAGGTCCATGTGGCAGCTGTTCTTCACGGGCCGAGGGTTGCCTGGCCCCCCCAACGGGCTGCAAGAATGCAGCCATCCCGAGCGCCGGAGGGAAGCCCCCCTATCTTCCCTTTTGGGCCAGGGCCCTGTTTGGGAGGGCTGGATAAGGACTTGGGTAGCCTGACCAGGACAAGCAGAGAATCTCTCGAGCGAGCATCATCTCGCCTTGGATGGTTCCATACCCTGGCCACGCCCTTCGGATCGGGCCTGCCTTCTCCTGAAGAACTGATAGAAGGAGACCGACCTTAGCATCTGGAACATGAAGCCCACGGCCACCGGCAGCACGGAGAGCCCCTTGAGGCTCATGATCGCTATGCCAAGGGCGATGGGCAGGTTCTTCATGCCCGCGCTGTACGTGATGGCCACATCTTTCTTGGGCGAGAGGGGGTTGCGCTCGCCAGGTGTGCCACCAGGAAGAGCCCGGGGAAGATGATGACAGTTGCGGTCAGGAGGGGGAGGATGACACCGAGGTTCTGGAGCAGCAAAGGGATCGCGGTGTTGACCGCCACGAACATGAGGAGCACGGCTGCGCTTGCGGATATGGCCAGGATCAGGGGAAGGTAAGGCTACTCCTCCGGCCAGGGGAAGAAGCACGGTGTACAAGACCGTCTCGAACATCTCCAATGAGGCCACGGCCACAAGCCTTCCGGTCAAAAGGAGCATGAGGGCCGGTAGGAGAACCTAATGCCTAGCCGGGAAAATATTCTCAAATAGCCCACTGGTCGAGCGCACACCTGTCTCCTGTCTCATTCCCGGCGCTCAGCGGGAATTCCAGGTGGGGCTTCAGGAAAAGCTCCAGCAGGTGAAGCCAATCGAAGAAGGCCTCCTGGTAGGTAGGAGCTGGGGCCCAGCACCCCCGTATGGCCCTGGCCAACTGGGGGAAGCCCATGGCATCCGTTCGAGGCAAGTTGAAGGGGAACTCGTGCCTGCCAAGGCTCAGCAGGACACTCGGGATGTCGTGCCCGAGATGCTCCCCTATGGCATGGCCGGGGAAGACGGGATCATGGGGGTCGGCGATGATCAGGAGCCTCTCCCTCAAACGCGCCACCTCCTGTCTCAACGGGGGCCCTCCAGTTCCCCTCAGGAACAGGCGACGGAACAAGATCCCCTCTGCGGTTTCCTCGTACAGGGCCTTGAATTCCTCGCTCGCCTCCTCACGGTAATCCCCGAGATAGAACCGTGTGCCCCTTTCGTAAGCCTCCTGGTCAACGACCAGGACGCTCACCGGGTTTGCCTCGTCCCAGGCGGTGAAGGAATCGAAAAGGACCAGGCGGCTTTCTTCCAACCAATGGTCTTGATCCATCAGGACTGCGCCCAGGAAGAGATAGCCGCTTATGGAATAGCCTAGGAAGTCGGGGACCGCCCCTTCGCCCAAGGGGCGCACCTTGCCCCTTGGGCCCAAGGCGCAGAGCCTGCCGGTACGGATGGTTCTGAGGAGATCCAGCAAGTCCCGGTAGCTCTGCAGCGCAGCCCGGAGGAATCGCTCAGGGGCCTCGGAGATCCTCTGACTCACCACTGCGTTGAAAGGGCTGGAGAGGCGGTTTCCCGGCAGAAGCCTTCTTCGGCGATGGTGGGCGCGGCCTAGTCTGATCCACGCCACGGGCCTGCGGTTGATGTGGAAGGCGCAAGGGAAGATGATGACAGGGACCCCAAGCACCTTGCACAGGCAGTAGGCCCATGGAAAGAGCTTGATGTAGTCGGACTCGTTGAACCCATGGCCAAGGATGAGGCAGTGGGAGGCCGGGGGTCCAGGGCCAGGAGAGAAGAGGGGGAAGGCAAAGGAGAGGTTCTCTCGGATCTCCTGGTCTTCTGGGAGGAGGTAATCTCGGCCTGCCGAGGACATCTCCACCCAGAGGACCTCCACGGCCGAGCCCGGACATCCTGACCCTGAGCCTCCGGTTGGGAGGGCTGCCTGCCCCTCACAGAAGGCACTGTACGCGGCCCGCAGTTCTTCCTGCATCGTCATCCCATGCCCTTCTGGCCCCAGTGAGGGATTCAACCCGCGGATGCGGCGGCCTCTGGTCCCTGGTCGCCTTGCCCCTGGTGTTGCGGCGTGGCTTTGCCACAGGAGGCATACTCCCTGCGCCAGATCTCGTCCGCCAAGGCCGCATAACGTGCGGCATAGGCGTCCATCTCCTCTTTGCACTCGGTGTAGATCTGCTCTGCCCCTGGGTGGGTGAAGCGGGGCTTGATTTGGGCTATGATCTCCCGCATCACGTGGGGATTGTCTATGATCATGCACGGCCTCAGGTGGTTCTGGTTATGCGGCTGGCGTGCCCTGATGGCCCTGAAAAGGGGGCTGTTCAGTGCCTCCTTGAGGCTCTTTTCGTGGATATTGTCCACGGCGATGTGGGTGTAAACGCAAGGCTCCACGTCGCCGTTGGCGTTTATGTGGAAGTAGCTCCTCCCGCCTGCGATGCACCCTTCCACATAGGGCCCGTCGTTCCAGAAATCGATGACGAAGATCGGCTTGGTGTTCCTGGCCCGAAGGACCCTCCGGCGAAGCAGGTCCCGCTGCTCAGGGGTGACCATGAGGGAGAAGTCCGCCCGGCCGTTGACCGGGATGTAGAGAAAATACATCTGGGCCAGAGATCCCTTGGAGATCATGAAATCCAGGAACTCCTCCGAGGAGACCACCTCCACGTTCCTGGAGGTGACAGTGGCAGAAGTCCCTATGATGAGCCTACTTTCTCTGGCCATGTCCATGGCTTCCATGATCTTCCTGTACACGCCCGTGCCGCGCCAGGAGTCTGTCTCCTCCTCCCCGCCTTCGATGCTGAATACCAGGGCCACATTGCCCAGCTCTCTGAGCCTCCGGGCGATATCCGGGGTGAGAAGCGTGCCGTTGGTATAGACCTGGAAGAAGACATCGGGATGGGCCCCGATCACGTCCAGCAGAGGAGGCCAGACGAGGGGTTCTCCCCCCAGGATGGTCACGAAGAAGATCCCCATCTCCTCGCATTCCGAGAGTATCCGGTCCACCGTCTTGCGGGAGAGCCCCCTTGAGTCTCGGGCGTACCCCAGGGTATAGCATCCAAGGCATCTGAGATTGCATTGCCAAGTCGGGCTGAGGATCATCAAGAGGGGCGGCTCGAAACCATTCCTTTGGGCGAACTCGGCCCGCCTCTTCTTTCCCAGGAAGAAGCCATGGAGGAACAGGCTTCGGAAGAGTTTCTCCTGGTTTTCCCTTGGGAGATACTCCATGACCCGTGCGAAGAGGCGCCGGGCCGAGTGGTTCTCGTCTTCCAGGTAGGCGCGCACCCCTGTTATGATCCGCCTGATTTCCGGGTCCTGTGTGAGATGTTCTCCCAGGCGGGTGAGCTGGACCATGCGATCCAGGGAGACGCTTCCCAAGAGCCGGCAGATCTGGAGGAACGCCTCCTCAGCCCCTGCTCTCTTTATACCCGCCAATCCCTTCACAGAGATCACCCCCCTTCAGCGACAAGATCCCTGCGGGTTCCTGGCAGAGGGACCTGGGGCGGAAATCTCGCCGAGGGCCCTTCCACCCACAAAGTGCACCGCAGTGATCCCACACAAGGATCACGGCGTGCTACAAGGAAATGCCTCCTTCCCACTGGAGGCTGGGCACTGACCTGCTCTTCTTGGATCACGAAGCTGAAAATCCCTCCCCAAGCTCCGAGAGGACCTCCTCCGCTTGCCCCGCTGCGTCGGGGATCACCTCGATCCCCCGGCGTTGGAGCCATGCCCTGCTGGACTCGTCGATGCCCCCACAGATGAGCCGATCAATCCCCAGGGCCGCCATCTTGCGCACCTTCTCCGAGGAAGAGAGCTGCGAGACCTGCATGCGCCACCGGCAAGAGACTTTCCCCCTTTGTGAGACAACCACCAGGAGCTCCGGGGCCGTGGAGAAGTCGGGCGCCACCCGTTCGTTGAACAAGGGTATCGCTATCTTCATGGTCCGGGCTACACCTCGATGCTAGATATTGCAATCCCCGTGCCGGTCTTGGCCGCCGAAGAGATCCTCAAGACCTCTGGAATTTCAAGCAGTAAACGCTGTAGCCCGCCTCAGGGCAAGAAAGGGAAGGAGAATGGTTTGAAACAGTTGCAGATTCTTGTTTCCAAAACGAAACAGGATCTCAGGGGTCTCTGGACAGGGGTGGTCATTTTATACCCAGCTTCTTCATCTTGCGCCACAAGGTGGTGCGGCTTAGGCCCAGCTCCCTGGCAGCCGACATGCGGTTTCCATGGTGCCTTCTCAGGGCATCTCTTATGGCATGGGCCTGGGAGGATTCTAGCGGGCCGAGATCTCCTTCGGGTTCACCACTGTGGAGCCTCTCGAAGAATTCCGCCGGGAGGTGTTTGGCCTCGATCACGTGGTCCCTGCACAGGACATACGCATGTTCCAGGAGGTTTTCGAGCTCCCGGATGTTTCCGGGGAAGGAGTGATTCATAAGCAGCCCCATCACCTCGTGGGAGACCCCTGATATGTTCTTGCCCTTGAGGGCATTCAGCCGGGCCAGGAAGTGTTCCACCAGAAGGGGGATGTCCTCCCTCCTCTCCCGGAGGTGAGGGAGCTGGATCTTGATGATGTTCAGACGGTAATAGAGATCGTCCCTGAATGCCCCTTCCTCCACCAAATCCTCCAGGGGGCGGTTCGTGGCCGCAATAATGCGCACATCCACCTTCAATGGGTTCGTCCCCCCGAGTGGGACGAACTGCTTCTCCTCCAAGACGCGCAGGAGCTTCACCTGGAGAGCCGGAGAGGTGTCTGCCACCTCGTCGAGAAACAGCGTCCCGCCATGAGCCAGGGCGAACCGACCGGGCTTGTCCTTCTTGGCGTCGGTGAAGGCCCCCCGGGCGTACCCGAAGAGTTCGGACTCGAGCAAGGTGTCAGGAATGGCAGCACAGTTCACCTTGAGGAACGGACCTGCCCTGCGGGGGCTTAGGTCGTGGATGGCGGCCGCCATCACCTCCTTGCCGGAGCCTGTGGGTCCCTGGATGAGCACTGTGGAGTCGCTCTCGGCTATGTCCGGGAGGATGTCGAAGAGCTCCTGCATGCGAGGGCTCTTGCTCACCATCTCCCCCATGCGGAACCTGCCGGCCAAGGCCTCCCTGAGAGTGTGCACTGTGGAGAAGTCCCGAAGGGTCTCCACCACACCCACCGGCCTGCCCTGGGCATCCAGGATGGGGGCCACGGTGACATTCACCCTGACTTCCCTCCCCTTCCTGTCGATCAGGGTGCAGGGAACATCTTGGACGGTTTCGCGGCTGGAGAGCGCTTCCTGGAATGGACAGCGACTCTGGCAGATGCTGGATCTCAGCACATCGAAACAAAGGCGGCCCATAGCCTCCTGGGCGGTGAAGCCGGTGATTCGCTGGGCCGCCTTGTTGAAAATGGAGGTGATGCGGCGTTGGAGGTCAATGGTTATAACCCCTTCGCCAATATTGTCCAGGATGACACAACAAGGATTAGGGAACTCCTGGGAAGTACACCTGGGCCAGTTTATGGTGCAATTCCTCTCCATGGCTTCCCCTGGCCCCGGGGCCATGGGCAAGGCCCAGGCCCCTCACTTGCAACTCACATGACACACCCCAACAGGAGTCTCCACGGCATAGGGGAAGAATTTCTTCCTGAACCACAGGGCCACGTTGACCAGGCTTATGAGCACCGGGACCTCCAGCAGGGGCCCTATGACCGTGGCAAAGGCCTGCTGGGAGGCGATCCCGAAGATGGCCACGGCCACTGCTATGGCCAGCTCGAAGTCGTTGCTTGCGGCCGTGAAGGAGACCGCTGTGGTCTGGCCGTAGTTGGCCTTGAGCTTGTATGCCACGAAGAACGTCACGAACCACATGAAGAAAAAGTAGATGGCCAGGGGGATGGCCACGCGAACCACGTCCAAGGGTAGGGTGATGATGTATTCCCCCTTGAGCGAGAACATCACTATGATGGTGAAGAGCAATGCGATGAGGGTGATGGGGCTGATCTTCGGGACAAACTTGCCCTCGTACCACTCCATGCCTTTGGCTCGCAGGAGGCTGAAGCGGGTGATGACCCCGGCTATGAAGGGGATGCCTAGGTAGATGAAGACCGTCTCGGCAGCCTCGGCAATGGATATGCTCACGTTCACACCTTGGACAAGCCCCAGCCAGTTGAGGCCCAAGGTGATGAAGAGGTAGATGTACACGGCATAGAGTAGGACCTGGAATATGGCGTTGAAGGCCACAAGCCCCACTGCCAGCTCCCTGTCGCCCTCGGCCAGCTCGTTCCAGACGATGACCATGGCAATGCACCGGGCCAGGCCCACCAGAATTACCCCTATCATATACTCGGGGTAATTCCGGAGGAAGATTACGGCCAGCACAAACATGACCACAGGCCCTATTATCCAGTTCTGGATGAGCGACATGGCAAGGAGCCGCTTGTTCTGGAATACCGCCCCCATCTTCTCGTACCTGACCTTGGCCAGTGGTGGGTACATCATCAGGATCAAGCCTATGGCTATGGGGATGGAGGTGGTCCCGACCTGGAGACTCGCTATGAACTGGGTCACAGAGGGAGAGAAGTAACCTATCCCCACACCCACGGCCATGGCGATGAAAATCCACAGGGTGAGGAACCTGTCCAGCGTGGAGAGCGTCTTACCGGCAGCCTCTGTCATGGTACTCCTGCCTCCTCATCCTCGAAGAGTCTCAGCCCTTGGGCTGTCATTCCTCTTGCTTCCCGAGGGGCTCCTGCAAGAGGGCCGGAAGCCCCTCCACGAACCTGCGGATCTCGTCCCTGATGCGGCGGTAATGGGCCAGGGCCTCTTTCTCGTCCCTGGCCGAGAGGGCCAGAAGCGGTGGGTCCTGGAACCCATGGTGGATCACCCCCACCCTGGCAGGGAAAACGGGGCAGCTCTGCTGGGCCTGGTCGCAAAGGGTGATCACGTGGTCGAAGTCCAACCCGGCCAGCTCCTCCACGTGCTTGGACCTCTGGCCGGAAATGTCCACACCCGCCTCTGCCATGACCTCTATGGCCCTCGGGTCCACCCGGGATGGCGAGGTCCCGGCAGAAAAGGCCTCCACCGTATCTCCCAGGAGCTTTCTCGCCCACCCCTCGGCCATCTGGCTTCGACAGGAGTTCCCGGTGCACAGAAAAAGAACCCTGTGCCTTCGGTTCAGGCCATCTGCGCTCATGGGCTTGCCTCCCTGGCAGGGCCGGGTTTTGCGCGGAAAGGGGGCTTCTTACAGATCTGCTCCCGGTTCAGGCTGGCCGCCTTTTGAACCAGGGCCTTGACATGAGGGTCCTGTTCAAGCCACCTCTCCAGGTGCTTCAAGAGCTCAGCCGCAAAAGAATTGGATGGAGTTGTGTTCCAAAGGTAATGAATCCAGATGCCTTCCCTTCGGGAGAGCACCAAGTCGGCCTCCAGAAGAATTCTCATGTGCCTGGACACACTGGGCTGGGAGATCCCCAAGACTTCTGCCAGCTCGCACACGCACATCTCCCTCCTTTGGAGCATCTTCATGATGCGCATGCGATTTGGATCCGAAAGAGCTCTTAGGACTTGCATCAGTTCACGCATTGTGACGGTCCTGTTCTAATAGACACATAGCTAATTGGCTATATATTATCCCCGCCCGGATCGTTTGCCAAGCCCCCCGGAGCTTTGGAGCTCGGGCCTTCAGGCCTCCTGATCCCCCAAATCTCCTCGGCCTGGGCGGGTCATGGGGGTTAAAGCCATTCCTGCCCCTGCCTTAGAAACTTCTTTTTCCTTGTGCTAGGCCCTGCCTTTTGCCAGAATGTCCGGCAAAAGGCCCCAAGGACCGCCCGGCTGCTGGAGTTGCCTTGCGTGAGCTCAAAGCGGCCCACGGGGGAGCTATGGAACAGCTTAGAATTGGAAGCTCGGACTTGAGAATTCAACAGCTTGTGCGTGTGGCCCGAAGTGGTTTGCCAGTGGCTCTTTCAAGCAAGGCTGAGGAGAGGATCCTCAAAGGCAGGCGAATGGTGGAGGAGTGGGTTGGGCAGGCTCGCAAGGTCTACGGTATCACCACCGGGTTCGGGGCCCTGGCTGAGGTGGCCATTGCCCCGGAGCAGGCCAAGGCCCTCCAGAGAAACGTGCTTCTTAGCCACGCAGCAGGTGTGGGCGAAGCTCTCCCTGAGGAAGTAGTGCGGGGAGCCATGCTGCTCAGGGTTCGGGATGCCACCCTGGGGCGCTCGGGCCTCAGCCTGGAGACTGTCCGGCGAATAGTGGATTTCCTGAACCTGGGTGTGGTGCCGGTGGTCCCGGCCAAAGGTTCCGTGGGGGCCAGCGGAGACCTGGCTCCCCTGGCTCACATGTTCCTGCCCCTGATGGGGGAAGGGGAGGTCACTTTCAAGGGAAGGAGGCTCTCAGGGGGCCGGGTGCTGGAAGAACTGGGGATGGCCCCCCTGGAGCCCGGACCTGGGGAGGGGCTGGCCCTAATCAACGGCACACAGGTCATGACAGCCATCGGGGCCCTTGCTGCTTGGGATGCCCTTGAGCTGGCCCGCACGGCGGATGTGGCCTGTGCCATGAGCCTGGAGGTCTTGCTCGGGACCAGGACCGAGTTCGACCCCAGGATCCACAAGGCAAGACCCCACCCAGGGCAGGCCGTCTCGGCCCAGAACATGTTTCGCATAACAGCCGGAAGCGAGATAATCTCTTCCCACAAGGATTGCTCCAGGATCCAGGATGCGTACACGCTTCGATGCTCGCCCCAGGTGCACGGAGCGAGCCGGGATGCCATCGCATATGCCATCAAGGTGGTGGAGACCGAGATGAACTCCTCCACCAACAACCCCCTTGTTTTCCCCGAAACCGGTGAGTATCTGCTGGGCGGGAATTTCCACGGCCAGCCCGTGGCCCTGGCCATGGACTTCCTGGCCATAGCGGTCTCGGAGCTGGCCAACATCTCCGAGCGGAGGATAGAGAGGCTGGTGAACCCGCAGTTGAGCGGGCTTCCTGCCTTCCTCATCCGGGACGGGGGAGTCAACTCCGGGTTCATGATCGCCCAGTACACTGCCGCGGCCCTGGTCTCCGAGAACAAGGTCCTGGCCCACCCTGCCTCGGTGGACTCGATTCCCACCTCGGCCAACAAGGAAGACCACGTAAGCATGGGGACAATAGCCGCCCGCAAGGCTCATGAGGTGGTAAGAAACTCTGAGCAGGTCCTGGCCATAGAACTCCTGTGTGCGGCCCAGGCCCTGGACCTCTTCACTGACATGCGCGCCGGCCAGGGGACCCAGGCGGCCTACCAGAGCATCCGTCAAAGAATCCCGCATCTGGATAGGGACCGCTTCCTGGCCAGGGACATGGAAGAGGCCTTGGGCCTGTTGCGAAGCGGGGAGATCCTCCACAGAGTTCAAGAGGCTGTGGGGCCCCTCGGGTGACATGACCATTGACTGTGGTTGGAATCCAGTGATTGAATGAACCCATTGCATGTTCGGGTAGCCTATGGACCCGTTCACCCAGCAGGAGGTACTCCCATGCACCCCAGAGAGAAGCTCTTGAGAGAGCTCCAGATAGGATGCGGTAAGCCGAGACCGGTCAGGGCCCCCCGCGGAAGGGAGCTTCACTGCAAGGGCTGGCACCAGGAGGCAGCCCTCAGGATGCTGCTCAACAACCTGGACCCGGACACCGGTGAGAGGCCTGAGGAGCTCATAGTGTACGGCGGCTTCGGCAAGGCAGCCCGCAACTGGGAATGCTTCGACGCAATAGTCATGTCGCTCTTGGAATTGGAGCCGGATGAGACCTTGCTTGTGCAATCCGGGAAGCCTGTGGGGATCTTGAGGACCCACTTCCATGCCCCAAGGGTGCTCATCGCCAACTCCAACATAGTGCCCCACTGGGCCAACTGGGAGACCTTCCACGAGCTGGACAGAAAGGGCCTCATGATGTATGGCCAGATGACTGCCGGCTCCTGGATCTACATAGGCACCCAGGGTATCCTCCAGGGCACTTACGAGACCTTTGCTTCCCTGGCAGAGCAAAACTTCGGGGGAACCCTTGCCGGAAAGATAGTTCTCACGGCCGGCCTGGGAGGCATGGGAGGGGCCCAGCCTCTGGCAGTGACCATGAACGAGGGGGTGGCCCTTTGCGTGGAGGTGGATCCGGCCAGGATAAAGAGGAGGCTTGAGACCCGCTACCTGGACGTGCAGGCCCGGGACCTGGATGAGGCACTGGCCATGGCCAGGAAGGCTGCTGAGGAGAAAAGGCCCCTTTCCATAGGGGTGTTGGGTAACGCGGCCGAGGTGCTCCCAAGGCTCCTGCAGATGGGCTTTGTGCCGGAGGTGGTCACAGACCAGACCAGCGCCCATGACGAGCTAAACGGATATGTCCCATCGGGCATTCCTCTGGATGAGGCCTTGGCCTTGAGAAAGGCGGATCCCAGGAAATACATGGAGCTCTCCCTGGATTCCATGGCCGTGCACTGCAGGGCCATCCTGGAATTCCAGGCCAGGGGGGCCGTGGCCTTCGACTACGGGAACAACTTGAGGGGCCAGGCCTTGAGAAGAGGGGTGAGCAATGCCTTGGATTACCCGGGCTTCGTGCCCGCGTACATAAGGCCCCTTTTCTGCGAGGGGGAGGGGCCTTTTCGTTGGGCTGCCCTCTCGGGAGACCCCCAGGACATAAAAGTGACGGATCATGCCCTTATGGAGGCCTTCCCCCAGAAAAAGCGCATGGTGCGATGGCTCACCATGGCAGAGGAGAGGGTAGCCCACATGGGGCTTCCTGCCCGCATCTGCTGGCTGGGCTACGGGGAGCGCGACAAGGCCGGGAAGCTCTTCAATGACCTGGTGGCCTCGGGGGCTGTCAAGGCTCCCATCGTCATAGGCAGGGACCACCTGGACTGCGGCTCTGTGGCCTCCCCTTACAGGGAGACCGAGGGCATGAAGGACGGCTCCGATGCTGTGGGGGATTGGCCGCTTCTCAACTGCATGGTGAACGTGGCCTCGGGGGCAAGCTGGGTCTCATTCCATGATGGGGGAGGTGTTGGAATCGGCTATGCCCTTCATGCGGGACAGGTCACGGTGGCAGACGGCACAGCAGAGGGAGAGCTCAGGGTGACCACGGTGCTCAGGAACGACCCAGCCACAGGCATCCTGAGGCATGCCGACGCCGGGTACGAGCGGGCCATACAGGTGGCCCGGGAGCGTGGGGTGAAGCTGCCCATGGTAAACATGTTCAGGTGAGCCTTGAGCTTCAGTCTCGGGCCCGAGAGAACAGGTTCCCCAGGGACCGATAGGCAGGCCTCACAAGGCATGGGAAGAGGGGAAGCGGTTTCGGATTTGTTGGGGGGCCGAGCCTGAAGAGGCACGCAAGAGGTTCTTCGCAGGATCTGGGAGAAAAATGGAGCTATTTCTGGAACAGGCCCTCAACGGCCTTGCCATAGGAGCCCTTTATGCCCTCATAACCCTCGGGTTGGCCCTCATCTACGGGATCCTGAGGATCCTGCACGTGGCCCACGCGGCCGTGTACAGCGTTGGGGCCTACCTGGGGCTTTGGGCTTTCAGCTGGAGCCAGAATCTTCTTTTGGCCGCTTTCGTGGCCATGGCAGGGTGTGCCTTGCTGGGGGTAGCCATTGAAAGGCTGGTCTATTTCCCCTTGCTAAGGTACCCCCCTTACGTGCCCCTCATAGCCAGCATAGCGCTGCTTCTGGGCACAGAGGAGGTCTGCAGGCTCGTGGCAGGCCCTTACATTCTGCCTTTCCCGGCCCAGGTGCCCCTCCCTTCTTTGAGGCTGGGCCCCTTGGTCTTCTCCCCCCCGCTTCTGGCCGTTTACATCACCACCGGAACAGTGCTACTGGCACTCTGGTACATAGTGGGCCGAACCCAGATGGGCCTTGCCATGAGGGCCACCTCCCAGTCCCGGGCCATGGCCGAGGCCTTGGGGATGGACAGCCATCTCATCATAAGCCTTACCTTTGTGCTGGGCTCTGCCATAGCAGCCCTGGCCGGGATACTGGTGGGCATCTATTACAACCAGGTCTACCCCACCATGGGAGCCGTGCCGGCTTACAAGAGCCTGGCCATCATAGTCGTGGGGGGCCTGGGTTCTGTGTCGGGCTCTGTGGTGGCCAGCCTGTGCCTGGGGCTGGCCGAGACCCTTCTCATAGGGTTTGCCAACATTCCCCTGCCCAGGGACGCACTGGCCTTCATGGCCATGATAGGGGTGCTCATGTGGAGATCAGAGGGGCTCTTTGGCTCCAAGTGAGTTGCGAGTGGAGGCTCTGTTTATATGAGTGGATATTTGGTCACGGTGCTCACGGTCATAAGCATACAGGCCATAGCGGCCTGCGGGCTCAACGTCATCGTGGGCTTCGCGGGTCAGATCTCCCTGGGTCATGCGGCGTTCATGGCACTGGGGGCGTACGGCACGGCCATGCTTTGCACCAAGGCGGGCATGGGGTTCTGGAGCGCCCTTCCCCTGGTGCTTCTTCTGAGCGGGAGCATAGGGCTCCTGCTGGGGCTTCCCAGCCTTAGGGTCAGGGAGGATTTCCTGGCCATAACCACCATAGGGATCAACTTCATAGTGGAGGCGGTTTTCCTTTACACCCCGTTTTTCGGAGGAGCCCTGGGCATCTCGGGGATTCCCAGGGTGTTCTTCCTGGGTGAGCCCCTCAAGGGTGCCGGGTTCCTGTGCCTATGCCTGGGCTTCCTGGCCCTGGTCATAGGGCTTTGCTGGTGGTTCACGCGCTCCTTTGCCGGGCTTGCCTGCTTTGCCCTAAGAGAGGAGGAGTCAGCAGCCTCGAGTCTTGGCATCTCCCCTGTCAGGTTCAAGTTGCTGGCCTTTGTGCTGGGGACAATGATGGCGGGGTTGGCCGGGGCCCTGTATGCCCACTATATGCGCATGATCAATGCCACGGATTTCAATTTCCCCTACTCGGTCATGATGCTCTCCATAGTGGTCCTGGGAGGCATGGGAACCATTTGGGGCCCTGTGCTCGGGGCAGTGGTCCTGGGAAGCCTGCCGGAGATCTTCAGGCCCCTTGTGGACTACAGGATGCTTCTTTACACTGCCTTGCTTCTTCTCATGATAAGGTTTCAGCCGGGAGGGCTTCTGGGAGAGCCCAGCCTGGGGAGGAGACTCCTGAGAAAGATGATTCCCGCAAGGGGGCTCGAGGAGGGGGCTTGAGGGGAGCTCTTGTGCAGGTGAGGGGGCTAAAGAAACGCTTTGGGGGCTTGCAGGCCGTGGACGGTCTGGATTTGGATCTTTATCCGGGGGAGATCCTGGGGCTGATAGGGCCCAACGGGGCTGG
>JBBIOJ010000046.1:0-514 GCA_037443445.1 Desulfarculaceae bacterium | reverse complement strand
CACGGTCCGCGCCCGTCGGCCCCCTACGCCCTCCCCTCGGCCCTCCTGGCCGATCCCCGTCTGATCCGCCCCCAAACGCCGCTGCTGATCCTGGGCCTGATCGGGCCCAACGGGGCTGGCAAGACGGTCACCTTCAACCTCATAAGCGGGGTTTATTCCCCGGACGAGGGGGAAGTGCTGTTCCGGGGAGAGAGGATAAACGGGCTGGGGCCCCACAAGGTGGCTGCCCTGGGAATGGGCCGCACCTTTCAGATAGTGAAGCCCTTCTCGGAACTCACGGTCTTGGAGAACGTGATTGCAGCCCTGGGTATTCAACAATACAAGAGTCTCCGGGCTGTCTGGGGAAGATGGGACAGGGCCTCTTACAAGGAGCAGGCCATGGAGAAGCTCCGCAGGGTTGGCCTGGAGGGCCTGGCCGGGAGGAAAGCCGGGCTTCTTCCCCTGGGAAACCTGAGGAAACTCGAGATAGCCAGGGCCCTGTGTGTCACCAGGAGTTGCCTTCTTCTGGACGAGT
>JBBIOJ010000045.1:2766-28323 GCA_037443445.1 Desulfarculaceae bacterium | reverse complement strand
GGTTGAAAAACAGAGCACAAGGCAGTATGGCCTTTCCTCACCAGGGGGCATGGGTAGGGAACCCACCGGGACCTCAGCCTGCAAGGTCTCCTCTTGGCCCGGAGTGCTCAGCAGGCCTGGAAGACCCGGGGATCAGGCCCCCATGCCTGCAAAATCAGCCGAGACATCCCCACCCGGAGGCCTCATGGGGCAAGACCTTAGAACTTGCTGGCTCTGGGAGAGGGCACAGCGGTATATTTGGGCTGGTGACGGCAAGAGTGATGATTGGTGGCGGTGCAGGGCTTCGAACCCCGGACTCTGCGGATATGAGCCGCATGCTCTGACCGACTGAGCTACACCGCCACGTGAAAAACATGATACGATCAGCCGGTACAGCGGTCAAGGTTGAGCTGAGGGGAGAAGCCCCTGAACAAGAAAGAGATCCAGAGACTTGCCAAATTTCTGGCCTACGTATTGGGGGTGAGGCCCGACGAGTTTGGTCTGGTCCCTGACCCCGACGGATTCGTGCCGCTCAAGGACCTCCTTAAGGCCGTAAGAGAGGAGGAAGAGTGGCGTTTTGTGGGACAGGCTCACCTAAACGAGCTCCTTCACGCTGGCTTCAGGGAGGAACTGGAGATCTTGGGGGACAGCCTACGCTGGAGGATGCCCAAGGGAGACTTGACACCCAGGCCGGCAGGCGAGCTGCCGCAAAGGCTCTACTGTGCGGTGAGACCCAGGGCGCACCCTGTGGTTCTGGAAAAAGGTCTGAAGCCCTTCAAGGGGCCCTGGGTTGTGCTGGCAAGAACAAAAGAGCTGGCCCTCAGAATAGGCAGGAGAAAGGACCCGCATCCTGTCCTGATCCAGGTCAAGGCCAAAGAAGCTGCCAGAAGAAATATCCGCTTCTTCGCCACCCAGGGGGAGCTGTTTCTCGTGGAAGAGCTCCCGGCAGACCTCTTGGAAGGCCCCCCGGTGACTCAAAAGCAAACCGAGAGGCTCGCCCCAAAACCTTCCAGCCCAAAGCTCACAGAGCCCCCCACCCCTGGTTCCTTTTACCTGGATTTCACACAACAGGCAGTGGGCGCAAAGCAGGCTTCACGCCGCAAAAATAAGGATCCAGCTTGGAAAAGGGAAAGGAGGCGGGGAAGGAAAGGGTAGCCTTCCGCGGTTCTGTGGGCTGGTTCTGGAACCGCCTGGCTGAACACCCCCGTCCGGCTTTCAGGCCCAGCACTGACCAAGCCCTCACCATGCCCCCAGGCTGGCGAAGGTGACCGTGCATTGGGGGTGGTGGGCCTGGCAGTAATCTATGAGGTGGATCTGCCTGCCCTGCATCAGGCGGAGCCAAACATAAATGGGGGGAAGGCCGCATATTCGCCTTCGGTCCTGCTCGGCCATGATGTGCCTGTAAAACCCATCCGGGTTGCCTTCCAGGGCCCACCTGAGCATGGCCGAATCTTCCTTTTCTATTCGGCCCAGATCAGAGACCTCTACATCATAAGGATCTCCGAACTGGGGACCCAGGTGGGCCAAATCCGCGCTGGCCAGGACGCAGCTCCTACCTGGGAATTTCCCAAGTGTCTCCTTGAGGGCTCTTATCCCTGCCTGAAAAGCAGGCTCTGCTGTAGGCAGCTCCCTCTTCTCCATCATCCGGTGAAACCCCCCCAAGAGCACCGGAAGAACTCGAAAAGGGCAGGGACCTTCCCCTGCCAGATGCCTGAGGAGCACTACCTGTATCTCCACGCTGTGTTCTGCCTTGTGAACGATTTCCTCGGCAAAGAGGTCTATACCCGCCTCCTCACAGACCTGCCTGGCCAGCTCTTGGGCGGATGGCACCTCTCCCAGAGGGGTCAGGAAGGTTTTCCCGGTCAGGGCCAGGGGGGTCTCCATGGGCAGGTGACAGGTCCCCAGGATCACGAAAAGCTCGAACTCCCTGAGACAGGGCCCCAGGAGGGAATATCCTTTGGCATAGGACCTGCCGCCTCGCTCCAGGTCTATGTGCGGCAATACCATGCCTGCCGGAGGACCTTGGGAGGCCAAAACCCAAGCGGCCTGGCTCCCATCCGGACTTCCCAGGAGGGTCCCCAGGTAGTCCTTGAGCTGCCCGGGCTCTGCAGGATAGGCGCTTCCTGCGTGCGTACAAGGCCTGGTGGGGGAGTTGCGGAACTCCTCCAGGAGTTCCCTTTCCCTAGAGCGAAAACGCTCGTTGTCCAAGACAAAGTGCGTGTCCAGATGCTCCAGGAGTGCTTTCAGTTCTTGCATCTGCACCAGGGCCAATCCCCCGCGGCGCATAAGGGTCACCTGGATATCTCTTAGGTCGTTGAGCCCGTCCAGCAAAGACAGGATCAGGATGGCTTCCTCCTTCAGGAGCAGCTCTGGAGAGATGCCCCAGCGGTCACGAAGCAGGAAAACTCTCTGGCCTTGGTGCGAGGCCGGGATTATCTCTATGCCTGGGCGGATTTTCGGGCGTTGCTCCTGCATGTAAAGGAGTATGTGACAAGCCGAGGGATTCATCAAGGCCCATGAGATCCTGGGCAAACTCCTGCGGCCCCCTTCTGGACTCAAGGCACGGAAACAAACAGGTATTTTTTTTGCTAAGATAAAAAAGGGGAAGCATGTGCTCCGGGGGCTTGTGGCTTTCAGTCTCTGGGGCATTGCACAGGAGCCATGAAGGTAGAGGTCAGATGCTACAGCGGGTACAAGGCAGATGAAAGGCCGCTTGGCTTCCGTCTGGGGGAGAGACTCTTGGAGGTGGAAGAGATCCTGGACAGATGGTACGGGCAGGAGCACGACTATTTCAAGCTCCGGGCTTGCGACGGGAACACCTATCTTCTTCGCCACAGCCGGAGCCAGGACCACTGGGAGCTAATAATGTTCCAGGGCAAGGAGCTCCCGCCCCGGCACCCCTGGTGAGGTGCAAGGCCGGTCTTACTCCCATTCCTCCAAACCGTGGCCTGAAAGGGCAGAAGTTTTCGCCGGCCTGATGGTCCTGTACACCTCCCCGGGAGGGCGGCTCTGTCCATCCACCCTAAGGAGGTGATCCACAACGGAGATCCCGAAGAGCAGTTCGTTCTCCTCTAGATAAGGCAGGATGAGATTCCAGTCCTCCTCTGTGAAAGGGAAGAACTCCCCACCGTTTAGCTGCTCTTCCACAAGTTGCCTGTGGGGGTCCCTCACGAAGATGGCCCCCCCCGAGGCAAGGGAGAAAAGGTTGGAGCCAGGATAGGGGATGGGCTGGGGCCTCACTTGCCCCTGGCTGTCCACCTGCAAACCGTTTAAGACCACGAAGCCTCCTCCCTTGTGGGGATCCCCGGCCATGAAAGACTCGGCCAGGAAATCCAGGGCCGTGCCGTTTATCACCACCCTCGGCCTGCCCACTGCGTTTATGAGGGGCCTTCCTGCAGCATTGCCCAGGACGTAAACCTCTCCGCCTTTGGCTCCGTACATGAAGGTCTGCCCCACATCCCCGTGCACCACCAGTTTTCCTGCCTTGAGGATCTGGCCCAGCTGGTCCTGGCCGTTTCCGTGCACCTGTATCTCCATGCCATCCATGCCAGAGCCCAGGTAGTCCCCGGTGCTGCCGTATGCATCTATGCGAACCCCCTGCGTTAAAGGACCCAGCCCACAGCCCAGAAACCTCTGCCCTCTGTAACCGTAGCCTATGAAACGCCTCCAGCCCAACCTGTACGCGTGGCACAACAGCCTGGCGTCGCAATCCTCCCCCTCGGGGGGGAAGTCCGCGGCATCTATGACCAGGACCTCTTCTCCCTCCTCTGGGGGTCGCAGATTCTTGCGGGTTGAGAACTCGAGCCTGGAGAACCTGTAACCCACTGCCCCGTTGAGCACGGGAAGGGTTCTAAAGATTCGCTCCAGAGCCTCCTGGAGCATCTCGGTCACTGATCGCCTTCTCTTATTCCCCGTGGGATAGCGCCTGTCCAGAAGAAGAGTCAGGAGCCGGATTACGACCTCTGTCATCTCCTGATCCCTGGCCTGGTTCACCAAGTGATCCACCACGCTCAAGAGCTGGGAGTAGTCGAGCTCGGCTATTCTCTCAAGCAGAAAAGAAAATGCCTTTTTCGCGTCCTGCTCCAAGAGGGCCTGGTCCAGGGGTTTTCTGAGTTCAGCACTGAGAGGGGAAGCTCTGAGCCTGGTTCTGGCCTCAAGGGGGGCTCCTTGTTCAGGGACTGTGATGGGGCGTCCGAACTTGTCTGTGCACACCAGCTGTGCTGCTTCCCCTTCTTTCCCCCTCACCGTGAAAATGAATGCACCGCCGTCCGTATAGCTCCCCCCCCTGGCATTCCAGTAAAGGTCCGCCACCTTCCCAAAGCGGGGATCTTCTGAAGCCAGGCTCTGGAGGGTTGCGTCTATGGCCTGCTTTTCGGAGCAGACAAGTCCCAGCTGGATTTCCTCCCCGGTCTGGAGCGCAAAGACCTGAGGTCTCAACATGGAGGTATCCGTGATGCCAATGAGCTGGTAGGCGTTTTCCTTGTGAAGGCTCCTGGCGATGATGAAAAACCAGGGGCCGTCAGGGGAACCCTGTATGTGGGAGGCCTGGATGCTCCTGTAAAGGCTCTGCTTGGCCTGGGGAAGCCTGTCGAAATCCATCTCTGTGGTGGGGGCCAATGCCTCTATTATGTACTCCAGGGGATAGCGGTACACCCTGTGGAGAAGGTCGAACATCAGGGCCGAGACTTCGGTGTCTGTGAGAAAAAGAGGGTAGATGTTCCTTTGCCTGAGGTACTGGGCCACCGCGAAGTAGTTGGCGAAATCCCCGTTGTGCACCAGGGCCTCGTCCAGACCCACAAAGGGATGAGCCCCCCCGGGGTGCCACACCCTGCCCCGGGTGGGGTACCTCTGGTGGGCTATCCAGATGTGGGCCTTGAGATCCTCCATGCAGTAGTACTGGGTGACCTGCTCGGCATAGCCCACTATCTTCAGAATCATCATGTCCCTGCCGTGGGAGAGCACAAAGGCCCTTTTTTCCCCCATGGAACTGTAGTACCGCATGTTTATCTGAAAGCTGTTCTGGCAGACGAACTCCTCTTCTGCCTCTTGCGGCTCCAGCTCGTCCAGACCCACCTCCTTGCGGAACCTGTCCAGCACCTCGGGCAATACCCGCACAAAATAGCGCTTTACCTTGGGGGGCTCCATCTCCAGGCCAGGCACCTCCCTGTAGTCCCCCACGCTCTGGAGCCAGGACTCCTGGTCCACCCGGAAGTGTGGTCTTATGAACTCCTCTTCCAAGTCACGCACCACATGAGGGTCTATGAAAGCGATCTGCAGCAGGAAATCCTTTCTGAGGGTCTCCTGGTCCACCCCCAACTGCTCTGGTTCCAATCCCACGGCGGCGATGCCTCCGCCTTTCCCATTCCCACGGTTGTGCATTTGAACCGATGGGGCAAAGATGTGTTTCCCCTTTACCTTCAGGTTGCAGGCAAAGCCCGTGACCCCACAACCGCCCTCTTCGGCCTCTGGGCCCCTGAGCCCCCAAGACATGGACCCATCTTGAGGTTTCAGCCTTGCTCTTGAGGCCAAAATAGTCTCCACTCTTGCTGCAAGCCCCCCTCGGGGCCGAAGTCCCTTGTTTTCAAGAAGAATCATTTACGCCATTCTCCCGGAGCTGCGGCTGGGCGCCGCCTAAGCCTCCATCTCTCCCTGTATTCCCTCGGGTTGAAGGTGGTCCAGGTGCACCAGGGCGTCCCACCTGCCCACCAGTTCCCTCACGCTCTTCATTCCCAGCCTCCTCAGAATGGATCGGAGCACCTTCATCCAGGCCGAATACATGTTGATGATGCGTTGGGTGCCCCATTCAGGCTGGATAAGGCCGGTGAGTTCTGGGTCCGTGGTGGCGATCCCTCTGGCGCAGCCCCTTCCGGACTCGCAATTGTGACACCGCACGCACTCCAGGGCTACCAGATCGGCCGTTCCCAGACAGACCCCGTCTGCCCCCAGGGCTATTATCTTGGCCATGTCGTGGGGAGTTCTGATTCCGCCTGAGGCGATCAAGGTGATCTTGTCTCGAATCCCCTCGTTGGTCAGGAAACGATGCACCTTGGGCACCGCATACTCGATGGGCATGGCTATGTTCTTCTTGGCGATATCCGGAGCAGCCCCTGTACCCCCGTAGCTTCCGTCCAACTGGATGATGTGGGCCCCGGCGAAAAAGCTCCCCACAGCCACCATATCCACATCCGTGGGAGTCGAGACTTTGACGGCCACCAGGGCCTGCGGGTTGACCTGTTTGATCCAGTCTATGTGCTTCTTGTGGTCCTCCACCGAGTAAACACTGTGAAAGGGGAAGGGGGAGAAAAGGGCGCTCCCGGCCACCGCCTCCCTCATCCTGGCCACAGAGGGGGTCACCTTGTCCCCCAGGAGATGCCCTCCCAGGCCGGGCTTGGCCCCCTGGGCGTACTTGAACTCCACAATGCGCACCCTCTGTATGGTCTCTTCCCTCACCCCGAACAGCCCTGTGGCCACCTGGGTGATCACGTGCCCGTCGTAAGGGATCAGCTCATCGGGGTAACCGCCTTCCCCGGTGCAGCAGAAGGTCCCCCATGAAGCAGCTGCCCTCACCCTTGAGAGCATGGCGTGGATGCTGATGGAACCGTAGGACATGCCCCCGAGATAAAAAGGAACAGGTATCTGTATCTGGGGCCTCCCGTCACCTGTACGGTTCAGAGTTATGGAAAGGGAGATGTCTTTTTCGTTGAAGTAAAGTCCTTTTCTGGGAGGGAAAAGGAACCTAAGCTTGTCGAAGCCCCCCCCAGAGGCCCCTGTGCGGTAGTTCCAGGACTGGTGGGGGATTTCCCCGGTTTCCGCCATGTGCCATGTGCTGGCAAGCAGCTCGGGGGTCCACCTCAGGTCCCCCAGGAGCTCGAAAGAGGGATTGGGCTTGAGGGAGATGGCCCTTTGCGGGCAACGATTTATGCAACAATAATCCTCGAATCCGCACTCAGGCCCGGCGCACATCTGCGGGTTGACGACCCTGGGGCGCCTGGCTCCTGGGAGAAAGACCCCGTGGGGGCAAAGCTGCCCACACAGCCCGCAATTGTCACAATTCCCCTCAATGGCCAGGCGGTACTGGGCAAGAGGGTTTCTAAAACGGCTGGGCACCCTTTTCACCTCGGGAAACACAAAGCCGTTGGAGCGATCCACCATGGCTAAGATCTCCTCCCCAGGTTGGAGAAGAACTCCCGCTCCAGGTCTTCAAAGAACATGGCTCTTCCCATCTCTCCCCTGAGCCTCCTCACATCCCTCATGCCCATGGCCCCCATTACTTCCAGGAGCTGATTATGCCAAGCGGCCAGTAGATTTCTCACCCTGGCCGCAGCCCAGGCCGGATCCACCTTCTCCAGACCCACCGGGCAGGCAAGTCCCTCCTGGCATCTTCTGCAGACCCTGCACTCCATGGCCGCAAGCAAAGGAACATCCACCGAGACCGCATCGGCCCCTGCTATTATCAGCTTGCACATGTGCTCGGCCATGGCCACTCCGCCCCCGGCCACCAAGCTCAGGGCATCCCTCAAGCCCACCTCTACCAAGTGGAAGTGGATCTCCTTCAGAGCCTGTAGCACGAACCTGGGGGCTTCCCCCTTTTCCCTGCCCCAGGGATCTGCCTTCAGGTGCAGGACCTCGGCGCCTCCCCTGGCCAGCTCCAGCACCCTTCTCTTGGATTCCTTCCCCAGCTCCAGCCGGATCATCACAATCAGCTCGGGGTTGAGTCCCTTTAGCTTTTCCTGTTTTTCCATTACATCTGGCCCGTCTTCCAGTTCCACCAGATGAATCCCTTGGGTAAGCCACCAGGGAAGCTCTTCCGAGCCCCGGGGAAAAGCCCAAAGTGCTGCCTCCTTCAGGGGTTCCATTTGCGGTTCCCAAAGCTCGGGCCCTGTCATTGCAAGGGTCCCCAGAATCTTGGCCGCCTTGAGCGTGGCCAGGGAGATTCCCCTGGAGGGAGGGGACCAGGGAGGCCTGTCCAATATCACCGGGATCGGAATCTCCATCAGGAGGGGGGCTGGCGAGAGCAATTCCCCCTGCCCGCCGAAACAAAGCGCCATGGGCCTTCGTCCCAGGTCCACCGCTGTGCTTATGTACTCCCGGCCGTGGATGCCGTCCCTGGTGGGCCTCACGATCTCGGACATGTCTGTCCACATGGAGTCGAAACCTGGGCCCGAGAAGGCTCCCCCGTACCCGGCTCCGGATACCGGGATTCGCCCGGTCTCGGCCTGGAACCAGAGTCTGGAGATGATCTCCCCTGTCCAGTAATGGTCTCCCAGAGCGCGAAACTTGGGGTCCAGGGTCTTTTGGATCAGCCCCTTGGGGCAGTTCTGCACGCAGCGGAAACAATCCTTGCAAGCGAAATCCAAGGATTCCCTCATCTCCCCAGGGTCAAGCCTTCTTGTCTCGTAAACCCTGTACACGCACTGTTTCTTCACGCAGCGGGCGCACTTCAGGCAACCTTCCTCCCAGGCTACCACCCCGGAGCGGGAGATAGGGGCAAGGCGGTTGGGAACAGGATGGGTCTCTATGTGGTACTTGGGCGGCATCACTGCTTCCTTGGGGCCCGGCTACACGGGCGGCCTCGGCAGAAGACCGCACCTCTCCACCAGCTCCGGCACAGCCTCCTCCCACTCGATGGCCATGATGTGCACCCCATGTATCCCTGGGGTCTCCCTCAAGGCCTCTATGGTCTCCAGGGCGATCTTGAGCCCTTCCTCCCTCTGTTTGTTGGAAGGTGCTTTCTCCATGCGTTCCAGTATGGGCTCCGGCAAGTCCATGCCAGCCACCCTTTCCTTCATGTACCGGGCCATACGGGCTGACTTCAGGGGAGTCACCCCGGCCACTATGTGGGCTTTTTCGTGAAGGCCCAACTCCCGCACCTGGTTCATCCAATGCCTCAAGCGCTCCAGGTTGTAAACGCACTGGGTCTGGATGAACTGGGCTCCAGCAGCCACCTTCTTGGCCAACCTCCTGGCCCGGAAGCTGAGGGGGTCTGCAAAGGGGTTTTCCACTGCCCCCAGGAAGAGCTTTGGTGGCTGGCTCAGGTCTGCTCCCCCCAGGAGTTTTCCCTCGTCCCTCATTAGCCTTGCTGTGTACAGGAGCTGGACCGAATCCAGGTCGAAAACCCCCAGGGCCTGGGGCTCGCTTCCGAAACAAACGTGGTCACCGCTCAGGCACAACACGTTTTGGATGCCCAAAGCCGAGGCCCCGAGCAGATCCGACTGAAGAGCTATGCGGTTTCTGTCCCTGGTGGTCATCTGGAGCACAGGGTCGAACCCCATCTGTTTCAAGATCACGCAGGAGGCTAGGCTGCTCAGGCGCACAACTGCTGTCTGGTTGTCCGTCACGTTAACTGCGTCCACGTAGCCTTTCAGTTTCTGGGCTTTTTCCCGCAGGGCCTGGGGGTCTGCTCCCTTGGGTGGCCCGCACTCGGCGGTCACCGCAAAATGGGCTCCTTCCAAGACCTGCTGCAAATGACTTGTAGGGTTCAAGTTCTCTGATCCTCCCTCTGGATCCTTCTGGGCCCCCTTCCTTGCTGACGCGACCAATCGCAGGCAGGATAGATTTCCTCCAGACACTCCAGGCGATTCTGGCTCTCCAGCCTTTGCAGGATCAGATGCCAGGCGCATTCCGCCTCCGGAGAGACCTCGCACCGCCCTGCCTGGGATCCTCCACAAGGTCCGTTGAAAAGTTTCTTGGCGCACCTGGTTATGGGACAGACTCCCGCGAACATGTGCAGCCTGCACTCACCGCATCCCCTGCAGTTCTCAAGCCAGAGACCGGCTTGCTTGGTCTGACCCAGAAAGCTGGTATCCAGGCCGGGTAGAATCACCCAACTTGGGAACACCTCGGCCACAGCCTGGACCCCGGCCCCGCAAGCCAGGGAGAGCACTGCGTCGTACTTTTCCAGAAAGGCAGTAAGCTGGTCTATGAACTCGTACACGCATTGCCTGTCGAGAGTGATTTCACCCACTTCCAGGGGAATTTTCCTGAGCCTCGAGTCCATTCGAAGCTGTGAGGCCAGAAGCCCCACCTCCTTTTCCCCCCCTGAGGCACACTCGGCCACACAGGTGCCGCAGCCTGCAACCAGGACCCTCCTGTAAGGAGCAATCATGGCCAGTATCTCTTCCATGGGTTTTCTGGTCCCTGTTATCAACTGTTCCTCCCTTCAGGGGAAAGATCCCCCTGTACCCCGCCGTTCCTGAGAGGGGAAGGCCCGTGTTCCCAAGGCTCTTGCAATACAGGCTCCAGAATCCGGGCTATGTTTCTGGGGCCTTGGGCAGGGGCCGCCCTAAGTTCCAGTCTCAAAGGCTCCAGCCCTATCTCTTCCAGAAGGCTTCGCGCGTATTCAAGGCGCTTTCTGACCCTGAGATTTCCTTCCTTATAGCGGCATCTGCCCTCGGGGCAGGTCAACACCAAGACCCTGTCTGCCCCCTCCTCCAAGGCCTTGAGAAGGTGAAGGGCCTCCACCCGGCCGCTGCATTGCATGGGGAAAAAACGTATTCTGGACCCCCAAACGCGTTCCAGCTCCCTGCTGTGGAGGTCCTGCTGTGGATCCAGCTGCTGGCAGAAAAAAACACTGAACTGAAACTGCTGGTCAGGCTCCATGCTGCTGTGGGATCACCTCCCGGAAAATCATGCCTGGAGGCTTCCTTGTCTCTCCTGGGAAAGCTTCCAGGCCTTGGCCGGCCGGGCAGATCACCTCCTGAGGCAGGCCCGCCATGGAAACTTTGCAAGCTGTGTGCCGTCTTGTTGCCACATTCCAAGTATTTGATGATAAAGAGAAGTTGTCCGCCAATGGAGGAATCCCAGGGAATGCTCAGCTGACCAGATTCAGGCAGGCTGCACAAGATCTGTCAGGGGGGAGAAATCTCCAGGGCAATCTGGCAAGTGCAGCATCGCCCGCATCCATCAAGTCTTGTGCAAGCCGTAAAGCCGGATCTTGTTGCGAAGGGTGTTGCGGTTGATGCCTAGGAGGCGGGCGGCCTGGCTTTGGTTCCCACGGGCCTCTTCAAGAGCTTCCAGAATCATTTCTCGTTCCATTTGGGCGAGGAGGTCTACTGCGCCTCCAGAAGAGCGGGATATGCGGAAAAGGGCCTTGAGGTGCTGGCGAAGCTCTCCCAGTTCTGCCTCCCAGGGCTGAATCCCCTCTTGAGGGCCCAGCTGTATGTCCGGCTCATCCAGGGTTTCCCCCCTGGCCAGAACCACGGCTCTCTGTAACACGTTTTGGAGCTCCCTCACATTTCCAGGCCAGTCGTGATCCACCAGCCTCTGCAAGGCCTTTCGACTTATGCCCCTTACGTTTCGGCCCAGCTCCTTCCTGAAGCGGTGCAAAAAATAATCCACCAGCAGAGGGATGTCTTCCTTCCTTTCCCTGAGGGGGGGCAGGTGGATTCGCACCACGTTGAGCCTGTCGTGGAGATCAGGCCTGAAGCGGCCTTCCCTGATGAGGCTCTGCAGGTCCCTGTTGGTGGCCACTATGAACCTCACATCCACCTGGATCCGCTCGTTGCCCCCCACCCTCTCGAAAGTCTTGTCCTGCAGAACCCTCAGCAGCTTTGCCTGAGTGGCCAAGGGCATGTCCCCCACCTCGTCCAGGAAAAGGGTCCCCCCGTGGCACTGCTCCAGCTTCCCGATCCTGCGGTGCTGCGCCCCTGTGAAGGCCCCCTTTTCGTGACCAAACAGCTCGCTTTCCAGCAATTCCATGGGTATGGCAGCACAGTTCAAGGGAAGATAAGGCTTCTTGGCTCGGCGGCTGTGCTGGTACACGGCTCTGGCCACCAGCTCCTTGCCTGTGCCCCTCTCTCCTGTGAGAAGCACTGTCACGTTCGAAGGGGCCACCTGCCCTATGCGTTTGTAGAGCTCCTGCATCACCTCTGAGCGCCCTACTATGGCCTCTCCGGTCTCGGGCATTCTTCCTGAGAGCGGGAACCTGACCACTTCCCGCACGCTCTTGGACAAGGAGAGCCCACTTGCTATCACTGCCTTGAGCTTTGGTATGTCAAAGGGCTTCTGCACGTAATCGTAGGCCCCGTGCTTCATGGACTCTATGGCCGTATCCGTGGTTCCATAAGCCGTCATGATGATCACAGGGAGCTTGGGGTGCCTCTCCTTTATCCTTTGCAGGGTTTCCAGACCGCTTAGCCCTCCCATGCGCACGTCCATGAGCACCAGATCCACCCCCTCCCTCCCCAACAGCTCCAAAGCCTCCTCCCCGCTGGAGGCTGAAAGGATTTCATGCTTCTCGTTGGCAAGGAGCCTCCTGAAGGAGTAGTGAACGTCCGGCTCGTCATCCACAACCAGGATCTTTGACATCTCTTCCCCCAAAAGCCGGGAATTCCACCAGAAAGCAGGACCCTCCCGCCGCAGCCCCCTTCACCGAGATCCTCCCCTGGTGCTGCTTGACTATTCTCTGAACTACCGAAAGGCCGAGCCCCACTCCGCCGGGCCTGAGGGAGAAGAAGGGCTTGAAGATATCCCGGAGGCTTTCCTTGGGGATCCCGTAGCCCGTGTCCTCCACTGCCATCCAGACCGTGGGGCCGAAGCATCCCTTGCGTTGGAAACCGGTTCTGAGGCTGAGCTGCCCCCCTTCGGGCATGGCCTGGGAGGCGTTCAGGATCAGATTCAGGAGCATTTGCTCCAGCCGAGCCCGGTCCCCCCTGAGAGGCGGAACTGCCCGGCCCCAGCGTTTGAGGACCTTCACCCTCTGTTTGCCCAGTCGGTGCCTTACCAGGGCCAGGGTTTCCTCCAGCACTTCCTCCAGTCTGACAGGGACAAACTCGGGCTCTTTCTGCCGGGTGATCTGGAGTATCTGATCCACAAGGCCCGTCATCTGGCCTATCTTTTGCTCTATCACCTGGATGTCTCTGCGCCTGGGGTCCCCCTGTGGGAACTCCTCGTTGAGGGAGTGGATCAGCATCCGGATGACCGTGAGTGGATTCCGGATCTCATGGGCCACCTCTGCGGCCATCTCTCCCAGGAGCAGGAGCCTCTCGCTTTGTCTTATCTTTTCCTCCGAGGCCACCACGCTTTCGTAAAGTCTGGCATTCTGTATTGCAATGGCCGACTGTCCGGCCAGGGCGGCAAGCAGGTCCACCTCTTCAGGCCAGAAAGAATGAGGCTTTCCGGTGTAGGCGTTCAACACCCCTATTACCGTATCCTGGAATACCATGGGCACCGAGAGCAAAGAGACCAGGCCTTCCCTGCGGGCCAATCTGGAATACTTGAACTCAGGGTGAAGCCTCACATCCTGGACCATGATGGGGGTACGCTCCCTGACCACCTTGCCCAGGAGGCTGTCGGCCACTTTCAGGGGAGGTTTGCGGGTGTAACGTTCGCTGGCCCCGTAAACTGCCTTTATGAGAAGTTCTTCCCTGCTCTGGTCCAGGAGCATCAGGGAACAGAGCTTCACCTCCTCCAGGAGCTGCACCACCTTCTTGGTGATGCGCTCCAGCACCTCGTCCAGATCCAGGGAGGAGACTATTGTCTGGCCCACAGAGAAAAGGGATTCCAGCTCCAGGGCCTTTCTCTTGAGCTGTTGGTGAAGCCTGGCATTGTGGATCACCCTGGCGGACTGGTTGGCCAGGGCTGTAAGCAGCTCCAGGTCAAGGCTTGAGAAGGTGCCTTTTCGGTTGGAATCCAGGTTCAGGACCCCTATCACCTCCCCCTCTATGCTGAGAGGCACTGCCATCTCGCTCCTGACACCTTTTCTTATGGGGAGGTATCTTGGATCCACAGAGACATCTTCCACCAGGAGGGGCTTGCCGTGGAGGGCCACCCAGCCTGTGATCCCCTGGCCCAGCTTCAACTCCAGGGCTCTTCTGGCATCCCTACCCCTGCCTATGGCCACCTCCAGCCTGAGGACCCCGGTCTGTCTCTCAAGCATCCTGAGGGAGCCGCTTGTGGCCCCCATGATGCGAACCGCCTCCTTGAGCACCAAGGATATGACCTGGCGGGGCTCCATGCTGGCATTAATGAGAGCCGCCGTGTCATAAAGCAGCCGAAGCTTCTCCAGCTGCTCTTGGAGCAGAGCCGGGTCTCCTCCTGGATCAGACCCTTTTGGACTTCTGGCGTGCATTTGTGGAAGCCCCTTCATCCGGGTGCAAAATGTGGCCAAGAGTTGGGGCCCGCCTGTTCCTCAGCCCCCTAGCACCCAGAGGAGTCCCGCCTTGGTCTCGCCTGGATTCTGCCATGACTGGGGAGTCTCTCTCACCAGCCTTATGCATTCCCCTTGCCCCATGCGTAAAGCCCTCCCTCCCATTTCCACCAAGAGCTCGCCCTCCAGGAGATAGCCCAGTTCCTCCCTTTTCTCCTGGAAGAAGTGCCCCTGGATCCTGGCCTGGGGGCTGATCCAGATCTCGTATGCTTCCAGGAGAGCCTCCCCTTCCACGGGAGTGATGCGATAAGCATTGAGACCCTCGATTCCGGCTTTGCCCAGACGCACCCGCTCGTAGCGGGTTCTTGTCAGCACAGGGGTTTCAGGTTCTCGGGGAGCTGTTGTCACCAGGTGGTCCAGGCTCACCCCCAGGGCCCTGGCCGCCTTCAGGAGGGCGGGGATGGACAGGAGAATCTGCTGACCCTCCACCTGAGAGATGGTGCTGGGAGAGACCCCCATGGCCCTGGCCAGCTCCACCTGGGAGAGCCCCCTGCCGAGCCTAAGAGCCCTGAGCCTCGGGCCTATAAGCAACTCCGGATCCCCCGAGTCCTCCTCTTCCAGGAGCTGCACCCTCTTGCCCTGCAAGAAAAGGGGTCTTGGTTTCAAGGTGGAGGAGCTCTCACGCCCCTGGACCTTAAGCACAGTGAGGGTGGGTTGGCCCTCTCTCATTCCCAACTCCAGTGCCACCTGGGTTATGTGGTTGACCTGTGCCCTGAAAGAGGGGCTGTGGGCGGATCTTTCCAGGATCCAGTACGCCAGTGTTTCCAGCTCATAGAGCCTCGGGCACTCCCTGGCAAAAAAATCCAGGACCGGGTCCTCCCCGCCCCAGAGATGCGACATTCCCGTGAGGCTGTCCACAAGGTAACGGGTGCCAGAGGGCATTTCCTCTTCCACTCGGTTCAGGACCTGGAGGAACTCCTGTACACGATGGGGATTCCTAACTGGGACCACCTTGCATTTGTAATCGGGGTACAGACGGCCATAGCAATCTGCAAAAAGGCTTGCCCCTCCCCCCTTCCCCCAGGTAAACCCGTCCACCAGGGTCACATCCGGGTGGTTCACCACAGGCCTGAGCCTCCCCCAGACGGTCTTGGGAGAGGTGTTCACAGTCACCAGGACCACCTTGTGTCCCTGTCTTCTGGAACTTCTGAGAAACCCCCCGGAGAAGCTTTCCATGAAGACCCCGGAGTCCATATGCCAGACCACGTTGTCCCCTATGCGAAGCCCGCCCAGGAGCCTGTCCAGGGCTGGCACCCCAGAGCTGATGCGCTTGCCTTTCATGGAATCCCCCTGCTTTTTCTTATCTTAACACAGCCCCTGTCCCCCCGTATAATACGGCTGCTATCTCAAGGCAGTGATTGCACAGCGAGGAGGGTTGGATGCCCGAGCGGGCTTCCCTTGAAAAGCAGATAGAGGTGCTGTCTGAAATAAGCCAGGCCATCACCTCGGACCTATACCTGGATGACGTGCTAAAGCTCATAGTGACCCTCACGGCAAGCGTGATGGACTCCAAGATAGTCTCGCTTTGGCTCCTGGAGGAGAAGGAAGGCTGTTTCAAGCTGAGGGCCACGCAGACCATAAACAAGGAATATCTAAAGGAAAGAACCCTTGGCTGGGGGGAAGGTATTGTGGGCCGGGTGGCGCAGAGCCGCCAACCCATGCAGATTCCCAATGTCCTGGAAGAGCCCCTTTACAAGGAGAAGGAGATGGCCCGAAACCTGGGCTTGACCTCCATGTTGAGCGTGCCCATGTGCGTGAAAGACAGGGTAATAGGAGTGCTCAACTGCTATGGTTCCTCCCAGAGGCTTTTCACAGAGACCGAGGTGAAGCTTCTCATAACCGTGGCCAACCAGGCTGCGGTGGCCATAGAGAACACCGAACTGATGGTGAAGAGCAGGGTGATCCAGGAGGAACTGGAGAGCAGGAAGCTGGTGGAAAGGGCCAAAGAGATCCTGATAACCCGCAAGGGAATGAGCCCGGATGAAGCCTACAGGCGCATACAGAAGCAAAGCATGGATTCAAGAAGATCCATGAGGGAGATAGCCGAAGCCATTATCCTGGCTGACCAGATATGAACCCTTGGGGGGGGGCTTTGCCCGGAGTCCCCCTCACCCACAAAGCCCCTGCCTTTGAGTTCTAATCTCAATTCAGTAAGGCTAAACAGGTCCCTCCAGGAGGGCTGGGGACCCCGGGGCACAAGAGGCCATCTGGGGTTTTGGCTAGTTTAAGGCTCAAATTCACGTTTAAGCTGAGAGGAGTGGAGTTTCAGGGAGCCTGTCCCGCGGCCTGGAAAAGAGGCGCTTTGTGAGTTTTGCTTAATTTCAGTCATTATGAATCACTTGACAATATGATAAGTTACGCTTAATATTGCTTCTTAACTGCACAAAGGCGTGCGGAAGTGTTTTTTCGGACAAGGGCGTCCACTCCGGGGAGCGGACGCTTTTTTTGTCCGCAGAGGCTCCTTTTTGCGCCGGGGTGGCTGCTCTCCGAGGAAAAACCAAAAGACAGGGAGGTGTGAGGCGATGTCTTTCAGCAAACCCAACCGAAGTGCAGCCACCATCACTACCACGCGCGTAGATCCGGCTCCCATCTCCGGCATCTGCGTCACCTGCCTGGACGGGTGCGAAGGGCCCTGTGAGATAGGCCGCTCGGCCCTCAAGGGCAGGGAGATGATCTACCCCCAGCCTTTCGGAAAGATAACCGCCGGGGCTGAAAAGGATTACCCGGTGGATTTCTCCCACTTCAACATCCAGGGCACATGCGTTGGGGCAGTGGGGGTCAAGGCAGATCCCGACGTGGCCATCTTCCCCGCAGTGGACTGTTCCTGCCAAGCGGGTCGGGACGGGAGCCTGAAACTGGACTTCCCGGTTGTGTCAGGGGCCCTCGGCTCCACTGACATAGCCAGGATCAACTGGGAGGACGTGGCCGCAGGGGCTGCCCTCTCGGGCATCTTGGTGGTGGTGGGGGAAAACGTCTGCGGCATGGATCCCCAGGCCGAATTCAAGAGCAACAGGCTGGTGCATTCCCCGGAGATGGAAAGGCGGGTGAAGGCCTTCAGGCGCTGGTATCAAGGCAAGGGGGGCTTGATAGTGCAGGCTAATGTAGAGGACACCATGCTGGGGGTGCCCGAGTTTGTGATCCAGAAGCTGGGAGTGGAGATCTTTGAACTCAAGTGGGGCCAGGGGGCCAAGGACATAGGCGGCGAGGTAAAGCTTCCTACCCTGGAGAGGGCGCTTCAGCTCAAGGAGAGGGGATACATAGTCCTGCCCGATCCCAGGACACAGACCGCCCAGCGGGCCTTTCAGTCAGGAGGCATAAGCGAGTTCGAACGCCACTCCCGCCTGGGTATGGTGGAAGAGGAGAGTTTCTACAAGGAGGTGGAGAGGCTTCGGGCCCTAGGGGCCAAGTACGTGACCCTCAAGACAGGGGCCTACAGACCTGCGGATCTGGCCAGGGCCATCAAGTTCTCCTCCAACGCTAAGATAGACCTCCTGACCATAGACGGGGCAGGGGGCGGCACTGGCATGAGCCCTTGGCGCATGATGAACGAGTGGGGCATACCCACGGTTTACCTGGAGTGCATGACCTACCAGATATGCGAGAGGCTGAAGGCCAAGGGGGCTTACCTCCCGCCCATTGCCATAGGAGGCGGGCTCTCCCTGGAGGACCACATTTTCAAGGCCTTGGCTCTGGCTGCCCCTTATGCCAAGGGGGTTTGCCTGGGGAGGGCCATTCTCACCGCAGCCATGGTGGGCAAGACCCACGGAAGGCTCCTGGCCGAGCGCTGCGAGAGAATGGGCCAGCAGCTGGAGGACGGATATCTTCAGCTCTTCGCGGTGGGAGCCCAGCTCAAGGAGCGCTTGGGCTCGGAATTCAGGGAGCTTCCGCCAGGGGCCACAGGCCTTTACTCCTACATAGACAGGTTGCGCCAGGGTCTCCAGCAGCTAATGGCAGGGGCCCGGAAGTTCTCCCTGGAGCACATCCAGCGAAGCGACCTTGTGGCCCTCACCAGGGAGGCTGCCCAGGTCTCCGGCATCCCCTATGTGATGGATTCCGACCAGGAGGAGATCGATCGAATCCTGGGCTGAAACCCCTTCTTGGAGAAGAAGGCCCGGGAAGCTCTTGGGAAGGAATAGAAACCAGCAAGGAGAGTGAACAAAGATGAACGCCATATGCACCCATGTCTGCAAGAGCTGTTACGCAAAGGCCGTGTGCGCCATCCAGGCCATCTCCGAGAGGCCGGACGCGGTGCTTCTGGACCCCAAGAGATGCATCGGTTGCGGCAGTTGCATGACCGCCTGCAAGAGCTTCGGCTACTCCATGGTCAGGCACAAGAGCGTGAGGCCGGAGAGGCTGAGGCCTCTGCCGGGTGCCCCCACCCCGCCTTGGCCAGGTGAGCAGGAACAGGAGTGATCCCAAACACTCAGGGCGGGGAAGCTCTTGCCAATCCCCGCCCTGAGCTTCTTGCGGCTAGGCCGCCTATCTCCTTGACCTCGGCTATTTCAGAACAGCTCCTCGTAGGCCCTGAAGGTTCTCACCTGTGAGCGGGCTCTCAGCTCCTTGATCCAGTCCCTGAACAAGGCCTCCCGCTTGTCCCTGAGAAGAAGGGCGCGCAAGAGGGTCCTTTGCTCTTCCAGGCCCTTGGGGTCGGCTGCAACACGCTCTTTGATCTCGGCCAGGAGGTATCTGTCTCCCTGCTTGAAGGCTTCGGGGATCAGGGTCTCATCCTGGCTCAGGGAGAAGGCTGCCTGGGCCATCTCCAAGGGGATGGCCGCCGGGGGAGCTGTGCGGCTGATGGAAGGGGAGGTCATGAGCTTCCAGCCTCTTTTCTCGGCCTCGGAGGAGAGGGTGGTTTCCTTTTTCTTCAACCGCTCCAAGACTCCCTCGGCCTCCTGGAGGGCTTTCTCGAGCGCCCTTGCGCGTTGAAGATCAGAACGGACCTTTTCTTGGACTTCTTCCAGGGTGGGCTCCCTGCTGGGCCTTCGCTCCAAGAGCTGCACTATGTAAAAGGCCCCCCCGTCCTCCACGACCTCGCTGAAATCCTCTTTTTCCCTCAGGAGGAAAGCGGCCTTGCGGAAACCCTCCCCTGCAGAGGGTTCCTTGAGGGGGCCCTCAAGAGGAAACGGCTCGGTCACTCCGTAGGCGGCCCCCAGCCGCTCAGCCACCTTCTTGAAATCCTGTCCCTGGAAAACCCCCAGGTAAGCCTCTTCGGCCAGCTCCGAGGCCATTTGCCGGGCCTTGCTCTGGCGAATCTCGGCCTCTATTTCTCGGCGCACCTCCTCAAGAGGCCTCAGCCTCTCGGCTTTTACCTCCTCCAGCTTGAGCACATGGAAACCAAGCCCGCTCTTGAGAGGCTTCTCACTCAGTTCCCCCACCTTCATTTCCTCGAACAGGGCCTTCCCCACGGCCTCTGAAAATTCGTTTCTCTTCTTCCAGCCCAGGGAGCCCCCCTTTGGGGCGCTTTGGGGATCTTGGGAGTACTCCTTGGCCAGCTTCCCGAAATCCTCCCCGGCCTTGAGCCTCTTGAGGATCTCCTCTGCTTTTTGCAGAGCTTTCATGCGGGTTGCGTCATCGTCCCTTTCGGTGGAGCGGATGAGTATCTGCCTTGCCAGTACCTGCGGATCCTCCCTCCAACGATCCCGGTTGCGCTCGTAGAGCTCCTGGACCTCCTTCTCAGGCACTTCCACCCGATTCAAGAGCTCTCCAGGCTGGAACTTCATGTACTCCACTTTGACCATCTCGGGGATCCTGTAACGGGCAGCCTGATCCTTGAAATAGCCCTTGATCTCCTCCTGGGTGGGATTGATTTCTTTGAGGTATGTCTCTGCCTCAACGGGGACATACTGAAGCACAACCTTTTCCTGCAAGAGGCCGTACATTATCTCCACTTCCTCCTCAGAGACCCAAGCCCCGTCACGCACCAGCTGCTCCACCTTCTGGATGCGAAGATCCCTGGCCAGCTCCTTCATGAACTCCTCCTCGCTTTGGCCGCGCATCCGCAAGTATTGCTGAAGCAACCGCAGGGAGAAGCCTCCTGCCTCCTGGAAGGAAGGGATCTGCCTTATCTGTTCCCGTATCTCTTGCTGGCTGACCCCTATGCCCCACCTGTCCGCCTCATCCAGAACCAGCACCTGGTCTATGAGGGTCTCCAGGGTGGCCTCCTTGATGATCCTTCTCTGCTCGGCTGTGAGTTCCGAGGCCCTTGATCTTTGCACCTCCAGAAACCTCTCGAACTGTCTCTGGAAATCCCTCTGGGCTATCTTGATTCCATTCACCTCTGCCACGACCGCCGAAGCCCTTTCCCTGAGGCTGAAACCGTAGAAGAAGATGAAAACCACGATGACCGCTCCCAGGAGCACCTTTATGAACCAGCTGCGTGCGTGTTTTCGCATGTAGGAGAGCATGAAACCCCCTTTTGTAGCCCTGCGGCCGGATTACCCTATACCACGGAATTCACCTGTGCAGTGCTCTGCCCAAAAGTTTGGGAGGAGCCCAAGATCGACTAACACATGTTACGGAATCCTCTTGCCTGTGGCAAGAAGGCGAGCCTGGACCACAAGCTTTCACCAGAGAGCTTTTCCGCCTCCTGCCTATACTGGGAGTCGGGCAAAGCCTCAAAGGCACTGCTTCCCCTTCTCCTAGGTGGCCTTCTGTGGGGAATCCCTGTGGGCATTGGGCTGGGTGCTGTGGAGTGGAGGGGGAAGGCTGTACGAAAATCTCCGGAAGCCCGGCGCATTGACCAGGCAGGCAGGGGACCGTACAATGTTGAGTAAAACACGGAGGTTCCACAGATGATGCCCAGGAGATTCGTGGATCTCAGCATAGCCATTGAGGATGGGCTTCCCAGTGATCCACCGGAGATGATCCCCAGGATTCATTACCTGGACCACCGGGCAGGTGCTGAGAGCATGAAATCCTTTTTCCCCGGGATCAAGCAAAACGACCTGCCAGGTGGGCTGGGATGGGCTGCCGAAAAAGTGGAGCTTTCAACCCATTCCGGTACCCATCTGGATGCCCCTTACCACTACCACCCCACCATGGACAGGGGAGAGAGGGCCCTCACCATAGATGAAATCCCCCTGGAGTGGTGCTTCGGGCCCGGAGTGGTGCTGGATTTTCGGCACAAGGCCGATGGGGAGAGGATAACCGTCCAGGACTTGGAAGGTGCAGTGGCGCGCTTGGGGAGGCAGATCCAAGAGAAGGATATAGTGCTCATCATGACAGGTGCGGACAAGGCCTGGGGGACCCCCCAGTATCTCTTGAAAGGGGCAGGCATGACCAGGGAGTCCACCCTCTGGATCCTGGATCACGGGGTTCGGGTCGTGGGCACCGATGCCTGGAGTTGGGACAGGCCTCTTCCTTTCATTGCCAGGGAATTCCAGGAAAACAAGGATCCTTCCATCATATGGGAGGCCCATTTTGCGGGCATAGAGAGGTCATACCTTCACATAGAGAAGCTTTGCAATCTGGACCAGCTCCCGCCTCACGGGTTCACCTTTTGCTGTTTCCCTGTGAAGATCAAGGGCGCCAGTGCCGGATGGATCAGGGCCGTGGCGATCCTGGAAGAGTGAGCGAAAACAAGGTGAGCGAATCTGCCAAGTCTGGAGCAGGAGAACGCGCCTGGAGAAGCTTGAGCTCTCTGAAGCTGACCCTGGCCTTGTTCTTGCTGTTGGCAGCAGCCTCGGTTCTGGGGACACTTGTGCCTCAGAATCTCCAGGACGAGGAGTATCTGCGGATTTACGGAACCGTGGCGGCCAGGCTCTTGGAAGCCCTTGGCATAACAAACCTTTTCCACAGCTGGTGGTTCTTGGCGCTCCTGGGCGGGCTGGTGGTGCATTTGACCGCCTGCTCCCTGAAGAGGCTGCCTGCCACCTGGAAGGCCCTCAGAACTCCCCAGAGGCCCCTCAGCCATGCCCTTTTCCACTCCCTGCCGGTCAAGAGGGTCCTGGAAGCAGAAAAGGCCCCCAGGCTGGTGGAATCCCTGAAAGCCGAGATGCTTGGGGCTGGCTGGAAGCCCAGGGAGGAGAGAGTGGGGGAGGGGATCCACCTCCTGGCCCAGCGGGGAAGCTGGAGCCGGCTGGGGGCGTACGTGGCCCACACTGGAGTGCTTCTGGTGCTTCTTGGGGCCGGGCTGGGCTTCGCCTTCGGGTTCAAGGGATTCGTGCAGATCCAAGAGGGGCAGGAGGTGGACAGGGTTCAGGAAAGGGGTGGGAAAGGCTGGCGGCAGCTCGGGTTCCAGGTGCGCTGCGAGAGGTTCCAGGTCGCCACTTACCCCGACGGGACTCCCAGGGAATACAGAAGCGATCTGGTGTTTCTCAAGGATGGGAAAGTGGCTCTGCAGGGCCCTCTCAGGGTGAACCACCCCCTGAGCTTCGGGGGTTATGTTTTCTACCAAGCCAGCTACGGGGCCTTTGCCTCGGTCACCCTGGAGGCCCGCAGGGACTCTGCCATGGAGCCGCGGCGGTTCATAATGGAGCCAGGGGACACGGTGTCCCTGGATCCCCAGGGCCGAGTTCTGGTGAAATTTCTCAAATATGAGTCGGATCTCCAGGGCCGCGGGCCGGCAGTGCTTCTGAGCCACCTCAAGAGCGACGGGCCGCCTGCCACGGGGTGGGTTTTCCAAAGAGACAGCAAGGCAGTACTGGAAGGCTGGCACCTGAGGCTCTCGGAAGCCCGGGAAACCCGCTGGACAGGGCTGCAGGTGAAACAAGACCCTGGGGTGTGGGTGGTTTGGGTGGGCTCTTTCCTCATAATGGCGGGCTGCGCCATGGCCTTCCTGGGGGCCCACAAGAGGCTGTGGGTTCGCCTGGAGCCCCGCAAGAACAGGATGCTGTGCTGGGTGGCCGGCTCTTCCACAAGGGACCTTCCAGGGCTTACCAGGGCAGTAGAGGAATTGTGCCGGGCATGGCAGAGCAAGGCAGGACTCAGGTTCAGCAACAAGGAGGGAAAGGATGGATAGCGCCACGCTCCTGAGCGGGGTTTCTCTGATCTACCTGGGTTCCTGGTTCAGTTACGTGATCTTTGCCACAAGCAGATCCACATGGATGGGCAGGCTGGGCACAGGCCTCATGGGGGCGGCCTGGCTCTTGAACGGGGCTGGATTCTCCATGCGTTGGCTGGAGTCCCATCAAATGGGCCACGGGAGGATCCCCCTCACGAACCAGTACGAGTCCATGGTGGTGTTCGCCTGGGCCATAGCCCTGATATACCTGATCATAGAGCTTCGCTACAAGAATCGTGCCATAGGCGCCTTCGTGGCCCCGCTTCCTTTCCTGAGCCTGGGGTTAGGCTCTCTTCTGTTCGACACAAACATAAGGCCCCTGGTGCCTGCCCTGCAGAGCAACTGGCTCACTGCCCACGTGGTGACCTGCTTCTTGGGATACGCGGCCTTTGCGGTCTCCTTCGGGGTGAGCCTGCTTTACATGTTAAAGGGGAGGCTCTCGCAGGGAGGGGTAGTGGGGGGGCTCATCCCCAGTGAGGAAATTCTGGACCATCTCAATTACAGGGCCGTGGCCACCGGGTTCCCCTTCCTCTCGGTGGGGATAATCACCGGGGCCATCTGGGCGGACGTGGCTTGGGGGACCTACTGGAGCTGGGACCCCAAGGAGACCTGGTCTCTCATCACATGGCTTGTTTACGCCGCTTTCCTCCACGCAAGGCTCTCCCGGGGCTGGAGTGGGAAACGCACGGCCGTATTATCCATAGCCGGGTTCGGGGCCACCCTTTTCACGTACTTCGGGGTGAATTTCCTCTTGTCGGGACTGCACAGCTACGCCTGAGACTTCCCGGCTCTAAGGATCCTTTGGGAGAGCCGGGCGAACTCTTCCCTCTTTCCCAAGGCTATGAGCACATCCTCGGCCTGAAGGGTCTCCCCTGCGTTTGGGTTCACCACCAAGCCCCCCCCTTTTCTCTTGATGGCCACCACTATGAGGCCGTAGTCCCTTCTCAGGCCTGAAGAGAGAATGTCCTGGCCCACGAACTCCCCCTGGGCCGGAAGGTGTACCTCTTCCATGACCAGCTCGACAGAAGGATCCGAAAGGGAAGACTCTATGAACTCCACAACCGTGGGCCTGAGCAACAGGTTGGCCATGCGCTGCGCGCTCATCCTGTAAGGGGAAACCACCCTGTCCGCCCCGGCCCAGGCAAGCTTGCGCTCGGCAGCTGCCTCGGCCGCCCTGGCTATGACCTGGATGTTGGGGTTGAGGCTCTTGGCCGTGAGGGTTATGTAAAGGTTGTCAGCGTCCGTGGAGGCCACAGAGATAAGGGCCTTGGCCCTTTGCACGCCAGCCTCTTTCAGCACCTCCTCGGAAGTGGCATCCCCTGAAAGACCCAGGTAGCCCATTTCCTCCAGTTCATGAAGAGCCTCTGGATCCCTTTCCACCACCACAAACACCACCTTGGCCTGGGCAAGTTCCTGGGCTATGGAACGCCCGATGCGGCCGAAGCCGCAGATGATGCAATGCCCCCACAAGGAATGGATGGTCTTTTCCACCTTCTTTCTCCCTATGATCTCCCGGAGTTCACCCTCCACCAGCCCCTGCGCCAGGGTGCCCAAGGCATAGAAAATCACCCCCATCCCCCCCAGGATCAAAAGCATCGTGAATATGCGTGACTCGGGCCGGACCAGGGGGTGCACCTCCCCGTACCCCACCGTGGTCAGGGTGATCACGGTCATGTACAGGGAGTCCATGAGGTCCCATTTCTCTATGAGGTGATAGCCCAGGGTGCCGGCAATCAGGACACAGGCCACGCTGACCACGGCGTTGCGAATCCTATAGCCTAGATCCATGGGCAGGCTTCAGGTGCGACGGGCCGGGAGAGCCTCTTGGGACAAGTCCTCTTCATTTCTCACCCGGCCGGGATTTGGGCTTCAACCACCTCGGCCCCGAAGGTCTCCACCCCTTCCGGCACCTCGAAGAAGACCAGGGTGAAGGGAATCCTGGCCCCTGGGGCCACCAGTTTGTTGGCCCCCTTCTCGCCTTCGCGATTGCGCATGATGTTCTGGATCTCGCTGGGGGCCTTGGTACGCAGGTCTTCAAGGGGTATGGAGTTCCCGCAAAATGCCCAAACCTCTTTCATGGGTTTCCCGGCCTTGTCCAGAAGCAATCCTCTCACTTTCACGAAGGATCTGGGTTTCTTTGACTGGTTGGTGACGGTCCCATTGATGATGAAGATCCGGGGCACCTGGGCATTCTTTTCCCACTTCCCTTGGAGCTGGGCCTGGTCGATTAGGAGCTGCGCAGTGGGAAGCTCCTTGGTTTCCTCCAACTGCAGAGGGATGAAACCCAAGCGGGCCAAAATCACCACCACGATGGCCAGGGCAGCCACCCCCCCTGCTGCCAACAGAAGGGGCCGCAGGATGTTCCTTGGTGGCCTGGCCCTGGGCGGGGGGGGCGGGGGGGGTTCTTGCTCTTCTGTTGGGGAAGGTTCCT
>JBBIOJ010000045.1:0-2756 GCA_037443445.1 Desulfarculaceae bacterium | reverse complement strand
GGGGGGGGGGGGGGGGCCCCCCCCCACCCCCCCCCCCCCGCGGGCGCCGGGGGGGGGGGGGGGGGGGGGGGGGGGGGGGGGGGGGGGGGCGCCCCCCGTTCTTGCTCTTCTGTTGGGGAAGGTTCCTCCTGCACCGCCAGGTCTATGCGCACCGTGGGCTCGAACACGGGCTCCGGCTCCTGGCGCATGGATTCCTCCTCCGGGGGGGGCTGCCAGAGAGAGTCTTCCCAAGCCTCCTGCTGGGGCTCCTGAGGGGGAGGGGGCTCCTGGGGCTCGGGCTCCCGTCTCACGAAGAAAACGTGGGAGCACTTGGAGCAGCGCACCTTTCTGCCTTGCTCCGGGATCTTGGACTCATCCAGGCGGAATTTGGCCTGGCAGTTCTCGCACTGTATGATCATGATTCATCTCCCCTGCCTGGGTTGAGCGGATCTGAGGCTCCCTCGCCGGGCTCCACAACGCAGATGTCCGGGAGATGCCGGTAGGATTCGGCCCAATCCAGCCCATAGCCCACCACGAAACCTTCATCCATGACAAAGCCCACGTAGTCTATTTCCAAGGGCACCTCCCGGCGATGCCTCTTGTCCAACAGGCAGCAACTCCTGAGAGACCTGGGTCCTCTCCGGGCCAGCTCACCGAGCAGTTCCTGGAGGGTCCTGCCGCTGTCCACTATGTCTTCAACCACAAGCACATCCCTTCCTCCCACAGGGATTTCCAAGTCCTTGGTAAGCTTGACCTTCCCGCTGCTCTCCATGGAGGTGCCGTAGCTGGCCATTCTAACGAAATCCACCTCCACCGGCACATCCAGGTTCCGCATGAGATCCGCCAGGAAAACGAAAGACCCCTTGAGAATCCCCACCAGCAAGGGGGATCTCCCCCTGTAGTCCTGGGAGATGCGCTTCCCCAGCCACCGGACCCTTTCCGCGATCTCGTCCCTGGAATGCAGGACATGGAGTCTGGCCTTTTTCATCCCAGAGAGGTTATAAGGAAACGGCCAGGATTTGTCAATCTGCCCTGTTTCTCTCCGATCCCGGATGGGACCAGAGGCTGGTGTGACGGAAGGGGGGCCTTTGGGATTTTTCTTTGGTTAGAGCACCCCAAATAGAATGTTTGCTTGACCTGTGTGAGCCTCTTGATTATAGTAAGCGCCCAAGAAAATCTTCTTTCGAGACATACCAAGAAGCAAAAAAAAGGGTTTGCAACGCGGGGCATTCACCTGCCTGGGGGTGCGAGATGGGTGCACTTAGCGACCCGGTCATCTGGTTAGGCATGGTTCTGCTCCTGACAGGTCTTGTGCGGGCAGGCAAGTCCCTCTCCAGGGACTTGGCTCAGCGCAGAAACGGCCAGTTTCTGAGAGAGCGCCATGTGCGCATGCTGATTGTGGATTACAGGGCGAGGTACGGGCCGCGGGAGGGAGCCATGAGGCTCCAGAAGGATCTGGAGGCCACCAAGCTCAGGGTGGAAGGGCTGGCAGCCAGATGGAAGCGGTGTCAGAAAGAGGCTGAGGAGGCCCTTGAGGGACCTGGCCGACGCTCTCTCCAGGAAGAGGAGCGAAGGGCTTACCAGGCTTTCCTGGCCGAGGCCAGCAGGCTCAAGGTGCTCAAGGAGGCTGGAGAAAGGTTGAGACACTAGCCCTGATTCACTCCCCGAGGCCCAAGGAAATTGGAATCTGAAGCCCCCGAGTCCACGGATGCCACGAGACGCCCGAGCTTGCAAGCCCTCACAGGCATGCTCCAGCATGCGCAGGGCATTTTCAAGATACAGTTTGGCTGGCCAAGGCACATCGATTTGACAACCTCTGTTGTGAGCCCCTGGTGGACTGTGTGGGCAGGAGCAGGGCACTGGATCTGCGGAGAAATGCAGCAGTGGACGGCTTCCTGAATCTGGCCCCCGAAGGGGGCGGCAGAATGCTGGCCAGGGTGCTGAGCAGCGCTTTGCTGGGCATAGATGCCTACCTGGTGGAGGTGGAAGTGGACATCACCAGGGGGCTTCCAGCCTTTGCCACAGTGGGACTTCCAGAGGCTGCGGTCAAAGAGTCCAAGGACCGGGTCAAGGCTGCCATAAAAAACGCAGGCTACCGTTTCCCGCCAGACAGGATAACAGTGAATCTGGCTCCGGCGGACGTGAAGAAGGAGGGCTCCGGATTTGACCTACCCATAGCCGTGGGCATCCTGGCGGCCCAGGGCACCGTGAGCCTGGAGCAATTGAGGGACTACGTGATGCTGGGGGAGCTCTCCCTGGACGCCCGCATCAAGCCCGTTAGAGGGGCCTTGCCCATGGCCATGGAAGCCCGCCAGAGGGGGATCAGGGGTCTGATCCTTCCTCTGGAGAACGGGCCCGAGGCGGCGGTGGTGGAAGGCGTGGAAGTGCTGGGCGCCCTGGATCTGGTCCAGGTGGTGGAATTCCTCAACGGGGAAAACACCTTGAGCCGTGTGGAGGTGGACCTGCAGGCACTGTTTCAACAGGGCGGGGATTACGAGGTAGACTTCAGGGACGTGAAAGGCCAGCAGCACGTGAAGCGGGCCCTGGAAATTGCAGCAGCCGGCGGGCACAACGTGATCATGGTAGGCCCCCCCGGCTCCGGCAAGACCATGCTGGCCAGAAGGCTTCCCACCATCCTGCCCAAGATGACTTTCCAGGAGGCCATAGAGACCACCAAGGTGTACAGCGTGGCAGGGGTGTTGCCCGAGAAGAAGGCTTTGGTGTGTACAAGACCCTTCAGGGCTCCACACCACACCATATCGGATGCCGGGCTGATC
>JBBIOJ010000044.1:25310-28962 GCA_037443445.1 Desulfarculaceae bacterium | reverse complement strand
TCCGCGTGATGAAGATCCCGAATAGACTTGATTGATCTGGCCGGTGTTGAAGGTGAAGGCCCGCCGGATGAGGCCGTGCACCTCGTATCCCTTGGCGAGGAGCATGCAAACGCCCGCTCACCCTACCCCTCTCCCGCAAGGGGCGAGGGGGATCGGCGAGCCGTCCTGGCCGGTGATGCCGGTGATGAAAGCGACCCGGCTCAACAGACCCTCGCAGCACGGGCCGAGCGGGATTCACTCATGCGTCCAGGCGCGGTCGCCGTATCCACGCGGCCTCCGGACACCTCGGCCGTGCTCGCCGTGCTGGACGCCGATGACCAGTTCCATCCCGGGGCCCGCCACGTGTGGGCAGACCTGATCAGCCGAGGATCTCGTGTGCACCAACTATGTCCTGGTGGAGACGTTCGCCCTCGTCCAACACCGATTGGGGCTGGAGGCTGTGAAGTCAGCTTCAGGGCCGCTTCCGCGGCGCGAAACGGCTGGCCCGGACGGTGGCGTGGTTTCGGGCCTGCAGGGCGACACGTGGGCACCCACTCCGACCAGTGGCCGACCGCCCGGAGCGAAGGAGGGTGGGGTTCTGGTCGGTTGACCATGGACATGGACCATGGTAAGGTAATGTGCACGACGAGGGCTTTCGATGGAGCAGATTCCGATTTCCAAGTTCAAGGCGACCTGTCTGGCACTGCTGGATCGAGTCAAGCGCACCGGTCAGCCCGTCCTGGTCACCCGCCGCGGCGAGCCCATCGCCCAGATCCTGCCGCCACCACCCCAGACGCGACCGGCCTCATGGCTCGGCTGCTTGAAAGGCACGGGGCGGATCGTCGGGGACATCGTGAGCCCCGCGGTCTCAGAAGAGGACTGGGAAGCCCTTCGATGAGGCTCCTTCTGGATACGCACATCTTCCTCTGGAGCCTCCTCGAGCCGGACCACCTGGCTCGGGAGGTTGTGGCCGCCCTCGAAGACCCGGCCAATGAGGTGTGGCTTTCCCCGATCGTGGTGTGGGAGGTGTTGATCTTGGCCGAAAGGGGTCGAGTGGAGCTCGAGCCCGACCCCATCACCTGGATGCGACGGGTGTTGGAGACCATGCCTTTTCGGCAAGCCCCTCTTACCCATGAAGTGGCCATTCAAAGCCGTCACGTGAACCTTCCCCATCAAGACCCCGCCGATCGCTTCCTGGCGGCTACAGCGCTCGTCTACGACCTAATGCTGGTCACAGCCGATGAGCGTCTGCTCGCCACCCCATCCATCTCTACGCTGGCCAACCGCTGAGGCACTCCAGCAAAGGAGGGGTCTTAGCTACTGTCCAGCTATGCCCTGACCTGCCGTGCAACTGCAGCGCAAAAAGCCAGGGCTCAAAATTCAACATCTATCTGGTCTGGTTGGTCTGTTCCGTCTATATGGTCTATCTGGTCTGTCTCGTCTGTTTGGTCTGTTCGGTCTATCTGGTCTGTCTCGTCTATCTGGTCTATCTCGTCTGTTCCGTCTGTTTCGTCACAATAACGGTATGACCGAGATTGGGTAAGTTTATCCAAAAAAAATGGTATGACCGAAAACGAGGCCCCGCGAGCGCCTTGACGACCTTCCGGATCCCCAGTAGGATCGTATTACAGTAATACGCCAACAATTGAAGGAGCGAGGTGAGCAAGTTATGGCAACCACTGTCAAAGTCCGCGACAAGTACCAGATCACAATACCGGAAGAGGTTCGCGCCAAGATCCCCTTGACCGTAGGGGAGCGGGTGGAGGTTACGGTGGAGGGCAGCAAGATCGTGATCCGCCCCATAGTGGAGATTCCAAGAGACCAGGCGTGGTTCTGGGCCAAGGAGTGGCAGGAGCAGATTGCCCGCTCCAGAAAAGACCTTGAAGCAGGGAAAGTCAAAGTCTTTCGATCTGTGAAGGAGGCAAGAAAGCACTTTGGCGATTGACCTTGTCATCCCTCAATCCGTGCTGAGGAACCTCAACGGCCTGCCTAGAGAAGTTCGACTCAAGTTCTGGGAACAGTTGGAAAGGCTCACGACCAATCCCTCCCACCCCAGCCTGCGTAACGAAAAACTGAGGGGCTCTGAACAATGGGCATTTAGCATTACCATGAACTACCGGGCAACTTACTTCCGTGACAAGAGGAGCATCGTGATTACGGCTGTGGGAACCCACAAGGATGTCTTGGAAACGTAGTGCCCCTCCACCTTTCTGGTCTGGATGGTCTGTCTGGTCTATCTCGTCTATCTGGTCTGTTTGGTCTGTTTGGTCTATTTGGTCTGTCTGGTCTGTTCCGTCTATATGGTCTATCTCGTCTGTCTCGTCGGGATGGTCTGTTTGGTCTGTCTCGTCTGTTTGGTCTGTTTGGTCTATCTCGTTGTCCGGTCGGGCGGGCGTATACGGTTCGCGGGCATTCGTTTTCATGTCAGCTATACAAGGGATCGACATCCAATTCAGGATAAAGGAGTGTCCGGAGTTCCTCGAATACTTGGACCGGTGGAGTCGACACCAGACATAAATCACCGACGTGGAATTCCCACTCGAAGTCAAGAGCGTGTCGACAGGTGGCAAAGGCGCGGCGTGGCAACAATCAAAGTGCTCCGGCTTCTCTGATGATGGACAAGTCGATCCTGCTCAAGGGATCAGCCACTGTTCGCTTGCCGGCATCAAGGATCTCAATGGCCACGATTCTGCCGTCCTTTCCGTAGTCGACGACAACCCCGTCCAGTTCGACGGACTCTTCGATGGCCTCATCGGGCAAAAACTCAATATTCATCAAGTCGTAGGCTGGATCATATTCGATCTTCATTCTCTGTTCCCTCCCAATACCGCTTGACCTGAGATGTCAAGTACGCCGTGATCACGGATATGATACCGGCCTTTTCTTCATAGACCACTCTCAGAAGGTACCTCCTCCCCCTGATAGTATACCTCTTGTGAGCAACTTTGCGGCCGCCAAAACCAGGCACCACTTGTTCTGGACTTCCGACTGTCTCTTCCACCCACGAAGACGCAATGCCCCGCTTCCTCAGTTTCCTCTCAGCAATTGGAATGATCTCGATTTTCATTTCGGTTCAGTCTGTCTCGTCGGGATGGTCTATCTGGTCTATCTGGTCTATTCAGTCTGTTTGGTCGGTTCCGTCGAAGGGGCCAATCCGCTGTGTTTCGTCTATCGAAAAAGGCCAACCGCCGCTATCGAAGCAAACGGGATAGCTCTCACGTGAAGCCAATTGTCAGGCCTTTTATTCTGCATCAAGGTTCTTCCAAATTCTTCTTTGCCAGAGGTTCTTTGATTGCGTTATGTCGTGGGACCGCTTCAATGATGCCAGTCCTTGGATTAATCCACAGTGAGTGCGACGAACCTTCTCTCTTGAGATAACAACCCGCTATTCGCAATTTTCTTTCCAAATCTTTGCGTTTCACGCAATCACAACCTTGTCCTGGATTGCATCGTCAGGTAATCCACGAAGTATATCCTCCCTTCGATCCTGCAGGATCAGTTCAATTGCCTGTCGCAAACTCTCTTTTGCCTCATCTATTGTTTCCCCTTGTCCATTAGCACCTGGCACTTCCGGACAGATTGCCCAATACCCACTTTCAGGGGCGGGCTCGATGATCGCTGTAAATTCGGCTTTCATGTCTTACCTCCGACTATATTGTTTATATGGTCTATT
>JBBIOJ010000044.1:0-25210 GCA_037443445.1 Desulfarculaceae bacterium | reverse complement strand
TGGTCTATTCGGTCTGTTTGGTCTATCTGGTCTATCTGGTCTGTTTCGTCTGTCTCGTCCAAGGTCTCAATATGGTCGATAGCCTAGGGATGGTCTGGTTCGGGCCAGTTAGGCCAAGATGGCTTAAGCCCCTTTCCCCTCCACGAGCCACCGGGAATTCAAAGAATGGACTTGATGGATGCCACCAACTCCCTGTAGTCTGGTTCGGACTCATCTAGAAACCGCCTTATGGCATCCCACCTCAGATCCAGATACTCGTGAGCCAATATGTTCCTCAGCGAGGCCCAACGTGAGATGGCCTTGCCAAAGGCCTCGTCGAACAGCCGGGTAGCCCCGAGCTGCCTGAGTACCTCTCGATACGTGGATGGTATGGCCTGCCCTTCGGACAAAAGGATCACCTTTGCCATATCAATGGAGCAGTTAACCAGATTTTCAATCCATCTTTCCAGGTTACGCCGTAGGTCCCGATCCGAGGCGTACCTCCGCCTGTCCACTGTCGAGAATCTTTGAAAGTCGGCCAGCTCCGACTCCATAAAATCCAAATAACGGGTCAATCTTTCGCGCTCTTCAGGCAGGAGCCCCATGGCGTCTCATCTCTCTCAAATTCCGGAAATCCTCCACCCACTGCCTGAAGTCCGTCGCCTCGGAAGTTATACGAAGGAGGAAGCTTAGATAGGAGGATCTGTCCTTTATGACAAGGGGAATCCCCCTGAGAGCGCTTTCCGCCACAGTAGCGGGGGCTCGATTGAGCACGAGGAGATCAACGTTCCTTCCCAACATCCTCTCAAGGTCCGACCAAATCTCGTCTTCTTCTGGGAAACGCGACTCAGGGCCCTCCCATTCCGTGTGGCCACATGAGGCCCTGAAAAAGACGGCTATGTCGATATCCGATTCCACCCCAATGGTGCCCCGCGCCAAGGATCCGAACACGAAGGCCATGACCACATCTTCCCTGGCCTCGAAGTATCTCTTCAAGATGGATATGGTTTCTTCTCTGTCCAAGTTCATACTAAGGTTCCGTCGGGATCGAGGAGCCTCACAGCAGGCGGAAGGTGCGAAGGATCTCGGCCAGCTTGGGGTCCTCCCCTGCCAGGCGCCTGAGGGCATGCACCAGGTCCTGCACCCTGCCCTCCTTTTCTATGGCCTCCACGGCCTCGTCCCTGGCCCTGCGGATTATGGTCCTTCGGTCCCAGTAGGCAAAACCGATCACAACCGCGGTCAAGGTGGTGAATATGCCCACAAGCATCCAGAGAAAGGAGGTGAGCTGCTCAAAGCGCCTGTTCATGTCTTCGCGCAGCTCTTCAAACCGCTTGTCCACCTGCTCGAAACGTTTTTCCACCTGCTGCATGAAGACCTGGAGCGTGGCCTCCAGCCTGATGAGCCTGTCACGGTCCTCCTGGGTGAAACCCACCCCCTGGGCCCATGCACCAGCCGAGGGCAAAAGTACCAAGCCCAATAGCCAGACCGCCTTTCTCCACCTCATGGCCAGGGACCTCCCCTGGAAAATATATAGCACCTCCCGTACACAGTCCACATATCGTCTGTTCCGTCTGTCTGGTCTGTTTGGTCTATCTGGTCTATCTGGTCTATTTGGTCTGGATGGTCTATTCGGTCTGGATGTTCTATTCGGTCTATTCCGTCTATGTGGTCTGTCTCGTCTGTTTCGTCGGGATGGTCTGTTTCGTCTATTTGGTCTATTCCGTCTGTCTAGTCTGTTTGGTCTGTCTGGTTGAAAGCGTCTATTTGGTCTGTCTCGTCGGGGCTGACGGTTCGCTGCGAGGGGGAGGGTCGGATGGAACCCGCTTCCGGCCTCCTAGATATTTGATGAGCCCCGAGATGATCATCGCCGTCTTGCCGGCCTGCTCATAGATGCCATCGAAGCAGGCCTGATCTATGTACCCCTGGTCCAGCACCACGTAAAGATGGCTCTGGACCTCGGCAGACGAGGACATGGCAATGAAGAGGAACTGGATGAACTCCCTGTCCGAATGCCGCATGAACCCCTCGGCGATGTTGGCCATTACAGACGTGGCAGCCGACTGGATCTGGCCCGAGAGGCGAAGGTCCCTCCTGAAACCCGCCTCCCCCCTCGTGGCTTCGTACACGGCCCGAGCCAACACACGCGCCTCCTGCCAACACTCCAGGTCTTCGAAACGGGTGAGTTTCATGGTCTGGATGGTCTGTCTGGTCTGTTTGGTCTATCTGGTCTGTCTGGTCTATCTCGTCTATTCGGTCTATTTCGTCTGGATGGTCTGTCTGGTCTAGATGGTCTGGATGGTCGGGATCGTGAGTTCCGTCGAGAACGCCTGGATTGTCGCGGTGGTCGGTCTGGGGGGCAACACAAGACTCGAATGACCGAAACGGGTAATGCGCCTCCCGGCTTTCTCTGGCCTCTGTTAGCCTCAAATCAGACCGGCAATTTGGGCAACGAACTCCCCAGCGAACTGAATGGTCCCTCTTGCTTCAGTTTCAGAGACGGCCCCAGCCAGGCGATAAACCGCCTGATGGCGCTTCCTTCGGATCCGGTCGAGCCTGTTCAGTTTTGGCCTTAACGAAGGATCGAGCGTGGCCTGGAGAAAACGGATCAAGGTCTTGTGCCGTTCTGCCCCTCTCGGACGGTACCCCTTGGCATACACCAATGCAAGACCCGCCTGGAGAGCGGAGTTGTAAGCCACGATCAAGGCCCAGTCCAGGTCAATGTTCATCAATTCATGGGCCGTCCTCACATCCCGCCGGGCCAGTTCCAGCAGCCCCTGGATCTCTGGCTGGGGAACCTGGCACGGCTCAATCAGCCCTGCCAGCTCCAAGGGCCGATAACTCATCCTCGTCCCCGATGAGAAATATCTTCTCGTGAGTCAGCACGTCTGTCGCGAAGGAATGCCCCTGCCCCACCAGTTTCCGCCATTCTTCGACCTTGAAAAGGGTATAATTCACCGCCCGACCTATCTCTTCCTCAATGCTTTGGACGGCGCTGTCCAGAGAACTCAGATCCACATCCCCAATGACCATGAGATCGATATCGCTGGTAGCGAATTCTTTTCCCTTGGCTGTAGACCCGTAAATGAAGGCGACACGAATATGCCCCAGGGGCGAAAGAGCTTCCCTCACTTTGTTCCCCACTGCCTCGGTCTTCAAGATGATACGCTTGAGATCGAAGAATAGGAAATGGTCTGGATTGGCCTGATAATGAACCGCATTGGCACGACGTTCAGATAGGATCAATCCGAGCTGGGCCAGGTTCTCGAGTTCCCGGCGCACATTGTTGTAGGTTTCCCCGGTGATGCGCACGATCTGGCGAATGTAGAAGGCCTCACCTGGGTGCGTGAGGAACAAGGTAAGGAGCCGTACACGAACCTTGGAGGTGAAAAGCCTATGGAGCATGGCCATTGTCCAGCTGAACCTCTATGTTGGTCAATTGACCAATTTTAGAGTTCAGTATCGCGTTCTCGCGCAGGTTTGTCAAACCAGGAGGATCTCCTGTCTGGTCTGGATGGGCTGGGTGGGATGTTACGCCGGGGCGGGTGTCACAGCAGGCGGAAGGTGCGAAGGATCTCGGCCAGCTTGGGGTCCTCCCCTGCCAGGCGCCTGAGGGCATGCACCAGGTCCTGCACCCTACCCTCCTTTTCTATGGTCTCCACGGCCTCGTCCCTGGCCCTGCGGGTGATGGTCCTTGGGAGGTTAGCTGCCCAAAGCGGCTCTGCCTGAAAACACCCTGCCCCCGGGGCAACCCCGAAAAAAAGGCCTTGAGTCCGGATCTCTTAAATTACCCAAGGGCTTGGGGCCTGAGGCCCCCAATGCGCTGGAGCCCGGTGAGTAACCCAGCTCAGGCATCATGGAGCCCTCGCTCTTAAGGCAGGCACTCAAACCCGGCGACTCGGGTGAGGTTTTCCCTTCACAAGGCTTTCAACTTTGGCAATGGGCTCTGGGTTCCAGGAGGGCCCAGGGAAGGGAAAAAGGCTCCGCCCATTGAAAGCCGGGCTTTCAAAAGCCAAGGGCTTGTAATCACACATTTTATTCATCTGGAATGCGCTTCCATCCGGACAAGCGCTTTGGGCAAAGTATCATATAAATGGGCGAGAAAATTGTCAACCGCACGCGGCGGCCCCAGGCAGCACAGGAGGCAGCCGGCCCGGCTTGCATCACCAGCGCCAGGGCATGCTGGCCAAGAGAGCTGCCATTGCCTTTGGGGGGCTGCCCGTGGTAAGGTTTCCCGCGGCTCGAAAGTCCACTTTCAGGTGGAGGGAAGTTGCATGGGATCCAGCAATTACCTCGGCGACAGGCTTGAGAAATGGGTCTCCCGCATACCCGGACTTCGCACCTACCAGGAGCGGGAGCACCGCCGTGAGACGGACAAGAGGGTGAGGGAACAACTCAGTTCCAGGCTGAGGCTGGTCCTGGAGCAGGTGCAGGACCTGCAAAGGGGGCTTGCCCAATCCGGTCGGCTGGATCCACTCCCAGAGCTGGATAGGGTCTGCTCCAGGCTGCAGCAGATGGCTGACACGGTCCTTTACGCGGCATATGGTTACGGAGGCATTTTCGACCTTGAGAAGATCAGGCAGGAGCAGCTGGAGCGTATGTGCGAGTTCGACCTGTACCTGTTCGACGACGTGGAGGCCATGGAGGAAGAAGCCCAAAACCTGGCCAAGGCCGCCCCGGGGGAGGAACGGTTCAGGCAATGCCTGCAGGAGCTGGAAAACAGGTGCCGAATCCTGGAGCAGCGCTTTGAGCGAAGACGGGATTTCATGACCAAACCCGAGTAATAAGCCCGGGCCCCTCGAGGGTGCCCTTTGCCGGAGGTTCCCATGAGCCAGTTCCTGGAAGTGATAGAGTGGTTCGATGAGACAGGGACCGAAATGGTGCACAGGATTCCAGAGAGCGGCTCTGCCGAAATCAAATTCGGGGCCCAGCTCATCGTGAGGGAAAACCAGGCAGCTGTATTTTTCAGGGACGGGAAAGGCTACGACGTCATAGGCCCTGGCCGCCACACCCTGTCCACTTTGAACCTGCCGGTGCTCACCAAGATGCTGAGCCTCCCCTTCGGGTTCAAGAGCCCCTTCAGGATGGAAGTTCTCTTTGTGAATCTCAAGGTCTTCACCCACCTAAAGTGGGGTACCAGGGAGCCGGTGGCCTTCAAAGACAAGGAGCTCGGGATCCTTCGCCTGAGGGCCTTTGGCCGCTACACCCTGAGGGTGGTCCAACCCCTTCTTTTCGTGAACACCCTGGTGGGCACCCAGGGCATCTTCACCACCGAGGATATCTCGGATTACCTGAGAGACCTCATTGTGTCCAGGTTCAACGATCTTCTGGGCGAACACCTCTCTTCGGTGTTCCAGCTCCCAGAGCATTACGACGAGCTGGCCGTGGCCCTCAAGACCCGGGTGGCACAGGATTTCAGCAAGTACGGGGTGGAGCTCAGAGATCTCTTCATCAACAGCATCACCCCACCGGATGAAGTTCAGCGCATGATAGACGAGAGAAGCTCCATGGAGGCCGTGGGGGACCTGAATGCTTTTCTCAAGTTCAAGGCAGCCAAGGCCCTGGAAGAAGCAGCCAGTGGAGCCCCGGGCACAGAGGGAGCAGCTGCTACGGCCTCATCCGGCATGGGCCTGGGGGTGGGAGCCGGGATGGGGATGATGCTCCCTGGGATATTGCTCAAGGGCCTGCAGGAACCAGTTCAGCCCTCAGGAACCCAGTGCCAAAAGTGCTTTGCCCAGATCCCACTGGATGCCAGGTTCTGCCCCTCCTGCGGGTACCAGCTCCTCAAGGTGAACGCCTGCCTGCATTGCGGGACTGACCTGCCACCGGAGGCCAAGTTCTGCATGGTCTGCGGTGCCAAGGTGGAGAAGGTCAAAAGGAGCTGCCCCAAGTGCGGGGCCAGCGCCCTGGCAGAGGCAGTTTTCTGCAACCAGTGCGGGGAAAGGCTTCCAGAAAAGGCTTGATGAGCCGTCTACTCCTTCGTTGTCCCCTTTGCGGAGCCCAGATAGAATCCTTGGAGGAGGAGCACGTGGTCAGGTGCGCCTTTTGTTCCTCCAAGCTACTGGCCTCGGTGAGAGGCGGCCCACCGGCCTATGCCTTCTCGCCCAAGCTCCAGGAACCCCAAAGGATCCGCACCATGCTGACGGAGCAGCTCAGGCGGGAGGGAACAGGCCCCGGGGGGCTCTCAGCCGTGGAGCTCACACACCTGCCCTTCTGGAGGCTCCAGGCTGTGTCTTACCGATGGGTCTTCGGCTCCAAGAGCATGGGAAAGCCGGAGCCCACAGACCTGTTCCCTCCACCCTCTGAAAAGGTCAGGGAGCTGGTGGTGCGCCCCTTGGACCACACCATGACAGCATCTCCTGGTTGGGGACTGGGCATGGAAACCCTTGGAGTCCGCACCCAGGTCTTACCCCTAAACCCGGTGGCGCCCGGGGAGATCAGAGAGTCCTGCTTGCCCGTGGAGGTGAGCAGGGCAGAGGCAATGGAAGCCTTGAAGCAGCTGGCCCGCATCTCTCCCCATCCCCAGGGGGTGAGCCAGGAGATGGTCTTGGAGAGCCTGGTGGGTGTGAGGCTGACGCTGCTATTCTTCCCTGTCTGGAAGGGTACTGTCCGCGTGGGGGAGGCACAGAGGCATTTCTTTCTGGACGGGCTGGAGGGAAGGCTCCTGGGAAAGAGCGCCAGCGAGCCCCCAGGCCTTGAACACAAAGGGCAAAGCTCCCAGGGGCTTTATCTGGGGGAGCTCAAACTCCTTCCCTTTCGATGCCCCAATTGCGGCTGGGACCTGCCCTTCCGCCCCAGCAGCCTCCTGCACCTCTGCCCCACCTGCCTGCGCCTGTGGGCTGGGCACAAAGGGGGCTGGAGGCAAGTCCGCTACGAGGTGGCAGCCCCTCCCCAGGGGCAGGCCTGGGAGGATCTGCTTTGGGTGCCCTTCTGGTGCATGAGGTGCAGGTTCTCGGACGGGAAAAAAACACTTCAGAAAGCCTCGGAACTGAGGAGACTGGCCCCCCAGGCCACAGCCCCCGCCTCTGGAAGCGCAGAGGAGGCCCCGGCAACCCTCTACGTGCCGGCCATTCGTTTCCCTGACCCCAAGGTGAGCATGGCCTTGGCCGTCAAACTCACAGGGGCTCAGCCCAGGGTGCAGATCAGCAGCTTCCCCTCTGGCCCGAAGATCAACTCGGCTGGAGCCAGCCTCCCGGCGCAGGATGCGGCACGCATGGCCCTGCCGGTCCTGGCGGGCCTTGTGCCCTTTAGAAACCGCGAGATCCTCCAGTGGCTGGGAGGTGTGAGGGCCCAGGTGGAGCAGGCCAGGGTGAGGTTCATGCCTTTTTCCAGAAAGGATGTTTTCTGGATGGAGCTGCACACCAAGGCCACCTTTCCCCACAACCCAAGGTGTGCGGACCTGGCGGACGGGAAGCTGTGAAAGGAAGATCTGCCGATCCTCAAGGCCCCCTGCGCCCAGAGCATTTTTTCTCCAGGTACTCGGGGCTTATCCCTGATTACCCGGATTTCCTGGCCAGCCTTAAGGCCCCCATGCCCGTATGCCTCCGGGTAAACACTCTCTTGGGAAGCCCTGAACAGATCTCCAGCAGCCTGCTCAGGGAAGGCGTTCAGGTCCTCCCCTCTCCTCTGGGCCCTGAATTCCTGCTTGTGCCGGGCCTGGAGAGACCAGGACGGCTGCTACTTCACTTCACCGGGCACATATACTCCCAGAGCCTGGGCTCCGGAATCCCGGCCCTGGCCCTGGCCCCTCAGCCAGGGGACACGGTGCTGGACATGTGTGCGGCACCGGGGAGCAAGACCACCCAGATGGCAGCCATGATGCAAAACCTGGGACGGATAGCGGCCAATGAACCCAACCCCAGACGCCATCCCGGCCTCTTGGCCAACCTGCACCGCATGGCCGTGACCAACACCGTGGTGACCGCTTACTCTGGCCAGGACTTTCCAATGCGTGTGCGCTTCGGCAAGGTTCTGGTGGATGCCCCCTGCTCGGGGGAAGGCAATGGCCGCATGGATTCCCAAGGACGCATAGTGGGCACAGGCCCCCGCCAGGGAAACCTCCAGGAACTACAGTACAGGCTTCTGCTCAGGGGATTCCAGCTACTGGAGCAAGGGGGGGTTCTGGTGTACTCCACCTGCTCCTATGACCCCATGGAAAACGAGGCTGTAGTGGACAAACTCGTGCGGGAGCAAGGAGCCAGGCTTCTGCCCATCCAGCTCCCTATCCCCCACGAGCCAGGGGTAACCTGGTGGAATGGAAGCAAGTTCTGCGAGGAGCTAACCCATGCTTGGAGGATCTATCCCCACAGGCTCAACACAGTGGGATTCTTCCTGGCCAAGCTCACTAGAGCCTGAGGCCAGGAGATGCCTGGAAAATTACCTCTGGGAACGTTTCGGTGTCAGGCCCCAGGCCTTGGCCGGCTTTTCCTTCCTGAGGAGAGGCCAGACAATCTATGCCATGTCAGCTCCTTGGGGGTGGCTTGAACCCCTGGCCGGCTTGCGGGCGGTCTCGGTGGGACTTCCTTTTGCAAGAAGGGTGGGGGGATACCTCAAGCCTACCTCTGCTGCCCTCAGGCTCCTGGATGCCTGGGTTACCCGCAACAGGCTGCGGCTGGGGCTGGAGCAGGCCTTGGAGTTGCTGGCCGCAGGGCAAATAGGCCTGGAGCACGGCCTCCAGGAAGGATATGTCCTGCTGGAGTGCTCGGGGCTTGCCCTGGGTTGCGGCCTTGCCCTGCGGGGCAGGATCAAGTCCCAAATACCCCGGAGGGAAACCAGAGCCTTGCTTTGCAGGGGCTTTCCCGGCCAGGGGACTTCTGAAGAGAACCCCGGCTGATCATGAACCCTGGCCTTGGGAGACCAGGAACTCGTAGGATTGCTGGGCTTCTCCCCCATGGCCGTCACTGACCCTTACATCCACCTGCACCGGCTCCAGGGGAGGCTCCCTGAAATCCCACTCCAGGAGCCCTGTGACGGGATGGATCTTCATTCCCGGAGGCACACTCCCCTCCAGCCTGAAAGTGAGCTTGTCATTGTCAGGGTCCACGGCCCTCACCATGTACCTGTATTTCCCAGGGGCCTCGAGCTTCTCGGGAGGCCGGGAGAGTATCCGGGGAGGCCGGTTCTCAAGGGTTATTTCCATGGAGGCAACGGTGAGGCTCTCCCCCCAGGAGGCCTCCATTTCCACCTCGGCCTGGATCCTGTTCCCCCTGCCAAGGCCCTTGGTGGAAAATTCCATGGAATCCCCCTCCTGCTCCACCTGGCCGTTTACCTTCCACCTGCAACGCAGGCCCAGCTCCTCGCCCTGGCCGGACTCGCTCACCACCACGGCCTTGAGCTGGTCCCCCGGCAAGGCAGGCTGAGGGAATATCTCCACCCTGGCCTTGGATAGGGCAGGGCCCAGTATTTTCCTGGGCTGCGACTCCACGGGCTCCCCCCAGGTTTTCCCGTCAAAGGGGGTGACCCTCACCACTACCTCGTCCCCCGGCCTCAGCCCCTGCGAGTCCAAGGTACTTTCCTGCTCGCCTTCCAGCTCGGACCCGTTGACCTCCCACTGGTATGCCAGCTCCACCTTGTCTCCATCAGGGTCCACAGTCTGCACAGAGGCCCTCAACTCCTGCCCTAGCCTGGGGCTGTAAGGCAGAACCTCTACCCTGGTCACCGAGGGGGCACGGTTCTGCTTGGTGGCTTTCTTGCCTTGTTCCTTGCGCTCACCGCAGCCCACGGGCAAGAAAAGCAACGCCAGGGTGCACATCGCAAGGGCTCTTCCAAGCCATACAAGACCAGGCTTCCGCCTTCCAGTCCTCATCCCAGTATGATCTCCTTTATGTCCTCGGGATCCTCGGCAAAAAGGTACCCGCTTTCCTTGAGGCTCACGTACTTGAGCCCGATGTCGCCGCCTATGGTGCGAACGAATCTCTTGTAGAAAGGAGTGCTTTTCTTGTTGAGGTATATGAAGCCGCCCTGGTTGTCCTCCACATGGATCTGCCCGTGCACCTTACCCCATACAAGCACTCTGGCGATCTCCATGTTGGCACCTATGTTGCCCCACACATCCCCGCCTACCAGAAGAACGCTGTTCTTGCTCAAACCCGCGGCCATGTCCACTAGTTTGCCGCTCCTGCGGTACTTCATGCCCAGATTCCCGCACACCTTTATGAAGCATCCGGACTGGTTCTCCCCTATGCTCCAGTGCACATCCCCCCCCACCAGGATCTTGCAGCCAGAGTTGTCCCTCTGAACCCTCCCCACGCTACCATCCACCTCCAGACGGGTGTTGTGAGTGTTGCCGGCCAAAGCTCCGGCCACGTCCCCCTCCACCCTTATGAAACCCTCTCCCACGGCCATCCCCACCCTGTCCCGGGCAGAGCCCTTCACCTCCACGCTGGCTCGAGCCGAGCGGTAAGCCAGATAGTCCCCCACATCTCCTTCCACAAGGATCCTGCACTCTGGGCTGGAAGCCTGCATTCCCATTCCGACATGGCTGGGCAAGGCCTCAGGGGAGGGAGTGCTCAGCTTGAGCTCCCCTCGGCTCAAATAGCATCCCGCGTAATCCACGCAAGGAAGCCCCACCGGTCCCATGGCTGCCTCTGCAGCCATGGTGGCCAGAAATCCCCTTATGATCTTCTCCTTCTCATCTCTGGGGGAGGCCTCTTGAAATATACCCAGGAGAGTGTTCATGTCCTTGAGCTGTTTCACCTTCTGCAGAACAGCCCTCCACCCCGGATCCTCCACGAAAGCCTGCTCATCCTGCTCCAGGTGAGGCTTGAGTGCAGGCATGCTTACCAACTTCTCGAAAAGTCCCATGGCCCCTCTCCCAGCCTTCCCAAACAGTCAACCCACGGGTTTCCAAAACCTTCCTGCCTTGACAGGGTTCCTCATATCATACGGGCTGGCTGGAATCAATCCTAGCCCGAGGCCAATACAGGCGGGGGTGAACCCTGCCCCTGCGACCCGGGCAAAGAAGGGGGGCTAGGTGTGCTGGGCTTTCCGGGCTGCTTCAAAAGCCCACTTGAATGCAACCACCACATTTCTGTCGAACTGAATGCCGGCCAACCTCTCGATCTCCTTCAAGGCTTCCTCAGGGGGCCTGCCGCGTCGATACACCCTGTCCGAGGTCATGGCATCGAACCCGTCGGCAACTGCCAGGATCCTTGCCGCCAGGGGTATTTCCTCGCCCTTGAGGCCGTCTGGATAACCCTTTCCGTCCCAGCGTTCGTGGTGATGCCGGATAACAGAGCGCTCCAGGGGAAGAAGCCCCAGGGGCTTCACTATCCGCTCCCCAATGATGGGATGTGTCCGGATGATGGAGATCTCCTCGGCGGTGAGCCCGCATGGTTTCATGAGAATGGAATCCCGTATACCTATCTTCCCTATGTCATGGAGGTAGCCTGCAAAACGCAACATGTCCAATTCCTCAGTTGGGAAGCCCATCTTCCTGGCAATGCGCACTGCCCACTGGGTAACCCTGTGGGAATGGTCCCTGGTGTAAGGATCCCTGGCCTCGATAGTGGAAACCAGAGATACCAAGGTGTCTGTCAAGGTGGTGTGGATGCTCTCGTGGAGTGCCTGGTTTTCCATGGCCAGGGCAGCCTTTTGGGCCAGGGCTGTAAGCAAAGCCAGATCCTCCTTCCCAAACCCCCTGCCCGAGGCCTTCTCGGCCACGCTCAGAACCCCGAAAACCTCCCCCCCGATGTGAAGGGGCACGCAAACCATGGATCCGCCCTTGCCCTCCCCTTTCCCGGCCGAGCCCATCCCCGGCCTTCCCTTCAGCATCACAGCACGCCCCTCCATGGCCACTTTCCCGGGAATTCCTTTCCCCAGGGGAAGACTCCTGCGGCTTCGGAGCTCCTGGTCCATGCCCAAGCCTGCCTTGATCACCAAACACTTCTTTTCTTCATCCAGGAGCATGAGGGAGGCTTTCCTGGCCTCGGTAATCTCCGCTGCCATCTCCACGATTCTCTGGAAGAGGTTTTCGCCTTGCAAATGGCCAGGCTGCATGCCCTCGCTTATGGCATAAAGCTTGGATAGTTCTTGAAGTTTTCTTTGCAAGTAGCGGTTGAGCCTCTCTATCTCCCGTTTCTGTGCAAGCTCCTTGCTTAGGCGGGAGTTCTCCAGCAGGAGCCTCCTCTCTCTGGCAGCCCGTTGCAGGGGAAGTTCCATCTGGTCCAGCTTGAAGGGCTTCAGGATGAAATCAGAGGCCCCCTTCTTCATGGCTTCCACAGCCGTTTCTATGACGGGATACCCGCTCACCACCACCACCGGCACTGCGGGCCATTTCTCCTTTACCGCCTCCAGGAGCGCCATGCCGTCCATCACAGGCATGTGGATGTCGGTAAGCACCAGGTCCACGCCTCCATTCTCCAGGAGGGAGAGGGCCTCCTTCCCATGGGAGGCCTCCCGCAGGCTGCCCATCCCTAGCCGAAGGAGCATTCCTTTCAAAGTCTCCCGCGTGAGAAGATCGTCATCCACTATTAGAGCCGAAAGCTCCTTTAGGCAGGAATGCGGTCTCGCCTTGGACTCCGCTGCACGCACCCGGAACTTCAGGGCTGCATTCAGGCTCAAGTTTCCTCCAGACTCCCCTCTGTCTTGCAATTCCCTCGGGAGCGACAAGAGCTCCCAGGATGCTCCGGGGGTTCCCACCCGGAGCCCCTCCTTGACCCGAGTCATTCTCCTGGGGTGCCATCACTGAGAACTTGTAAGAGTCGGGCCCCCAGGATCACTCTTTTCCAGCAATCCACTCCAGGATCCGCCGCCGCATCTGGGCGGAAAGCCTTCGCTCTATGGCCTTGCGGCTGAAGGCACTCATGAAGGGCTCCGCTGTCTGAGGCCAAGAGTTTGCCTGGTGGGAGTTCCCCTCCTGAAAGGCCCTCAGCCTAAAGCCGTAGTTCCTTATGAGCTCTTGGAGCCTGTACATTTCCTAACCCGGATCTTTCACCAAGCCGGACTTCATTGGGGTCTCAGGCCCCCGGGATATCGAGAACACCAGGACTCAAGACCCTTCTGAGTTCTTGTGTCACAGGCGGCCTGCCTCCAGGCAGGATCCTGTGATTCCCGCAAATCCATTCAGTAGCGTGCCTCATGCGCCGCCGGTGAAGAATGGAGCCAATGCCACTTGGGAACTCTTCCAAAGCCCGGGTTTTTTGCAAAGAGCATGCCCTCAAAAAGGACTTTGCCAGCCCTCCGGGCTTGGGGCCTTGGCCGGCTCATCCAGGCAGCTGCGGAATGCGGTCACTGGCTGGGCAGTGTTGTCTCAAGAAAACACTCTGGGATGTCCAGCCTAAAGGAGAATCCCTAGCTGAAGGCATGGGCAAAAAACGAGTATTTACAAGCTATTGGACCTGGTGGAAAAATGATGGGCAAACCCGATGGGCAGTGGAGGAGCTTGACCCCCGGGGTTTATTGAGGCAAGCCGAAGGCCGGGCTCTTGGGCATGGGGCCCCACGGGATGTTTCAAGATCCGCGGGCCCAAGACCCTTTTCGGCCCTGATACCGAGCGTGGGGTGTCTTGGGATATAGCCTTGTTAATCCAACTATTTCAAATACTTGAACATCATTGTCCAGTATTGGCAAACAATGCGGGTCATGTCAGCAAATTGACGAGAGTCATGCAAGTTCGTCAGAATTCGCTCTATTTTTCAAGGGCAGGCCCAGCCTTCTCATTTTCTCCACCAGGGTGGTGCGATGGATTCCCAGCAATTGCGCAGCCTTGTTCTTGACTCCCCCTGCACGCCCCAATGCCTGCAGGATTAAATCACGCTCAGCCTCCCTCATCCAGCCGGGCAGATCCATCCCCTCCTCGGGAAGCACTGGGCCAGCTTCAGCCTGCCTCTGGGCGGCCCTGCAATAAGGAGGTGGCAGATCACCGGCCTCCACCGTGCCTTCGCCCTGAAGAATGACCATCCTTTCCACCAGGTGCTCCAGCTCTCTCACGTTCCCAGGCCAGGAGTAATCCATCAGAGCTTCGACGGCCTCCCTGCCAAAGCCCGCCAGTGTCTTGCCCCTGGCAACATTGAACTTCTCCACGAAGTGGTGGATCAAAAGAGGAATGTCCGACTTGCGCTCCCTAAGGGGAGGCACTCTTATGGGGATCACATTCAGGCGGTAATAAAGGTCCTCCCTGAAGCGGCCTTCCCGGATGAGTTCTTCCAGGTTCCTGTGGGTGGCGGCTACGATCCTCACATCCACCCGCAGGGGACTGTTCCCACCTAGTCGTTCTATTTCGTGCTCCTGGAGGACCCTCAGGAGCTTGGCCTGGAGATGGGGGCTCATGTCTCCTATCTCGTCCAGGAAGACCGTTCCACCCTGGGCAGATTCGAACTTGCCTATACGGGTCCTGACAGCCCCGGTGAAGGCCCCCTGTTCATGCCCGAACAGCTCGCTTTCCAGCAAGTCCTGGGGTATGGCGCTGCAGTTCACCACCACCAAAGGCCGCTCCCTCCTGTGGCTGTTGTAGTGCAGGGCCCTGGCCACCAGCTCTTTCCCTGTGCCGCTCTCCCCGAAGATGAGCACAGTGCTGTCGGTGTCCGCCACCCTCTCCACCATTTTTTGAATGGACTGCATGGCCTGGCTGTGACCGATCAGGTTTTCGAAGCGGTACTTTTCCCTCAGCTGCTGCCTTAGCTGCAGGTTCTCCCTTCTGAGCTGCCTGAAGCTGATGGCCTTTTGGAGAACTATTCGGATCTCTTCCAGGTGAATGGGTTTGGTTATGTAATCGAAGGCCCCAAGCCTCATGGCCCTAACAGCAGACTCTATGGAGCCGTGGCCGGTCAAGACCACTGCCACAGGCGGCATGGGCATGCGGTTCATTCGCTCCAGGAGCTCAAGCCCGTCCAGTCCGGGCAGGACCAGGTCCGTGAGAAGCACATCCAGCTCTGCCTTCTCCATGCAAACCAGGGCCTCTGGACCGCTGGCCGCAGTGAGAACCTCCATGCCCATGCGCTGCAGGAACTCCCTTAGAAGCTCCAGAATCCTGCGGTCATCGTCCACCACCAGGATTTTCTTCTTCTCGGCCACGGGCTGCCCTCGACCCGCCTCTTTCAAAGCCGGCCTCCAGAGCTTCTGAGCACCGCTTTCCTGTCCCAAGTGCTCTGCATTTGCCTTTCCCCCGCGCCTCCAGGACCCGGGGGATGGATACTCTACCTTTGCTGTTAGCTCCCTCAAGACACCCTTGTGCCCGAGGCCACCTCACCCTCCACTGTCAGGAGCCTGGGCCCTGTCTCCCCCACTGCCGCAAGGAGCATGCCCTGGGAAACCTCATTGAAAATGCGGGCCGGCTTTAGGTTTGCCACAACCACGATCATCTTTCCTTGCAGTTCTTCAGGCGAGTAACTGGAGGCTATGCCGGCCACAACCACCCTGCTCTGGCCGGCCATCTCCACCACCAGCTTGAGCAATTTCTGCGAGCCTTTCACCCTCTCGGCCGCCACCACCCTGGCCACTCTCAGATCCACCTTGCGAAACTCATCCAGGCTTATCTCAGGGGCAATTTGGGGCTCCTGAGCCTTCCCTTCTGGGGCGGCCTCTTTTTTCGAGACCGCCAAGCCCACCTTCTCCATGTCCACTCTTGGGAAAAGCGCTCTTGGCCTACCCAGGGCGGTCCCCGCTTGCAGAAGGCCCCACCTGCCAGCCTCAAGGAGTTCCCCCCTTTTCCCAGGCGGTGAGATGCCCAGCTGGCCTGCCATCTCGGCTGCAGCCTGGGGCATCACCGGCCAAAGCACCAGGGAAAGCAATCGATTTGCCTCCAGCACATGATAAAGCACGGTTTCCAGCCTGCTTTTTCTAGAGGGGTCCTTGGCTAAGCGAAAGGGCTCTGTACGGTCTATGTACCTGTTGGCAAGCCCTATCAACTCCCAGACCGCCGCGAGCGCCCTGTGGGTCCCCAGCTGGGCCATCGCCCTTTGGTACGTCTCCAGCGTCTCTTCCAGCTTGGCCCGCAGCTCAAGCTCAAGGCTCTCCCCTGTGTGGGGCTCAGGTACTTTCCCTTCACAATACCGCATGGCCATGGTGAGAGTACGCTGAAGTAGGTTCCCCAGGTCGTTTGCCAAGTCTGCGTTAAGCCTTTGCACCAGGGCCACTTCGCTGAAATTCGCATCCAGTCCGAAGGCCATTTCCCTGAGCAGGAAATACCTGAAGGCATCCACCCCGTACTTCTCCACCAGCTCCAAGGGACGCACCACATTACCCAGGCTCTTGGACATCTTGGAGGCCTCCACATTCCAATAGCCGTGCACGTTCAAATTGCTGTAGGGTGGCAGCCCGGCGGCCTTTAGCATGGTGGGCCAGTAGATCCCGTGTGGCTTGAGTATGTCCTTGGCTATGAGATGCTGGGCGTGGGGCCAAAGCCTGGAAAAACGCTCGTGGTCCGGATAGCCCAGAGCGCTTACGTAATTGATGAGGGCGTCGAACCACACGTAGGTCACGAAATTGGGGTCAAAGGGCAGGGGAATCCCCCAGTCCAGCCGGGTCCTGGGCCTGGATATGCAAAGGTCCTCCAAGGGCTCCCTGAGCATGGAGAGAGCCTCGTTCCTGTACCTCTCCGGCCTAATGAATTCAGGATTCTCCTGGATGTGCTGTTTCAGCCACCCCTGGTAGCGGCCCATCCTGAAGAAATAGTTTTCCTCCTCCCTCTTCTCTGGCGGGACCTTGTGCTGGGGGCAAAGCCCTTCTTCCAGCTCCCTCTCGGTGTAAAATCTCTCGCAACCCGTACAGTAAAGACCCTCGTACCTGCCAAAGTAAATGTCCCCGTTCTCGTACACTTTCTGGAGAATGGCCTGCACCACTCTTACATGCCGGGAGTCAGTGGTGCGTATGAAGCAGTCCGGCTCGCAGTGAAGCCGAGGCCAAAGCTGCCTGAAAGACTCGCTCACCTTGTCCACGTACTGCTTTGCCTCCATGCGGTGTTCCCTGGCTGCCTGGAGCACCTTGTCCCCATGCTCGTCGGTGCCCGTTACGAAAAAGGTCTCGTGCCCCAGCAGGTGATGGAAACGCCTGAGCACATCCGCCAGGATCGTTGTGTACGCATGGCCCAGGTGCGGCTCTGCGTTCACGTAATAGATGGGCGTTGTGACGTAGAATCTCTCTTCCATTTTTCCCTGACCCCTCTGGAATTCCAGCCTGGATTGTGAATTTTCAAGACTCCCTTGGCCCGCATTGTTCACCAGGGCCTGCAACCGGGAAGCTTATGCCCCCCAAGCCCCAGGCCCCGGAGATCCTGCATAAGGGAGCTCAGATTCCCTCGGGCTTCGAGGGGAGCACTTCCAAGATCTCTTCCAAAGCCACCTCCAGCTCCTGTCCCTCTGCATTCTCTATCACCAACTTGTCCGTCAATACGTTGACGCGCTTCACCTTTCCCACTCCCTTGGAGGTATTGACCCACTTGCGGGGGGCCGGAAACCTCTTTTTCAGCTCCACGTACATCCTGTGCTCGTAGGCCAGGCAACACATGAGCCTTCCGCACACCCCCGAGAGTTTCAGTGGGTTCAAAGAGAGATTCTGGTCCTTGGCCATCCGGACCGAGACTGGCTCGAACTCCTGCAGGAAAGAAGCGCAGCAAAGCTCCCTGCCGCAGCTCCCAATGCCACCCAGCATCTTGGCCTCGTTTCTGACCCCTATCTGCCTCATCTCCACCCTGGATCTGAACTTCCTGGCCAGTTCCTTGACGAGCCGCCTGAAATCCACCCTGTTTTCGGCCGTAAAGTAAAAGATTATCTTGCTCCCATCAAAAAGGGGTTCCACCTCCACCAGTTTCATGGGGAGCTGGAGCTCTCTTATCAGATTCAAACACTCCTGTCTTGCCCTGTGCTTCTGCTCCTTGAGCCGCTGGGCCCGTTCCAGATCCTCCCTGTTGGCCTTTCGCAAGACCTTCTTGAGTTGGGTTCTCTTGTGCGATTCCCTCTGCAGCTCCCACGGCTCCACCGCGACCCAGCCCAAGGCAGGACCCTGCTCTGTATCCACGACCACCCACTCATTGAGGGGACAATCCAGGTCTTCACACTCGAAAACGTAGATCTTGCCTTGTTCCCGAAACTTGACACCTAATACCTTCATGAACCTTCCACCCCGCCTAACAGCTCTGGCTGGCTGCTTCTCCCAGAGCCGCGGCCCGTTGCCTGATGGAGACCAGGAGATTCTCCAGCAAGAGCTGCTGGTTGATGTTTCGATCCAGGGCCTCCACGGCCTTCCCTGTCATTTCCCACACATCCAACAGCCATTTGATTTGCACTGCCCGGGAAGAGGCCGCCGGGCCGGTCTTGAGTGGACCACCCTTCACCCCATCCAGGAGCAGGTCCCTCACCACGCACCTCATCACCTCCAACCTGGCCAAGGCTTCCTGGCGGCTGGAGGCCCACTTTCTTGCCTTCTCGAGCAGTTCCAGGGCGCTGGAGCCCAGGATGGAGGAAAGTACCTCCCGGGCCTCCTGTCCCCATAGAGCCACTGGTTCCTCTTTGAGAAGCAAGGCCCGTCCAATGCTTCCCTGAGCCGCTGGGGCAATCCTGCCCGCTGTTTCAGGATCCCAGCCGGCCCTTTGCTCCAGATACTCTGCCACAAGCCCTGTGGGCAGAGGGGCAAACCTCATCTTCTGGCAGCGGGACACCACTGTGGGCAACAGGGATGATTCAGAGCCGGCCAACAGCAGCATGACCGTATCCTCCGGGGGCTCCTCCAGAAGCTTCAGAAGCGCGTTGGCAGCCTGAACATTCATTTCCTGGGCAGCCTGAACAATGGCCACCCTGCGAAGCCCTTCCAAAGGCTTGTATGCCAGGCGGCGTTGAAGCTCCCTGATCTGCTCCACCAGGATCTGTTTCCCTTGAGGTTCCACCCATACCACGTCAGGGTGCGTCCTTTCCCTGACCTTCCCGCAGTCCCGGCACTGCTCGCAAGCGTCATCCACCGAGACAGGGCATTGAAGTGCCTTGGCAAATTCCCATGCGGTGGTGCTCTTGCCTACCCCCACAGGCCCCACGAAAAGATAGGCGTGGGCCAGCCTCCCGCTGCGCAAAGCCCTTCTCAAGGCAGCTACAACCTTTTCGTGGCCCACTATCTCTGAGAAAGACACTTGCTCAAACTCCCAGATATTTCTTGACTTGCTCACCCACTGCCGTTGCCACCTGCTCTGGGGGTGCAGTGGCCTCAATCACCCTTATGCGGCCAGGATACTCCCTGGCCAGGGCCAGGTAGCCCTCCCTGACCCTTTGGTGAAAGGATCTCTCTTCCTGCTCGAACCTGCCCTCGCTCAGGCTCTTCCCCTCGGCCTGAAGCCTCCTGCGGGAGCGTTCCAATCCTATCTCCACAGGGCAGTCCAGCAAGATGGTAAGGCCTGGGACCAGGCCCCCGGAGGCCAGCCGGCTTATGTGTCTCACGAGGCCCAGATCAAGGCCTCTGCCGTAGCCCTGGTAAGCCAAGGTGGCGTCCGTGAACCTGTCGCACAAAACCACCTCCCCCCTGTCCAAGGCCGGTGTGATCACTTGGCATACATGCTGGGCGCGGCACGCGGCTATCAGAAAAAGCTCGGCCATGGGGGTCATGCCAGCGCTCTCAGAGCCCAGGAGTATGGAGCGGATCAGGTCTCCTATGGGGGTGCCCCCGGGTTCCCTGCTGAGCCTGACCTTTATGCCCCCTGCCCTGAGATCCCGGGCAAGTATGCCGGCCTGGGTGGTCTTGCCGCTTCCCTCTATGCCCTCCAGGGTTATGAAACCCTTCTTGCAGACTTCCTGCTCGCCCTGAATGCTGGCCTCCTTCCTTGCCCCATGACGTGACTCAGGATTCCCTCCGGCTCACCGAGACGTCCACCACCAGATCGGGACCGAGGCGTCTCACCCGCCAACCCAACAGAGGGATGGCCTGGGCCACCTTTTCCAGACCCAGGTCCCCCACTGCCCTCACCCCTTCGCCCAGGAGCATGGGAGCCACAAAGCACACCAGCCTCTGGGCCAGGCCGGCTCTGAGGAAGGAGGTGATGGTGCAAGCCCCTCCCTCCACCAGAACTGAAGAGACCCCTTCCCTGCCCAGCTCCCCCAGCAGGTGATGCAGTTCCACTCCTCCCCGGGGCTCCCTGGGACAGATGAGCAGGCGCGCGCCTCTTTTCTCCAAGGCAGAGGCCCGCTCGGGATCCACAGGCTCGCAGCAGGCCACCCAGCAGGATTCCTCTTCAGAGCCCTTGTCCAGAACCCTTGCCTCCTGAGGAATGTTCAGGTCAGAGGCCAATACCACCCTCAAGGGGTTCCGGCCTCTCACATGTCTCACAGTCAGGCTCGGGTCATCCTTGCGCACAGTGGATGCCCCCACCAAGACGGCATCGTGCTCTGCCCTGAGAGCGTGGGCCATCCTCCTGGAGGCCTCTGAGGATATCCAGCGGGAATCCCCGTGGAGCGTGGCAATGCTTCCGTCCAGGGACTGTGCCCACTTGAGGGTGACCCATGGAACAGAGCTCTCCATCCAGTGGAAAAAGACCCGGTTCAGCTCCCTGCAACGCTCCTCCAGAACCCCCACTTTGACTTGCACCCCGTGCTTTCGAAGCTCCTCCACACCCTTTCCCCTTACCAAGGGGTTGGGATCCAGGGCACCCACCACCACCCGACCCACGCCAGCCTCCAGAATCCGATTGGTGCAAGGGGGGGTTTTCCCCTGGTGACAACAAGGCTCCAGGTTCACGTACAAGGTGGCATCCCCAAGGCAGGTCCCTAAGCCCCTGAGGGCTTCCACTTCCGCATGGTTTCCACCAAAACGTTTGTGGTAGCCCACACCTATCACTTCCCCGCCCCGCACCACAACAGCCCCCACCATGGGATTGGGGCTAACCCACCTGCGGCCTCTGGCTGCCAAGGCCAGAGCCCGACTCATGTAAAACTCCTCCTGCATGTTTGCAACCGCGCCTTGCCTTTGCAAGGATCTCCTCTTTCCCAAAAGCTGAAGGGCCAACTCATTATAGAGAAGGCCAAGGCATATACCAAGGCCTGGGGTGGTTGCCCTCCAAGAGGCCGGGGTAAAATGGCCGTAGAGCTACAGGCCCGAGTCCGGAATCCCGGGATGAGCAAAGGCCCCTGGGATTCCCTGGCCCAGGCCCATGTAGAGCGCATGTTCTGGAACCTAGGAGCAATGGAGCTTTCCATAGGATCCCTCAGACTGAAGGCCCCTCTTATTCTGGCCCCCATGACCAGGATCACCGATCACCCCTTCAGAGAGATCTGCGCCAGCATGGGGGCAGCCCTGCTGGTCACGGAAATGGTCAGCGCCGAGGGCCTCTTAAGGGGGAGCAAGCCCACCAGGGCTCTGCTCCCACCCACCGCACGCAGTGGCCCTGTGGCAGTTCAACTCTTCGGCTCATCCCCCGAGGTTCTGGCCCAGGCTGCCAGAATTTGCCAGGAGGAAGGAGCCGACCTAGTGGACCTGAACATGGGCTGCCCCGTGCCCAAGGTGGTCAGAACAGGAGCCGGGGCCGCATTGCTCAAGGACTTGCCCCTGGCGCAAAAAATTCTCCAGGCCATGCGCAAGAGCTTGAGCATTCCATTTACGGTGAAAATTCGCTCAGGCTGGACAGCCCATGAAAATGTGGTGCTCCAGATGGGCAGGATTGCCTTTGAGTGCGGGGTGGACGCCTTGACCTTGCATCCCAGGGCCAGGAGCGAGACTTATGCTCAGCCAGCCAGATGGGACTTGCTCAAACTCTTGGTGGAGAACTCCGGCATCCCGGTGGTAGGCAATGGGGATGTTCGTGGCCCTGAGCAGGCTCTAGCCATGATGAGGTACACGGGTTGCCACGCAGTGATGATAGGCCGGGGGGCCATCGGGAACCCTTGGATCTTCAAACAGACACTGCAGCTCTTGGCAGGGGAGTCCTCCAGCCCTGCCAAACCGGATGCGGCTGAGATTTGGAGGGTACTGAAACTCCACTTGCAATGGATCCAGAAGCATTACGGCCCCCAGAGGTCTCTGGCTCCGGCCAAGCTGCACGCCTCAAGGTACATAAAGGGCGTGGAAGGAAGCTCCAGGATGCGTGCAGAGCTCAACAGAAGCCAGGATCTGGGAGAGTTGCAAGAAAGACTCAGGAGCTTTCTGTCAAAGAGCCGCCATGACTGAGGGGTCGGCTTTGGCTCCAAAGGGCGTTCAAAACCCCTGGCCCGCCCCTTGAGGCTCAAAGGATTTCTTGACATTACAATGGGTTCTTCTATAATGATCTCAAGTTATCCTTGAAGAGTTCCATTGTGCGTACCGGCGGGGATTGGCGCGGCCATGGACCTGGCTGAAATGCAGATTCTGAGGGAAAGAATCCAGGCCCTGATCCGATCCAACAACGAGCTTCGCAAGGAGAAGAAAAGCATTGCTGAGCAGCTTAGGCAGCGAGACAGGCAGCTCCTGGATTTGAAGCAGAAGTGCGAGCTTTACGAGAGATCCCGCAAGGAAGCATACCAACGCATAACAGCCATCATAGAAAAGATAGAGGCCATAACATGACCGAGCACCCCTCCCTCAAGCGTGTTCCCATACAAGTGCTGGGACATCAGTACTTTGTGAGGACCGACGGAGAGGAGGAGCATGTGCGCAGGGTGGCCGACTATGTCAACGCCAAGTCCAAGGAGCTCATGGAGGCCACCCAAACCGTCAGCACCGTGGACCTGTTCATCAAGGTGGCCATAAACCTGGCGGACGAGCTCTTCAGGGAGCGATCGGCCAACCAGGCCCTGAGGGAAAAGATGGTGGAGGAAGTCCAGGACTTGATCAGGGGAATAGACTTGCACCTGAAGGAGGTTTCGGAAAAACCCTGAGGCATGCAAGGGGACCCGTAATATCTCCTCACGGGTCCGGCCCAGGCGTACAAGAAGGGCGAGCCTCTCGGTTGGAGGAGTTGATGGGATATCAGGTAGGGGAGGAAGGCTTTGCAGTTGGGAACCCTGGCGTTTCCGCTTTGGAGGCGTCTTACAGGGGAAGTTGCTTGCCAAAGGGCCTGAGGCAATGAAGCCGGCTGTTTCCGGGTAGCCACGGGCCCTGGAGGATATTTCTGAGGATGCACGAGGACGCATGGATTGCTCGCTTGGAGCAGGGCCTCCAGAGCATGTGGAAATCCGGGGAGTCCCCTGGGGGTTCCCGTGAAGGCTGAGGCCTCTTCACTGAGCTAGAAGTCACGCCGCCGTGCTCCTTTCTGTAGGTTTCTCTGCCATCCACCTCCCCTGCCATCACATACCGTCCCTGAGAACGCCCGGTGGGGTAAGCTCAAGGGACTTGGAGCGGGAGGTACGGGATCGTGTCAATATCCACACATTGGCTAATGGTGGCGGCCTTGGCGGCTGTGGCCCTCGGGGTGGCGCTGGGATATCTCATTTCCAGGGTCCTACACGGGAAGAGGGCCTCCAGGTCAGCCGAGGCGGCAATCCAGGTGGAGCAGGAGGCCAGGCGCCAGGCGGATTCCCTCCTGAAAGAGGCCCGGCTGCAGGCCAAGGAAATCCTCTATCAGTCCAAGCAGGAATTCGAAAGGGAAAGCAAAGAGCGCAGGGCAGAGCTTCAAAAACTGGAGCAGAGGCTCATCCAGAAAGAGGAGAACCTGGAAAAGAAGGTGGAGCTTCTGGATCAGAAGGAAATGAATCTGGCCAGAAGGGAAAAAGCCTTGCTCCAGGCAGAGCGTCTCCAGGAGGAGAAGTCCCAGGAGTTGGAGAAATTGCTGGCAGAGCACAGAAGCCGCCTTGAACGTTTGGCCGGGATGAGTGCTGAGCAAGCCAAAGAGGAGCTCATTCAGAGCATAGAGGCCGACGCCAAAGAAAGGGCGGCCAGATCCCTCAAGCGTCTGGAAGAGGAGACCAGGGCAGCCGCGGACAAGAAGGCCAAGGAAATAATCTCCCTGGCCATACAACGCTGCGCCTCGGAATATGTCAGCGAGAAGACGGTGTCTGTGGTGGCCCTCCCCAACGACGAGATGAAAGGCCGCATCATAGGAAGAGAAGGAAGAAACATAAGGGCTTTGGAGGCAGCCACAGGCATAGATCTGATAATCGACGACACCCCGGAGGCGGTTATCCTGTCAGGCTACAATCCGGTGAGAAGGGAGGTGGCCAGGCTCTCCCTGGAGAGGCTCATCAGCGACGGACGAATCCACCCGGCCAGGATCGAGGAGGTGGTGGAAAAGGTCAAGCAGGAAATAGAGGTGAGCATCAGGGAGGCAGGAGAGCAGGCGGCCTTTGACGTGGGGGTGCACGGGATTCACCCGGAGTTGATAAGGATGCTGGGGGTTCTCAAGTTCCGAACCAGCTTTGCCCAAAACGTGCTGCAACATTCCCTGGAAGTGGCATTTCTTTGCGGGATAATGGCTTCTGAGCTGGGCCTGAGCGTACGGCAGGCCAAGAGGGCCGGTCTCCTGCACGACATAGGCAAGGCGGTGGACCATGAGGTGGAAGGCTCCCATGCAGCCATAGGAGCAGAGCAGGCCAAGCGCTACGGAGAGTCCCCCAGGATAGTGAACGCCATTGCCGCACACCATGACGAAGAGCCTCCCCAGAGCAGCCTCGCAGTGCTTGTGCAGGCTGCCGACGCCCTCTCCGCTGCCAGGCCAGGGGCAAGAAAGGAGATGCTGGAAAGCTATGTGAAGCGGCTGGAGGAGCTGGAGCGCATAGCAAACTCCTTTCCAGGGGTGAGCAAGTCATACGCCATTCAGGCCGGCCGTGAGGTGCGCATAGTGGTGGAAAGCGAGAAGGTCACAGACGAAGGGATCTCGCTTCTAAGTTACGACATTGCCCGCAAGATAGAAAAGGAGCTGACGTATCCAGGGCAGGTGAAGGTTACCGTGATCCGGGAAACCCGGGCCGTGCAGTATGCCCGCTGAACTCGTGGCGGGCGGGATTCCCAGAGTTGCCCGGGGTACCTGGGTTACTTGGGTTGCTTGAGTTACTTGGGTTGATTGAGTTACTTGGGTTGATTGGGTTAATTGGGTTGGTTGGGTTAATTGGGTTGGTTGGGCCGGTGAATCTGGGGAGGGGGTTACCCCCGGCCTCAAAAAAACAAATAAAACCCAATCCCAAAAACCATGGGGAGGGGATAAACCCCTCCCCTACGATAAATATCCTAATATCAATATGTTAGGGGTCGTAGGGGCGGGGTTCACCCCCGCCCGAATGCCTTGAAACCCTTCCTCACGCCATGTCCCGCAGGCAATTGGCTTTGGGGCAAGGCCGCCTCCATGAAGGCAAATCCCATGCGTAGTCGAGTAGTTCATCCATTGCTGGATTTCACCCTCACAGATCCGGACGTGCGG
>JBBIOJ010000043.1:0-30215 GCA_037443445.1 Desulfarculaceae bacterium | reverse complement strand
GAGCCCCCTGGACGCCCTCCTGGGCTCCCGCATGGCTCCGCGGTGATGGGTCCCGGGGCTCCTGCCAGGGCCGTCTGGCCGCTAATGTTAAGACTTCCATTATCGACAGGAAATGAGGCCATCAAGGCGCAAAAACACATGAGGCAAAGGGTGCTCTCCATACCGAGGAGCCTTTAGCGTACGCCCTCAAAGCTCATCTCCCTCTTCAGGGCTACAAGACTGAGCTATGCCCTCGTCTAATGTCCTTAGAACAATGAAATCCTTGAATAAAGGCAAAGCGCCACAAACCTGTTGACAAAAGAAGTTCTGTAAACTACTTTTTGCGCATTTAATTTGCGCTGCTGGGAATAATCAAAAGAAAGGAGTCAAGCACTATGAGAGTGAAACTCCTCCATGCGGCTCTCCTTTTTCTGACCTCTTTCTTGATTACCAGCTACGTATCAGCCCAGAATCAACAGCACCCCTTTGAAAAGAGACAGCAAGACAGCCTGCTTCAATTGCGCCTAGCGGCAGGTGAAAGACCCCTCAAGTACACTATGGAGCAAGGGGCCCTTAGGCGAATGGAGTTCTCCATGACCGCAAAGAACCTGGGGCTACCACAAAGTGCTTCCCCGGAGGAAATGGCTCTCGCCTTTCTAACAAACTATTCGGATCTCATAGGAGTGCCTGGTGCACAAGAGAACATGCGCCTTGCAAAAAGGGCTGGAAAATCCAAGTACAAGACCTTGACTTTCCGGCAGTTCCTGTCCGGTTATCCTGTGTATGGAGCGTGGCTACAGATGGTCATAAAGTCACCCTCTCAAGGCCCTTTGGTTCTGACAACCATCTCAGGGAAGTATCTTCCGGATTCAGGCATAAATCTTCTACCGCCTGTCTTAAGCGCCCAGCAAGCCCAAGAGGTAGTTGCGTCCTCACAAAACATGCAGTCCCTCAAGGAACTATGGCAGCCGGTCCCACCCAAATTGTGGATCCTGGACGAGGCTCTCCTGGCACCTAAGTGCCCCACATGCCAGACAGTCAAGCACAACCCAAAGCTGGCCTGGAGAATTGTATTTAGTTCACCTTTGGCGGGGGGGGGCGCTGACCGACTCGTTTGTGGACGCCTACGATGGGACTATCCTGCTATATCATCCTCGTTTTTACACGGTGGATATGGACATAGAAGACGCCTTGGACAATGGTAGCGAATCATGTTGGATACTTGAGGACAGTGATGCCCTTTTCGACGAAGACGGGGTTTGCTGCTCATGGCCTCACTGTGAGTGCAGCTACAATGTCTGCGCCGACGGATGGAACTGCGCCTCCCCGGACCTGGAAAGTTGGAACCTCTGGTGGGCGACCAGGGACGTGAACCGCTTCTACAGCTACGAACTTGAGAGAGATTCCTATGATGATGATGGAGAGGAGTTCGAGATGTACTCCCATGTGGATTTCACTCGAATGTTCGGGATGAGCAATCCACAGGCTGCCTCAATACAATGCGTTTACAGCTCGATTCACGCCTTCTCCAGGGGAATGGTCACCCGAGACACAGTCGGTCATGAAGTGGGCCACTCTTTCCACCGTTCGGAAGTGAGCTATGAATACAGAGAGGAAAGCGGGGCGATAGCAGAGCATATAGCAGATGTTTTTGGGGTCTTTGCTGCAGGCTGGCCTGGGAGCAGCGATACCCCGGTGGACTCCAACTGGCTCATGGGAGAGGAGACCACCTTAGGCTTGGCCACGCCTTGTGGAGCAATAAGAGACCTATCCGATCCACCTCGATGCGGGAACCCCGACCATTATAGCAACTACTGGCGGACACCCGCCGACAATGGAGGTGTCCACACCAACTGCGGGATCCTCAACAAGGGTGCATACCTCATGGCCGAAGGCGGAAGCCACCGGGGGATATCGGTAATAGGCTTGGGAAGAGAAAAGGCGACCAGGATCTACTACAAGACTGTCACTGAGAAATTGACCCCTAATGAGGGATTTTCAGATTTCGGGAAACATATCCTGGATTCTTGTAGGGAACTTTTGGGCAGGTACGGTATTCGCCATAACGACTGCTGTCAGGTGAGAAACGCATTCGCCGCCGTTGGTGTCATCTCACCGGATTTGGACTGCGATGGATTGGAAGACAGCACCGACCCGGACGACGACAACGACGGCGTTCCCGACAGCCTTGACAACTGCCCTGCGGTCTACAATTCCCTGCAGAGGGATTCTGATGGAGACGGGCTTGGAGACGATTGCGATCCGGACTCGGACAACGACAGCATCCCAAATGTTTCAGACAACTGCCCGCTTGACGCGAACCCTGCTCAGGAAGACTCGGATGGGAACGGCATAGGGGACGCCTGCCAGGATTCAGACTGGGACCGCGTCCTTGACATAAACGACAATTGCCCTTTTGCTTCCAATTTTGACCAGACCGACACCGACGGGGACGGACTTGGTGACGCCTGTGATCCAGACCTGGATGGAGACGGCATTCCCAATTCGGTTGACAACTGCCCTCGAATCCCCAATCCGGACCAGGCGAACTCAGACGGGGACTTTGCTGGAGACGCTTGCGACAACTGCCCTCTTGTCTCCAACCCCTCACAGTCCGATATGGATCACGACGGGGAGGGGGACTTGTGCGATGAGGATCGAGATGGGGACGGGGTTCCAAACGGCACGGACAGGTGTCCGGACATGAGGATTGTTTGCCCCGTGTACGGCCAGGAATTCTTGGACATGGCGCTGGCTTTTGAAGAAATCGCCCGCCTTCCGGTGTTCGTCAGGGCCTTCGATCCCTGTGCGTTTTTCCCTTGCCCTGAGGACCCCAAGAGCCTTTTCTCCGAGAACGACTTCATGAACATAGAACTTGGGCTAAACCTTGTCTTTCCCGAAGGCACGGCTCTCCAAAGCCCAATGACTTTTTACGTGGGAGTCACGGACGAGTCCGGAAACAAGCTGGCTACAAAGAAGGTGAATTTTTCCCAAGGCGCCCTCCAGCAGTCATTGACACTCTCCTTGAGGATGCTTCCAACATACACATGGGGGCGAACCCAGCCCAAGAGTTCCTCAAATCCTTCCATGAAATCTGATGATGCGGCACAACCCGCCTACTATTTCACTGTAACACCCATAGTTCGATCACAGGCCGCAGCCTCGACCCTGAAAGAATCCTCTCTGGAGATAAAATCCCAAGTATGGCTTGGTCGAAAGGCGACCGGGGCCGGATGGTGCCCTCTGCCTGCTAGTTACTGGAAGGCCAACCAGTCTCTTTGGCCTTTGCAAAGCATGATGCTGGGAAGTGAGACTTACCAACAGATCGAAATGCTGGAGCTGCTGGCCTCCAAACTGAAGAACGATGAGAGCCTTCAGCTGGCCAGGGAGCTTATAGTGGCCAAGCTGAATCTGGCCAGTGGGACCTCATCCTCCCCGATCATCGAGACGGTGATAGAGGCGGACCATTTGCTCGCCTCCTTCCAAGGGAAGCTCCCATACGGTGTGGACAAAAAGACGCACCTTGGCAGCCAGATGAGAGACAGGACAGTCCTTTTGAGATCTTTTAACAAGGGCAAGCTCTCTCGGGGATGCAGGAAGTAGGATCTCATCTGGCAAGCATTCAGTTGCTTGTTATGGATGTTGACAGCAGGAGGCCCTCAAGGTGCCAGGGTTTAGGCGGCATCTTTCAAAATCACAGCAACTGTTCGCTCCGAGCGCAGAGGCTTATCGTTGACACACTCAACTACTATCGCCTTGAGGCGAAAGTAGTTGGGTGGCTCTTGTTCCATGGTGTCGGCTAAGACCAGGCTCCTGTGTCAGATTCCCTTTTGTACCTCGGCATCCTGGGGGACAGGACGCCACCTCTCTGCAAGGCTCCTTTTTTTCGCCTCGACCCTGGCTTTGGTGAAACCGGGTCTTGTGACGGATTCAGGAGGTTTGGCCGTGTTCAGCTTTGTCCGGCCGCTCCAAAGGCAGGGCCTGGGCAACAGGTCAGAATCAATAGCGGCATAGCCCAGGAGCCCTGAAGTACTAATCACAGTCTCGGGGTTCCAGCTTGACAAGCCTAAGTGAGGATGATAGAGACCATCGTTGGATTTCTCTTCTTGGACCGTTCCAACAACCATCAAAGGAGGTCGGAAATGGGTGGCATCAAGAAATTTGCTTTTGTGTTTTGCCTCTTGGGAGTAATGGGGTTCTTTTTCTCGCCAGCACTTCAGGCTGCTGACTACAAGGCCGAGTACAAGCTCTCCACAGTGGTAGGCAAGCCCTTCCCATGGGGGAATGCCGGGGAGAGATGGTGCCAATTGGTGGAGGAGAAGACCAAGGGGCGCATCAAGATGAAGATGTACCCCGGGGCTTCACTCGTGGGGGGAGACCAGACAAAGGAGTTCACGGCCATCCGCCAGGGGGCCATAGACATGGCCATTGGCTCCACCATTAACTGGTCCCCACAGGTCAAGGAGCTGAACCTTTTCTCCATGCCTTTCCTGATGCCCGATTACAAGGCCATAGATGCCCTGACCCAGGGGGAGGTTGGCAAAGAACTCTTCAAGATACTGGAGAGCAAGGACGTGATACCCCTGGCCTGGGGCGAGAACGGCTTCAGGGAAGTGACCAACTCCAAGAAACCCATCCGCACCCCTGCTGATCTCAAGGGCCTCAAGATGAGGGTGGTGGGCTCTCCTCTTTTCCTGGACACCTTCTCTGCCCTGGGCGCCAACCCCACCCAGATGAGTTGGGCCGACGCGGTGCCCGCGCTGTCCAGCGGGGCGGTGGACGGCCAGGAAAACCCTCTCACCATCTTCACCGTGGCCAAGCTCCACGAGGCCGCCAACCAGAAAAATGTGACTCTTTGGGGATACGTGGCAGACCCCCTTATCTTTGTGGTGAACAAGCAGGTCTGGAACAGCTGGAAGCCAGAGGACCAGAAGGCCGTGAAAGAGGCGGCCATCCAGGCCGGTAAGGAGGAAATAGCCGAGGCCAGGAAGGGACTGGTCCCCCCGGATGACTCCCTCATCAAGCAGATAGAAGCCCTGGGGGTGCAGGTGGTTCGTTTAAGCGAGGCAGAAAAGGAGGCCTTCAAGAAAGCCACCAAGGAAGTATACGACAAGTGGGCCAAGCAGATAGGCCCAGAGTTGGTAAAGAAAGCGGAAGAGGCCATAGCCAAGAGAAAATAGGACCCGTCAGCCCCTGGGCTCTATGAGTCTTCTCAAAGGAGCCATTGGAAGACTGCAGGCCTTTGGGGGGGGGCAGGGAGGATCCTTAGATAATTCGGCGGGCGACAGCCCGCCTTCTCCTTTTTTTCACAGGCTTCGGCAGGAGGGCTAGAATGGACCAGGAGATCCAACTTCCTGAAAAAGCAGCCGGGCCCAAGACCAGGATACCTCTCAAGATAGAGGAGGCAGCCGCGGCTGCCTGCATAGGAATCTTGGCACTAATAACCTTCGCCAATGTTGTGGTTCGTTACCTCACCAATATATCCTTTGCCTTCACCGAGGAGTTCTCAGTATTCCTCATGGTGGTCATGTGCCTCGTTGGCTCCTCCAGCGTCATGGCCAAAGGGGGGCACCTGAACATCTCCTACTTGGTGGAGAAACTCCCCGGGGGACCAGCTTATGTGGTGAGGCTCGCGGCCACGCTCATGGTGTGCATAACTTTCCTCGGCCTGGTGGTGCTGGGGGCCCGCATGGCTTACGACGAGTACAGGTATGAAGTCACATCCCCTGGCCTGGGGCTTCCCACATGGATCTACACCGTGTGGCTCCCTATTCTCTCCATGGCCATCTTTGGCCGTGTGATGGGAGTCATGATCCGGCTCCTCAGGGGAGGCAGGTGATGCACCCTGCAGTGCTTCTCTTTGGTCTGTTTTTCCTCCTCATGTTTGCGGGAGTGCCTATAGCGGCGTCCCTAGGCCTGGCAGGAACGCTTGTCATAGCCGTAACCGGGCTTGGGATCATGGCCGTGCCCACCAACGTTTATGCCGGGATAGCCAAGTATCCGCTTCTGGCAGTGCCAATGTTCGTGTTGGCAGGGGCCATATTCGACCGCTCCGGGGTGGCTGCCCGCCTGCTTCGCTTCACCACAGCCATCATAGGCCAGGGACGAGGCTCCCTGGCGGTCATAACGATCGTGGTTGCCATGATAATAGGAGGCATTTCCGGCTCTGGCCCTGCCTGCACCGCTGCAGTCGGCGGGGTCATGCTGGGGGCCATGATGAGGGCAGGCTACCCGCCTGGGTTTGCAGCCGCGGTGACAGCTGCGGCTGGCTCCACGGACATCTTGATACCACCTTCTGTGGCCTTCATCATCTACAGCGTGCTTGTGCCTTCGGCCACGGTGCCCGCCCTGTTCGCAGCCGGCATTTTGCCCGGGATCCTGGCCTGCCTGGCCCTGAGCTTGCCAGCCTTGCTGCTGAGCCTCAGGTATGGATTCGGTGCCCAGGCAGCCAAGCAGCCCAAGCCCCCCTTCTGGCGCTCCTTCAAAGAGGCCTTCTGGGCCCTCATGGCCCCGGTGCTCATCTTGGGGGGCATGCGCACCGGCTGGTTCACCCCCACGGAGGCCGCGGTCATGGCCGTGGTCTATGGGCTGGTGGTGGGATTCCTAGTTTACCGCAGCCTCACTTTGAAGGATCTTTACCAGATCTTGGTGGAGTCGGCCGAGACCTCGGCCGTGATCCTTCTGGTGGTGGGCCTGGCCAGTGTCTTTGCCTGGGCCTCCAGCACTCTGGGCATAGTGGATCCCATAGCCAAGGGACTTGTGAGGCTTGGGGGCGGGGAGCTGGGCGTGATCATGATCATCATGCTTTTTCTGGTGGTTGTGGGGATGTTCCTGGATGGCATCTCCATCTTTCTCATTTTCCTACCCTTGTTTGTGCCCATTGCCCAGGGCTTCAACTGGAACCTGGTCTGGTTCGGCGTTCTCATGACCTACAACATTGCCATGGGGCAGTTCACTCCGCCCATGGCCGTAAACCTTATGGTGAGCTGCAGGCTAAGCGGGGCCTCCATGGAGTCCACAATCAAGTGGGACCTGTGGCTTCTGCTCTCCATGTTCTTTGGGCTGGTGCTGATAGTACTATACCCTCCCCTGGTGCTCTGGGTACCGGAGGTGCTGGGTTTCAGGTGACGGGGGAGATGACCTGATTTGGGGTTTGAAGGCTCTGTTTCTGAGGAGAAAAGATGAGTACCGAGATCACCATACCCAAGCTGGGCATGACCATGAAAGAGGCCACCTTGGTCCGCTGGAACAAGGCGGATGGAGACTGGGTGAAGGAAAAAGAGGTGCTCCTGGTCATAGAGACAGAGAAGATCACGTATGAGATAGAAGCTCCACAGGAGGGGTACCTGAGGATACTGGAGCCGGAGGGGGCGGTGCTCCCTGTGGGAGCCACGGTGGGGATCCTAACTAAAGAAAAAGTGATTCACCCACCCGGGAAAGCCCCCGTGGCTGTACAGGCCCCTTCGAGCCCCGAGCCCCTCACTGCAACCCCAGCCCATCCAGAGGCTCGACAATTGAGGATCAAGGCTTCCCCCCTGGCCAGGAAGATAGGCAGAGAGAGAGGAGTAGACCTGCAACTGATAAAAGGGACCGGGCCTGGGGGCCGTATCCTCAGGGAAGATGTGCTCAGGTTCCTTGAGGCCGAGACACCCAGGCCCCCTGCCCAACCCCTGAGCCTGCCACCCCAAGAAGGCAAGAGGGTGCTCAGGACTCTACCCATTTCAGGAATGAGGCGACAAATCCTGGAGCACATGTACAGGAGCCTCCAGGAGACTGCTCAGATGACTCTGACCAGAGAGGTGGATGCCACCTCCCTGGTCAGCTTGAGGCAAGCCCTCATCCAACGCCACCAAGAAGAGGGACTCGGGGTTTCCTACAACGCTCTCCTGGTCAAGATGGCAGCCCGGGCCCTCAAGGCGCATCCGTGGGTGAATGTGACACTGGAGGGGGACAAGTTAATCCAGTGGGAGGACATAAACATAGGGGTCGCCATGGAGTTGGAGGATGGGCTGATCGTGCCGGTGGTCCGAAACGCGGACACTCTTTCCATCCTCGGGATAGAAAAGATCCTGCAGGATCTTTTCAAAAGGGCAAGAGACAAGAAGCTGCTTCCTGATGAAATCAGAGGCGGCACCTTCACCATAACCAACCTGGGCCATCTGGGGGTGGATTCTTTCACACCCATCCTGAACAGACCTGAAAGCGCCATACTCGGGGTTGGCAGGATAGTGGAGACACCTGTGGTGACAAGGCATTCCGGCCAGCCCGGGGTGGAGTTCAGGCATCGCATGGTGCTCAGCCTCACGGTGGATCACAGGATCCTGGACGGGGCACCGGCTGCCAGGTTTCTTGGGGAGCTGGCCCAGCTCGTGGAGAACCCCGTTTTGCTGGTGGAGTGAAGAAATGGCCCAAGAAAGGACTGATCTGGTGGTGATAGGAGGTGGGGCAGCTGGGGTGGCTGCTGCTGTGAGAGCCAGGCAGCTGGGGGCCAAGGTCACCCTTGTGGAGGCAAGCCAGCTGGGGGGCGTCTGTATGAACAAGGGTTGCATCCCCACCAAGTGTTTGATGGAAACCGCCAGACTTTACTGGAAACTGAAAAGAGCTGACCAGCTGGGTCTGGTAGTGCCCCATGTGGAGCTGGACTGGAGCCAAGTGATGGCCCGCAAAGAGGATCTGGTCGGGTACCTCAGGACGGGCACAGAGGGTGTCTTGAAATCCAACGGGGTGGAAATCCTAAAAGGCCAAGCTCTTTTTGAAAGCCCACACAAGCTGAGAGTGGGCCAAGAGCTCCTGGAGGGGGAACGATTCCTCCTGGCCACGGGATCAACCTGGGCGTCCTTGGGTCTGAGGGGAGAGGAATCCTCCAGGGTTGTGACCACGGATTGGCTTTTGCAGATGAAGGAAGTCCCTGGGAAAGTGGTCGTTCTGGGAGGAGGCCCGGTGGAGCTGGAAGCGGCCCAGTATCTTCTTTTCCTGGGCGCAGCGGTGACGCTTGTGGAGCCAGGCGCAAGGCTCCTTCCAGGCGAAGACCGGGAGATGTCCAGAAGGCTCCATGCCTCCCTGAGGGAGCAGGGGCTGGGGGTCCTGCTTCGGGCCAGACCCCTGGAGGTGAGAGAAACAGACCAGGGGGTGCGTCTCCTGGTGGAAACTCCAGAGGGTGAAAAGACGCTGGAGGCCTCCTGGATCCTTCATGCGGCAAGAGACCCTGCCCTGGCAGGACTTGACGCGCAACGGGCAGGGATAGACACCTCTGGAGGCTCCCTGAGGCTGGACGCGCATCTTCGCACCACCCAGTCCCACATCTTTGCGGCCGGAGATGTCACAGGCCCACCCTTTTACTCCCACAGGGCCACTGCCATGGCCCTTGTGGCAGCTCAAAATGCCCTGGGCTCCCAGGAGGTATTCCATTGCACAAGGGTGCCCAGGGCCTTCTTCACCTTCCCTGAGCTGGCTTCTGTGGGGCTCACAGAGAGCCAGGCCAAGGAAGAGAACTACAAAGTCCGCTCGGCCACCATTCCTTACAGCGTGAATCCCAGGGCCATGATTGGCCTGGAGACCGAAGGGGCCGTTAAGATAGTCTCTGAGGACTCCTACGGGGAGATCCTTGGGGTTCACATAGTGGGGCCCCACGCAACAGAGCTCATTTCCGAGGCGGCTATGGCCATGGAGCTGGAAGCCACTTTGGAAGACCTGGCCCGAGCCGTGAGGCTCCACCCCAGCCTTTCGGAGTCCCAGGTGGAGGCGGCCAGGGAGTGCATGGGCCTGGGCCTTTACGTTCTGAGATGAGACAGAGGAGGTCTGGATGAAGGGTTCTTTGAAAGCCGATGAAATGGTAGGACTTTACCGTACCATGTGCCGCATTCGTGCCTTTGAGACAAAGGTACAGGAGCTCTTCGCGGCAAACCTTATCCCAGGGTTCGTTCATCTTTCCATCGGAGAGGAAGCAGTGGCAGCCGGGATAAGCTCGGTCTTGAAGCCCGATGATTACATCACAAGTACCCACAGGGGCCATGGACATGTGCTGGCCAAGGGAGCAGATCCCCGCAGGATGATGGCTGAGCTCTTCGGAAAGAGAACCGGCTACTGCAAGGGCAAGGGCGGCTCCATGCACATCGCCGACTTCAGCGTAGGGGTGCTGGGGGCCAATGGAGTGGTGGCAGGGGGTTTCCCCATAGCAGTGGGGGCCGGGCTGTCCTGTAAACTCAGGGGGACTGACCAGGTGGTAGTCTGTTATTTTGGGGACGGGGCCTCCAACAGGGGGCCTGTGCACGAGGCCATGAACATGGCCTCCATCTGGAAGCTTCCAATCCTCTTTGCTTGCGAGAACAATCAGTACGCCTCCACCACGGCCATGTCCTACTCCACCTCGGTGGGAAGGATTGCGCTGAGGGCCCCAGGCTACTCCATGCCGGGGGTCACAGTGGATGGGAATGACGTTCTGGCCGTGAGGGAGGCGGCACAGCAGGCTGTGGCCAGGGCACGGGCAGGGCAAGGCCCAACGCTCCTGGAAGCCCTGACCTACCGCTGGAGGGGGCACTTCGAGGGGGATCCCCAACGCTACAGGACAAAGGAGGAAGTGGAGGAGGCCAAGGAGAAGGACCCCATCCTGAGGCTTGCCGCAACCTTGAGAAAGAAGAAGCTCCTTTCCAGGGAGTTGGAGGAAAGGATCCAGCGGGAGATTCAAGAAGAAATAGAGGGGGCTGTCCGCTTTGCTCAGGAAAGCCCTTATCCTGAGCCCGAGGAGGCCCTGGAGGATCTATATGCCGGAGATGTGGCACAGGCTGCCAAGGGAGGTCTTTCATGAGCTTGAGAGAGCTTACCAACACAGAGGCCATGGCAGAGGCCCTCAAGGAAGAAATGAGCCTGGACCCCTCGGTCTTCATAGTGGGGGAGGATCTTGTGGCCCACGGAGGCATCTTCGGGCAGTTCCGGGGGCTTCCCGAGGCCTTCCCTGGCCGAGTCATAGACACTCCCATCTCCGAGACTTGTATTGCAGGAGCCGGGCTGGGGGCTGCCCTCACAGGCATGAGACCTTTCGTGGATCTGCACTTTGCGGATTTTGTGACCACTGCCATGGACGAGATAGCCAACCAGGCGGCCAAGATCCGTTACATGTTCGGAGGCCAGGTGAAGGTGCCCATGGTAATATGGGCCCCGGATGGGGCGGGCCTCTCAGCAGCCGCACACCATTCCCAGTCCCTTGAGGCCTGGTTTGTGCACACCCCGGGCCTCAAGGTGGTTTCCCCATGCCTCCCCTATGATGTGAAAGGGCTCATCAAGACAGCCATCCGAGACGACGACCCGGTGGTCTTTTTCATGCATAAGAAGATCTTCGGCCACAGGGGACCTGTTCCAGAGGAGGAATACCTGATCCCGCTTGGCCAAGCAGACCTCAAGCGGGAGGGTTCGGATTTGGCGATCATAACTTATTCCATCATGCTGCTCCACGCCATGGAGGCTGCACAGGAGCTGGCCAGTGAAGGGGTGAACGCGGAGGTCCTGGATCTGAGAAGTCTCTGGCCGCTGGACTGGGAGGCCATAGCCAAGAGTGTGTCCAAGACCCACAGGGTGGTTGTGGCCCACGAGGCCTGTATTACCGGGGGCATGGGGGCCGAGATCGCAGCCAGGATACAGGAGGAACTCTTGGACGAGCTGGATGCACCCGTTGTGCGGGTGGGAGCCAGGAGGGTTCCCCACCCTTTCAGTCCGCCTCTGGAGAGATTTGTGATACCAGGCCCACATTCAGTCCTGGAGGCAGCCAGAAAAGTCCTGGAAAAGCAATTCTGAAAGAAAGGTTGGAAGAATGGATCTGTTGGTGGCAGGTTTGGGGGGGGTGGGAGGTTTTCTGGGAGCCAAGTTGGCCTTTGCTTACCCTGAGGGAGGCCCCCACAGGGTGTACTTTCTGGCCAGGGGAGCCCACCTGGAGGCTGTGTTGCAAGAGGGTATCACTTTGAGAACAGGGGGGGAGTCTTTGGTGGCAAAGCCCTGGGCAGCAGCCAGCCAGGTTCGCGATTGGCCTCAGATGGATCTGATTCTGCTCTGTGTCAAGGGATATCAGCTCCAGGGAATACTGGAGAGCCTCAAGCCAGTTTCAGGCCCAAGAACATTCATCCTTCCTCTTCTAAACGGTATAGGAACACGCTCCACAGTAGAGCAGGCCATTCCCCTCGCACTCGTGGGAGACGGCGCCATATACATTTTCGCACACATCCAGTCCCCCGGGGTGATCCTGCACGTGGGGGGGCCTGGAAGGGTGGTTTTCGGAAGGGATCCTGGGGACCTGGAGTCCCTTGCATGGGTGAGGGAGCTTCTTGGCAGGGCCGGGGTGGAGGTCAAGCTGGTGCCCAGGGCGGAGGTGGAGGTCTGGAAGAAGTTCGTGGTCTTGTCTGCAGTGGCGGGCAGCACAGCCCTGTACGGGCAGAGCGTGGGTCAGATCCTGGCGGATGCTTCCAAGCTCAAGCTCATGGAGGGGATCATGGCGGATGCCATAGGCCTGGCAGAGGCCTCCGGGGTCTCCTTGCCCCAGGATCTCTTGGAGCGCACCATGGCCTCTGTCAAGAGCTTTCCTCCCAAGGGGAAGAGCTCCCTACTCCACGACCTGGAGGCCAAGAAGCCCAGCGAGTTGGACTGGCTCCTGGGCAGGGCCCTGGATGCGGGCAGGCATCTGGGAGTCAAGTTTCAGGTTTTGGACAAGGTGTATGAAGGAATCAGGGCTCGTTGGTTGCCCCATTCTCAGGCTCTGGTTCATGGGGAGGGATCATGAGGAAAGGAGCTTTGGGTGTCTGGAGGTTTGTGGGGGGCTTCTGGCTTGGAGCCTTGCTTTGCTATTTGGCTTTCTTGGGATGGCCGGCTTCGGCCCAGAAGGCCCAGTCCTCCCAAAGTGCTTCGGCTCAAAGGAGCCTGGTGGCAGAAGAAATCCGACTCGTGGACTCACAGGGAAGACCCAGGGCCAAGATCAACGCATCTCCCGGTGAGGAGGGGGTGACCCTGGCCCTGTACCACAAAGATGGCAAACACATGACTCTCTACCGCCTGAACCCCACCGGCCTTCCATCCATCAGCCTGGTGCCCCTGCCCTGAGGCTTCACCGGCAAAGGCCTTGGGGGTGAGGGCCCCTCAAGGGATCGCGGTCTTGCCGGGTCCTCGTCGAAGGATGTATCTGTTACAATAACAGGTACAAACAAGCGGGGAATACTTTTTCTTGGTGCGGGACAGGGGTGTCCATCATGGAAGATCTGTTCAGGGATTTTCCCTTTAGATGTACTTTGAGCCTCAGACCTCTGGTGGAATTCTGGCTTTCGCCCCTCTCCCACGGGGCTTCTTCCAATAGTTGTTTGGTGGCTGGTTTGGGGGATCAGTTGGCAGCTGCTCCAGAGCTCCTGGAACCCATAGAGGATTTGAGCTTGCTTGAGCGCCACAAGCCAATCGTGGAGGCCCTGATGGGGGCAGTTTTTCCGGCGGCTTTTTGGGAAACAAAGCCCATGGCCGCGCTTGTGCCCTTCTGCATGAAACCCGTGTTGGTCTCTCCACCATTCAAGAAACTCTTCATGAAGGAGGAGGGCGTCTTTGGGGCTGAGTTCCTGGTGGGCCGGGAGGGCTTCTTCAGGGGAAGGCTGGCCAGGGCTTACCTGCGCATACTCAGGAGCTTCTACCAGGTGGAGGAGGTGCTTGATTTTCCTGTGGTATGTCGCATCCAGGACCCTGAGACTGGGCTTGACCGCTATTACAGCCTGCAGCTGGATCCCCGATTCACAATAATAAAGCCTGTGGGCGAGCTGCCTGCTCTTTCCCAAGAGCAAAAGGCCGCCTTGTTGGAAAACCTCACCAACCCGGACATGCTCAGGCAGGTACTCCCTCCTGAGAACTTCGAGATCCAGGGCTTGACAGTGGTGGAAGCCGTGGATGTGACTCAGTCAGAGGTGCTTTCGGCCTTGGAGAGGGACCTCATAGACCAGGACTCTGTGTTCAGTAAGGCGGGTTTCTTGCGCCTCCAGCAACGCCTGAGGACGCTTGCCAGGAGGCCGGATCTCTTGGTAGGCCTGGCCGCCCTCAATGAGGATCAGGTGTTCCTCCTTAACCTTGGCTGTGAGATCCAACACGATGGGTCCATGTTTGCCGGGGGGGAGGTGATTCCTCAAGCCGAGTTCCGAGGCTCCCTGTATGAAAAAGCTGTCCTGGAACAAAGAATCCTGCGCATACCGGACCTGGCCCGGGAACGCATGAAAACAAGAGTGGAAGAAGCCATTCTGAGATCAGGAGGCCGCTCCCTGCTCATGGCACCTCTGATCTATCAAGGAGTGGCCATAGGCACAATGGATCTTACAACCCCCAGGCCCGGGGATCTGGGCCCGGTGGAGGCACTGCTCTTGGAGCAGATCCTTCCCCTTTTCTCCATGGCTGTGAAGCGTGGGTTGGACGAGATAGAACACAGGGTGCAAGGGGTGATCAAGGAGAAGTGCACGGCCGTGCACCCGGCAGTGGAATGGCGTTTCAGAAGGGCTGCATTGAGCTATCTCCGATCCAAGAAAAGCGGGCAGGAACCAGAGATGGAATCCATAGTCTTCAGGGATGTTTACCCTCTTTACGGGATCTCGGATGTGCGTGGCTCTTCAGAGGAGAGAAACAGGGCTGTGCAGGCGGACCTGGCCGAACATCTGGAATTGGCCCTGAACGTTCTGGAGAAAAGCTCCTCTTTGAGGCCCCAACCCATTCTCCAGGAGCTTTCCTTCCGGGTTCAGAGGGCTCTGGAGAAGGTCAAAGCCGGCCTGGCCTCAGGAGATGAGGTCACCATGGTGGCCTCCATTCGCAAGGAGGTAGAACCCCTTTTCCCCTATCTCGAGGAAATTGGCCCGGAGGTGGCAAGCGCCATAGAGAAATATCGTGCAGGCATGGATCCCCATCTGGGATCTGTGTACAGGAGACGCAGGGAATTCGAGGAAAGTCTCTCGGCCTTGACAGCACGCCTCTCCTCATACCTGGACCTGGAAGAGGCTGAAGCGCAGGCCATGCTGCCCCACTATTTCGAGAAGCACCGCACCGACGGCGTGGATTACATAATGTACGTGGGCCAGTCTCTCCTGGAAAAGGGCTCTTTTACAGAGCTTCACCTCGAGAATTTCAGGCTTTGGCAGCTCATGCTCAGCTGCTCCATGGCTTGGTTGGGGGAAAACTTCAAGTCCTCTCTCCCGATTCCTTTGGAAACCACCCACCTGATTCTGCTTCACAGGATGCCCATGTCCATACGCTTCAGGTTTGACGAGAAGCGCTTTGACGTGGATGGCACCTACCATATCCGCCACGAGATCCTGAGGGCCAGGATCGACAAGGCCGTGGTGCGCCACACAGGCGAGAGGCTTACCCAGCCGGGCAAGATAGCCTTGGTCTACGCCCATGCGGAGGAGGCCAAGGAGGCCAAGAGGCACATAGATTTCCTCCAGGCCAGGGGTTTTCTCAAAGCCGAAGTGGAAAACCTTGAGCTGGAGGATCTGCCTGGCGTTCAGGGCTTAAGGGCCCTGAGGGCAGAAGTGGATCTGAGTTCGGCTGCCCTGCGTGAGCACGTGGAGAAAAAGCTCTCCTGAGACCCCCGGGCCAGCCCTCGGCCAGGGCAAAGGCTCAACGAGCAGTTCAACCCGGCCGGCTCTTTGCCCTCCAACTCCAAGATCTGCTAAGATATGGAAGAAAAGGGCTTGGGGCTCGCCCGCTGTTCCCGTGAGATGTCTTTTTTTTGAGCAAGGGAGCCTTTCCCCAAGGCAAGATTCCATCTAGGAAAACGGCCCGGAGATGCCACTGCGGGCCTGGGGAGCCCCGCCATGCAGCACAAGGAAGGGAGGTTGAAGAGGTGATGACCCAGCTTGAGTCTGCCAGGGCAGGTGTCTTGACCCAAGAGGTTCTGGAGGCCGCCCAAGGCGAACCAGTTGAAGCCGAAGCCTTGAGGCAACTTATTGCACAAGGGCAGGCTGTTCTGCCCAGAAACAGGAACCGATCTTCCTTCAAGTACCAGGCCATAGGCCGTGGACTTCGAACCAAGGTGAATGCGAATCTGGGCACAAGCGGCGAGTGCGCGGACATGGAGATGGAAGAGGCCAAGCTGCAGGCAGCCCTGAGGGCCGGTACCCACTCCATCATGGACCTCTCCACCGGAGGGGACCTGGAGGCCATCAGAGCCTTTTTCCTGGAACATTCTCCGGTCATGGTGGGAGCTGTGCCCATCTACGGGATAAGCACTCAGATGGTCCGCAAAGGGAGGCCTCTGGAGGAAATGCAAGAGGAGGAGCTTTTCAGGAGCATAGATGAGCAGTGTAGGCAGGGCCTCGACTATATTACCGTGCACTGTGGTGTGACCCGGGAGGCAGTGAGGCGCTTGGAGTCTTACACCCGCATCATGCCGTGCGTGAGCAGGGGCGGCTCAATTCTGATGTACTGGATGCGCAAGACAGGCAGGGAAAATCCTCTTTATGAGCACTTCGACGAGCTTCTGGAAATAGCCCACAGGTACGACGTGACCCTGAGCCTGGGGGATGGCTTTAGGCCCGGCTCTGTACTTGATGCCACCGACGGCCCCCAGATAGAGGAGCTCATGATTCTGGGGGAACTGGCCAGACGGGCCAGGGCCAAGGGGGTGCAAGTCATGATCGAAGGGCCGGGACACGTTCCGTTGCAGGACATAAGCTCCCACATGATGCTGGAAAAAAGGCTTTGTGACGGAGCTCCCTTCTACGTCCTGGGCCCGCTTCCCACGGACATTGCCCCCGGTTACGACCATATCACCTCTGCCATCGGGGGGGCAATTGCGGGGGCTGCCGGGGCAGATTTCCTCTGTTATGTGACACCAGCCGAACACCTTTGCCTGCCCAACCCAGAGGACGTGTTCAAGGGGGTCATGGCTGCCAGGATAGCTGCCCATGTTGCTGACATCGCCAAGGGCCTCCCAGGGGCTCTGGAGCAGGACCGTCGCATGTCCGTCTGCAGGCAACAGCTGGACTGGGAAGGCATGATACGGGAATCCATAGATCCCGAGCTCACCAGGCGCCGCCTACAGATAGCCCAGGACCGGGAGGGCTGCTCCATGTGCGGGAAGCTCTGTGCGGTCAAGCTGAGCCGGCAGGTGGCTCCAGGAGGAATTTGAGGTTATTGTGACATCTGGTTTCCTGACCGGAGAAACTGCCCCCAGAGGGGGGGGCTATCCCCCCAAACTGGCCGGAGGCCGTGCCATGTAAGCTGCCATTGGGCCGCATTTGCCCCAAAGGGAGATGAGCTTTTACACACTCCTTCCGTCTCAAAACCCCAAGCGCCTCTCCACCAGGCTGAGAGCCTTTGCGAAAAGCTCTAGCATCTCCTCCACCTGTTCCTTGCTTATCACAAAGGGAGGCCCGAACATGACCATGTCTCCCGCCCTTCCCCTGTCGCATCCTGCGGAGGCCTCTACGAAAAGTCCCAAGTCCAAGGCCTGGTGGGCCAGCTCCTGGAAGAATTTCAGGCCAGGCTCCATGGGCTCTCGGGTATCCTTGTCTTTCACGAACTCTATGCCCATCATGAGCCCCTTTCCCCTTATGTCTCCCACTGTGGGATGGGATCTTAGGGCCTGGAGTCTTTGAGCAAGATAATCCCCCATCTCTGCACAACGCTTCACCAGCTCCCTCCCCTTCAGAAAATCCAAGGCCTTGGAAATCACGGCCGCACCAAGAGGGTTCCCTGCCCAGGAGAAACCCGGAGTGAAAACGCCAGATCCCTCCTCTATGGCCCTAGCCACTCGCCTCGTGACTGCTGCAGCCCCCACTGGAAAGTATCCCCCTCCCAGGCCTTTCCCAAGGGTCAGAATGTCTGGAACCACACCAAAGTGCTCGTAACCGAACCACTTCCCTGTGCGGCCGCAGCCGGTCATGACCTCGTCCAGGATCAGGAGCACCCCGTAGCGATCGCAGATCTCCTTGATCCTGCCAAAGTATTCCTTGGGTGGATGGGCTCCGCACAGGGACATGCCTGAGATGGGCTCTGCCATGAAAGCTGCCACGTTCTCTGGCCCCTGGCAAAGGATCTCGTGCTCCAGGGCCTGGGCGCACTGAAGCTGGCATGTCTCTGGGGAGAGGCCGAACCAACACCTATAGCAGTAAGCAGGGGGGATGTGTGCGTCGTCCTTGAGCATGGGCACAAAATCTCTTCTCCTTCCAGGCATCCCGCTCCAGGCCAGAGCTCCCTGCGTCATGCCGTGGTAGCTCATCCATCTTGAGATTATCTTGTGCCGGGAGGGCTCACCATTCTCCAGGTGAAAGCGCCTGGCAATCTTAACGGCGATCTCGTTGGCCTCTGAGCCTCCACTCACCAGAAAAACCTTCTCCATGGCAAAGCCCGTGGCTTCACAGATCTTCCTGGCGGCCTCCTCCAGGGCCGGGGTGGTAAAGTCGCTCCTGTAAACAAAGGCTACCTGACCCGCCTGCTCTGCCAGGACCATTGCCATCTCGCCCAGGCCGTGGCCCAAGTTGCACAGGATGGGGCCCCCCCCGGAGTCCATGTACCTTCTTCCCTCCTGGTCGTAAAGGTAAACCCCTTCTCCCCGCACTATGGAAGGGTATCTTCTCCTGGCATTCACCCTCAGCACGTAACTGGCACCGGTCATTTGTTTAGCAACTCCCTTTTCAAGAAGAGCATCCCCATTTCCGACAAGAGACCCCTAACCCGCTTTCTTAGCCAAGGCCCTCACCTGGGGGCTTCACGCCCTGATACTGAGGATACCCAAGGACATCTAAGTCCTGTCCCATGATCTGGCCCGGACTGTTCGCCAAGACCGAGGCCGCTTGCGGCTCGTGCCCCAAGCCCATGGAAGACCCAAAGAATTATGGACCTGAATCCCTTTTCCGAGGAAACATAACACAAGTACAAGTGCTTTGTACCAAGCTCACCTCAGTCCAATCAAATCATAGGGTTAACCCACATTACCAATCCTTCCTGAAAAAACACAGCTTAGAGCCATCTCTTTTTTCTGAAATACAATACCATGCAAGACCCCACTGCGGCCATGAGACCCAGGGCTGCAGGATACCCCCAAGCCCACTCCAGCTCGGGCATGAACTTGAAGTTCATGCCATATACCCCTGCGATGAAGCTCAGGGGAATGAATATGGTGGAAATCATGGTCAGGAATTTCATGACCTCGCTTAGCCTGTTGTTCACTCCAGAAAGATATACCTCCAGCATGGCGGCTGCCATGTCACGGAAAGTCTCCAAGGTGTCGATTATTTCTATGGTGTGATCATATACGTCCCTCAGAAAAGGCCTGACAGGATCCCCCACCAGCCCAGACTCTCCCCTCAGAAGCCCGCCCAGAACCTCTCTCAGAGGCCATATGGCCTTTCTCACAAGGAGCAGCTCCCTTCTCAACCTGTGCACATCTCTGGCTGTTTGCGGGCCGGGCATGCTCAAAACCTTCTCTTCCAGCTCCTCTATCTGCTCCCCCAACTGTTCCAACAAGAGGAAGTAGCGGTCCACCACATTGTCCACCAGGCAGTAAAGCAGGTAATCCGTTCCCATTTGCCTTATGCGTCCCCGGCCCGCCAACAACCTTTCCCTCACGCCCGAGAAAAGGTCCTCAGCCCCCTCTTGAAATGAAATCACCAGCCCCTGGCTCAACACCAGGCTTATCTGTTCAGAGACTACCGAGGCCTGATCCTCCCCTTTGTATCTCAAGGCTCTAAGCACCAGGTACGTGTGGCCCTCGTAGTCCTCCAGCTTGGGCCTCTGATTGGTGTCCAGCACATCCTCCAGGAGCAGACCGTGGAGGTTGAAGCACTCCCCCAGGTCCTCCACCACTTCCACCTGATGTACGCCCTGCACATCGATCCAGGTGCCGAGGCCATGGCCAACAAGGCTCTTGCATTCCTCCACCCCTTTGGGCTCCAAGAGTTCAGCCCGATCTTGGTCATATTGCACGACCCTGATCAGGACCTCCTCGGTCCTCTTCTCGCCCACATGCACCAAGGTTGCGGGAGGAAGCCCCACCTTGCTGGACCGCTTCCTGGCAAAACCAGCCCCCTGCCTCCTCTTGCGGCTCATGGCTCCTTCTCCTGACCCGAATCTGATCCTTGGGCAGGATCTAGCCCCACCAGGCGGACCTGCCCTCCGTTGGTTTCCGTCGGCTTAGCATAATTGCCCTGGTCTGGGACAAAGCCTCTCCACGATCTTACCAAAAGCCAAGGGCTTCTCCTATCCAGAAGCCACCGTCATGTCCCCTCCTGGGGGACAGTGGGGGCTGGTTTTTCCCCTAGTGGTGGGAGCCAGGAGATCTCCCTGACTCGGCTGAGTCATTGTGGGGCCCCAACTGTACCTTCCTGGACAGGAAGCTTATCAGGCTTATCCAACCACGGCCTTGACTTGGGCCTTTCTGTCCCAGGGGATGCCCTTGTGCCTTTGTGCAGACCATGGTACAAAAAAACCTCATTTCTTGGCAGGAGAGGAGAAAAGGGCGTGGCAGATCTGCTACTGGAAATCGGCACCGAGGAGATCCCTGCTTCCTATATTGATCCAGCACTGGAATTTCTGGCCGACTCGGCTAGAACCAGTTTGAGGAACTGGAGGATATCCCACGGGGCAGTGCACAAATGGGGAACCCCCAGGAGACTCGTGCTCATGGTGGAGGATGTCTCGGAGTCACAGCCTGATCTGGATCAGGAGATCCTGGGCCCCCCAGAAAGGGTGGCTTTTGACCCTCAGGGACAGCCCACCAAGGCTGCCTTGGGTTTTGCCCGTTCCCAGGGGGTGGACGTAGAGGAACTGAGGATCTTGGAGACCCCCAGGGGCAGGTATGTGGCCGCGAGAAAAAGGCACTCGGGTAGACTCACCAAGGAGCTCCTTGCCGAAGAGGTCCCACGCTGGATCACTCAGATTCCTTTTCCCAAGTGCATGCGTTGGGGGGAGTCTTCCTTGCGCTTTGCAAGGCCCATCCATTGGATACTGGCTCTGCTGGAGCGGGAAGTCATTCCATTCAGGTTGGACTCCTTGCAAAGCGGCCGAACCACTCGCGGTCACAGGTTCATGAGCCCCCAACAAGCCTTGGTGAATCATCCCAAGGAGTACCTGGAGGTTTGCAGGACTCTTCATGTGATTGTGGACCCTCAGGAGCGTTCAGATTTGATCTTGAGGGAGGCCTCCAAAGCAGCCCAAGGCCTGGGCGGCAGGCTCATGGAGGACCGGGAGCTTCTGAAAACCGTGACCAACCTGGTGGAATATCCGGTGGTTGTGACAGGCAGCTTCCAGGAGGAATTCTTGGAGCTTCCCAGGGAAGTTCTTATCACGGCAATGCGTGAGCACCAGAAGTTCTTTTCTGTCCAAGAAGAAAACGGAAACCTGCTTCCCTATTTCGTGAACATCGCAAACCTGCTTCCCTCTTCCCTGGAGACCATTCGAAGGGGGAATGAGCGGGTTCTCAGGGCCAGGCTCTCAGACGCCAGGTTCTTTTTCCAGGAGGATGTCAGGCAACCTCTCCAGGAGAGGCTCCAAAAGCTCTCGGGGATCATATTTCATGCAAAGCTGGGTACAATGATGGAAAAGGTGCAAAGGGTCAAGTGCATGGCCGCCAGCTTGGCCTTGCAACTGGAGCCCCAGTGGACAGAGCAAGTTGAAAGGGCCGCCTTGCTTTGCAAGGCAGATCTCACCACTGAAATGGTGGGTGAGTTCCCCAGCCTGCAGGGCACTATGGGAATGCATTACGCCCTCCTGCAAGGGGAGTCCCGGGAAGTTGCTGTGGCCATCCAAGAGCATTATCTTCCAACCTTTGCCGGGGACCGGCTACCCTCAGGCCCCGTGGGTGCCATGGTGGCCCTGGCCGACAAGCTGGACACAGTGGTGGGCTGCTTCGCTGCAGGGGAAGCTCCCAGCGGGGCCGGAGATCCCTTGGGGGTGCGAAGAGCTGCCTTGGGGATCCTGCGAATCCTTCTGGAATGCGGCTACAGGCTGGAGTTGGGCCGGGCCTTGGCCGAAGCCCTGAGCCTGATCAGGCCCCGATTGGAAGAAGTGCCTGAAGGGGTCTTGGAGGAGATATTGTCTTTCTTCTTGGTAAGACTTGAGAACCTCTGGGTGTCTCGGGGCCACGATGCAGCCGCAGTTCAGGCAGTCCTTGGATCTGGGCTGCGGGACCTACCCCAGAGTCTTGCCAGGCTGAAGGCCTTGGAGCAATTCATGCAGGAAGACAGTTTCCCAGACCTGGCCTTGAGCTTCAAGAGGGTGCTGAACATAGTCGGGGAGCATCAGCCAGGGGAGGTGGATGCATCCTTGTTTCGTCAGCCCGAGGAGAGGGAGCTTCTGGAGTTGGCAAGATGGGCCGAGTCCCGAATCCCGGATCTTATGGAAAGGGCTCAACACCTGGAAGCCCTCCATGAACTGGCAGGCCAAAAAAAGAAGCTGGACGGCTTTTTTGATGCAGTCCTGGTGAATGACCCCGATCCTAGGCTGAGGGCCAACCGCCTCAACATGCTTGCCAGGCTGGCCAGGGTGTTTCTGAACCTTGCGGACTTCTCCAAGCTGAGCGGCAGGGCGCAAACCGGCTAGCCTTCTTTCTCCTGTTAGAACCGCCTGAAGCTAGGAGGCAGAGGCGTCCCTTGAAGCCTGATTCTGAATCCGCATCTGTTTTAGAAGATAATCAAAGGACTGAGAGCTTATCACCTGCTTGAACTTGGTCTGGTAGTTCTTGAGAATGCTCACCCCGTCTATTGTCACATCCACCATCAACCAGCCTTTGTCAGTCTTGACAAGGGTATAGTCCACAGGGATATGCTCGTTGGCCCTCAGGATCTTTGTACGTACCTTGAACCTCTCCCCTTCCTGAGTCTCCCCCAAGTACTCTATGGTCTCTTTTCTCAAAAAATTCAAAACCATTCGCGTGTACGAATCCTGGAATAGCGACAGGAAGAGTTCCCTGAACTCCTCTCTCTCCTCGGGCTTGAGGCCATCCCACCTCTCCCCCAAAGACTCCCTGGCCATGAGGCTGCACAAGAAATTCTCAGAGATGAGCTGCCGGATGAGTTTGGACCTTTGGGCTCTGCCCCCATCTCCCTGCAGGTTTGGATCGCTTTGGACTTCCATTGCCCGGTCCAGCACCAAACGGACCTTCTCCGTGGGTCTTTCCGCAGAAGCCCCCCAAGCCTGCATGCTGCCAATCATGACCAAGAAAACCAAGGTTCCCAAACCAGCCCGTGCCATCTCTCTTGGACCTCCCTGCTGCACTGTTTTAAAGAACTCCCTTGTTGTTCCCGGGAGTCATTTCATCTGCCCTCACATCCCCATTTCCGGCTTCCCCCCTGGTTGGCTCATGAAAGCCATGACGGCCGGGGGCAGAACCACTGCGGCCAAGAGCACCAGCATGCTGCCCCAAAAGGACAGGACTCCCAGTGAGAAGATCCCTTGGTGACGACAGATCATGAGGGTTCCAAAACCCAGGTTCGTGGTCAAGGAGGCGCAAATTACCCCTTTGGCCGTGCTCATGGGCAAGTGTCCAGGGGTCATCCTGCCCTCCTTCCATCTATGCACTATTATGATGCCGTATTCCACCCCGGCTCCCACTATCAAGGGCAGGAACACGCTATTGGCCAGGTTGAACTGGACTCCCAGGGGGAACATCAGACCCAGTGTCCACAATGTTCCTGCCACAAGGGGCAGAAAAGCCACCAGGAACACTGGCCTCCCTCTGAACTCCGCCACCAGAAGCAGAATTATGCCTGCAAGGGCGTACAGGGATGCCTCCATGCAGGCTCGCTGGTAAGCCTTGCTGTACACATGGAGGGTCACTGCATCTCCTGCCATATCGGGATCTACCGAACGGATCTCGGCCACGAACCTTTCTCTCGGCCCTGGCTCCCAGATGCTTTCCATAGGGAAGACACGCATGAGGTAATCCCCTGCCCTGACAAACCTCTCCCAGAGCCCCCTCGGGATGTCCTCCAGGGCCATGGGCCTTATTCCATTGCCAGATTCAAGCATCCTGAAAGCATCCAGCAGATCCTCCTGGAATCTCTCCTGGTATGACATGAGAGCCCTTGCCGAATCTCCAAAGGCATGTATTAAATCCAGTATCCTTCCGCTCAGGGACCTCACCTCTGCTATCTGCTCCACCATAGGCCTTCTTGCCCCCCAGGTCTCGGCCTGGGAGTCATCCATTTTAAAACGGATGCGCTCCAGGAGGTCAACTATGAGGGCTGGCTCCGGCCCACGGCTTTCTGATTGATGCCAATTCAAGGGGGGAAGCCCACCGGAAATCCCTTGTACCAAAGGAATCTTCTCTTCTTGCCTCTCAGGAAGCAGGCTCAAGACGCTCTGTACCTTCCAAACCGTTGGGAGGGACTCCAGAAGCCGGCTCTTTTCCTTCAATTCCTCCAAGGAGGATGCCGTGGATGTGGCGAAGAGCACCGATCGCTTGCTGTTCTCACGAAGCCTCTCCTCCCAAACAACAGATTCGGTTCCCTTGGCCTGAAGCCTAAGCGGGTTGAGATCAAAACCCACCCTTCCTGCTCCCACCAGGCTCACGGCCGAAAGGAGGCAGGCTCCAGCTAGTACCCAAGCCGCCTTCCGGCGATTCAATGCTATCAGGTCCCTGCCTCCCTGGATTCCCAGGGCCTTGGCTTTGGGGGGCTTCCCGTAGAGGCTCAGCACGGGAAGCACGGCAAGGTCCACAATCACCTGTACGAGGATTCCCATCCCGGAGATGAACCCCAGCTCCATCAAGCCCTTGAAGCCCGTCAGCACCAGGGGCAAGAAAGACAGGGCCCCGCTGATCCCGGCTGTCATGATGGCCGGACCCGAAAGTTCAGCCACCCGGACTATGGCCTCCTGCCTGGACACACCGGGAGAGCGTTCTTCTTCCTCCATCCTGGCAAACCAGTGCACGGCATAATCATCTCCGAGCCCCACCAGCATGGGTGCGAAGACCAGGGAAATGATGTTGAGGTGCCCCACAAGAAGGGTGAGGCACCCAAAGGTGCAACACATGCCCATGGAGAGCACTACCATTCGTATGAAGGTGCGGGTATGACTGCGGAAAAAAAGCACGTTCAAGATCCAGACGCCCCCCAGGGATATCCAGGTAGCCCAAGACATGTCCATGAGTGCAACACTCATCTCGTCTGTCTTGAGGGCCTCCTGACCGGTCACTCCCACCTCTACATCCGGGAATTCAGCCTGCACCTCCCGAAGCAGTTTTCTTAGGTGTTCCAGGGAAGCTCTGGCCTTGTTAAAAGTCTCCTTTTCCCTCTTGGGAGTTACAAAGAACAGCAAGAGGCGCTTCTCAGCCACCCAGAAATAGCCCTCCAGTTCCCTGTCCCAGGCATCCTCTTTGAAAAAGGAAGCCCATGGTGAGAAGTACTCGGGCTTTCCTTCCAGGTACTTGGACATTCCCCTGAGGGTCTGGATCAGGAAGCCCAGGTCCATGGGTTCCTGTTTCCCGCTTCCCTCTGCTGTAGGGATTTTGAGGAAATCTGTGAAAAGGGCCTGGACCATTCTGGAGGCCATCTCGGAGTTTACCAGATCCAGAAAATTGACCAGATCAGGCCTCCGTGCCAGCCCCTGGACAAGCACTGGGTATTGGGAAATGCGCTCCCTTATTAGGTTCAGATCCTTTTCCTCCAAGTACAGAAGTGCCCAGGGCCTAAGCAATTCTGGCTCCACCCTGAAAAAGGCATCCTTGAAATGCGAAGGATCTTCCTTGATTCTCTTGGCCAGGCTCTCCAGAAACTCTACGCCTCTTCTTGGACTGGGAGCCTGGATCACCCCGGTAAAGGTGTCTTTGTTTTGGAAGGGCTTTATTTTCTCAGTCAGTCGTATCAAGGGATCACTGGGGGAGATCAGGTCCAGCTGGCCGGTTTGAAAATCCAGTTCTGCCACCGTGTACAGCACCGAGGCTAGGCAAAGCGCTGTCACAGTGCCCAAAACCAGATGTGGCCTAGGCAGTGCCCAGGCCACCCACATGACCAGTAAACGAGCCCTAAGTCCCTTCAAAACACAATTCCCGGTCTCTTACTTCAGTGGGAAGGGGGATTCTCCTTACCTTACGGCATAGACGAGAAGTGGAAGATGAGAGCTTACTTCTGCAGACAATTGGTCAAGCGAGCATGCTTGATACCACTCTGCATCCGCCACACTGCCTGAGAGGGGCTCTCGGGTTCGGACATCCTATAAGGATCACAGGTCTTGCCAGCCCAATCTTCCTGGCCTTTGCCAGTAATTCGGGCCAACTTGTTTATTGCTTGGAAGCCTGTTGCCTCATCCGGGACTCTCTACGCAGGAGAACCGCCCCTCCCTTCAAAAGAGCTTTTTCCAAGGCAGGGAGGGCTCCTCAGCAAAGCCACCCCTGCCAAGGATGTCAGCCCTATCGGGTCCCTCCCCTGTACTCAGCCACGGCATTGCTGAGCCTGGCCAGGGCCAGATGGTAGTTCAGCAGGGAAAGCAGAAAATCCCCCTGGTTCTTCCCGTACCTTTCCACCGCGAAGAAGATGTCCCTGGCCTGTCCCACTCCCATGTCGAAATTGGCAAAGGCCACCACCACCCACTTGCGTGAGGCAGAAGCAGCTCCCTCCGAGGCCTGGAAGGCATGCAGGTGCTCCAGAGCCTCCTGGTAATATTTGGCCACCTCCAGGGGTATGTTCCTCATGGCGTACTCGCGAGTGTGCAACAATCTTTCGTACTCGGCTTTTGCCTTGCTGACCTTGGCCTGTTGGATTCCCAAATCAAAATGCCACTTTGCCCCCAGGACCACCCCACCGTTGGCATGATTGAAATCATCCCCTATGTACGAGACATCCATGTGCTCCCGGTTGGGAGCGCCGGCCAGTGAGGCAATACCGGCCAGGAATATGGAGGGATACATGTCGGCCTTGGCAGCTTCCACCAGGCTCTTTTTTGCCTCCAGGCCATTGTCTATCTGCTCCAGCTCTGGCCTTTGCCTGAGCGCCTGCTCAATGTAATCCCTTTGGTCCCCAAGAGCCCTGGTGTCCTTGGGGAGCTCCTTCACGTCCAACTGAAAATCCCTCTCGGCCGGGAACCCTATGGCCTGCTTGAGGGCCAGATAGGCCAATCTGGAACCAGAGTCTGCCTTGGCCTTGAAGCGTTTGGCTTCAGCAGCATAGGCCTCCAAGCGGTAGAGGTCGCTTTCGTCCACGGAAGTGGAGCCCAGGGCTATGAGACGCTGTATACGCTTTCTGGCATCCTCAACAAAGGACTCCACATCGGCTGCGGCCTCCTTTCCCTGCTGGGCCAAAAGCAGGGCAAAGTAAAGCTCCTTGACCCTCAAGATCACATCACCCCTGGTTTTCTCCTTGGCAGCCTTCTGCACGTTCACTCCCCGCAGAGCTGCATCTATCCTGTGGGATATCTTTCCGAATGTGTAAAGGGGCTGCACCACTGTGAGTTCCAGGCGGCCGAATGGCCCGAGGTTGCCTGGATCATCATCCGGGTTCTCTATGCGTCCTCTCAAGTACCTATCCCCAGGACCCGGCCGTGGGGAAACCACCACAATGGGCCTGTCCGCAGCGTCAACCACCCCTCCTATGGCCAGAGCGTCTAGCTGAGGCCATCGGGCCGCCTTAGCCTGTTCAAGGTCACTTTGCGCCATCACCAGGTCCTGTTGCGCCTGGCCCAGTTCAGGACTTTTCTCCAATGCCATTTGAATAAGCTGATCCAGGCTGAGGATGACCCTTTCCTGGGAGCTGGCCGCCCCCCATGGGATAAAAAGCAGACCCAAGCCTCCGAGCAGTGCCAGAAGACCCCGGACCAACCCATCTCTTTTCCCCATCCCCTCACCTCCCTCACGAGGATACAAGCCTCACGTTCGAGCAAGCATAGCGTACTTGTGGCTGCATGCAAAGAAGAAAAAATCCTGGAAGCAGAGCCTGAAAGGGGAGAAGCCCGGGCTCCCGCTGCAGGCTTCAAGCATCCCTTTTTCCCCTAAGAAGTAGCAGGTAGCAACCCAGCCCCACCATAGCCCAAAATCCCTTTGTACCTCTCAATACAAGCCCCAAAGCCAGTCCGGACACCCCACTCATTCCCATCAAATCAAATATTAGCGCTCTGGAGCCCTCCTGCACTCCCAGGCCAGCCGGGACCACAAACCCCACAAGATCCATCCATGCACCCAGAAACCAGATCACCGCTCCTTTCCACAAGACCGAATCATGAGCAGTGGAGAACAGAAATATCCAGACCTGAAGGATGCCGCAGGAAAAACCTGCCAAGTGCCACAGCATGGCTACAATCAGATCCCCTGGCCTCTCCCGGTGGAAGCTCTCCAGGTGTCTGTCCACAACGCTCAGCCACTGGGCTGACCTTCTCACAGGGCTTCCACCAAGGCCTTTTCCCTCCAGAGCCCTGAGCACTCCTCCAAGCCTCCCCCTTTTTTGAAGCCAGAAGAAAAACCCCACCCCCACGAAAAACATCGTTGTGCTGCCAGCCCAAGCCAGCAAAATGGGCATTGGGATGGAAACGCTCCATAGGGCCAGTAGTGAGCCCGCCGATACGAACAGAAGCTGGGAGAACACAAGAGCCAGCTTCCCCACTATGACGCTGGCAGCCGCGCTGATCCCATCTCCAAGACTTCCCAAGAGCATGCCCTTTATGAGCTCGCCGCCCATATGGGCTGTGGGGGTCAGGTAATTGAAGGCCATCCCGGCCTGTCTGACCATGCCCACATGTATCCAGGTCAGATCCTTGTGGCCATGTGCCAGGCACCTCCTCCAGGCAGTTGTGTGCATGGCCTCCCCGATCCCCTCCAGGAGGATCAGCGGTCCCCAAAGCCATCCCAGAAGCCGTAGATGCTCCAGAACAGCTCCTGGCCCAAGCTTGAGGACCAGGGCCAGAAGCAGCGTAGCCCCTAGAGCCAACATCACTTTGTTCAGCCATCTCATTGAAGAAACTCCAGGAAAAGCCTGCAAGGCATTTTAGGCAGGCCCGCCCGATACTGTAAAGAAGGCTTGCCCGGACAATAACCAATATCCCACGCCTGTGAAGGAAATCTCACCTTGCCAGGCTTTGGCCCAGATAGTAGACTCTGCATGGTCTCCCGGGCCATTTTCTCAGATCAGGCCATGGGAGAAGCTCCCCAGAAAAACCAGGAGGCTGCTCTCTTTGGGAAAACTAATGGAAGATCTCCTGAGCCCCGGGGCCCTTCCCCACCCCACCAAGAAGGTGGAGCTAGTGCAGACCCACATTTCCCTTGTATTTTTGGGGGATGAATTCGTGTACAAGATAAAAAAGCCGGTGGATTTCGGCTTTTTGAATTTCACGACTCCTGAGTTGAGGCTCCACTTCTGCAGGGAAGAGGTCAGGCTGAATCGAAGGCTCTCCCAAGACATGTACCTGGGTGTGCTGCCTGTGGTTTTTGACGGGCTCAGCCACACCTTGATGGAGACTCCCGGGGGGGGGGAAACTGTGGATTACGCTGTTTGGATGAAAAGAATTCCCCAGGACAGGCTCATGAAGTCGCTCCTGTACAGGGGGGAACTCGGGGAGACCCATCTTCTGGAGCTGGCCGGGTTGTTGGCCCGTTTTGCCAAAGAGGCCGAGACCTCAGAGGAAATAGCCGCATTCGGCAAACCGGATTCTTTCAGAATCAACACAGAAGAGAATTTCCTTCAGACCCAAGCCTACATAGGCCGCACCATAGAGCCCGCAGATCATCTGGCCCTGAGGAGGTGGACCAACGAATTCTATGAACGAAGAGAGGAACTGTTCCTGGAGCGGATAAGCCAAGGCCGCATAAGGGACTGCCATGGAGACCTCCACATGGAACACATCTGTTTCGCAAAGCAGCTCTCCATTTTCGACTGTATAGAGTTCAACGAGCGGTTCCGTTACTCCGACACCCTCTCTGACATAGCCTTCTTGCTCATGGACCTGGAGTTTCACGGGGCAGCAAGGGCTGCCGAGGCTCTTTGGGATTCTTACAAGAAATTGGCAGGGGAAGGGGATGTGGAGGACCTTCTAAAGTTCTACAAGGTTTACCGGGCCTTTGTGAGGGGGAAGGTGAACGGCTTTCGCTTGGAGGATCCCCACATCCCGGGGGAAGAAAAGGTACAGGCGGCCCGCACGGCCAGAAGGTATTTCCAGCTGGCAGTATCCTACATAGGGCTCAAATAGCCCGAGTGCATCGCCAGTCAAGACTCAGGGCTATCCAGTGCAAGAAAAATCCCCAGACCCAAGACTGGAGGAAAAGAGCTCTCGGGGGGGGGGTGGATAGGGCCTGGGGGGAATGGGAAGGGGTACCCGCC
>JBBIOJ010000042.1:0-30229 GCA_037443445.1 Desulfarculaceae bacterium | reverse complement strand
AACACTGGTAGCAACCATTGAAGCTCTGGGCGCTGCGCCTGGAGACCTCCTGCAGAAACCCCCCTTGCATTTCCCCCTCCCACATTCCTTTTTGTATCCCGCAAGAAGTCATTAAAGCCAAGTCCCACTGCTCACCAGGAGCAGGGACACGCGGGGGGGGTCAACCCCCCCGAAGATGCCTCGACCAGGATCATGCGGAATCAATAACAAGATCCCGGCTAATGAATCGTGCTCAGGCTTTCCTCCACCACCTGCAAGAGATGGTCCGGATCCACCGGCTTCTCCAGATATGCAAAGGGCCTGTCCAGCTTAAGGGTCGTGAAGAAGTCTTTGAAATCCTCCACAAAATGCTCCCTTATGCCGGTCAGGATGATTATGGGGATCCCCTTCAACCTCTGGTCCCTTGCTATCTTCTGGAAGACCTGCACCCCGCTTTTCTGGGGCATGAGCAGATCCAAGAGAATCACATCAGGCCTCAACACCCTGAGCCTTTCCATTCCTTCCTGGGGGTCGTTGGCCACGTGGGCCACAAAGCCGTGATCTTCCAAGAGGGTAGAGAGGTAAGTTGTCATGGCCGGCTCGTCGTCTATGATCAGCACGTTCCTGGGCTTTTCCATGGACTCCCCTCCTTGAACGGGGGCTGGCCCTGGGAGCCTGGCACCCCCTCTTGAATTGATGAATGCTCCCCTGCTTCTGCCTGCCTGGGGATCACCAGCTGAAATACCGTGCCTCCCTGGGCTCCTGGGTGAAACCTGACCTTTCCCCCGTGCTCCCTCAGGATCTTGTCTGTCACCACCAATCCCAGGCCTGTGCCAGAGCTTCCCTTGGTGCTGACCATTTCCCTGAAGAGTTTCTCCCTTACTTCCGGGGCCAGACCAGGCCCGTTGTCCTCCACTTGGAAAACCAAGGACTCTTCCTGGGGGAGCTCCATCACGCTGACCTGCACCCGGCCGGTTTCCTCCCTTTGAAAAGTGGCACAGGCCTCAAGCGCATTGGAAATCAGGTTGGCCAAAGCCGTGTGGATGGCGTCCGGATCCACCCTTAGGGGCTCGGGTTCTTTCCCCGGCTCGAGCAGACAGAGCTCCACACCCAGGTCTGCGGCCCTCTTCTCAAACAGAGAGACCACCCCAGCAGCCAAGGCTTGGGGGGACACGTTCTTATACTTGGGAGTGCGGGCCTTGGAGATGAGCAGGATGTCCTGGATCAGCCTTCCGGCCATTCCCACCCCCTCCCTCACCATCTCCCAGCCCTTTTGGGCCAGAGCAGGATCTGCCCTGCGAAGCCCGGAGTGCACCACATAAGCCCCGCCCTCCAAGCCGCTCAATATGTTCTTTATGGAGTGGGCCGTTATGGCCACAGCCTGCCCCAGGGCTGCGAGCTCCCTCTGGAGCCGCTTGACCTGAGAGATCTCAGTGGACATTTCCATGACCGCAAAGGTTTGACCCATATGGTCCCTGATGGGGGCCGTGTATACCACCACCTCCATGGGCTCCCCTGAACTGCGCCTCACGGTCTCCTCGCTGAAGTGGATCTGACCGTCCTCAAAGCTGCGCTCCACCGGACAGACTTCGCACTTCTGCTGCCTTCCTTTGTATACCTGGTAGCACTTGCGTCCCTGGGACCTTCCAAAATCCCGCTCGAAGAGCCGATTGGTCTTCAGGATGCGCAAGTCCCTGTCCTGCACCGAAATGTAGCAGGGCACCCCCTCGAAAAGGGCCCTGTACTCCCTCTGGCTCAACTCCAGCTGCCTCTGCCTGGCCTTTAATCCCGTTATGTCCGTGGAGATTTTCAATGCAGCCAAGACTTCTCCCCCTGAGCCCACCAAAGGCACTGCCTGCACCAGGGTGTGCGTGGCCGAGAGCATTGAGCCGGGCAGGGACTCCTCCCAGAGTGAAACCGATCCTTGCTCCAAAGCCCTGCCCAGTTGGCAATCCGGGCAAGGGCTGTGGCGCAATCTGTAGAGCTGGTGGCAGGGCAAGCCAACCACAGCTCCGGCTTCCTGGAGCAAGGCCTTGTTGGCCCAAAGTACTTCCCGGGTTGGGGAAATGAGGCTCACATAGCAGGGCAGTGCATCCAGCAATGCTCGGGCCCCAGGATCCAGCAGCTGATGAGGAATCCCTGTTATCCCGACCGGGAAATTCAGGCTTTCCTGCGACTTTCTCCAGGGCAGAGTAGCCCAGCGCACAGCCCTACCCTCCTCTCGCTCTATACAGAGGAGACCTTGAGGTTCTCCAAGGCCTTCTTGACTTGCTCCAGGAGGAGCTTGGGCTCCACAGGCTTCTCCACAAAGCCCTGGGGCCCGGGTATGGAGCGCTCGTAGATGAACTTTCGGAAGTCGATCATGGGAAAGTTCCCTGCGGTGAATCCCGTCACGATGATCACAGGGATTCTGCTCAGCTGTTCGTTTTTCTTCAGGTCCCTGTAGAGCTTTATGCCTGTCCTTTCAGGCATGAGCAGATCCAAGGTGATCAGGTCCGGCTCTTGCCGCAGGGCCTGCTCCAAGGCCTCTTGGGCATTGGAGGCCGTGATGGTCTGGTACCCGTTGTCCTCCAGAAGGGTGCTCAGGTACGTGAGCATCGAGGGCTCGTCGTCCACTATGAGGATCTTCTCGGGCATGGGAGGGCCTCCTCTCCAGGTTGCTTGATGGCTCAGTCCATGATCAGGGCGTCGGCCACCAGCTCGCAAAGCAGCTTGATTTCCACCCCGAGCTTGTAATGCCTGTTGATCTCTGCCAGCTGATCCAGGCAGTTGTGGCAGGAAGTGGCCACGATCTTGGCACCGGTGGCTGCTATCTCCTCTGCCTTGACCTTGGCCGCCTCCAATCTTCTCTTGGCGAACTCGGTCATGGTCAGGGCTCCGCCTCCGCCTCCGCAACAGTAGGAGAACTGGCGGTTGTGCTTCAGCTCCACGAAGTCCTCCACTGCTGCCCTCAGCACCACCCGGGGTTCCTCGATGATGCCGCCGCTCTTGGCCGCATTGCAGGGATCATGGTATGTGACCCTCTTGGGATTGCGGGAAGGATCCAGTTTGATACGGCCATCTTGTATGTACCGGGCCAGGAGTTCCTGGAAGGCTATGACCTTGAAATTGGGCTGCCTGCCCAGCCAGTTGGCTGCTTCCCAGCGTATGGAGCGGTACCCATGCCCGCACTCGGCAGCAAGCAGGTATTCGCACCCCAGACGCTCCACGTCCTCGACCTGCCACTGTGCAACCTTGCGTCCATTGGCCCCGTCACCTATGAAAAGGCAATAATTGGTGGCATCCCAATACTTGGTGGAGATGGTGTAGCTCTCCTTGGCGGCATGAAGGATCTTGGCCTCGGCCTGGATGGTGAGGGGATAGTACTTGGGCTCCCGAGGGTTCATGGTGAGGAAGTACTTGGCCCCTTTCTGGTTCAAGGGGATGCGGGCAGTGGGATCCTCCAGCTCTGCCTGAAGCTCCTCCTGGATCCATTCCAGGGTCTCCACCAATTCTTCCTCGCTTATGCCCATGTTGTTGCCGGTTTCAAGGTGCATGTCTATGGTGGCCTTGAGCCCCTCGGGCAGGCGGTTCATGGCTGCCATCATGTAACGGGCCGTTGCCATGATGGAGGCATAATCCACCCCCATGGGGCAGTTCAAGGAGCAACGCCTGCAAACCGTGCAGGCCCCAAAGACAAGATCGTACATTTTCTCAGCCAGCTCTGGACTCAGCTCTTTGCCCCCAACCCAGGATGGGAAGAGTCTTCCCAGCCAGTCGTACCTTTTCTTGTATACTTTTCGGAGCAAGTCTGCCTTGTACGCCGGGGCAAACTCGGGGTTCTTGGTCGAGGCGTAGTAGTGGCAGGCCTCTGTGCACAAGCCGCAATGAACGCAGGCGGCCAGAGAGGCGGCCAGAGGCCTGTTCATGCGCTTCTCCAGGATTTCGAGCATCCTGGGGATATCCTGCGGCTCAAAGGCCGGCTTGGGCCCCTCCTTGGGCTTCTCCAGGGGTTGAACCGCTGGCTGCGGCTCCTCAATGGTCGTTACGGCTGCCATCTTCTCTTGCATTCCGCTTCCCTCCTGAACTTGGTCAACTAGAGGATCTGACCGCTTTGGCTATCACCCCCCTGCCCCCGAAATTCACGCCGTAGTACCAGCGGGCAAAGGGATAGGTTATGTAATGGGAGATCTTGCTGAAGGGTACATAAACCAGGAAAAAGGTGGTCATGATGAAAAAGACCCACATGCCGGTGGTGTCAGCTGTTCCAAGGGCCCAGATGCCTGACAGGAAAAACAGGTTCAGTACCACAAGGGCGAAGTAGTCGTCAGGGGAGCTAATGAGCCGCAGCTCAGCCCTGGAGATTCTTCTGATCAGTCTTCGGACTCCCACCAGGAAAGCCAAACCCATGGCCACTACCACTACCCTGGAGAAGCCATCCCCCGGGGCCATGATCCCGAAGGGGATCAGAAAGGTGGACAAGATGGTCAAAGCCACTGCCCCATGGAAGATCAGAAACTCCAAATAAAAGAACCAGTGCACGCGGGTGCTTTCCATGGCCCAAGGCATGAGGATGTTGCCCAGGGACACCACGGCTCCCAAAGCAGGATTTCCCTTCAGGGGGGCCTTGTCCCGCACCCCCGGCTTTCTGAGGAACCATCCCACCTTGGCCGCATAGACAAGGGCCATGAAGGCCAAGGCCATGTACTGGACCTCCTCCATCAAGAATCTCAACGCTCCCTCATAGTGCATCCCGTCCCTCCTCAGCTGTTGTGTCCCTTTTTTTCAAGGGCGTTGTTCCATCTGGGCCAGGTAGGCCCTGTCCAGTTCTGCCTGGGGATGGCCCAGGATCCTGTCCAGTCTCACCACCTCCAGGAGCTGGGTTCTGCATCCATGGAAATCCCCCAATTTCTCCAGGCACATGGCCAGGTTCAGCCTTACCAGCCGTTCTGCCTGGAGATCCCCGTTCTGCCCGGCCAAATGCAGGCTTCGCTCGTAGTGTTCCCTGGCACGATCCAGCCTGCCCCAGGCCTCGTAAAGTCGTCCCAGGTTGTTCAAAGCCACCACAGATCCCCCCAGGTAGCCCAATTCCTGGGCCAACTCCAGGCTCTGCCGGTAGAACTTCATGGCATGGTCGAACTTGCCCCAACTCTGGTACACCATCCCGATGTTGTTCAGGGCCACGCACTCCCATCTGGGTTCCTTGAGCTCCCTTGCCCGCACCAGGCTGCTCCAGAACTTCTCCAGGGAGCGGTCAAAACGTTGTTCCTGGTGGAATCGGTGGCCCAGCCTGTTCAGCTCGGCCATCTCCAGCTTGGGGTCTCCGGGGCTTTCCTTGAGCTTCTGTGGCATGGCAGCTCCCCAAGATTTCTCGAATTCCCAAAGGCCTGTGAGTTCCAGGCAACTTGGCCCGGCTGGCTCTGTGGCGGATCTTGGCGCAGGATCCGGGTCTTAAGGTGTTTCTGCTCTTTCAGTAGGATCCGAAAGCAAGTCTTGTTCCATGATCCTGGATGGCTACTAATAAAATGAAATCATTGATGATTCTGGACGGGGAATGTGCGGCCTGCATTGCTTTGGTTGCATCTTGCAACCAGGTGTTTTCCTGGCCGTTGCGGAGGCCTGAGCCTGCAACAAGCTTTTTTCCCGCACATAGTGTTGCAGGGAGGGAGTATGGACTGATGCAACATGCATCAGGGGTGTTGCAACTGTGGATTCAGTTCCTTCAGCTTCCTCCAGAGAGTGGTGCGGTGGATGCCCAGCTCTTGGGCAGCCTTGAGCTTGTTTCCGTTGTGCTTTCTTAGCACCTGGAGGATGGTGCGGGTTTGCACCTCCTTGATCCTGGTGTCCCTTGCAACTTCCAGCTCCCTTTCCAGACCCATCAGATAAGAGGGGAGATGATGAGGCTGGATCAAGGGCTCCTTGCACATTATGAGGGCATGTTCCAGGATGTTTTCCAGCTCCCGCACGTTGCCCGGAAACTCATATCTCTGCAAAATGGCCATGGCCTCTGGGGCCAAGCCCCTAACATTGTTTTGGATCCTTCTGCGCAGCCGCTCCAGGATGTGGCGGGTCAACAGAGCTATGTCTTCAGGCCTTTCCCTCAGGGGGGGAAGCTGGAATTTCACGACATTCAGCCTGTAGTAAAGGTCGCTTCGGAACCTTCCCTCCTGGACCAGGTCTTCCAAACGCCTGTTTGTGGCCGAGATGATCCTCACATCTACCCGAAGTGGGGAAGTGCCACCCAGGGGAATGAACTCCCCATCCTGTAGGACCCTGAGGAGTTTGACCTGCAGGGCTTGGGTTATGTCCCCGATCTCGTCCAGGAACAGGGTCCCACCGTGGGCCAGCTGAAACATGCCAGGTTTGTCTTTGCGGGCGTCGGTGAAAGCCCCTCTCACGTACCCGAACAGCTCTGATTCCAGAAGGGTCTCTGGAAATGCGCTGCAGTTCAGCTTTATGAAAGGGCCTTTCTGCCGCAGGCTCAAGTTGTGGATGGCAGTGGCGAAGAGCTCCTTGCCCGTGCCGCTCTCCCCCTGGATGAGCACAGAGGCGTCGGTGCGGCTCACATCCGGGAGCACTTCAAAGATCTGAAGAATCCTTCTGTTGCGGCTCAGGATGCCTTGGAAGCAATAATCCGATGTGTCCTCTCCCTCCAGGCTTCTGCTGGGCATATCCCGGATGGTGATGATGCCCCCTGAGAACTCCCCCCCAGGTTCCCTGATCACCGAGAACCTGATGTGGATGGGTATCTGTCTTCCAAGGCGGGTGGTGACCTGTGCCTCGTAATCAATCACGCTCTGGCCTTCCTGCCTTGCCCTCACCGCAGGACAGCTCTCCTGGCAGTTGGCCAGCTTGAGGATCTCCCGACAGGTGCGGCCCAGGACTTCCCCGCGGCTGTGGAGGGTTATCTGCTCGGCTCTCCCATTGAAGTAAACTATACGGAAGTGCCGGTCTATGATAAGCACTCCCTCCCCGAGCTGCTCCAGGATTTGCTCTCCAGAAAGCCCGTTCCACTGCTCCATGGGAGCCCTCCGCTTCCCGGGCTGACGATTCAGAGCAAGCCCTCCCGGGAAAGCTAGGTTCAACCTACCAGAAAAATCATAATAAAGCAACCTATCTCCTGGCGCTTCCGGGCCGGGCCGTGTTATTTATAGGAGGGCAGGAGAGAATCCAATGGGGTTTTCTTGCGGCATCATAGGGCTTCCCAATGTGGGCAAGTCCACCATATTCAACGCCCTCACCGCGGCCGGGGCCCCGGCATCCAATTACCCCTTCTGCACCATAGAGCCCAATGTGGGGGTGGTGGCCGTGCCGGACCCCAGGTTGCAGGGCCTAGCCAGTCTCCTCCACCCGCCCCAGGCCACCCCCACGTTCCTGGAATTCAGGGACATTGCAGGGCTGGTGGAAGGTGCTCACCAGGGGCGGGGCAGGGGGAACCAGTTTCTGGATCAGATCCGCAACGTGGATGTGCTGGTGCAAGTGGTCAGGTGCTTCGAGGATCCAGACGTGGTTCATGTGGACGGGGACGTGGATCCGCTCAGGGACATGGAGGTGCTGGAAACAGAACTCATACTGGCAGACCTGCAGCTCTTGGACAGGAGGGTTGAAAAGCTGCGCAAGGCTGCAAAGTCACAGGACAAGGGGCTGCTAAGAGAGCTGGGATTCCTGGAGCAGCTGGCCCGGAGGCTCGACCAGGGCATGAGAGCCTCTACCCTGAAGCTCCCTCAGGAGGAAAAGGCTCTCCTGGGAGAGCAGGGGCTCTTGACCGCAAAGCCCATGCTCTACGTGGCCAATGTGGGCGAGGAGGAACTCAGGCTCCCAGGGCCAAGGCGCAGGGCAGTGGAGGAAAAGGCCCAAAAGGAAGGGACTGTTGCCCTGCCCATCTGCGGGAAAGTGGAGGCAGAGCTTTTGGAGCTTTCTGCCGAAGAGAGGCAGGATTTCCTGGTGGAATACGGCCTGGAAACTTCTGGGCTGGAGAAGGTGGTAAAGGCCGGTTACGATCTCTTGGAACTTGTGACTTTCTATACTGTGGTGGGCCGGGAGCTCAGGGCCTGGACGGTTCCCAAGAACACCGAAGCCCCTAGGGCTGCTGGAAAGATCCACTCGGACATGGAAAAGGGTTTCATAAGAGCCGAGGTGGTGCCCTTCGAGGCCCTGATGCGGGCCGGATCCCTGGCCAGAGCCAGGGAGGAGGGATTGGTCAGGCTAGAAGGTCGTGATTACCACATCCAGGACGGGGACATAGTCACCTTCCGTTTCCATCCTTGATAGACGCCTCCAGCACCGGCCCCTGGTGGAGTTGAAATATTTCAGTCACACACTGTAGAATGCAATTATGAATAGTGAGACTGCACAACGCCCTGCAGTTCTCTTCAAGGGCCCGGGCCCCCAGGGCAAGAGCTGGGGAGGTTGATTAGATGAGTGTTAGAATCGGGGTTTATGTTTGCCATTGCGGCACGAACATAGCCGGAAAGCTCAAGGTGGAGGATCTGGCCCTCTATGCCCAAGAGCTTCCCTTCGTGGTGGTGGCCAGGGATTACAAGTTCATGTGCTCGGAGCCGGGCCAGGAGCAGATCAGAAAGGATATTCAGGAACTGGGCCTGAACAGGGTCGTTGTGGCGGCCTGCTCCCCGAGGATGCACGAGAACACCTTCCGCAAGACCTGCCAGGCCGCCGGGATAAATCCCTACTTCCTGCAGATCGCAAACATCAGGGAGCAGTGCTCCTGGACTGCCCAAGAAGACCTTGAGGCAGCCAACCTGAAAGCAAAGGATCTGCTCAGGGCCGCGGTGGCCCGCGTGGCGCATCACCAGCCCCTGCCCTCCCAGGAGGCTCCTGTGCATCCCCACGTGCTGGTGGTGGGAGGAGGCATAGCAGGCATCCAGGCAGCCCTGGACATTGCAGAGAGCGGCCACGTGGTGCACCTGGTGGAAAGGGAGCAATCAGTGGGCGGCCACATGTCACAGCTGGACAAGACCTTCCCAACTCTGGACTGCTCGGCCTGCATTCTGACCCCCAAGATGGTGGCCGTGGGCAGTCACCCCAACATACGGCTTCATGCTTACAGCGAGGTGCTGGAGTTGAGCGGTTTTGTGGGGAATTTCAAGGCCCGCATCCTGCACAAGGCAAGGTATGTGGACTGGCAGAGGTGCACTGGCTGCGGCCTGTGCCAGGAAAAATGCCCCAAGAAGGTTCTTTCCGATTACAACCAGGGGCTTGGAACCCGCAAGGCCATTTACACCATGTTCCCTCAGGCCGTGCCCAACAAGCCGGTGATTGACAAAGCAAACTGTATCTATTTCCAAAAAGGCAAGTGCAGGGCCTGCGAGAAGTTCTGCGAAGTGAACGCCATAGACTTCCAGCAGCAGGACTGGGTGGAAGAAGTGGAGGTGGGCTCCGTCATCGTGGCCACTGGTTACGACCAGATGGATCCAACCCCCCTGAGCATGTACGGCTACGGGGTGTACCCCAACGTCATCACTGGCCTGGAGTTCGAGAGGCTGGTCTCGGCAGCAGGGCCCACAGGAGGGCACATCCTCACAAAAGAGGGCAAGGAGCCCAAGGATGTGGCCATCCTCCACTGTGTGGGCAGCAGGGACAAGAACTACCATGAGTACTGCTCCAGGGTCTGCTGCATGTACGCCTTGAAGTTCGCCCACTTGATCCGCGAGAAGCTCCAGGCCAACGTTTTTCTTTTCTATATCGACATGCGCTGTTTCGGGAAAGGCTACGAGGAGTTCTACGACAGGGTGCAAGCCGAGGGGGCCATTTTCGTGCGGGGCAAGCCAGGATTCGTGACAGATCAGCCCCTCAGCCCAGAGGAGCAAGGTAGGTTGATGGTGGTAGGTGAGGACAGCCTTTCTGGGGAGATCCTGAGGGTGCCCGTGGACATGGTGATCCTGGCCTCGGCCATGGAGCCCAGGGCAGATGCCGAAAAGGTCTCCAGAACCTTTCTGCTGGGAAGAAGCCGAGACGGCTTTTTCTTGGAACAGCATCCCAAACTGGCCCCTGTCTCTACAGCAGCCGCGGGCATATTTCTGGCCGGCACCTGCCAGGGACCAAGAGACATACCCGACACCGTGGCCCACGCCTCGGCAGCTGCTGCCAAGGCCCTATCCCTGGCCACCAGGGGCAGGGTAGAGATCGAATCCATGGTCTCCGAGATAGACCCGGAGATCTGTGCTGGCTGCCAAACCTGTCTGGGGCTTTGCCCCTCTGGAGCCATAACCTATCAGCCCCGGAGCAATGTCTCCAGGGTAAACCAGGCCCTTTGTCTGGGCTGTGGCTCCTGCGCAGCGGCCTGCCCCAGCGGGGCCGCCCAACTCAAACACTTCACCCCGGATCAGGTGCTGGCCGAGATAGATGCGCTGATGGGAGCCTGAGACATGCACGAGGAGCCAAATCAATTGGAAGCCCTAAGCAGTGCAGATGCGGATGTACTGGTGATCGGGGCCGGCGCTGCAGGCCTGGCAGCTGCACTGGATCTAGCAGAGGCTGGAAGAAAGGTGCTCATGGTGGACCAGGCTCTGGCCCACGGTGGCACAACTGTGCTTCTGGACCGGCAGTTTCCAACTGACAGCTGCGGATTTTGCCAGTTGCTTCCCAGAGATCCCCAGGTGGCGCAAGGATGCCTCAAGAACTCCCTGGAGCATCCGCAGATCACCTTCCTGCCCTCCACCGAGGTGGAGGGGGTGGAGGAGCACAGGCCTGGGGAATTCCTGGTGAGGCTCAGGAGAAGGGCCACTTGTGTGGACTACTCAAGGTGCACCAACTGCAACAGATGCGTGGAGGCCTGCCCGGAGTCCTATCCTGATCCTCTTCAGGGCAGGATCAGCCAGAAGAAGGCCATAGGGTACCGCTCGGAGCTCTGCACAGGGTACCGACTGGGAGTGGACAGGGAAAGGTGCACCAGGTGCGGGGCTTGCGTGAAAGCCTGCCCTGAGGATGCCATCTGCCTGGATGCACAAGACACCTGGGAACAGAGGAGTTGCAAGGCCATAGTGGTGGCCACGGGTTTTCAACTCCATGACCCCTCTCATCACCCTGAGCTGGGCTACGGCCGTTTTCCGGATGTGGTGACTTCCCTGGAGTTCGAGAGGTTGATTGCCAGGGGCTGGGCAGAGGGCCGCCAGCAAATAAGGCGGCCTTCAGATCAGGGAATTCCCTCCAGGATCGCCTGGATCCAGTGCGTGGGCTCCAGGGAGGAGGCCCACAACTACTGTTCCTCGGTCTGTTGCATGATCTCTCTCAAGGAGGCTCGCATGGCCCGGGAGATTCTCCCGGAGGCGGAGCTGGAGATCTTCTACATGGATCTCAGGACCTGCGGGAAGGGATACGAGAGGTACCTGCAGGAGGCCAGCTCCATGGGGATCCGCATGAGCAGGGGAAGGCCCTCGGAGGTTTTCAGGCGCAAGGACGGCCTGTATCTCCAGGTGGAAGAGGAAAACGGGAGCTTGAGAGAGGATCCTTTTGATCTGGTGGTCCTCTCCGTGGGCCTAGAGGCAAGCCCGGAGACAAGAAGGCTGGCGCAGATCCTTGGGATCCAACTGGATCAAGATGGATTCATGAGCCCTCAGCCAGGGAGCCTCAGCCGCACATCCAGGGCAGGAGTGTACATGGCAGGGGCTGCTTGCGAACCCAGGGACCTGCCCGAGACAGTGGCCCAAGCCCACGAGGCGGCTGCCCTGGCCGCGGCCCACAGTCTCCCCCGGGCTCGGCCTGCGCAGGAGGCTCCTCCATCCGCCTCTTGGGGACAGGAGGAAGAGGAACTGCGTGTGCTGGCGGTTCTTTGCGACTGCTCGGGCACACTCAGGGACTCCCTAGGGGCAGAAGAACTAAGAGACTTCTTGCTTGGCCAAGGGGAGGTTGTGGACGTTCTCCTGGCCTCCACCCTTTGCAAGGAAAAGGGACTGGAGGCCTTGGTGGAAAGGCTTTCTTCTTCTGGGGCCAATGCGGTCCTGGCGGCGGCATGCACTCCCAGGTGGCTCAAGAGCAAGCTGGAGAGGGCACTGGCCTCCGGGGGGGTCCAGCCCCAGAGGCTTGAGCTGGTGAATCTGAGGGAGCAATGCCTGTGGGCGCACCCCAAGGATTCGGAAGAGCTGAGGAACTCCAGCCTTGCACAGCTCAAGGCAGGGCTTGAGAGGCTTCGGGCAGGTGCTCCTGTGGGAAAAGTGTTGCTCCCTGAGAAGCCTGAGCAGGGGATCCTGGTGGTGGGAGGTGGCCCGGCTGGGATTTCTGCAGCCTTGGCCCTGGTTGCCATGGGCAGGCAGGTGACCCTCGTGGAGAAGGAGCAGGAACTGGGGGGAAATCTGAGGTGGCTGCGCTACGGGCTTAACCCGGAGTTCCAGCCTCAGAAACTTCTCCAGAGCAGCCTGGAACAGCTGGCTCAAGCCCAGAGGGCCAAGGTTCTTACCAGCACGCTGGTGACTGAACTGAGAGGTAGACCGGGGCACTTCAGGGCCACTTTGCTGGGTCCCCAGGGTATTGCAAAAGAGGAGCGATTCGGTGCTATTGTCATGGCCACAGGGGGCAGGATGTACAGCCCAGCCTCCCACCTTTGCGGAAAGCACCCCGGGGTCATGACCCAAAGAGAGCTGGAGACGGCCCTCCACGAGGAAAGGCTCAAGGCCGAGGAGCTCAAGGAAGTGCTCATGATCCAGTGCGTGGGCTCCAGGGACGAGGAGCATCCTTACTGTAGCAGGATATGTTGTGCAGCAGCCTTGAAAAACAGCCTCAAGCTCCTGGAAGCCAACCCCAAGCTTCGCCTTTTCGTGCTGTACAGGGACCTGAGGGCCTTTGGCACCTTGGAGAGGTACTACCGCAAGGCCAGGGAGGCAGGGGCCCTGTTCGTGCCTTTCCATCCCCTTGAGCCGCCCCAGGTGAAGCTGCTTGGGGAGCGCCTGCAGGTCAGCTTTTGGGATCCCCTGGTGGGGGTAAGGGTGATTACGAGCCCTGAGAAGTTGGTCTTGAGTGCAGGGGTGGTTTCTGCCTTGCCCCAGGAACTCCTGAAGGGGCTACCAATAGAATGGGACCCAGAGGGCTTTCTGAAGGGCCAAAACCCCAAGTTCCGTCCCCTGGATCTGGCCGATGGGGTTTATGGGTGCGGCATGGCCTTGGCGCCCGTGTTCCTGGATGAGGCCATGGCTCAGGGTAGGGGGGCTGCCATGAGGGCCGAGGCTTTCCTGCAGGGCCTGGAGAGCACAGAGGTGCTGGGGGGGGCCAGGGTGAACCCGAAACGCTGTTCGGCCTGCGGGCTTTGCGTGGAGGCCTGTCCAGTTGGGGCCAGGGAACTGGATCCCGAGGAAGGCCATGCAGTGGTCTATGGTGGACTTTGTCAGGCTTGCGGCACCTGTGTGGCCGTCTGCCCCAATGACGCAAGCCAGCTCTGGGGAGCCTCGGACAGACAAACCCTTTGGGCCATAGAGGCCCTCATGGAATAGAGGGCTCCTCCCCACAAGGGTTCCCAGGAGCTCTCCCGAATTCTCCAAGCAGAGGAAGGGGAAAGCAGATGCAGTCATCTACCGAGCCTAAGATAATTGCCTTCTTGTGCAACTGGTGTACCTATGCCGGGGCGGATCTGGCCGGAACCGCCCGCATGACTTACCCTGCCAACGTGCGCACGGTCAGGCTGATGTGCACAGGTTCCCTGGATCCCATGTACGTGGTGAAGGCCTTCTTGGAAGGGGCAGACGGGGTGCTCGTGGGGGGATGCCATCCAGGGGATTGCCACTATACAAATGGAAATTTCAAGGCTCGCCGCAGGGTGGCCCTGTTGTGGGAGATCATGGATGGATTGGGCTTGGACCGAAGTCGCCTTTGGCTTCGCTGGATCAGTGCCAGCGAGGGGGGGCTCTTTGCCCAGACCATAAGGGAGATGGTGGAAAGCCTCAGGGCCAAAGGACCAAGCCCGGTGCGGGCCCAGATGATCCTGTGAGCATACCCGCGGAGGAAAGGAAAATGATGCCTGCTGAAGCGTTCGCGCTGCCTGAGCAAGGAGAAGGGGGTCTGGCCCAAGCTGTTGGGGCCCTTTGCAGGAGCCTTTTGGAGACCAAGGTGGTGGAGCTCATGATGGTGCCCAGGAGGCTCCCTCACGGCTCCATGGTGCAGCACGTCCTAGTACAGGATACGGGGGCTCTGGAGGGTCTGGATCCCGCAGCCCCGGTCATGCCTGTCAATGGGGGGACTGTATTGGCCCGGCTTTCTCGTCAGGATCCCGGGGCTGATTTGGCAGCACTGCTCAGGCCCTGCGAAATAAGGGCCTTCGTGGAGCTGGTCAAGCTACATCAGGGGGATCCCCAGCGGGTGCTCATCCTGGGCTTCGACTGCCTGGGCACCATGGAGCCGACCCAATATGAGGCCTGGGCAAGGGAAACCCCGCAGTCCACCAGGCTCTTTCTGGAGAGCATGCTTGGGCAGGGAAAGCTGCCCGAGGGAGCCCCCCCCTTGAGAACCTCTTGCCAGGCTTGCGAGTATCCCACTGCCCAAGGAGCGGACATCCAGTTGCTCCTGCTGGGGGCCGAGAGCCCGGGCAGCATCGCCTTGGCTTGCACCCAGAGGGGAAAGCAGGCCCTGGAGGCTGCTGGATTGAAACCTGCGGATCTGCCCTCAGGGAGAGAGGCTGCTTTGCAGGAGCTGGTATCCAGGCGGGTGAGATTCCGCGACAGCCTCCTGCAGGAGGTGGAATCCGAGATTCTGCCTCTGGAGAAGCTCTTGGGAGAACTTTCCCGTTGCATCAACTGTTACAACTGCAGGGATGTCTGCCCCGTGTGTTACTGCAAGAGCTGCGTTATGGACAGCTCCACCATGGAGCACCCCTCGTCCCAGTACGTGAGGTGGGCCAGGAGGAAGGGTGCTCTGAAGATGCCCGCCGAGACGCTCTTCTATCACATGACCCGCATGGCCCACATGAGCACCTCCTGTGTGGGCTGCGGGCAGTGCAGTAGCGCCTGTCCCATGGGGATCCGTGTGGCAGAGATTTTCCGTGCTGTGGCCCGCAAGACCCAGGCCGTTTTCGATTACGTGCCAGGTAGAAGCCTGGAAGAACCTCTTCCCCTGGCCACCTTCCGGGAAGAGGAGCTGGAGCCCAGGTGAGCCGACCGAAGGGGGGGCACCACTGCACAGGAATCTGGGGCGGTCTTTTTGAGTGGGGAAGGAAACGGCTTGTTTAGGGGAGGAGAAGCATGACTCAGCTCTCGGAGGAACCCCAAGAGGGCAGAAAAGAGGTGGAGACAGGCTCCCTGGATCCGAGCCTGGCCCAGGAGGTGGCTGCCCAGCCGGGTGGGCAGGGAATAAGGCAATGTTTTGCCTGCGGCACCTGCACCGCCGGCTGCCCGGTGAGGCGTTTCAACCAGAGGTTCAACCCCAGGAGGATCATACGCATGGTGCTTCTGGGCATGAGGGAAGAGGTGCTGGGAGAGCCCTTTGTGTGGCTCTGCGCCACCTGTTTTACCTGCCAGGAGAGGTGCCCTCAGGGGGTCAGGATTTCGGATCTCATGCGGGCCTTGAAGAATTTGGCTCTTCGAAGGGGAAACATGCCGGAGGGAATCCCCATCCAGGCGCGCCTTCTGGCTGAGAAGGGCACGCTTTATCCCCTGGACGAATTCGACAACAAGAAGCGGCTAAAGGCAGGCCTGCCAGCCTTGCCGGAAGGGCACGGGGAGGTGGGCCCGCTTCTTCTGGAACTGGAAGAAATACTTGGCCAGAAAGGCTCAGGCTCCAAGGGCGACTGACACCTGTCTTGGGGCACTTTGGGGGGGCGAGGAAAGAGAAATGGAGCGCTCTTACGCACTTTTCTTGGGCTGTACAATACCTGCCAGGGCAAGAAACTATGAGATGTCTGTGCGGGCTTTGGCCCGGCAGCTGGGCATAAGGCTGGTGGATGTGGAGGAGTTTTCCTGCTGCGGTTTCCCCCTGGCCTCGGCGGATCACACCGTGGCCCAGAGCCTGGCTGCAAGGAACTTGAGCATTGCAGAGCAAAAGGGCCTGGACATCTGCACCCTTTGCAGCTCTTGCACCTCTTCCCTCACAGAGACTTCCCACGAGCTGCTGGCCCATCCCCAAGAGTTGCAGGAAGTCAACAGGAGGCTTTCCCGCCTCCAGCAGAATTACAAGGGCCCGGTGCGGGTGAGACATTTTGTGAGGATCCTCTGGGAGGAGGTGGGGCTCCAAAGCATAAAGGCCCAGGTGAAAACCCCCCTGCAAGGCCTCAGGCTGGCTGCCCACTATGGGTGCCATTTCCTCAAGCCCTCGGAGGTGTATGAAGGCTTTGAGCTTGTGGAAGATCCCCGGGTTCTGGATGAGCTGATCCGTGCCTCTGGGGCCGAGCCCGTGGAGTATGCTCGGAAAAAGCAGTGCTGCGGGGGTTCGGTGCTGGTGGCCGACGAGGCAACTGCCCTGGCAATAGGCCGGGACAAGCTGGCCGAGCTCAAAGCCTTGGAGGTGGACGCCTTGGTGGTGGTGTGCCCGTTCTGCGGTGTGATGTTTGACTCCCAGCAGAAGAAGATAGAGAAGAGTTTTGAGGAGACCTACGAGATTCCAGTGCTTTATCTCACCCAGGTGCTGGGGCTGGCCATGGGAATGGAGGAGAAGGACCTGGGGCTTTCCACCCATGCGGTCAAGACCCGCCCGGTGATGGAAAAGATCAAGTCTGCTGTAGCCTGAGGAGAAAACCCCTGGGGGCTAGCATAACTTGCAGGTAATAATCTCCAGGCTGGAGAAAGGGGCCAGGGAGGCCCGGGGGACAGCCGTCATAGTGGATGTTTACCGGGCCTTCAGCTGCACGGCCTTGCTCTTTTCTCTGGGGGTGGAGTCGGTGATCCTCATGGGCTCCCCCGAGGAGGCTCTTGCTTACAAGAAGAAGGATCCGCAGGTGCTCTTGGCTGGGGAGGTGGGGGGGCTTCCCATAGCGGGTTTTGACCTGCCCAACTCCCCTTCTTTTGTGCTCAGTCGGGAGCCGGGGTATTTCAAAGGCCGTAGAGTCGTCCAAAGAACCTCCGCAGGGGTGCAGGGAGCACTTCTGGCCCTGGAGCGGGCGCAAAGGGTTTTCTTGGCCAGCTATCTCAATGCCCGGGCCACAGCCCGGGCCATCGAGGCCTTGAGCCCCAAGAGGGCTCACATCGTGGCCATGGGGCGGAACATGTTGGATCCCAGCCCCGAGGACGAGTGGTGCGCCAGGTATCTCAAGCATCTCCTGGGGGCAGGGCCGTACAGCCATCTGGTGGCCCTCAGGGAGATCCTCTGGAGCCCCGAGACCCAGAAATTCTTGAGGGGAGACAAGGCCCACTACCCGCCCGAGGATCCTCTCATCTGCCTTCAGATGGATCTGCTGGACCTCTTGCTGGTAGCCCGAAAAGAGAAGGGATTGGTGGTTGTGAGATCTCAAGACTGCAGCCCTTCCAAGGGGCTTGGACAGATCTTTGGGGAAAAAGCTGCCGGTTGCCCTTGACGTGGTCTCATTCTGGCGTATCCTAAACGCAACCTGCGCTTTCTGGCAGGGAAGCGGAACAAGCAAGGGAAAGGAGCTATTAGATGATCCAGGTCACACCCAAAGCACAGGAGCAGTTCACCGCTTTTTTCAAGGAGCGGGCTGAGCTGCCGCATACCATCAGGGTCTTCCTTCAAGAAGGAGGGTGAGGCGGGCCGTCCCTGAGATTGGCTCTGGATGAGCCAAAGGCCACGGACAGCACTTTTGACCAGGGAGACATAAGCTACATCATCGACACAGAACTCATGAAGAGGACCGGGCAGATCCTCATCGATTACGTGGATGCCGGATACCAGTCGGGCTTCAGCATTCAGTCTGCCAACCCGGTGGGGGGAGGAGGCTGTTCCCCGGGGGCTTCCTGTTCCTGCTGAGCTGGGCCAGGGCGGGGGGGGAAGAGCTCTTAGAGGGGCCCGCTGTTGAAAAACGGGCCCCTTGGCAATTCCAGCCTGAATTCTTCTTCAGGTAGATGAATTAGTCCATTTTTCCCAATCCCTCAGCTTTTGAGGGGGTTCAGGCCAAGCAAAGCAGAAGAAGGCCGGCTCAGCCTTTGTTTTGCCTTGCCGGCAAGTTCTGCAGGGGCAACTTGGCGGGGCTGGAGATGTGTCCCCGTGCGCTCTCCCTAGAGGAGCCCTTTTTCACCGAAGTGCTGCCTGCCTGCCGGTTCTCGAAGCCTCGGCTCAGCAAGTCTACTGTGGCATCGTTCCTGGTATTGCTGCTGGGAGAGCCCATGACCACTGCTATGAGCCTGCGGTCTTGCCTTGCGGCTGTGGCAGCTATGTTGAAGCCTGCCTTTCGCACAAAGCCGGTCTTGAGCCCGTCCACCCCTTGGCAGCGGCCCAGCAGCTTGTTGGTGGTGTGGATGGGGTAACGGCCTCCCCTTATGTAGGCCACCTCCTGGGAACTCCAGTGAAGTATCTCCGGGAAGCGCAGCAGTGCCTTGGCCAGGATGGCCATGTCGTACGCTGTGGAGATGTTGTCGTGGCCGTTGGGTTCTGGCAACCCGTGGACATTGGTGAAAAAAGTATCCCGCATGCCCAAAGCTCTGGCCCGCTGGTTCATCAACTCCACAAAGCGAGCCTGGCTTCCCGAGACATGCTCTGCCACTGTGGCGGCCGCGTCGTTGGCCGATCTGATCAGGATGGCCTGGAGCATTTCTTCCAGGGGGAGACTTTCCCCTGGTTTCAGGTCTATCTGGGTGCCTCCCACCCCGGTGCTCTTCTCCGAGGCGGTCACAGGCTCTGAGAGCCTGAGCTTGCCTGCCCGCACGTTTTCCATGACCACCAGCACCAGCATCATCTTGGTGAGAGAGGCTGGGACGAGCCTCTTGTGGGGTTCGTGGGAGTAGACCACCTTTCCGCTATGAGCATCCATCACCACAGCAGCCTTGAAAGGTTCCAGGGCCGAAGCCTGGGAGTTCTTCCCGGCTCTTCCCCTGGATTTTTGAGAGGAGGCAGCACTTTGTCTTGACAGCCCCTGGCTCTTTTTCTGAACCGAGAGCTTGGAGCTTCCAGAAGAAGCGGACTTGGGGGTGCTGTTCTCGGCGGCTTGGGGCTTGGAGCCGTTGGTCTGGGAGGTCTTGGTTGCGGCCCCAGAGGTTTTTTTCTTGCTCTGAGTGCTGATCTTGGAGGCCTTGGGGTCTTTGGTTTCTTGAGCCAGGGCCAAGCCAGCATCTGGCAAGAGGCTTACGGCCAAGACTAGGAGCATGAGGAAAAGCCTGCTAATGGCTGCTTTCCTCAGCTTCCCCTCTGGATTTCCATGCACCTCGGAGACTCCTTTATCCGGCCTTGTCAAACCGAATGAAAGAATTCGGTTTTCAAGGCCCGAGTCGGTTCGCCTAAGATAGCCTCCAGGTCTCTCTCATGTCAAGCGCAGAAGTTTCGAGCTGAGGTTGAGATGCTCTGCGGGAGGGCACATTCTTGTTATTAGCTTCGAGAAGATTCATTCCTCGGTGATCCGCTCGATGTCCGCTTCATCGAGCGGTTCGTCCACGGCATTGCGTGACCAAGATGGATCGAAGCCTTCAGCCGACGAGCCTTCAATCCGGATTCTCACCCTTGCTCCGTCGGATTTGTCGGCCAGGTTCGCGATGGCCGGGAATGCCTTGAAGACTTGTTCTCTGGTTGCTTCAAAAGCAAAAACGACCCGCTTTTTCCGACCGGCGGCATCCGTGCCCGTCGTAACTGGTCCGCTACCGGTCTTCACTCCAATTCCGGTCGTGCCCTCATGGACGCTCGGTGGAGGGACTGGGCCCATTTCGACGGGGAACACCCCTGCTGCTTGGCCGGCCGGGGCTTCCGGGATTGCTGTCGGCATCATGAGAAAGCCGGAATCGAAATCGATCTCGTCATCGGCAATGGGGTGCCCGATAATTACCCTGTCGCGATTTACCTGGAATTTTCCATCGGGACCAAGAACGGGCGATTCATGAATCGCCCCTACTGATGCATAGGCAAAGATGCCTTCCGACACACCTCGAGCGATCCCTTTCCGCAGGACTGATGCGGACTCCAAGCGAGGCGGCGCAATATCCCGGAAAAACGACTCAAGCACATCGGAGGCCTTGATGCCCATAAGGGGCGGCTCACCCTCGCTTAAAGATTCGCCGAGCCGCACACGTTCGGCGATTTTCCGCGGGGTGACAGACCCGTGAAGGCGTGGCGTTCCCACACTGGTCAGCAGCTCCATGATGCGCTCGTGGACGCCGGTCGCCTGAAGCGGTCGCCCGCCTCGTTCAACCTTTTCTATTTCCACCTCACCATCCTGAACCCTAGGCAGCCAGACGGCCGTGTAAAGCTCCCGGAAGCAAGATTCGGCGGCAGCCTCCTCGGTGCGTTTTCTTTCCTTAAGTTGATCAATCTGGTCCTGGGTGAGCCTTAGCTGCGCTTTCTTGGCCTCCACGAGATCAATGGCCAAAAGGTACCGGACAGCACGCCTGAGCGCCTCGATCTGCTTCTTTTCCGGTATCGCGAGACCCAGCCCGTTACGAAAGCGCCGTGGACGATCCCCGTACGTGGTCAGGTACGCCTTGGCCTGGCGTTCCTGCTCCGACTTGCTTTCGGTTGCGAACTCAAGGGGCAGGTAAGCGACTAGAAAACGTGGCTCCTCATCGGGAATGTCCTGGCTCTTTTCGGGCCAAACGATGGCTGTGTGATGACCGCCCAAACGGGCATCCAACATCTCCTTGATCCTGCTTCGGACCGGACCGTGACCCCTAGCCTGGGCATCTTCGCGGGCCACAGTCTCCACCGCATCTTCGATAAGCTTGGTGACATTCGGGTCCTTTTTGAAGCAGTACCGAACGCCATCGTAATGGAGATAAAGGCATGTGTTGCGAAGCTGGGACAGTACAGCCGTGGCCGTGATGTTGTCGAGATCAGGACCAACGCAGGCCGCCAGCAGTTCGTTCTCGGTAATGCCAGGAGGTAGTGTCTCGTCCTCTGAGGTTGACAGGCTGGCAGCCTGTGCAACCCTTCTCAAGCCGCCGAACGAGTACAGAAGGATGGCCGTGGCTATGCGTGTGGCCGGTTTCACGCCGGCCAATGCAGGGGTTTCTTGTGCCATCCGTTCATCAATGCGCTTGGCCCGAGCGTTTGGACCATCTATGTCCGCCGTGATAACCGGGTCATAGTCATTTTGAGCCCCCAGCTCTTTTAGCATCTTTACCCGGACGTCCACGTCCTTGATCGGCACATCTCCAGGTCCAAGAAGCGCCTTAGCCCCGCCATTCTTCTTCAGGGAATACATGCAGGAGGCGAGAAACCGGAGTGCCCCGCGGGTGCGCTGAAAGGCATCTATAGCCGTCCAGCGTTCCCTCATGATATCAATGAGCGCGGGGTGAAACGGGTACGCCGCCCGCATTCGATCACGCAAGATACGGCCTTCCTCATCAGCCTGCTTGCGCTCAAAGGCCGTTTCGGCATGGGCCCGCTGCATGCCGGTAATGACCTCCTGATACGCATTGGCCACCTCGGTGGCCAAGGAAGGATCCGGAGGGCTTTCAAGAAGGCGCCGCTGAAGGATCGAAAGGACCTCATCGCCCGAGACCGGTTCCCTGAGCTGGTCCACCCGGGAGGCCAGCTTGTCGATTTCGGCAAGCAGTCCCACATTGCCCAAAGCCTCCCTGGCGCTCCAGGTGAGGGAATAGACCAGCGCAGCTTTCTCGCTCCCGGCCACCTCAACCGTCAGGTTCTGGAAGAAATCCTTGGCCTGCCGCTGAAGGGTGGAATCAAGAACGCCGACCGCCGCCGCCCGCTCCATGTATTTGAGCACTTCGTCGAGAAGGATGAGAACCGGTCTACCCTCGGCCCCGCGGGTCAAGAGATCGCGAATCACTTCTCCCCCTGGGGCCACGCGGTCCTTGTCGTGATCGGCGACCAGGGGGAAAGCCTTTTCAGGATCGATCTGCCAGGCGATCCACCCCCACATGGTCTATATCTGCTGTGGCACAGGCATCTTGCCTGTGGATAACAGGCTGGAAGCCTGTTCTACCGTCTTCCCGTATCGGGCATCGAACTTCTCACCGTCGAAAACTGCCACGGCCACATCGGTAGGACATGCTTCCAGCCTGTCCAATAGGGATTTCCCTTCGGGTAAGACCTTGAGAACCTCTGGATTGCGCGCCGCATGAAAAAGCGCCGCCAAGGTGTGCGATTTCCCGCCGCCGAAGGGGGTCCTTAGCTTGAGAACGCGGTTATAGCCGCTTTTGCCGGCCAGACATGCCAGCACTTCCTCCAGGAGCTTTCGTAAATCGGTGGTGAGATAGGTCGCCCGAAAGAAGGCCTCCGGGTCCCGGTTGACCACAGGAACGTTGGGATCATTTGCGGCGATGGCGCCGAGGTCAATGGCGAACACGGCCTCGGTCAGCGCTCCCGCTTCCACGTCGGGATGGAGCTTAACCAGGTCGGTCCAGGGACGAAGTGCATGTGTATCCATGATTAGGCTCCTTTACCGCTACCGCTTTTCAGTTCTTTTTCAGCCCATTCTATGGTGTGTTCGGCAGACTGAAGGGCCTCCTGCACATCATCTTCCTTTATTTCAAACCAATACCCGGGATATCGGGATTCGACGGCATATGGGGTAAGAAGGCCTGCATCGCGAACATTCTCCGGAATTACAATTCCTCCGTTTTCCGCGATTTCAAGAAGTTCATCAATATCATGGATCAACGGAAAATCTATATTGCGGGATAACATAACGGCCTTGATGGCCTTCTCCGCCGCCTGTTGGGCATGAAAACAAACCTGTTCTTTTCGCACCAACTCATCCTTGGAAGCTATCTGGGCAAGTCTTAAATCACTCTTTGCGTGATTTATCCATTCAGCAGGCAAACCTTGAACTTCGCCCTTCCCTTTAGGATTCATATACGACCCTCCCTTCTCTCGAAGCCTCCCGATAAATCGTTCCAGGCTGGTCCTTGAAACGAGTCCAGATGAGTTCCGGCACGACGATGATATCCATAGGCATGGAAATACCACGGAGGGCTCTGCGAATACGGACGCTTTCCTTTCGTGGGTTTTCAATGTCGTTGCTGCTGACAATAATGAAATCCACATCGCTGTTCGCCTGCGTCCTGTTTTTCACATACGACCCAAAGAGGATGATTTTTTTGGGGTTTCCAACTTCGATGATTTTCCTGATGGCTGATTCAACCTTGGCCGGTGTAATTTCCCAAGATTGCTTGGAGGATGTTTTCACGGATCACCTCTTCTTAAAGCAATCTGCGTTGGCCCGTCTTGAGATCCACATCCGAAAGCCTTTGGTCGATGAGGGACCGCCAGTTGGCGACGAGTTTCTTGAGAGCCGAGGCTTCTGCGTGGGTGGTGATCAGGCCTTGGTGAGCCAGATCTCCAGCCTGGCCTCCCTCGAGCGCAGTTCCGGCCAGGGTTTGGGCCACCAGCCGCAAGCGTTCTCGGTCCGGCCGAGTCTCATCGAGGAAGCCGTTGAGCGTGCGGGGTTCGTTTTCCACGAGCCACAGGATGCGGTGAAGGGCATCGATCAGTGGGGCGGCTCTCCCGTCATCCTTGGGCATGCCTAGGTTGTTGTGATCACCCCTCTCAGTGAAATCGCGCAGCCGGTATTTGCCCTTCTTTTTTTCCAAAAGGGGCTCAGGCCTCTGGCCTGAGAGCCCGTCTGGCCCGTCAAGCTCCACGTTCTGCCCGTAGGTGAAGACGATGGCCTCGCCGGCATCCATCTCAGCCGTGCCGTAGGTGTAGCGCCAGAGCACGTAGAACCGGGTGGGACCGTCAACACTACTTAACCCGGAGGGACGACAGGCGTCCCGCCTGTCTGACCTGTCTGACAGGCCAGAGGCCTGTCCTCCCTCTCCGAAGATTTTCTCAAGAAGTGTCTCCAGCACGACGCCTTCCACCTCGGCCAGGAACTTTTCGGCGGGAACCTCTTCGCCGTTGGCGTATTCCACGCGGGCAAATCGGGTCTAGGCGCGAAGGCCTGCGCCCACGGCGGCGATGACCAGATCGGCGCCGGTAATGCCCATCTTCCAGAGGGAATCCACCCGCTCGCGGACAATGCGATCCAACTCCGGCCTAACCTCGTCTTCGTAGGACCCTGTTCCTGCTCCTTCGCGCTTTCGGGCCACTAGGAAGATGCTGGAGGCCAGCGATGCCGTTTCCATGGTTATGAGTCTGGACTTCATCTCCGTATCCAGGGGCCAGACTTCGGTGACGGTAAAACCTGCCCGCCGAAGGGCATCTACGAGGGTTGACCAGCCCAGGGTTGTCTTGTGGGCATAAACCACCACCATTTGGCTACCTGGCTTAAGCACACGGTTCCCCTCGGTAAAAGCCTGAGCCATCATTTGCTCGTAGAACTGGCGAGACTTGTGCTTGTCTCCACCATGTCGGTAAAAAGCGGCGATGACTTCGCTTTTTTTTGGCGTACCCTCGGTGGTAAAGTGCTCTGGATAGAGATGGCCGACTGTACGTTTAAGCCAGACGTAAAAGAAGTCCGAAAGATTCGAGTAGGAGACATTGTCGTAGTAGGGAGGGTCGGTGACAACGGCGTCGAAGGAGCCATTAGGCCAGGGAAGCGCCATGGCCGAACCACGGGTGACGATAGCGGGGTGGCCTGACTCAACGGTCAACCCGATCGAATCAATCACTCTGCCAAGATGCTCGTTCCAGTTTCCAGCGCTCGTCGCGGTTGGCACGGTCTCACCAAAGTCCCAGACCATTGGCAGGGCCTGTCTACCGAACACTGTCCTCGTGCATTGCGCTACGGGCTCCCATCTTCCCAAGATGTTCCCTATCTCGGCAACCTTGTCCAAGGCGCACGCCAAATACGTCGCCACGGCCTTGACCTGCTCACTGTCAACGCCTTTACGCTCCAACTCTCCCACACACTCCCGCACCGCCGCAGCAAAGCTGAGCAGGCAGAGCATCTGGCGGGCGGTGAAAAGGTCGCCCCAGGTTCGAACACCATAAGGTTGAACGCGAAATCCCAGAGTGCCCGGCTTAGGCATCGGCTCCCTCGGCACCGTCAGCCCGGTCCTTCGGCAGAGTTCTTCAATGCGCCTTTGCATCTCCTCTTCTGGTAGCACAGGCATCTTGCCTGTGCTTTCTAACAGGCTGGAAGCCTGTTCCCCCGATAGATAGACCTTGCCTTTCTTTCCAGGCCGGGTGCAGACCACAGCCATCAACTGCTGCCCCATGCGCTTGGCGCATCCTTCAGCCTTCACATAATCGCTATCCGCTACCGTCCCACAAAAAGGGCAGGTGGCGTTGCCGCCCTTGGAAAAGCCCGCCGGGTCGAAGCCAAGGGCTTTTTCTGGTGACAGGCGGGCCGCCTGTCCTACCGCTTCCACCACCTCGAACCGCACCTGTTTTGACAGTCGAGACGACTGTCCTCCCTCTTTCGCAATCATTCGAAGGGCCACATAGCGGTCCTTCTTCTTGCAGAGCCAGGTCTGCCTCACCAGCGGCACCGTAGCCCCACACGAAGGGTTCTTGCAGCGGACGGTCCGCGTCCAGAGATAGGCAACCGGCACGAGGTAAGAAGGAGAATAGGAGGAAGAATGAGAGGAAATATTTGATGGAAAATTAGAGGGAGGACAGGGGGGAGGACAGGCCTCTGGCCTGTCAAACCTGTCAAACCTGTCAAACCCAATGTCAGTTCCGAACCAAAGGAACTTATAGTCCTCCGGCTTATCACAGAGCTCCTCCTTAATGGGATTGTTAAGGATATACTGCCATTTTTCCTGATAGTCTTGCTCATCCCGAACGATCCGATCCCATGATTCTTCCTCCCAAAGGGATCCAGAACGCCCAAGAAGCTTGTTTATCTCATTAGCCGAGAAGCTCTTAATGCTGTGCAAAATCTTTGATAGGTCGTAATATTTACCAGGTGTCTCTTCCAGCGGCTCGATCAATGCATGAACGTGGTCTGGCATAACGCAAGCGAGATGCACTTTCACCTTTGTCCCGTTCCAGTAGAGTAGAGAATCCAGGACAATTTGTCGTGCTCTTTCGGTCAGATGCAGTCGAGATTCTTCTCCTTCTTTTCGGGTTGAGAAAGTGATGAAATAGACTGAACCACCAATCTGCCAATGGGGAAGATGACGCCTGGTTTGGAAGAGATGATTCTGTAAAATGACAGGCGGGACGCCTGTCCTCCCTCTTTTCTCTTCATATTCGGGATCGGGAATGAGCGGATACAGGTCGCCAATCTCGCACTTGGCTTTCTTGAGCACCCATTCGCCCCAGTAGCGGACCCCCGAAGCCAGGCCGCCCCAGGTGGTCTTGTGGCTCAGGCTTCCAGCCTGAGGCCTTCCGGTCATCCCTCTTGAATTTGGGTCGGGCTTTCCGTATTTCTGCCGATAGACCAGGGTGCACAGTTGAATAATGTGCGCCACGGGGTTGAGGTCCAGGGCGTAAGCCTCGCACCCAAGACGCAGGGCTTCCAGAGGGATGGCCCCACCGCCGGCGAACATGTCGAGCACCTTGGGGCGGGGGGCGCGACCTTCTTCGATGTCTTCAACGGTGACCGGCTTGCCGGTCTCTTGGCTCAGCCGCTCGGCGTGGGCCTCCAGGATATGCTTTTGGGCTTCCTTGATGACGGCAGGATTTCCAGGATACTTGCAGAGCCGCTCGATGAACTTGGCCGCATTGGCCCGCCCCAGACTCTGCTTCTTGTTGTCCGGCCCGTTTTCCGGAACAAACCGCGATGCCGGAACAAGGGTGCCATACACGGCGGCGCGGCAAGCCACCAAAGGCCGCCGGGCCCACCAGAGGTGAAGGGTCGAGATGTGCCCCTTGCGGACGGATTTTTCCCGGGACGCCTCGGCGCTAATGGCCTGGATGGGCAGGAAGTCTTCTATGAGTCTGCGGTCGTCAGACATGCAGGATATCCTCTTCGGTGATGGGGAGATCATTGTTCGCCACAGCCCTGATCCCATTCAGCATGTTCAGATTACGTACCGTTAGGGCAACTTCCTTGAACCTATCGGAGAAGCGTTTCTTGAACTCGGCGATCCCTTTCCCCATGAACACAATTGACTGTGGTGACCAAAGTTTGTGCCTTGGATTGAAAAAAAGTCACCCCTCATGACCTTAATGCGGCACCCTGCAATGCTTCTGCAGGAATCTCGTAGAATCTTGCGGCCACGATCTCCCGCTTCACGTGGTCAAGCTTGGCTGCGGGGTTATTGATGCGCACCAGCTCCGGGGAATCCCCCAAGGGATCCCAGACCACATAGAGCCAGTAGGTCTCGGCCAGCTGTGCCGCCTTGTACCACTCGTTGGTGGTAAGTCTGACCAGCTGCCCCCGTTTCCGGCCTTTGACTTCAATTCTCTTGACAAAGACCTCACCGGTGGTCTCATCGGCGATTCTGTGGGCCCGGATATCGAAGCCCAACTTCAGATGCCCCACCCTTTCGATGCGGTCCTGGGGAAAGCCCTCCGCAATCAGCGCTTCAATCACCATGTTCTCTGCGGCGATCTCGCTTTGTCGACGGATATTCGGATCGGGCTCGTCAGCTAAGTCGGCAAGCTGAGCCTGTGTGTCGGCACTGGGAGCCAGGACAAGAGCGCTCCCCACATGCTTGACCGGGCCGGTTCTGGCAATCTCGAGCCGATTCAGGCCATCGAGGCGTTCTCTGCGCGCGCGCTCAAGTTCGTCCACGTATTTTCTGGCCTCATCTGCCGCCAGTTGAAACTCCCGCTTGGACACCGCTTCGGCGGCAAGCCTCATGGCCCGCTCCTGAGCGCGGTTGATTCGGGCCTTGAAGGATTTTTCCAGGTATTCCCGGCAAACCTTGGCAAAGTGCTGCCTCTCGGTTTGACACCGTTTGCGGCACTCCATCTGATAGGTGCTTTTCAAAACGTCAGCCGCCTTTGACACGCTGGCCGCCTGGGCCTCCGTATCGATTTCATACGGCGGGTGCGGGTGCGCCACCAGGTTGAGGAGGATGTCGCTTGGAATGAGTTCGTGATGGCCTTGCTCTTCCCGCACGGCCACAAGCTCCCCATAGAGCGGCACATCGTTTCCTTTCGAGTCCTTGCCGCGGATGGAGATCTCAAAAAAGTGAATCCGGTAGGGTTCCTTGCAGAGAGGGTCAACAAAGAAACCAACGCCGCCCAGCATCCCTGCCAACCGTTGGTTAAGCTTTTCATCCACCGCCGCATAAAGAGGATGGCCCCGTCCCATCAGCACAGCGTCCAGATGGGCGTCTTGTTCAAGATGATGCTTATGGAAGGTGATCTTGCAATAGGAGGATTCCGGTTTGCCGATTTTTTGGACGGAGCGAAGCCGCTCCGAACGAAGATCCGCAAGGACGTGTTCGATGCGCCACAACCCGTCAGCCCTTGGCTCCACCCGAAGGCCGACCTCACGGGCCGCCGAGATAAATTGCGCCTCCACATACCGAGGCATCAGGCGGCGCTCTTCGACCTCGAGGTTTCGGCGCTGAAAGGCAGAAAAATCCACATGGCTGCGGGCAAGGGCGATTCCCGTGGCCTCTTCGTATTCTTTGAGCTTGGCTGGATCGATGCGGTCAATCTGATCGAGGTATTCATCGAGCCTTCGGGGGTCATAGGCCGCCTCGCGAAGCATGTCCGGAAGATTCACGTCGTTCAGGGACAGCACTTCGCCGATCACATCGAACACGCGACCTTCCAGGGCCTCATTCATCTGGTCGAGCTTTTCCAAAAGGCGATGGAGAATCCGGCCTTCGACAATGGGCTGGCCGTCTTCGGACTCCGTGGCCACAAAGTTGAAAACATAAACATCCCGGTCCTGACCGATACGGTGAATCCGGCCAAGGCGTTGCTCCAACCGTGTCGGGTTCCAGGGCATGTCGTAATTGATCATGAGGTGACAGAATTGAAGGTTGATCCCTTCGCCGGCGGCCTCTGTGGCGACGCAGACCTGCACCCCGGTTCGGAAGACCTCCTGGGCACGCTTGCGCTCGTGGGGGTTCATGCCTCCGTGGATTTCGCAGGTGGTGAAACCCCATCGTTCAAGATGATCGCGCACATAGCCGAGGGTGTCCCGGTGTTCCGTAAAGATCAGAAGCTTTCCCCGGCCATCCTTCAAGTCCTTGAACTGCGCCTCGCTGAGGCACTTCTTCAATGCGGCCAGCTTGGAATCGACAGGCTGGCAGCCTGTCCCACCCTTTTCTCGAACCTTTCGCGCCTGCTCGACGAGTTCCTTGAGGGAGGAAATCTCGGCTCGCAGTTGCTCCAGTTCCATAGCCGCCGTGTACTCATCCACCAATTGATCTCGGACCGTATCGTCGAGATCGTCTTCGTCCTGCTCGGCATCGGGAAGACGTCCCTGCAGAGCCGCAAGCCTCTTGGCGCGCTGGGCCGGAGTGAGCCCCTCAAGCTCTTCGAGGAGATCTTCCTGCTTTTTCAGGCGCCGTTTGAGGGACTCGTGGATGGCGCAGGTAGAGCTGACCAATCGACGTTGCAGGACGGTTCGGGTCAGGGCTGCGGTGGAACGCCTTTGTCCTGTCTGCTGGGGGATGAACTGGTTGATGTAGGCGGTCACGCTTTTGTAAAGGGTGTACTCGTCGCTATTCAGCGTAAACGTCACCGTCCTCGCATGACGATCCGGGAAAAGCCGTTTGCCGTTGGCATCCCGAAGATCTTCTTTGAGGCGTCTGAGGCACCACGGGGAATCCTTTCCAAGACGCAAGATGTTTTGTCGGATTTCCGCAGATTGTTTTCCCAGGCGGTGGGGTTCCGGGAAAAGGTCCGGATCAATGAGTCGAAGGAAATGAGCGAACTTGTCTTCATCCCCATGGTGGGGTGTGGCGGTGAGAAGGAGCACATGGTCCGCCTGGGATGTGAGGCGCCACGCCAGGTCATATCGTTTTGTCGTCGCGACTTTGGATTCTCGATTCTGTCCCCCTGAGGCGGTCCTTGCGGAACACTTGTGGGCCTCATCGATGATGACGAGATCCCACCGCTGTTGCCAGACGCGCTCGCGAACGTCTTCCTGCTTGGCGTAGTCCATGGAGGCGATAATCTGTGAAGACCCCTGCCATGGTTTGGTCAGTTGCTGCTGGTCAACGGCGGAAAAGATGATGTCGAAAGGCTCCCCGAACCATCGGAGCATCTCGTCTTGCCATTGGATCGTGAGCGGTGCGGGGCACAGGATGAGAATACGTTCGATCGCCTCACGCAGCTTTAGTTCCTTTATAAGGAGACCGGCCATGATCGTCTTCCCGGCTCCAGGATCATCCGCCAGGAGAAAGCGCAACCGGGGCTGTGGAAGCATGGCCTGGTAGACCGCTTCGATCTGATGCGGCAGGGTGCGGATGCCCGAAAGGCT
>JBBIOJ010000041.1:0-30351 GCA_037443445.1 Desulfarculaceae bacterium | reverse complement strand
CGAGTGACCCAGGAGTTCCTGAATGGCCCTCAGATCGGCCCCACCCTCCAGGAGGTGGGTGGCAAAGGAATGCCGAAGCACGTGGGGACTCACCGCCCTGGGGATCCCGGCCCTTCTGGCGCAATCCTTCAGCATCTTCCACACCCCTTGTCTGCTTATGCGTCTGCCGCTTCTGTTCAGGAAAAGAGCTTGGGAGGATTTGGGATTGCAAAGCCCTGGCCTAGCTTCTTCAAGGTAGAGCTTCAGGGCCTCGGCAGCATACTCCCCCAGAGGCACCACCCGTTCCTTTTGCCCTTTGCCTCGCACCAGCAAGGTACCGGTAATTAGGCTCACCTGGGAAATGTCCATGCCTACCAATTCGCTTATTCGAACCCCGGTGCCATACAGAAGCTCCAGTATTGCCTGGTCTCTCAACTTGAGACGAGCTTCCCCTTGCACTGCCTCCAAGAGCCTGCCCACCTCCTCTCGGCTCATGGCCTTGGGCAAAGGGCGACCCAACCTGGGGGAAGGCACCGAGGTGGCAGGGTTCCAGTTCAAGAGCTTCTCCCTGACAAGGTACCTGAAAAAGGACCTCAGGGCCGCCAGGCTTCTGGCCGCACTTCTGGGGCCCAGCCCCCTTTCATGGAGGCCAGCCAAGTACAGCTGGACATGGGTGGGGCTCACCTGGGCCAAACTGACCACCCCTTCCCCTTCCAGATGTTCCAAGAACCGCAGCAAATCCCGACTGTACGCCTCCAGGGTATTTTTGGAAAAGCCCCTTTCCAAGGCCAAATGGCTCAGGAAGCCGTCCAGCAGGACCTCCATGGAAAATGACTTCTGGTTCTTGGGCCCCGGTCTCTCCATCATTGGAAAATCCTTTTCCATTTGTGAATAAGATTCAGGGCCTCCAAGGGGGTGAGAGTGTCCACATCCAGTTTGCGAAGCTCCTCCCCGATGCCGCCGTCTCCAGCAGGAGCCCCCCCGAAAAGGCTTATCTGTCTTGGGTCCACCCTTGAGGACCTAAGCCTGCTCCTGGTCCTGGCCAGCCTGGGACGACCCAGCTCGTCCAGCTCTTGTTTCTCCAAGTTGGCCAGGATCTCCCTTGCCCTTTCCAGCACCTCTGGAGGAAGGCCTGCAAGCCTGGCCACCTGGATGCCGTAGGAGCGGTTGGTTCCCCCCTCCACCACCCGGCGAAGGAATATGACCTTCTCATCCCACTCCTTCACGGCCATGTGGAAGTTGCGCACCCTTTCCTTGGTGAGGGCCAACTCGGTGAGCTCGTGATAATGGGTTGCGAAAAGCGTTCTGGATCTCAACCTGGGGTTGTCCAGTATGTATTCCGCAACTGCCCAAGCTATGGAGAGCCCGTCTCTTGTGCCAGTGCCTCTGCCCACCTCGTCCAGGATGATGAGACTGCGGGGGCTGGCGCTGTTGAGGATCTGGGCGGTCTCTGTCATTTCAACCATGAAGGTGGACTGGCCCCTGGCCAGGTTGTCGCTGGCCCCCACCCTGGTAAAAATCCTGTCCACGAGTCCTATGGAGGCCTCCGAAGCCGGCACAAACGAGCCTGCCTGGGCCATCAGCACTATGAGGGCAACCTGCCTTAAATAGGTGGACTTTCCTGCCATGTTGGGCCCGGTGAGTACCATCATGTGAACAGAGTCCCCATCCAGCTCCAGGTCATTGGGCACAAACCTCTCCCCCGTAGAAATTTTTTCCACCACAGGGTGGCGCCCTTCCCGGATCCTCAGACTCCTGTTTTCCTCTATCCTTGGTCTAACATAGCGGTTCTCCAGGGCCACCTGTGCCAGGCCGGCCAGGCAATCCAGCTGGGCCAACTGGCTGGCGGTCTGCTGGATCCTGTGTACCTGGCTGGCCACGCGCTCTCTCAGCTCCTCGAAGAGCTGCTGTTCCAGGGCAGCTCTTTTTTGCTCTGCTTCCAGTACCTTGAGTTCGTACTCCTTGAGTTCCTCGTTGACATATCGCTCGGCGTTGACCAGAGTCTGCTTTCGGATGTAGTCAGGTGGCACCAGGCGGCTCTGGGACTTGGTAACCTCCAGGTAATAGCCGAACACCCTGTTGTAGCCTATACGAAGTCCGGGGATTCCAGTCCTATGCCTCTCTTTTTCTTCCATTGCTGCGATGTATTTTTTTCCGTCCTTACCTATTCTGATCCATTCGTCCAGTTCCGGATGCACCCCTTGCCTTATCAGCCCACCCTCCTTGGGAGAAAGAGGTGGATTTTCCACCAGGGTTGACTCCACCCACTCCACCACGTCCTCCAATATGTCCAGGGACTCCCCGGCTTGGGCCAAAATGCTGCTCCTGGCTCCCCCGAGAGTCTCCTTCAGGGCCGGAAGAGCCTTCAGGGAATCCTTGAGGCTTACCAGATCCCTGGCATTGGCCACTCCCAAGGAAATTCTTCCAGCCAGCCGCTCCAGATCTTGTATCCCCCCCAAAGCCTTCCTCAGCATCTCCCTGAGCCCGTTCTGCCTAAAGAGTTCCTCCACCGACTCAAGCCTTTGCCCTATGCTTTGCGGATCCAGCAAGGGATAGCCCAGCCATCTCCTCAGAGCCCTGGCCCCCATGGGTGTCATGGTCCGGTCTAGCACCTCCAGCAAGGTGTTTTTCCGGGAGCGGTCCTGCAGGTTCTCGAAAAGCTCGAGGTTCCTCCTGGTCCACTCATCCAGGACCATATGCTCCCCCAAAAGATAGGGCCTAAGAGCACGCACATGGGGAAGTTCCTCACCCTGGGTCTCCTTGGCATAGGAGAGCACAGCCCCGGCCGCCGTTATCCCAGCAGACATTCCCCCGCATCCAAAACCCTCCAGGGACCGAACCCCGAAGTGATGGCAAAGCAGGCTAAAGGCATGTTGCCTTGAGAACTCGCTGGCAGCCCGGTACGTGACAAGCGTTGGGCTCCACTGTCTCAAGCAGGCTGCCAAGTCCTCCCTTTGCCCAGACCCCTCTGGGAGAAGAAGTTCTTTGGGCCTTATCCTCTCACCTTCGGACAAAAGCGTTTTCTCCCCCGAGAGCTCTGTGAGCCTGAACTCCCCTGTGGAAACATCCAGGATCGCCACCCCGTACATGTCCCCCATGGGACATACTCCCATGAGATAATTGTTCTCCTCGGACACCAGGCCGTCTGGATCCACCACCAGCCCAGGGGTCACCACCCTCACCACCTGCCGTTTGACCAGGCCCCGTGCTTCAAGGGGGTCTTCCACCTGCTCGCAAATGGCCACTTTGTGGCCTTGTTGCACCAGTTTGGCTATATAGGCGGCAGCTGAGTGGTATGGCACCCCGCACATGGGCACGCCCGAGTCCTTGTCCCTGTCCCTGCTGGTGAGCGCAATATCCAAGATCTTGGAGGCCACCTTGGCGTCTTCGAAGAACATCTCGTAAAAATCCCCCATGCGGTAAAAAAGGATGGAGTCCTTATACTTCTCCTTGATTTCCAGATACTGCTGAAACATGGGGGTGACGCGGTCCATGGGATTTCTCCGGCCTCATGCACAGGGCTCTCAGGCCTCTTTACACTTTCATCATATTAGCTAACCCGCGAGGATTCGGCAAAGCCCCCCAAACCCACCTGATTTTGGAACATCGGCCCACTTCTGTTGGGTTATTCTGCCGGCCCGTGAGTCGGCAAGAAACCCTCCCGCACACGGAGAGACTTGCTTATGGAAGATGGAGGGCCAAAGGAGGGTCTCGGCCCATGCCCTGCGGCATGAATGAACTGGTTCCCTGTGGGGACGCCTCTTGCGGGCAGGAATAAGGAACAACTCAAGATAACATTTCGTTAACTCGGATCGTTCAAGGAGGATTACCACATTTGGGGGTTCACACCCCCCCTGGCCCCTGGCATACTTTAGGACTCCGAGGCCAAAAGCCCCTCTGGGCTAGTCTCATTTCCCCAAAGAGGTCTCAAACACATTGAAAATGGCGCAAGCAAGTTGGTAACTTGCCCACGATCATCCACTTCTCACAAATTCTGCAGCCTACATCTCCCAGGTTCCATCCTTGCGCCTTCTCAGCTCTATCACCTCCACATTTCCCCTGTCCCCTATGAGAGCACTGACCGCCCAGTTTATGACTCCCAGGAGCACCGAGCCCAGAACTGCCCAGCCGAATCCGTCTATCTCCACTCCTTTTGTGACCGAGGCCACAAGCTGGAGCATCAGGCCGTTTATGACCAGGGTGAAAAGCCCCAGGGTGAGAATGTTGATGGGTAGGGTAAGCAGCAGGAGCACAGGCCTGAGCAGGGCATTGAAAATGCCCAGGAAGGCTGCTGCCACCAGGGCCGAGAACACACCCCCGACCCTTATGCCCGGCAGCAACGCGGCTGTGAGCAGTAAAGCCATGGCGCTCACAGCCCATCTCACCATGAGTCCTTTCATGTCTTTGCCAGATTACCCATCAGGGCCCGCCACCTCGGATGTCCCCCCCCTGTGCATCGGGACAGCTCAAGAGTCGCCTGGGGGAAGTTTTCCTGTTCTTTGGCGCCCCTCTGCTGACTACGACCAACTCGCCTCCAGGATCATCCCACTTAAGCCATGGGCTGTCCCGAACATTCCGCAACAGGCAATGACTTGCTCTAGTCCCCCTTGGGTCGTGCCTCTTCCGTGTTGGGCTGCCTGGAAGGTATCAGGTGCTGCACCAAGTCAATGGGGATGGGGAACACAATGGTGGAGTTGTTCTCCGCAGCCACTTCCGTAAGGGTCTGCAGGAAGCGCAGTTGAAGGGCCACGGGCGTCCTGGAGATCATGTCTGCGGCCTGCACCAGCTTTTGAGCTGCCTGGAACTCACCCTCGGCGTTTATGACCTTGGAGCGCCTTTCCCTTTCGGCCTCTGCCTGCCTGGCCATGGCCCTTTGCATCTCTTGGGGAAGGTCCACGTGTTTGACCTCCACTGAGGAGACTTTTATTCCCCAAGGATCCGTTTCTCTGTCCAGTATGCTCTGGAGCCTCTCGTTGATCTTCTCCCTGTGGGCCAAGAGCTCGTCCAGCTCCACCTCGCCCAGAACGCTCCTCAAGGTGGTCTGGGCCTTTTGGGATGTGGCCAGGTGATAATTCTCCACCTGGATGACTGCCTTGTTGGGATCCATGACCCTGTAATACACCACAGCATTCACCTTGACCGAAACGTTGTCCCTGGTGATCACATCTTGGGGAGGCACATCCAGGGTGATGACCCTTAGATCCACCTTCCGCTCCATCTTATCTATCACAGGCCAGAGGAAAATAATCCCTGGACCCTTCAGACGGCCTATGTATTTACCCAGACGAAAGATCACGGCCTGCTCGTATTCTTTGACTATCTTGATGGCCGAGACGAGCAACATCACTCCCAGGATCACCAGTATCAGAACCGTGAAAGACATGGGCACCTCCTCACATTTCTTCTATTTTGAATGAGAACCTCTTATTCCCCTGCTCGGCGGACTTGGAGGGTCAAGCCCTGGATGCCAGTCACCTCCACCCGCTCACCTTCCTCAATGGGTTCCTCGCTCAGGGCATCCCAAATCTCTCCGTGCACGAAAACCCTTCCCCGCGGGGCGATCCTGCTCATGGCACTGCCCTTCTCTCCTATCATGCCCCTGCTGCCTGCCACGGGCTTTCTCATGTAAGCCTTGAAGGCCAAGGTGGCCACCACAGCAAAAAAACCAGATACAGCCAGCACGGTTGGTATGAGCACCTTCCAGGCCAGTTTCTGGTACGCGCCCGGTGCGTCGAAAAGCATGAGGGAGCCCAAAGTGAGGGAAACCACTCCAGCCAAGGTCAGCAGCCCGTAACTGCTTACTTTGAGCTCTGCAATAAAAAACACTATGCCCAACAGAATCAGCATGGCCCCGGCATAGTTGATGGGCAGGGTGTGCAATGCGTAAAATGCCAGGATCAGAGATATTCCCCCTATCACTCCTGGGAAGACAGAGCCTGGGTGGGCCAGCTCAAAGTAAAGGCCTGCCAGCCCGATCATGAGCAAGATGTAAGCCACATTCGGGTTGCTAAGGGCATTCAGAAGCCTTTGACGCCAGCCCATTTCCACGTGCTCCACCGGCCTGCCCTTCACATCCAGGACCATCTTTCCCGAATCCCTAACCAGGGTGCCTCCGTGGAGCTGGGCAAGGAGGTCCTCCAGGTTCTCTGCCACAAGGTCTATGACATCCAGCCTCAACGCCTCTTCAGCTGGAATAGAGACGCTTTTTCTCACCGCCTGCTCGGCCCACTCTGCATTGCGTTTCCTCTTGGTGGCTATGCCCTGTATGTAGGCCACTGCATCGTTTTCCACTTTCTTGGCCATCTCGTCGCCCATGTCTTTGCCACCCATGGCCACGGGGTGGGCAGCTCCTATGTTGGTGCCCGGGGCCATGGCAGCCACATCTGCGGCCAGGGTGATGAAAACCCCGGCTGATGCTGCCCTGGCTCCAGAAGGAGCCACATACACTGCCACCGGCACTGGGCTGTTGAGGATACTCTTGACTATCTCCCGCATGGCCGTATCCAGACCCCCCGGGGTGTCCAGCTGCACCACCACCAGGGCCGCATCCTTGGAGGAAGCCCTCTTGATGTTCTCGTCTATGAACTCGGCTGTCACAGGATTTATAACGCTGTCCACATGAACCACCATCACAGGCCCTGCCCCTTTTTGGGCATAGACATCCCCCACCGGCACCAGGAGGGCCAGGCACAGCAAACAGCCACCCAAAGCTCTCAAGTGAATCCAGTTTCTCATTTTCTCGCACCATTCCTGGAGGGACATGAACCGATTAGTAGCTCGGGTTTTTCTTCAAACCCAACCAAAGGAGCGCCCCAGGCCTGACTCGAGCCAAGAACTCTCCCCCCAAAACCCCCTTCTTGCCCCAGACAAAAAAGAAACTCTGTGTTACACAACTCTGGCCTGGCTGCAGGATATGTTCAATTACTGCCCAAGCCTTGTCTGCCCAGGATCCCGATTGCAGCCTATTGAGCCTGGGGAATATGCCGCCCCAGGAATCCCAGTATCTGCTTCATGTCCTCCCACACCTGCCTTTTCTTCTCCGGGTTGCGAAGGAGATACGAGGGGTGAAAGGTGGGCATGACTGCTATACCCTCCCACTTCTGGAACCTGCCCCTCAGCCTCCCAATGGGATCCGAGGTATTCAATAGGGTCTGGGCAGCCACCGCTCCCAGGGCACAAATAACCTTGGGGGATATGGCTCTGAGTTGTCTGAAAAGAAAACTTGAACAGGCTTCCACCTCCTCTGGCCTGGGAATTCGGTTCCCAGGGGGTCTACACTTGACCACATTGCCTATGAAGACTTCCTGGCGGCTCAGCCCCATGGCGGATATTATCTTGTCAAGAAGCTGTCCGGCCGGGCCCACAAAGGGCCTTCCCTGGAGATCCTCCTCTTCTCCTGGGCCTTCCCCTACAAAGACCAGCTCGGCCCTGGGTTCCCCTTCCCCCACCACCACCTTTGTACGGTAAAGATGCAAAGCGCAGGCCTTGCAGCCCTGCACCTCCAGAGCCACTTGCTGCAGGCTCTGGAGCTTGTGCTGCTCCTGCGGGGAGTCCTGCACAAGACTTTGCAGCGCCCTGCCTATGGAAACAGGGAGCCTTCCGCCTGTAAACCCGGCCCTGATTCTTAGCCTGAATTCCACCTGGCTTAGGATCTCCCAGAACTGCATTGCCACGCCTTCCTGCCCGCCTCGCAACCCTACCCGGCCATGCCCCTTCGCAGAAGCGGTCTCTTGGAGAGCCTCCCTTACTTTTCCGCCCTCCTTGTAAGCACCACCCTGTCCAGGATGGCCCAGGCCACCTCCTCCTTGGACATCTGGGGCAGCTCCTGGATGGTTCCGTCCCGACCAATGAGGATCACCTGATTGGTCTCTGTGCCGAAGCCAGAGCCTGGCTTTGTGACATCGTTCGCCACTATCCAGTCCAGGTTTTTCTTGAGCAGCTTTTCCCTGGCGTTCTCCAGAACAGTACGGGTCTCGGCAGCAAAACCCACCAGGATCCTGTTGCCCTTGCTCGCCCCTATTTGGGCCAGGATATCCGGGGTCCTGGTCAGTGACAGGGCCCAGTTTTCTTCTGTTTTTTTTATCTTATCCCCCCGGATCTCCTCTGGTCTATAGTCGGCCACTGCCGCAGCTTTCACCACCACCGTGGCCTCAGCCAGATTTTCCATGACAACCTCTCTCATCTGGGCTGCGGACTCAACCTGCACGAGCCGAACCCCAGGAGGTGGCCTCAGTCCCGTGGGCCCGCTCACCAGGGTCACAGAGGCCCCTCTCCGCCTGGCCACCCTGGCCACTGCGAATCCCATCTTTCCTGAGGAACGATTGGAGATGAATCTCACCGGATCCAGGGGCTCCCATGTGGGCCCTGCCGTTACCAACACTCTCTCCCCGGCCAGGTCCTGGGGACATAGGGCTGCCTTCAGGGTTTCCAAGATAGTCTCCAAATCTGCCAGTCTCCCTTTGCCCTCCCAGCCGCAGGCCAGCTCCCCTTCTTCGGGCTCCACTATCCAGATCCCCCTTCCCCTTAGCAGCTCTATGTTCCTCTGGGTGGCGGGATGGCTGTACATGTTCACGTTCATGGCCGGGCATACCACCGTTGGACAGCGCACTGCCAGCAGTGTGGTGCTCAGCATGTCGTCGGCCAGGCCGTGGGCCATCTTTGCTATGAGATTAGCCGTGGCAGGGGCCACCACTGCCAGCTGGGCCAGGTCTGCCAAAGCTATGTGTTGGATCTGGCTTTCCTGGGTGTGGGAAAACATCTCTGTGCGAACCGGATTCCCTGACAAGGCCTGGAAGCTAAGGGGCCCTACAAACTCGGTGGCAGCCCTGCTCATTACTGTCCATACCTTGGCCCCCTCCTTGGTAAGGAGCCTAAGGAGCTCCAGCGCCTTGTAAGCAGCTATGCCTCCGCTTACCCCCAGGAGAATGTTTAGGGCATCCAGTCTTACCATTGTTTGAGACCCCGCCGAGCCTCTCACTTCTTGATGGGCAGCAGCTGTATCTCTACCTCTGTGGTGAGGGGCTTCTCCCAAATCAGTACCTGGCAAGCCCGATCGGCTTTGACAAAACTCAGAAGCAGCCTGTTGAACCTGACGCTGCTGACCAGGCTCCATCCGTCCCTTTGCATGGACCTGCGAAAGAACTCTGCCAGCGACTCCACCTCCACCCTTCCCGAGAAAAGAAGCACTCCAGCCTTTGTCCCGCCTACCTCGTACACAACCGATCCCTTTGTGTCCAGTTCCAACTCAGGTGGCACAAGCACATCCGGGAAATCATAGTATCTTGGAGCTGGGGGCGGAGGCGGCTCGCCGATTCCAAGCGCATGCTTGGTGGATTCACAAGCCGTGAGTGTTAAAACAAGCCCTGCAACTGCCACCAAGCCCACCCATGCACGCAATCCCATTTTCATGGCACCTCTCCTTGTTTCTTGTGTGTTTTTCAAAAACAGCACTCCCCCGTTCCCTTTGTATCCTTTGGCGGGGTGCTCAGTCAAGGGAACGATCCCTGTCACCCAAAACTTCACGGGCCCCTTGCAGGGCAAGCCAGGGATACCCCTTAGGACACCCCAGCCATGGGAGGCCAGCCTTGTTTCCCGTCCCCTGTGGGGCCTTGCGGCATGCCAACCTTTGCTCACGAGCAGTGGGTGATGCGGGCCAATCAATGGAGTCAATTGCCCTGATGCGGTGTTGGCTGGAAACAGTCCAATTCTGGGACAGTGGCTCGGAAGAGTTTCTGGTGCCAACATCTCCAAGCCTTCTGAGGGATTGAAGACTGAATCCGGCCAGTCTCCTCGGCCCATAGCCTGGGGCAAGCCACAGGGGCATGTTGCTGCAAACTCAAGGCAAATGCCCTGTGGAGAGAAAGCGAAGGTAGTCCGCCAGTATACTTGAATGGTCGAAAACCAATGGGGCTGGCAGAGAGTCCAGCGGAAAAACCTTGCAGCCTGCGGCATCGTCCCCAGCCCTCGGGACTCCCTGGGCTTCGGCCAGAAAAACCACGCTTATGTTGTGCTGCCTGGGGTCCCTGGAGGGATCCGAGTAAGCGTGGAACTGCCTTAGTCCTCCCACCACCAGCCCTGTCTCTTCCATGGCCTCTCTCAGGGCAGCCTGCTCCAAGGACTCCCCGTAATCCACGAATCCGCCAGGGAGAGCCCATCCCAGGGGAAGATTTTTCCTCTCCACCAAGACTATCCCCTCTTTCCCCACAGCGTCACGGCAGCGAATGATCAGATCCACTGTGGGAAATGGGTTCCTGTATACCAGCACCCTCTCCCCGCATCTGGGGCACAAGAGTTCCTTTTTCACGGCCTTGTACCGGGCCCTTTCGCAGAAGTGTCTTCCAATGGGGGCTTTGGGTCTAGCCAGAAGTCATTGGCCTCCAGGGGATCGTAGAACCTCTCTTTTCCATGAACCAATATGGTGGGCGCTGTCTTTGACTCTGACCACTCGTGGAAGAGTCTGTCCACAAGAAAAAGTAGCCCAAGAACAGCTCCATGCCTCCTGGCAGCCTCCAGGGCGAACTGGGTGTCTGTGGGATACATGGAACATCTGGGACCATCCACCCTGGATATCACCTCCTTGAGGAACTTAAAAGGGGCTTCTCTCAAGACCTGTTCCTTTCCAGCGGCTTCGGAGGAAAGCCTGTTCCTAAGCACCTCTGGGGGGGCTCCCATCAGATCCCCGTCGGCCCGGGCCAAGGGCACCCCCCAAAAGATAAGCATTGTCAGGGCCACCGCCCCACCTCTGAGGTTTTCGCGTTTCACCGTCTTGACTCCCCAGGAAGACCCTGTTCCGAGCCCAGTTCCCGGCTCCACTGCTCGGAAAGCCTCCTATTTTGTTTATGAGCATTGGAAACCGCGCTGAAGATATTCCCCGAGTACCACAAGAGCTCGGCCATAGCCATGCCTGCGGCCAGGGCTGGCTCTTTTTTTTGAACGGCCTCCACGGTTGCCCCCAGAAACGCCCCGTTCACCAGGAAGACCAAGGCTGCATCTTCCCACCTACCCAGATAAGCGTGACCTGCTCCAGGGAAAAGCCCGGCAAGGACTCCGGCCGTCCATGGGGAGCGTTCCTTGGATGAGAGTTCCCCCCGCCTGATCCTGCTGGCCTGCTCCTGAGCTGCCTGCCCCGGGAGACCTCCAGCTTCCATTGCTTCCAGGGCCCGGGCTGCTGCTTCCCAGTCCCTGAGCTCGGCTCCCAGCTCTGCGGCAAGAAGCCTTATCCTGTCCCTGTCAGCCGGCTCGGCGCATAGCTCCAGGGCTGATTTGAAGCTCTCGCGTGCTTTGACCGGATCCTTCATGCGCATGTAACAAATCCCCAGGAGTTCCATGGCCCTGCAGCGAAATCCCTGGGAGAGCTCCTGATCCTCCAAAACCTCCCTGGCAGCCTTCAGAGCCTCGGGCCACCACCTGCCTGCCACATAGGACTCCAGGACCCTTATCCTTGCCAGCCCCACCCTGGAATCCCGCGGGAAATAAAAAATGAACCTCTCGTACTCGGTTATGGCACGGTAATGTTCTCCTCTCCCAGAGAGATTTTCGGCCAGGGCCCACTGGAGATCCGCCTCCTGCTGCAGGGCAAAGCAGGGCGCAGGGCAAGAAGGGCCCGCGCCCACGGCCAAGAAAAGGAGAAGACTACTTGCAATTACTGGCCTAACCGGCACCGGGAATCTCCTCTGCCTCAAGCCTCAGCCCGGCCCACTTGCCAAGCCCACGGGATTTGGGACTCACGCCCCCAAGCCTCCGTGATATTTCAAGATTTACCGACCAGGAACCCTGTCTCAGGTCTCACACCCGAGACGGGCTTTCTTGAAACAACTCAGCATTGTTACAATTGAATCCGGTACTCAACCCGCACTATCCAATGCTCCTGAACAAGGCAGGTGGAAAGAGAGCTGGGAATCTCACTCCTTGAGGCTTTGTGAAAGCCTGGCCATGCGAGCCTGAATCATGTCTCTTTGCAGGGGTTCGCTCAGAAGACCCAGCAAAGACTGGTACATGTCCAAGGCTTCTTTGGTCTTACCCTGTTTTTCGTAACACCTGGCCAGTTCCAGGTCAGCCACACGGCCAAAGCTCCCTTCAGCAACCTGCTTCAAGCTTTGGAAAGCCGAAGCTGCCCTTTCCCATTCTCCCTGTGCCTGGAAGGCCAGGCCCAAGCCCTGCAGCGCCAAAGCGCGCATGGTTCCATCATCCCCTGAGGGCACCGAGGCCAAGGCTGCCTGGAAATCCTCAACAGCCTCCACGTGCCTGCCCAGGGCGTACCTGGCCCTGGCTCTGTAAACCCTGGCCATCCAGCCGGTGCGGGTGTCCGGAAACTGCTTTACAACCTCCTGGAACCTCTCGGCTGCCCTGCCCATCAGGTCCGTGGAAGCATCCCTGTTGGTCTGCTCCATGGCCCTTGCGTACAGACTATAGGCCTGGCTGTGCAATTCCTGAGCCTGGGCTTCCCTCCTGGCCTGGTATACTTTCCATCCCCAGACCGCCACCCCGCAGACCACCAACAATACTGCTCCGGCAGTCACCCAGCGGCTGTTTCTGCGTAGCCAGGCCATGGCCTTCATACTGGTGCTTATGAACTCGTCAGGCTCCTTGAGGAGCCTTTTTCTGTCAAACTTTTCCTTTGGCATTTCTTACTCACTCCATGGTTACGGATGTGCTGATCATACCCATGGGCGCTCTGGGGTGTCAAGAACTTGTCCGAGAACCTGAAAGGCTGTTCGGGTATAATCTGATTTGGAGGGAAGTAACGTTATTTGCAGGGAAGAGCCGATGCGGCCTTTTACGCTCTTGGACCATACCGGTGATGTGGCAGTGTTGATAAGGGGGAGGAATCTGGAGGAACTCTTTCAAAATGCAGCCAGGTCTCTTTTCTTTCTGATCACCGACAGGCGCAGGATACGCAAACGCAGAACGGAAAACATCCAGGTTTCAGCCCCGGACCTGGAATCCTTGCTGGTGGCCTGGATGGGGGAGCTCTTGTTTCTGTTCGATGCCAGGGGTCTTCTCTTGCGCAGTTTTCAGTTCCAAAGACTGGAGGAGGGATGGCTGGAGGCAAGAGCCTGGGGTGAGCCTTACGAGGAGGGTCGTCATCCAATAAAGACAGGGCTGAAGGCAGTGACCTATCACCAGGCGAGGCTGGAAAAACTGGGGGGCATCTGGAGGGCCAGGATAATCCTGGACATCTAGCCTGCATTCTTCAGGGGAAGTGGCTAGTCCAGGCTGAGAAGTGGATTCAATTGGCGTAAGCAGGCCGTGTCTCAAGACAATCTGCCAGGCGAGAGGAGCCAACAAGGGTCTTGATTCTGGACATCTTGAGACATCCAGTTGGTTAGGGGGAGCTAGCCCCCAAGGTGGTGCATCTCAACGAATAATCCGGTCCAAGACAGCTCATCCCCAGAAGCGCAACTGATGGGGGCGAAGGAGCCGTGGCTCAACCCGAGGCGCACACAAGGAGCCGGAGCTCTTTATGAGGAGAATCTGGACAGTTAAAGTGTCATTGGGCAAAGTGGAAATTATGCAGCTTACTTCATTGTTCTCCAAGGCTCCTGGAGAATGATCTTAAGCCTTCTTCCAGGGCAGCAAAGGGAGGCCGAGAAATGAGATCAGATCAAAGTTCAATCAAGCTTCAGAAACTGGACCCTTGGCGATGGATCATCCCCAGGGGGGGCAAGATGCTCACCGAAGGTTTGGTTTATGCCGACGAGGAGATGATGCGGGACATCAGCAAGGACCAGAGTCTGCTGCAGGTTGCCAACGTGGCCAGTTTGCCAGGGATCGTGGGTCGCTCCATGGCCATGCCTGACATTCACTGGGGGTACGGCTTTGCCATAGGAGGGGTTGCTGCATTCAGGGTAGAATCTGGAATTGTCTCCCCCGGCGGCGTTGGATACGACATCAACTGAGGGGTGCGGCTCATGCGCTCAGGTCTGAGCCGCCAGGATGTGCAGAAGATGATTAACCCTTTGGTGGATGCCCTTTTCAGGAACATACCATCAGGGGTGGGATCCCATAGGAAGGACCTCAAACTGGGTCCCCAGGAGCTGGCCCGCGTCCTGGAGAAGGGGGTGCGATGGGCAATTGAGAGGGGCTACGGGTCCGCTTCGGACATGGAACACATGGAGGCAGGGGGATGCATACAGGGGGCCGACGCCTCGCTTGTGAGCGACCGGGCAATGGAAAGGGGCAAGTCCCAGCTTGGCACAGTAGGCTCCGGGAACCATTTTGTGGAGGTGGGTTACGTGGAAGAGGTTTTCGATGAGGAGGCGGCCAGAGCTTTCGGCCTGGAGAAAGACATGGCCACTGTGCTTGTGCACACAGGCTCCAGGGGGCTGGGGCATCAGGTCTGCGACGATTACATCAAGATCATGATGAAGGCCTCCAGGGACTACGGCATAGAACTTCCGGACCCTCAGCTATGTTGTGCCCCGGTAGACTCCCAGGAGGGAAGGGACTATCTGGCGGCCATGGCCGCAGCCGCCAACTTCGCCTTTGTGAACCGCCAGATGATAAGCCACTGGGTGAGGGAAACCTTCGAGCAGGTATTCGGCCTGGGGCCCAGACAACTTGGTCTTGAACTGGTGTACGATGTCTGCCACAACATTGCCAAGTTGGAAGAGCACGAGGTGCAAGGCAAGAAAATCAGACTTTGCGTTCACAGAAAAGGGGCCACCAGGGCCTTTCCGCCCGGGCACCCTGAGATCCCTGAAGATTACAGGGAAGTTGGGCAGCCTGTTCTGATTCCAGGGGACATGGGGCGCTGTTCCTATGTGCTTGCAGGCACCCAGCAGGCTTACAAGGAGACCTTCGGATCCACCTGCCACGGTGCAGGAAGGCTCATGAGCCGTCATCAGGCCATGAAAGCCTCAAGGGGAAGGGCCATTTCCAGGGAGCTGGAGGCTGCAGGAATAATAGTCAGGGGAGCCAGCAAGGCCACATTGGTTGAGGAAATCCCGGAGGCGTACAAGGATGTGAACAACGTGGTGAACGTGGTCCACGAAGCGGGCATAAGCAAGAAGGTGGTCAAACTGAGGCCGCTGGGCGTGGTGAAGGGTTAGGAGGGTTGGTAAACCAAAGGGAGTGAGCGCGTGCATGGAGGGAGAGGCAGCTTCGGGGCTTCTCAGAGAGCAACCAAAGAAAGGGGGATGTACCGCCAACTGTGTGAGTTAGAATTGCTGGGATCTTACGCCAACACTCCCAATGACCCAAAATCTGCCCCATTTCCCCAACTCCACCTTGCTCCTCCCCATGGGGGCTCGGGCTCACCTCTGCTCAGAGCTGGGACAGGCTGGCATTACTCCCCCTACTTTGGCACACCACGGGGTGGGTCATTTACACGAGCCGGGTCATATCCTTAGGAAAACGAGCCTTCAAAGAGGATCATTTTCCCCAAAAACCTACAAAAATGGGAGGTAGCCTTTTACCCATTTTGTGTTTGACTCGATTTGGGTAAAAGACCAAGGGGTGCAACTGGGATTTCACCTCTAACCCATGGTCCGAGGGGGGCCCAGCTTTCCCCAAGGTGCCCCAAGAAGAGAGGGTCTTCAATTGGAATCAATTGGGGAAAGTGGTGCCCGAAGATGCTTGGGCTGCCAAACGCCTGCGGAACTGATTTGGTCCCCTTTTTCAAATTAGGTGACTTCCCAGGAGATGACCCTGGCAAGGACGAAGCAAGTCCGGACTAGGAGGCGGGTTGGCCGGGGTGGTGCCACGAAAAACCCGGGCAGAAGTGCTTTTCCCGCCTCCTGTCCACTTTCAAATCCTCCTAGGCAAGATCAAAGCGGTCCAGATTCATGACCTTGTTCCATGCCGCCACAAAATCCTGCAGGAACTTCTCCTGGGAGTCTTCACATGCGTACAGTTCTGCCAAGGCCCTGAGCTGGGAGTCATGTCCGAATATGAGATCCACCCGGGTGGCAGTCCACTTGAGGGCACTGGTCTTACGGTCCAAGCCTTGGAACAGCTCACCATCTTGCGAAGATGGTTCCCATTCTGTGCCCATGTCCAGCAGATTCACGAAGAAGTCATTGGTAAGGCTCTCCGGCCTTTGGGTGAATACCCCGTGCTGGGACCTCTTGTAGTTTGCGTTCAAGACCCTTAGGCCTCCCACCAGAACCGTCATTTCGGGCGCCGTGAGCGTCAGCAACTGCGCCTTGTCTATGAGGAGTTCCTCGCCCCGGACGCTGTACCTGGTCTTGAGGTAATTGCGAAAGCCGTCGTATACGGGCTCCAGGACCGAGAAGGAGTTGACATCTGTCTGCTCCTGGGAGGCATCCATTCTGCCGGGTGCAAAAGGAACCTTCAGTTCAAAGCCAGCATTTCTGGCAGCCTGCTCCACAGCCGCACATCCACCCAACACGATCAGGTCTGCCAGTGAAACTTTCTTGCCCCCAGAGGCGGTGGAGTCAAAGTCCTTTTTTATGGTTTCGAGCACGCCCAGCACCTTGGCCAGCTGTTGGGGCATGTTCACCTCCCAATCCTTCTGCGGGGCAAGACGGATTCGGCCTCCATTGGCCCCTCCTCTCTTGTCAGAGCCGCGGAAAGTGGAGGCAGCCGACCAGGCTGTGTAGACCAGCTCAGACACCGAGAGACCCGAGCCCAAGATTTTGGCTTTCAGGGCAACCATGTCGCTCTCCTGGATCAAAGCATGGTTCACCGATGGAATGGGGTCCTGCCAGATGAACTCCTGTTCCGGCACCTCTGGGCCCAGATATCTGGAGCGAGGCCCCATGTCCCGGTGGGTAAGCTTGAACCAGGCCTTGGCAAAAGCCTCAGCCAACTCCTCTGGATGCTCCATGAAACGCCTGGAAATCTTTTCGTAAACCGGGTCAAAACGCAAAGAAAGGTCTGTGGTCAGCATAGTTGGGGGATGCTTCTTGTTGGGGTCATGGGCGTCGGGCACTATTTCCGGGGCCCCCTTGGCAACCCATTGGTGCGCCCCTGCCGGACTCTTTGTCAATTCCCACTCATAACGAAACAGGTTGTGAAAGAAATTGTTGCTCCACTTGGTGGGCGTGACGGTCCAGGTGACCTCCAGACCGCTGGTTATGGTGTCCGGGCCCTTTCCTGTGCCGAAACTGCTTTTCCACCCCAGGCCTTGCTCTTCTATTGGGGCTGCCTCTGGCTCGGGGCCCAGATGTGTGGCTGGGCCTGCACCGTGGCATTTCCCAAAGGTGTGGCCACCTGCAATCAGCGCCACTGTCTCCTCGTCATTCATGCCCATGCGCCCGAAGGTTTCCCTGATGTCCTTGGCGGCAGCCACCGGATCCGGATTTCCGTTGGGTCCTTCGGGATTTACATAGATGAGCCCCATTTGCACTGCTGCCAGGGGATTCTCCAGGTCGCCTCTTGCCGAATGGCGCTTGTCCTCAAGCCAAGTCCCCTCAGAGCCCCAGTAAACGCTCTCATCTGGCTCAAACCAGTCCTCCCGGCCGCCTGCGAATCCCAAGGTCTTGAAGCCCATTGATTCCAGGGCCACGTTTCCAGCCAGAATAATCAGGTCTGCCCAAGAGATCTTTCGGCCGTACTTTTTCTTGATGGGCCAAAGCAATCGCCGGGCCTTGTCCAGGTTCACATTGTCGGGCCAACTGTTGAGAGGAGCGAAGCGCTGCTGGCCTGTACCGGCACCTCCTCGGCCGTCTCCGATGCGGTAGGTCCCGGCACTGTGCCAGGCCATGCGGATGAAAAGAGGGCCGTAGTGGCCGAAGTCAGCAGGCCACCAATCCTGGGAGTCGGTCATGAGTTGGCGCAGGTCCTCCTTCACTGCCTTTAAGTCCAAGCTCTTGAACTCTTGGGCGTAGTTGAAGTCCCGGCCCATGGGGTTGGACAGGGGCGAGTTCTGGTGGAGGATCTTCAAGTTCAACTGCTTGGGCCACCAATCCCTGAGTTGTTTTCTCTCACCTAGTGCTTTCCCTGCTCTCTCGTCGGTCATAGCATCTTTGTTTTCACTCATCTTTTTTCTCCTTTCTTAGCCTTCGGAATTCACGAGTCGCTCAGGATACAGGTTAATTAACGGGTTCAGCACCGCCGATGCCCATGTGTTTCAAGAACATGTTCATATGCTATGAGAAATGATGAGGGCTCTTGGCCCCCAAGATCTCAGAACGTCCCGGGGCTCTTGGGGCTTGAGCCCCCAAATGGTGTCCTTTTCTTTGCCGAGTCCAGGGGCAGGCCCCCAACTGAAAGCCTCCACCTTGATCCACCCGGCCATCCTAAATTCAGAGCCCCCAAAAAATTGTTTCTCCCATCTAATTCAAGACATTGGAAGGTGCTTTCTCGGAGCGCTTGAGCTTTGGCTGCCTTCGTTCATTGCGTTCAGTTCCAATGGAGAACCTTTTCCTTGCCACGTACGTCTCAAGCTCCTGGAATTGTGTTACCTTGCGGGCTCTGTACTTCTCGTATTCCTGTATGAATTCCTCTGGAGTGCTGTAAGGTCCGGCTATGTGACCCGGACGGTGGGAATCACAGAAAAAATAGATCCTGTTGTCCCTTCTGAAACTCGCCATCCAGTGTGCCCTGAATATGTTTCCCTTGATTTCAAAGGGTTCGAATTTGATGAGGAAATACTTGGGCTGGCTTTCCCCATGGACTTGTGCCAGGCTCTCAACACAAAACCTGGAGAGATCCAGGCAGACCCCGCTTCTTCTCTCAAAGAGCTGTGCAGGGCTCAAAACAAGCCTCTCATTGTTGGTTTTCCTCTTTGTTTCAGAGAATTCCAAGGCCCTGGGGAGGTCATAGCGGAAGTTTGCTTTGACCCACTGGCTTATCTGCTCAGCGCTGCTCCAGGCCTTAAGGGCTTCCTGGTAGGATGCGGGCTGCCCGGCCTGTGCGAATTCCTGGAGGTTTTCCTCGGGTGTATCTGAACAGGATCGCGAAACATGGACAAAGCTGGCAAAAACATTAAGGACGGCAAGAAAAAGAAGACCAGACCTCACCCTCCACTCCTGCAACTTGGCTCCAAGCTGTCCGTGCTTATGAAATCCCTGATCTGCCGGCTTTCTCCTCTTCCTTCAGCCCTAGCCGCACTGCCAAGAATCTTAATCTGCCCCTCCAGAACCATCGGGGAAGCCTGCCTCTTGATCCCTCTCACGGGACAGGGTAAAGGAGCACACAGACCCACTCTCTCCCAAAACAGCCTATCCAACCTCACTGGCCTAGCCAACAAGACCCCAAAACTGGTTTCTAGTCTATCCCACCTCGCCGAGAAAACAATCCCTTGCCGAAGTGGAAACCACTCTTTTCTTCTTCCTTATTGCACCTTGTGACCGGCTGGGGCCCAATGCTCCAGGCTGACAGACTGGAGTTGATTCTGCCAGGAACTTGCTGGAGGGGTAAACCCTCTCCTCATCAATGAGAGAATTCTCTAGGCTCCGGGGGGATTGCAACCAAAGGTTACTCAGCCTAGACTCTTTTTTGAATTCAAGAACCCCGGCCTTTCTTCCAGAATGGTGTCCTTGACTGAAACCAGGGGATTTTGAGAGGTTCAGGCTTAGACTCTGCCTCTTGTTATGGAGAGGCCAGGGAGTTTTTCCATGAAATCCAAGACAATGGCCGGCCACATGGGGCCCCCCGGGTCTCGGTTGGAAACTCTCCCAAGACAACTCCATGCATCTGAACTGGGCGGTGCTCTTGAAATGCTCAGGGAAGCCGGGCTTCCCACTGAGGATCTGGGTCATGGCTCTTTGACCAGGATCTTCGCCCTGGAGTCCACTGAGGCACCCCTGGGTTTGGTGGGGCTCGAAGTCTATGGAAACTTCGGGCTTCTGCGCTCCTTGGTAGTGACACCTGCCTTGAGGGGCACAGGATTGGGCAGGAGCTTGGTTGAGTTCGCCGAGAAAAAGGCAAGAGAGGAGGGCGTAAAAGAACTCTATCTCCTGACCCTTTCGGCCCAGAGCTTCTTCCAACGCCTTGGGTACCAGAAACTGGACAGGAGCCTGGCTCCTGAGCCCATCCGGGCAACTCGGGAGTACTCTGAGATCTGCCCCTTTAGAGCAATTTTCATGGGAAAGAGGCTTGGGGGATGAAACCCATTGGTCTCAGATCACTTTTTCTTTTTTGAGCTCCTCCAGTTCCTGTTCTGTCAATCCCAGCAGCCCAGAGTAAATCTCCTTGTTGTGCTGGCCCAGCTCCGGTGCTGGGGAGCGAACAGTTCCGGGGGTCTGGCTAAGCTTCACCGGGATCCCCACCACCGGAATCCCACCGTATCCAGGATGCTCCACAAACTCGTACATCTGCCTGGCCTCCAGTTGGGGATCGCTGTTTACCTGTTCCAGATCTTTCACAATGGAGCAGGGAATGCGGTGATGGGCCAGTATCTGATCGACCTCCCGGGCAGTTCTGTTGGAGAACCATTCCTTGAATTTTTCCAGGTATTCATCCCTGGCCTTGAGCCTGAGTACGAAGTTGGAGTAACGGTGGTTTTCAGTGGAAAGTTCGGGATGGCCCAATACCTTCACCACGAACTCGTTCCACTGCCTGTCGGTGAGGATCACGCAAGCTACATGCCCGTCTTTGACAGGATAGGAGTACCAGCATGGAAAAGGCCTTTCCTGGCTGGTCAATACTTCGTCCAGACTCTCCCCCAAGGTTTCTCTCACGCTGTGCCTTATGTCCTGAGTGCTTCTCCAGTCAAAGGCACGGAAATTGTGGAAATACATCACGTCTTGCATGGAGATGTCCACCAGCTGCCCTTGGCCTGTGCGGGACCTGGCTATGAGGGCCTGGAGGATGCCGATGGCTGCGAATGCCCCGCTCACGAAATCCCCGAAGAAGACCCCCGGGGTCATGTGCGGTGTCTTCTGGGCATACATGATGCCCCCTGAGGCCTGGGCTATGAGGTCGAAGGCCAACCTTTCTCGGAAGGGACCGCTTTGCCCGAACCCCTTTATGGAGCAATATATGAGACCTGGGTATCTGGCACTGTGCTCCTCCCAGCCCAAGCCCATCCTCTCCATGAAGCCAGGGGCCAAGTTCTCCACCACCACATCCGAGCAGCCAGCCAGCCTCCAGTACAGCTCCCGACCACGAGGGTCCCGAATGTCCAGGGTTATGCCTCTCTTGTTCCTGTGCCAGTTGGAGAGGATCCGGTCCATCCCTGGTATCGGGGAAAGCATCAGCCGCAGAGTCTCCCCGTGCCCGGGCGGCTCCAGCTTGATGACCTCGGCTCCCATATCCGCCAGAATCTGGGTGCACCTGGGGCCCGAGAGGAACTGTGAGAGGTCCAGGACTCGAATCCCCTCCAAAGCAAATGCCATGGAGATCTCCTTTCTCAAAGGCTTGGCGAAGAGGTGAACTCTTGCAAGGTCACTTCCGGAACCCCTCCAAGCGCAGGACTCCCACGCACACCATGGAATCATACAAGTATTCCATGGGGATTCAAGCCAGAAACCGGGGGGATGGCTTTGGCAAGCTCGATCCGGTCCAGGGATTAAGGGAATTGAGTTGACCGGCTCGGGCCGTGTTGATAGTCTCTCACGGCAGGATTTAGGCGGCTCAGCCGGCAGAAGGAAAACAGGAGGGTAGTCATGGCCAAGGTGAGCCTGGGCAATATCCAGCTGGCATACGAAGTTCATGGTGAAGGGGATCCCCTGCTGCTCATAGGGGGATTCACCATGGTCAAAGAGGCGTGGGCATATCAGGTGGAGGGGCTTTCAAGGAAATTCCGCGTCATCACCTTCGATAATAGGGGCGTTGGGGACTCCACCGTGCCCCAGGAGCCTTTTACCATCTCGGACATGGCCAGTGATGCAATCGGGCTCCTGGATGCCATTGGGGTGGCCTCTGCCAACATATTCGGGATCTCCATGGGGGGTCTGATAGCCCAGGCCATGGCTCTGGATCACCCCGGGCGGGTCAGGAAATTGGCTTTAGGCTGTACCACCCACGGAGGCAAAGAGGCCGTGGCCCCTTCCCCAGAGGTGATGCAACTCATGGCCAAGGCGGCTGACCCCTCCCTTCTCCCAGAGCAATCTGTCAGGATGAGGCTTCCAATACTCTTTGGCGAGAGGTTTCTCAAAGAAGAGCCCCTCCGGCTCCAGGACTGGGTCTCAGGGGCTGTGAGACATGCCCCGACCCCCCAAGGGGCAGCCCTCCAGCTCAAAGCCCTTTCCAGGTTCAACGTGAGGGAACGGCTTGGAGAAATAAGGTGCCCTGTACTGGTACTCACAGGAAGTTCGGATCAGATGATGGATCCCGAGAACTCCAGGCTTCTGGCCCAGAGAATACCTGGTGCCAGGTTACATGTCTTGGAGGGGGCCGGGCACCTCTTTTTCTTGGAACAGCCCGAGGAGGTCAACAGGGTCCTCCAGGAGTTTTTCCTAGGCTCGGGCTGATCCGGCTCTCCGGCTCAAGGCTCCTTACCTGATACATGCCCGGGGATGGGTTTCCTCTGGGAAGCCGCAGCAACTCGCTGCCACAGGCCCATGGCAAAGGCCATGGCCACCCCCAAGAGGTCTGTGCCCAGGCCCGGCTTTATGAGGAGAACTGCTGCTGCAACCAAGACCAGTTGTTGCCACTTCCTGGTCTCTCCCATGAACCAGCCCATGAGGCCTGCGGAAAGCAGGATGACTCCCAGGGAGGCCGAAAGGATGGTGGTTAGCACCTCCCACCAGGAGCCTATGAGCAGGAGCGATGGGCCGTACACAAACATGAAGGGCACAACAAAGCCTGTGGCTCCTATCCTCACCGCCTGAATTCCCGTGTTCCACACATTGGAGCCGCTGATTCCCGCGGCTGCGTAAACGGCCATGGCCACAGGAGGTGTTATGGCCGAGATGATGGCAAAGTAGAAGACAAAGAGATGGGCGGCTATGAGAGGCACTCCCAGCTTGATGAGGCCCGGAATCAAGAGCGCTGCCTGCACTATGTATGCCGCCGTGGTGGGAAGCCCCATGCCCAGGATGATCCCAGTCACCATGGTAAGAATGAGTGCGGGGGCAAGGCTTCCTCTTGCCACGTCCAGCATCAGGCCCGTGAACTTGAGGCCCAGGCCTGTCAGGTTGATTATCCCCACCACTATACCGGCACAGGCACAAGCCGCAGCAACTGCCAGCATGTTTCTGGCTCCCCCCTCCAGGGCCCTCAATATCTTCTTGAGGTCCATGCGGGAGTCTCTCCTCAGGAAAGACATGGGCAACACCGAGGCTATGGCGTAAAGGCACGCCAGCATCGGGGTATAGCCCCCTATCATGAAATAGACTATGACCAGAATGGGCACGAAAAGGTGACCCTTTTCTGACAAGACTGTTCTGAGGGCAGGCCTTTCCTCTCTAGGGATGCCCATGAGCCCGCTTCTGGAAGCCTCGAAGTGGATGGCCATGAACAGGGCCAGGTAATATAGCAGAGCCGGGATCAGGGCGTGCTTGCATATGTCTATGTAGGAAATGCCTGTGAACTCGGCTATCACGAAGGCCGCAGCCCCCATCACAGGGGGCATGATTTGCCCGCCAGTTGAGGCAGTGGCTTCCACCGCAGCCGCAAACTCAGGGCGAAACCCGGCCCTTTTCATCAAGGGTATCGTGAGCCAGCCGTCCACCATCACGTTGGCCACGGCACTTCCAGAGATGGTCCCGAACAAGGAGGATGAGACGCAGGAGATCTTCCCCGGCCCTCCCCTGGTGCCTCCCACCAGGGAGACAGCGAACTTGGTGAAGGCCTCCCCTGTGCCCGACTCTTCCAGAAAAGCCCCGTAGATGACAAACAGAATGACATAGGTGGCCGAAACTCCCAGGGGTATGCCAAAGATTCCCTCAGTGGTCAGATAAAGCTGGTCCACCAGAGTCTCGAGGCTGAAGCCCGTGTGCCTGAGTATGCCGGGCAGATTTTGCCCGAAAAGCCCGTAAAGCAGAAAACCCACTGCCGTAAGAGGCAAGGCCCAGCCTATGGCCCTTCTGGAAGCCTCCAGGAGGAGAATGGTCACCAGTATTCCAAGCCAGAAGTCCCATTGGCTCAGAGACTGCACGTAAGGGTACCTGGTCACCACGTAATCGTAGTTCAAGAAAATGTGAGCCATGGCCAGAAGGGATCCGCCCAGAAGCAGCACGTCCACCATGAGAGCCAGCCTCTGGCCCTTTTTCCGGCTGGAGATGGAAAGCAGAAATATGAGGCCAAAGGTGAAGGTAAGGTGTATGGATCTGTGCATCATTGCCTCCGGGGAGCCGAAGGTGGCAGCCCAGAGGTGGTAAAAGGACATCCCTATTGCCGTGGCTTTGAGAAGGACTCTCACCCATTCTTGAAAATTTCCCATGACTCGCCCTGGAGCCAGGCGGGGCAAGAAGCCCCGCCCTGAGAATCAGTATGGAAGGTAATCAAGAGCATAGGGACAGGCCAGCTGGCCTGCACCCGGAATGGCCTTACTTTATAGCCCCTATCTCCTTGTAGTACTTGAGCGCCCCAGGATGGAAAGGCAGCCCGATGTCCAGGGCCAGATCCTGGGCTTTTACACCTTCCATGTCTTTTACCACCTGGCTCAGCTGGGCCACGTTTTCCACTATCACCTTGGTGATCTTGTAAACCAGATCCTCGGGGAGCTTGGCGCTTATGACCAGGTGGGTGAAGTAGCCCACCCCGGGCACATCGTAATCCACACCAGGGTAAGTTCCCTTGGGGATGACCCTCTTGAGGTACCCGGCGTTCATCTTCTGCAGTTCCTTGATCTTATCCTCCGGCAAGGGGATCATTCGGACCTTTCTGGTGGTGGCCAGGTCCAGGATGGAGGAAGCAGGAATGGTCGTGCCCAGCAAGAAAACCTGTGCATGGTTGTCCTTGAGGAGGGACACCGCGTCTGAGTAACTCACGTGGTTCACCTTGCTCATGTCATTGTAAGAAAGCCCGTAGAGTTGAAGCACCTGCCTTGCCAGGAGTTCCCCGGTGTGGCCCTTGGGCCCCGGGCAGATGGCTTTGCCCTTGAAATCCGCAGGGCTCTTGATACCCGAGTCCTCCAATACCACCATCTGGAAGTACTGGGGATACAGGGTGGCCAGCTGCATAACGTTCTTGGTAGGAGCCTTGAAGGGATCCCGGCCTGCCACCCCGTCCACGCTGGAGCTGGAGTTGCCGAACCCTATGTCGGCCTTTCCCTCCTCCACAGCCACAACATTTGCTATGCCTCCCCCTGGGAGAACTGAGACACTGGAGCCTGGAACCGCCTTCTGGATCAGTTCAGATATGGCCCCCCCCAGGGGATACCAGGAACCGCCCATGGGGCCTGTCATCATCTTGAGATCCACCTTCTGCTGGGCAAAACATGGAGCAAACCAGGCCAGACCCAAGACCAAACCCCATCCCACTGTCTTAGAGATCTTCTTCATTGTTGATTCCCCCCTTTCTAGTATTCCTGGAAATCCCCCTGCCACATTGCATTTTTTTGGGATGTCCCAGAGCCGGATGGGCGTGCCTCTTGTGCCTTTTCTCCCCAGACACAACAGGCGAATCATAGGGGATGGCTTCTTGGCATGTCAAGCTTTTGAGGGAACCCACCCCTCTGGGTTCTGTCATGAGGCACACATTATTATCCAGAGCTATATAATGGAAAGCAGAAAAGAGGGATCAGGAGGGCGGGATGAGAAGCTTGCTCCTTGGGATATGTTTCCTACTCAGTCTCTGGGGGGCTTGCACTGCCTGGGCCCTCAGGTGTCATGGCAGGGTGGTCTCGGTGGGGGACACCCGTTACGAGGTGCTTGCCAAGTGCGGAACACCCAGCTTCGTGGAGGAAAGGTACGAGGACCGCCTGGGCATAGCCACAGGGCATCTGTATATGTACGACCCCCTGGAGAAACGCTACGGCAGACCCTGGGTTGTGGAACAGGTCAGGATAGAGGAGTGGACCTACAATTTCGGCCCACACAGTCTCATTTATTATCTCAGGTTCGAAAACGGGATCCTGGATCGCATCCGCACGGGGGACTATGGTTTTTGAGCCTGGAGAGGACTTTCCCCAGGGCGGCCATGTGAACATCTGCTGCAAAGTGAACAGGGCTTTTCCCCCATAGGGGATCCCATGCAGAAGGATCTGCCACACAGTAGAACTGGGTCTCCAGACCGATCCTGGAGAGGGCCTCCTCTGCTTCCAAACCAACAATGCGTTTGGCAGCCTCCCAGGTAGCCCCACACGGGGCTCCCCTTCTGACTCGCACCTCTCTCAAGACCCCCCCGTCCATCTCCACTTCCAGTTCAGGGGCCCCAAACTGTTCCCCGTAATTGCCCAGGCAGACCTGCCTGGCCAGCCCGCATCAGGTAGGGGGCGTGATAGCCCCTTCCACTTTCAGCTTTTTCCCAGAGGCCACAAGAGGGATACCAAGCTCTCTGCACCGCAAGGCCAACTCCAGAGACAGATCCGGGTGGCGGAGAAAATCCAATACCAGATCCGCCTGGATCTCCCTGGGAAGATGTTCTCCAGGCTCCTCTATCACAGCAGGCAAAGGCCCATCCAGTGAGACTATCCTACCTATCCGCACCCCCCTTCCCCTGTCAGAGATGGCTCGGATCTTGGCCAAGCCGCTTCCCCTTTGCTGAAAGACCCAGATCTCCTGCATCCTCACTCTCCATGGACCGGATCGCTCATTGAGGGTGATCTTGCCGGGGGCTCACGCCCTCCAACCCCCCCCCCGGGATGCTTTGGGACGTACAAACTCAAAGCCCTTGTCCCTTCTGCAGGATATCCTCTGGGACGCACAACAGGCAATAGGGATGGGAAGAGGGAAAGGTGCGGTGTGACAAAGGCTTGAAATAAAGCTTCGGGCCGGATAGCCTCATGGCATTGACTTTGGAGGTGGCCTATATGGGTGGAGGGTCCAAAGAGAATATAAGGGAGCACGCCTTGGATCTGGGTTTCGAGGATGTGGGGTTCACAGACGTGGCTCCCTTCAGCCTGTACATGGAGGAGATCCAACGCAGGCCCGCCATGTACGACTGGGTCCAAAGCGACTTCTTCAGCACTTTGAGGGGGGCTCAGCCTTCAGGCAAGCATCCCTGGGCCAGATCCATCATGGTGCTCATCAGAAACTATCATAGGAGGGCCTTCCCCCAGGAGCTTCTGGGCTTGTTCGGCAGATGTTACCTGGTGGACGAAAGAAAGCTCCGAGGGGAAGAGCATGCCAGGTTCAAGTCCCTCTTGGAGTTCTTGAAGGGACTCGGTATCTGCGCGCTTTACGACGAGGAAATCCCGGCCCGCATGGCTGCGGCCAGAGCCGGAATCACCAGATACGGCAAGAACTGCTTTGCCTTTGCCCGAAAATCCATGGGCGGGTGCTCTTGGTTGGAAATAATACCATTGCTCCTGGATCTTGAGCTGGAGCCAGATGAGCCCACTGTTACAATCGGCTGTCCAGAGGCCTGTGAGATGCCCTGTCTGAAAGCCTGCCCCACAGGGGCCCTTTACGAGCCCTTGAGGATGAACCCCAGGCGGTGCATAGCTTATCTCACATACTACGGCCCGGAACTGACGCCCTTGGAGTTGCGCGAACCCATGGGCACCTGGGTGTACGGCTGCGACCTCTGCCAGGAGGCTTGCCCAGTTAACAGGGCCTGGAGTAAAAGGCCCCTGCCCCCCAACCAAACCTTGCTGGAGCGGTCAACAGAGTGGGATCTGCCTAGACTTCTTGAGATGGGCCAGGATCACTACCAGGAGAGGCTGTGGCCGCAGTTCTTCTATATCTCCAGGTCCCGCCTGGACAGATGGCAAATGAACGCAGCGAGGGCTCTGGGGAACAGGATGGACCCGGGAGATGTCCCCCTCTTGGCAAAGAAGCTCCGGGAAAGCCCCCATGAGAACGTCAGGGCCATGTGCGCATGGGCCCTGGGCCGAATAGGTGGTGCTCGGGCCAGGAAAGCCCTGGAGATGGCTCTGAGGGATCCTTCAGACAAGGTACGCAACGAGGTGAGCTGCGCCCTGGGCTGAGGTCATAGAGGTGCGGGTCTTTGGGATTGAACCAAGGGGAATCCTCTTGGTCTCCAAAAATGGCCTGTCCTGGGTCTTGAATAAAGTTCCCTTTGAGTGGGAAAGCATAAGGGATTTTCATGAGAAGCCCAATTATGGCTTTGGTTTGGATGGGCCTGGTCCTTTTCTACAATGGGGTTTGCCTTGCGGATTCCCCTCAAGAATGGAATCTGCTCCAGGCTCTGGTACGGGACAATAAGATCTCCAGGGAGGAGGCCCGGGAGAGAATTGTGGAACTCCACGGGCAGCTTCTCGCTCTTTTCCGGGACAAGGAGCAGAATGGCAATAAAGCTTTCCCGGTTAAGGGAGGCTCCTGGAGGGACATGGGAGGGGAGAAAGGAAGCGGTTTTGTGGCCAAGGGATATGATTTCTACCAGGGGAACCGCCATGGGGGTCATCCAGCCCATGATATCTTTATCCTGGACAAAGACCAGGATTCACTGCATGACAGAACCGGCAGCCCCGTGGAGGTGTTGGCCTTTCTCCCTGGGATTGTGGTTGGGCTCAATACGAGCTGGGAAGCAGGCAGTGATCTCAGGGGCGGGATTTACGTTTGGGTCTTGAACCCTTCCAGAGAGCTTTACTGCTATTACGCACACCTTGGGGAGGTGCTGGTGGAACTGGGGCAGTGGGTGGAGGCCGGCCAAGCTCTGGGCACTGTTGGCAGGACAGGCAGGAATGCACTTCCCCCCCGCTCCCCCACGCATCTTCACTTCATGTGCCTTTCCTTTGATCAAGGGCGCATGAGCCCTTATAACCCTTACAGAGAACTTCTGGCCCTGGGTGGGGACTGAGGCCTATTTCCCTGAACCCCTGTTGCGTCTGAGCCTTCTTATGTGCCAGATGCGGAAAATCCTCTCCAGCTTGTCCCGGTAGGCCATGGCCGCCAGTATGAATAGGAGCGCGGCCCCTACCAGCACCGAGAACCTCCCGTACTGGTGGTGGCGGATGAAGTCGCCTCCCAGGGTAAGGAGCACGGTTCCCAGGAGCCTGCCGGTGCTGCTTATCACCAAGAACTCTGCACTGCTCAGGTGCCCCAGTCCCAGAAACCAGCAGAGTGTGTCCTTGGGAAAGCCAGGAATCAGGAACAGAAGAAACACGATAAAGGCCCCCTTGTGTTTCAGGAGATAGTCAAACCTGGACATGGTGGAGTGGGGCACAAATCTTTCAACGGCTGGGCGGCCCAGGGCTCCGCCCAGGGCAAAGGCCACGTACGAGCCTATGGTGAGGCCGATGGTGGACCAAACAATCCCCAAGAGGGGCCCGTAAAGGTATCCACCGGCAAGACCGGTCACCTCTCCTGGAATGGGAGCCACTATCACCTGGGAGGCCTGGAGCAAGACGAAAACCACCACATCCCATGGCCGCATGGACTTAAGGAGCTGGAGCAACTTCTCCTTGTGAAGGAAAAACCTTATGACCCCTGTCTCGTAAAGAAGCCAGGTCGCGCCTCCCACCAAGAGAGCCAGTATAAGGAGCCTTAGCCAGATGCGCGGTCTTCTGGGAGCCTCACTCTGCTGCAAGTAGCAGGAACCTTCCTTTTCTGCTCTTGAAAGGGCCTCTCCTGGGGAGGAGAGCCCAAGGTGGCTATTATGGTTTCTTTGAGGCAGTCCCGCAACCCCTCTGCACCTTCGACACTGTTTACCTCCGGTGTTGAAATTGAGTGGGAGTTGGTAGGGGGTGGTTCTCCGAGTTGTGGCTGTCTCTTTCAGGCTCGAAAGATAATCAGCCAATAACCCTTCAGAGTAGTACGGTAACCAGTGATTAGAGATCCAAGCCAGATCCGGTGATGGTCCCCTGAAGCAAGCTTCAACGGCCTCGACCAGGACAGGGTAAGACGGCTTTCCCCGAGGGCGGCGGCTCTGCCCCACCCTAAGGGTCATTGTTAGGGCTGTCCGGACAGGGGGTCTTGTCCGAGTTGGAAGAGTCCGGGCGGATCATTGCCTTGAGCCGCTCCACCTCCTGCCTGAGCTTATCCACCTCCACCCCCAGAGCCGCCAGCCTCAGCACAAACAAACGCACAGCCCTGGGGGTGAGCTGCCAATCCGCCTCGGAAAAGGCCGGCACTCCATCCTTGGTGATCAGCCCGGCGGGGTACGCCTCGATACCATCTTCTCCCTAACTGGGGAATATGCCGCCTGCCAACCCTTTCTGGCCGAATGCCCTGCGTCAGCGCGTCACCGGAACGCCAAGTGTGTGGGATACCCGCTTGAAGCAAGTGTTGAGCGGTTTACATTTGCCACAAACCTTGTGTCCCAGATCTTCCTTCTCAAACCCCGGCCAGGATCTTTACCAATTGTTCCCGAAAAACTCCCAAAACTAATGCCACTAACCCCAACATCACTCCTATCCTTATTACCCGGTTGAATTTTTCACCATATACATAACTGTTTGCGTATTCCGACGAATGAGGTACACCCATTCCGACTGAAGCAGGTACAGTGATT
>JBBIOJ010000040.1:0-31085 GCA_037443445.1 Desulfarculaceae bacterium | reverse complement strand
TTAAATTCGGCTTGACTTTCCCCTCGCAGTTGTATAGAAGAACCCAAAGGGTTAAGCTTGCCCCTGAGAGTACTTAGGGCCTGCGAGGTGGGCTGACGTGAAACCCAGGCGGGTGGTGATAACAGGGATCGGGGTCGTGGCCCCCAATGGAATTGGGAAGGAGGCGTTTTGGGATGCTTTGTGCCATGGTAGATCAGGAGTGCGTTACATAACGCTTTTCGATACTGCAAATCTTCCAACAAATATCGCAGGAGAGGTGGAGGGCTTCGATCCTCATCTCTTCATGCCGGAGCACACCGTAAGAGAAAGGGGGCGCGCGTCTCACCTGGGAGTGGCAGCAGCCCGTTTGGCTTTGCTCGACTCCGGGATTTCGGATCCATCTACATTCCCTCTGGGACTGGCAGTAGGCATGACCTTCCCGGCTATGGACTATTTTGAGAGGCACATCAGGAAGCTTCTTAGAAACGGCGCTTACTCGGAAAAGGACGTCAATCTTCTCTACACTTCAGCATCCCCCAACATGGTAGCAATGGATATTTCTTCTGTCTGCTCCACCAGTGGTCCCAGAATTACAATAGCCAATGCTTGTTCTTCTGGCTCACTGGCACTCCTCAGAGCCTTCGAGGAGATCCGGATGGGCACTGTCGACCTGTTCCTGGCAGGAGGTGTAGACGCTTCCTTGACTTATCTAGGCTTCGCAGGCCTAATCGAAGGAGGCTTCCAAGTCGTGGCAGAAGGGCCCCCAGAGAAGATAAGTCGCCCTTACGACAAATACCGCAAGGGAGCCGTTTGCTCCGAAGGATCTGCTTTCTTGATTCTGGAAGAGCAAGAACATGCCTTTAGGAGAAAAGCACGGATCTATGCCGAGATATTGAGTTTCGGAACCAACTTCGGAAAGCCAACTTCATCTCCAGATGCCATAAGAGACGGGCTGAGGCGATGCATGAATTCGGCCATCTCAGCGGCTAGAGTGGCACCGTGTGAAGTAGATTACATATGTGCCCACGGGCCGTCACTCCCTGTAGTGGATCATATGGAAACTATGGCAATAAAAGATGTGTTGGGATCTCACGCGTTTCGAGTGCCGGTGAGTTCCATCAAGTCAATGATCGGCAACCCGATGGCAGCCTCCGGCCCGCTACAAGCAGCAGCAGCAGCCCTTAGTATTGCCCATTCTACAATTACCCCCACAATAAACCTGGATTACCCTGACCCAGCGTGTGATTTAGATTACGTGCCTGGTGGCCCAAGGAAAAACAAGCTAGAGATCGTGCTTGTAGACTCGCATGGATTCGACAACATCGATGTGGCCATTTTGCTGGCTGGCAACAACCACTCCCCCAAATGACCTCGGCAATATCATCCTTCTCGGCCTCTTTTTTCACTTTCATCTTAGCCGTATACGTTCTGGCTTCCAACCCAAGGAATTCGGTAAATATCTCGTTTTGCTTGTTGGTCTGCCTCAACGCCGTTTATTCTTTTCTCCTGGGACTCTTGCTCATTATTCCCAATTTGCAGGAGTCCTGGTTATTTCCGAGGCTTCTGTATGCCATTCCAGCACTCATACCTCCCACCTTTTTGGCCTTCTGTAAAATTTTTCCAGACTCACCACCATCTTTTAAGTTCGGAAACTTCATTTTTTTTCACCTCCCACCAGCCGCCTTGGTTTTCTCGTTATCACTTACGAAGGCTATCATAGTAGGTACTTCGCAAACCGCTCTCGGAGTAAGACCAGTTTACGGCTCCCTCTTCAGTTTATACGTAATCTATTTCATACTTTATATTGCACTAAGTCTAGTTGTCTTGATAAAGAAATATTTTTCCTCCTTCGGTCTTTCTAAGACCCAGATATCCTATGCCTTTTTGGGGCTTATACCGTCCTTTATGGCTGTAGTATTGGTAGCTCTTGTACTGCCAGCGCTGGGAATAAGACACTTAAGCCAGACAGGTCCAATTTTTACAATTCCAATGATAGCAATTATCAGTTATGCCATAGTACGATATAGATTAATGGATGTCACAATTGTCGTAAGACGTATTTGTGTGGTTTCTCTGTACATTTCGATAATGACTATCGCTTTTATAGTATGTTCAACTTTTTCGCTACGTCGCCATGTAATTTATAAGATAGATGTTCTTTATTTGAGTGAAATTGCGTTTTGGGGAATCGTACTTTCTTTGTTAGCGTATCGTCTGGGATTTTTCTTAGAGGTAGTATTGGATAAATTTATATTTAGAGGTAGGTACGATTACAAGACCTCTTTGAAAAAAATAAGTGAAGATCTTGTCAGACTGACTGAGGTGGATCAGGTCTTAGGCATGCTGGTTTTTTCCCTAAAAGACCTCCTAAATCCTAAAAAAGTCGTCATAGCAGTCAAGGGAATGAACCTACAAGAGGGGGTTCATGTTGTCCAAGTTCCGCAAGGGGATGAATCCTTGCTGAAAGACAATTTTGACAGTATAAGGCAGCTGCTCTCTGCTACAGGGGAGTTGGCGGTTCTAGAGGAAATAAGGCGAAGGACCGTAGGAACAGCGGATAAGCGAGCCCTGGAACTATTTCGAGAGCTTGATTTGGGGGTTTTTGTGGGCTTGTTAGGAAAGGGGGAGCTAAGGGGCTTCATAGGCCTCGGTAGCAAGGGATCTGGCGACACTTTTTCTAAGGATGATATAGACTTTCTAGTCACTCTAGCCAATCAGGGGGTCGTGGCCCTAGAGAATTCCCGGCTCTATTCACAGCTTCTTACCATTAAGGAATATACCGAGCGAATCTTGGAACAGCTCACCTGCGGAGTTGTTACTGTAGAGAACAGTGGTTCACTAACCGCAATGAATGCCAAGGCCAAGACCCTTCTGGGTGTAAGGCTCGGCCATTGGGGCCCGCAGACTGTGTACGATCTGCCAGATGAGGTAGGCAAGCCAATCCTTGAGACAATGCACTCTGGAGCTCCTACGCCCAACCTGGAAGTTCGCTTCGAATCGGAAAAGGAGCCAAGTAGGTTCCTGAATCTCACCACAGCTCCTCTCAAAGGTCCCAAAGGGGAGATGATTGGAGCTCTTGCTGTGTTGACGGATCTCACGGAGATCAAGCAGTTGGAGGCAGAGGTGAGACGGGCCGAGCGTCTGGCCACGGTGGGCACGCTTGCCGCAGGCATGGCCCACGAAATCAAAAACCCTTTGGTCTCGCTCAAGACCTTTGCCCAGCTCCTTCCCTTAAAGTACGATGATCCGGAGTTCCGCGATTCCTTCTCCCAGATAGCGGCCACGGAAATCGAAAGGATAAACACCTTGGTGGAGCAACTTCTCCGTTTTGCCAGGCCCCCCAAGCCCATCCCCATTCCCTTGGATCTGCACGAGCCCATCGAGCAGATCCTGGCCCTGCTGGCCAGTGAAATGAACAAACAAGGAGTGAACATCACCAGAAAGTACCATGAAAACCCCTTGTTGGTCTTCGCCGATTCCGAGCAACTGAAGCAGGTCTTCATGAACGTGCTGCTCAACGCCATGGAGGCGCTCTCTTCCAAAGAGAAGCCAGAACTGGAGATCAGCACCGGCACCAGGAGGCGCTGGGGCTGGCCTCCTGTGGCTCCTTTTGCTAAGCTTCCCGAGGGATACGCACAGGGAGACCGGGAGGCTTACGTGCGCATAGCGGACAATGGCCCTGGTATCAGGGAAAGCCACCTGAAGCACATTTTCGATCCTTTCTTTACCACCAAGGATACTGGTCACGGACTGGGGCTCTCCATAGCCCACGGCATAGTGAGAGAGCACAAAGGCTCCATAAACGCCGAAAACCGCCCAGGCGGCGGGGCCGTTTTCACCATAGCCCTGCCTTTGCTGGAGATCGAAGCCGTCACAAGAAGTGGGGATGCCCATGAGCTTCGTGCTGATCGTCTCGCATGAAATAGCAGTGCAGGAATCCCTGCGCATGATCCTGAAGGAGGACTTCTCGGTGCTCCAGGCCCGATCAGCACAGGAAGCCCTGGCCATGGTGGCGCACCACCCAGTGGAAATTGTGCTCATGGAGCCCAGCCTGCCGGACATGAACGGCTTGAGCCTGCTGGAGAGGTTCAGGCAGATCTCCGAGGACCTGTGCCTGGTGCTCATTACCAACTCCAGAGGGCCTGACCTGCTGGAGGCCACAGACGGCGAGACGGGCTACGAGGTGCTGGTCAAGCCTTTTGAAAGCACAGAGGTGAAATGGGTCATGAAGCGGGCATTGGAGCGCACCAGGCTGCGAAGGGAGGTCCGCATGCTCAAGAGCAGGGTGGAAGCCAACGGGGGAAGCAGGGTTTTCCCATTCCCGTACAGAGAGGAGGTTCCCATCCCCATGGCCCCTCTTGGCTGGTACCCGGCAGAACGTGATCCCAGCTTGAGCCAGTTCGCCCTCAAGGAATTTTTCAAAGCCCTGACCCACATAACAGACCTGGAACGGCTTCTGGATTTCATGCTGCATGCCATCTGCGAGATGTTCCAAGTGAACAAGGCCGCAGTGCTGCTACTGGAGCCTTCCCGCTCGGTCTTCAGGGTGCGGGCTTCCATGGGCGTGGAAGAACTCAGGATCCGGAGCTTGGCTTTCAAGTTGGAAGAAGGGCTGCCAGGCTGGCTCCTTCGTTACAACCAGATCCTGAAGCGGGAAGAGGTGGAACTTTCTGGCTTCACCAGGGAAGGAGCCTTGGTGCTCCAACAAATGGAGGCCCTTGACGCCAAGATTTCCGCCCCTCTTTTGACCAAGGGACGACTGGTGGGAATCCTTTGTCTGGGAAACAAGGTGACAGGCAGGCCCTTCAGCAATTCAGACGTGGAACAACTCTCCATGGTGGGCAATTACGCTGCTGTGGCTGTTGAGAACTCGCTTCTGTACCGGGAGCTTTGCCTTCAGAAGAAGTACAACGAGAACATCCTGAAGAGCATAGGCACGGGGGTAGTGGCCATAGACCACTTGGCCAAGGTCACCACGTACAACCCGGCGGCAGAGAGAATGCTGGCAGTACCAAGGGAAGAGGTTCTGGGCAGGAGCGTTCAAAAACTGGGATCTGTGTTTGCAGACCTACTGCTCAGGACCTTGGAAGGCACCGAGAGCTTCTCCCGTCGCGAGGTCACCCACCCCATGTCCAAGGCCCCCCTGGGAGTGAGTACCTCCCCCCTGCGGGACGATTCCAACAGGATTCGAGGGGCCATCATGGTCTTCACCGACCTGACCGAAACCAAGGAACTGGAGGCCCGGACCAGGGACCTGGAAAGGCTCAGGTTTTGGAGCCTCTTGGCCAACCGCATGGCCCAGGAAATCAGAAACCCCCTGGTTGCGGTCAAGACCTTCGCCCAACTGCTCCCAGAGCGCTACACAGAGCAGGAGTTCCGCGAGCAGTTCTTCTCGGTGGTGATGGGGGAGATCGACAGGCTGAACCTCATGACCGAGAAGCTCATGGAGTTCGCCATGCCCAGGGAAAGCCGGCCCATGCGCCACGACATAAACCAGGTTGTGGAGTCAGCCCTCCAGTCTCGGGCTCCCTGGATAGAGGCCAAGAAAATAAGACTGGTGAAGCAGCTGGCATCGGATCCCATTTACGTCTCGGCAGACAGGGAACACCTGGAGAAGGCGGTATGCCACATTCTGGACAACGGCCTGGAGGCCAGCCCGGAAGGGGGCAAGCTGAGGCTCAGGACCCAAAGAGTGAGGCCCCCGGGGATCCGCTCGGGCAGGGCGCAGTCCAGCTTGGATCTGGCCCCCAAGGACTGGGGAGAGATCCTTGTGGAGGACGCAGGTTGTGGTATACCCAGGGACCATATGGGGGAGATTTTCTCACCCTTTTTCACCACAAAGGTGAAGGGAATGGGCTTTGGGCTGCCCATTGCCCAGAGGATAATCCAGGACCATGGGGGCCGCATTGAGGTGGATTCAGAGCCAGGAAGAGGATCCAGGTTCAGGATCCTTCTCCCCTTGGACGCCAGCGTGAGGCCAGAGAATATCCCGCAGGCTTAGCCGCATGCTTCAGCAGCAGGGGATGACGCGGGATAAGAAGCTGAGGAAGCTGCTTCTCCGATTCTTGTCGGGAGTAGTTCGAGCAGGGATGTCTTTGGGCTCCAGGCGGCTTGGGGGCTCGAGACCTCCATGTCCGCAGTCCTGGTGAACAATCCTGGTTGGATGTGGCGAGGTGTGTTCATGGACAAGCCGCATATCTTGATCGTGGACGATGAGTTGGGTCCAAGGGAATCCCTCAGAATGATCCTCAAGGACCACTTTCCCCTGCTTTTCGCCACCAACGGAAAAGAAGCCGTGGAAAAGGTCGAGGCGGATTCCGCAGACCTGGTGATCATGGACATGAAGATGCCGGTGATGGACGGCATGGAGGCCCTGCGCCGCATGAAGGAGCACAACCCTTACCTGCCCGTGATAATGGTCACGGGCTACGGGACCATAGACACCGCGGTTGAGGCCATGAAAGTGGGCGCCTTTGATTACATAACCAAGCCTTTCGATAGCTTCGCCCTGCTGGAAAAGGTCAAGAAGGCTCTGGAACAGGGAAGGACAGACCCGGACTCCCAGCGCATGCTGCGCCAGATACAGGAGACCAGCAGCAAGCTGGCCGAGCAGCAGGAAAACCTCCAGAAGCAGATCCTTCAGCTCTCCAAACTTTCCTCCATCGGGATGTTGGCCCAGGGCATGGCCCACAATCTGAGCTCCCCCCTGCTCATCATCCTTGGGCGGGCTGAGCTCATGAAAGACAAGCTGCTCCAGCTCAGATCCAAGATCCTGAGCCTCTCCGGGAACCAAAGCGCCGAAGCCCGGGCCCAGACCCTGGCCCTCTTGCAGGAGTACGATCAGAACCTCAAGGACACGGACATCATCATAGAGAACGTGGCCAAGCTAGGCGACATAATCCGCAACGTGATGCAGAAAAGCCGCCAGGATCAGATCGATTACCACCAGTGCCTGAACCTCTCCTCCATCCTGCGGGAAGAGCTACAGTTCATGGAAGGGGATCTCTTCTTCAAACACAACGTGGAAAAAGAGTACCATCTGCAAGAGGACCTCCCGGCCATCAAAGGCATATACTCGGATTTCTCCCAGACCTTCCTGAACCTGGTTCAGAATGCCATAGACGCCATGAGGGAGACCGAGACCAGGAAACTCCATGTAAGCAGCCGGTTAAATGGGGACTGGATCGAAATTTCCATTAAGGATACCGGTTGCGGTATTCCAAAGGAGAACCTGGAGAGGATCTTCGAGCCTTATTTCACAACCAAGAGGGCCCAGGAAGACAGCGGCAAGCCCGTCGGGACAGGCCTGGGGCTCCACATGGTGAAGATGCTCATGGAGCCCTACAGGGTTCAGATCCAGGTGCAGAGCCAACCAGGGGAAACGTGCTTCATCCTGAGGGTGCCTTGCACCAAGAATTGAGAGTTTCAGCCAGGGGGCATCAGCGCGCCTTTGAGCTGGCTTCAGGAACAAAGGGCATCTCCCTCTTGAGAGGTCTGTTCATCAGGTCGTTTAGGGCTTCCATCGGATCTTTTCCCTCGTAGAGCACCTTGTAGACCTGTTCGGCTATGGGCATGTCCACCTGCTCCCTGGTGGCCAGCTTCCTGAGGGAGCGCGTGGTTGTGACGCCCTCGGCCACTGCCACCATGCTGCGGGAGATCTCCTCAAGGGATTCCCCCCTGGCTATTCTGAGACCCACAGTGCGGTTTCGGCTGAGATCCCCCGTGCAGGTCAGGATCAGGTCCCCTATGCCGGAGAGCCCCCCAAAGGTAAGGGGATTCGCACCCATCTTCATTCCCAGCCGCATCATCTCTGAGAGGCCCCTTGTCAGGAGCGCGGCCCTGGCATTGAGGCCGAAGCCCAGCCCGTCGCTGATGCCTGCTGCTATGGCTATCACGTTCTTCACAGCGCCTCCCAGCTCGGTGCCCAGCACGTCGTCATGGGCATAGACCCTGAAGCGCTCGGAGGAGAAAAGGTTCTGCAACCTGGCTGCCAGCTCCATGGACCTGGAGGCTATGGTGACCGCAGTGGGAAGTCCCCTAGCCACCTCCTTGGCAAAGCTGGGCCCCGAGAGTGCAGCGTAGGGCACCTCCCCGGCCATTGATCCCACCACCTGGGACATGGTCATGAGAGTGTCCACCTCGATCCCTTTGGTGGCGGAGATTATGACCCTGGAGCCGTCCAACAAGGGCAGGAGATTCCCCAGGACCTGCCTGTAAACGTGAGAGGGAACAGCCATGAGAAGGTGCTCTGCCCCCTCGCAGGCCTCCAGCAGATCTCCCTCCAGCCTCATGTGGGGATGCACCGGCACTCCGGGTAGGTAAATCGGGTTTTTCCTCTGGGAACGCATCTGTTCCAAGAGCTCTGCCTCGTACACCCAGAGACTCACCTGGTGCCCAAGAGCGCAAAGGTGATTGGCCAAGGTAGTACCCCAGCTGCCCGCACCTATGACCGCAAAACTCATGGCCTAACCCAAATTATTCACCCGGAGTGGAACACCTTGGGGGCCTAGGCCCCCGACCCCCCCCGGGATACTCAAGGATTCGCGGACCTGGAACCTTTTCCGAGCCGCTTTCCCAGAGCAGAGTGGTTCTTGAGCCAGGTCCCTTTGGTGCAATTAAATCCAGTAGTTTACCTTCATTTCCCACTGTTGGTGGTAGGGTGCAGGTTAACCCCTCTTGCCGGCCCCAGGCAAGTCCTGAGTCGCCGGGGCAGCTTATTATCCCTCGTTGTCAGCCACCCGCTGGGCAGCCACCACCCTTTCCTGCTCTCCCACGTCTATGACCTTCACTCCCATTGCCCCGCGGCCCACCAGCTTGATTTCCGAGGCCCTGATTCTTATGAGCTTGCCCTGGTCCGTGATGATCACAAGGTTGTCCTCTTCTCCTGCCGGGAACACGTTCACCACCAGGCCGTTCCTTTGGCTTATCTTTATGTTGGTAAGCCCTATGCCCCCCCTGTTCTGGACCCGGTAGTGACTCAGGAGGGTTCTTTTCCCGTAGCCCTTCTCTGTCAGGGTCACCAGGGCTCCCTGGCCTTGTGGGGCTGCGTTCATGGAAATCAAGGAGTCTCCAGGCCTGAGCTTGATGCCCCTCACACCCCTTGCCGCCCTTTGCAAGGGCCTCAGCTGCGTCTCTTCCACCAACAAGGCCATGCCTCTTTTGGTGGCCATGAGGAGCCTTTGGGTGCCGTCGGTCAGTATGGCTGAGATAAGCTCATCCCCCTCATCCAGGGTTATGGCGTGTATGCCCCCGGCCCTGGGGTGGCTGAAGGCCATCATCTCCGTCTTCTTGACCACTCCTGCCCTGGTGGCCAGCAGGATATACATTCCTTCCTTGAACTCCCTCACCGGAAGCACCGTGGCCACCCGCTCCCCTTCCTGCAGGGAAAGCAGGTTCACGATGGGCCGCCCCTTGGCCACACGGCTGGCCTCTGGGACTTCGTGAACCTTGAGCCAGTGCACCCGTCCGCTGTTTGTGAAAACCAGCAGGTAGCTTCTGGTGCTGGAAACAAACAGGTCTTCCACAAAGTCGCTCTCGGCCATGCTTATTCCGACCTTGCCCTTGCCCCCCCTCCTCTGGGTCCGATATATGGAAAGCGGCGTTCTCTTCACGTACCCCCTGTGGGTTATGGTAACCACCATACTCTCTTCCACGATGAGGTCCTCGTAGTCTATCTCCCCGGCCTCTTCCAGGATCTGGGTGCGCCTTTCGTCCCCGTATTGGTTTCGTATCTCCAGGAGCTCTCCCCGCACTATCTCCCGCACCCTCTCCTGTCTGGAAAGAATGTCTCGATAGTCCTCGATGCGCTTCCTGGTCTCCTCATACTCCGAGAGTATTTTCTCCTTTTCCAAGCGGGTGAGTCTCTGAAGCCGCATCTCCAATATTGCCTGGGCCTGCTTTTCGCTCAGGCCCACCTTTTCCACCAGGGCCAGTTGTGCTGCCTTGGGGGTATCCGAGCCACGTATTATGCTCAAGACCAAATCCAGGTTCTCCAGGGCCAGCTTCAAACCCTCCAGAAGGTGACAGTGCTCCTCTGCCTTGGCCAGCTCGAACCTGGTCCTCCTGACCACCACGTCCCTTCTGAAAAGTATGAATCTGTCCAAGAGCTCCGGGAGGGAGAAGACCTTGGGCATGCCGTTGTCTATGGCCAGGAGTGTCACCCCGAAGTTGGCTTCCATCTGGGTGTGCTTGAAGAGCTTTCCCAGCACCACCTCGGCAATCTCGTTTTTCTTGAGAGTTATGACCACCCGCATCCCGTCCTTGTCGCTCTCGTCCCTGAGCTCCTCTATGCCCTCTACCACCTTGTTCTTCACGAGCTCCCCTATGCGCTCCAGCAACTTGGCCTTGTTGACCTGGTAGGGCAGCTCCGTGATGACTATGGAGGTTTTCTCTGAGCTCTCGTTTCGCTCCAAGTGGGCCTTTGCCCGAACCTTGATGCTTCCTTTTCCGCTTCGGTATGCATCCAGGATCCCGGATCTGCCCTGAATTATTCCCCCTGTCGGGAAATCAGGGCCTTTCAAGTGACGCATGAGTTCCATCACCCCAGCCGAGGGGTTGTCCATGCGCACCAGGATCGCGTCCACAACTTCCCGCAAGTTGTGGGGAGGTATGTTGGTGGCCATGCCCACGGCTATTCCCGAACTGCCGTTTATGAGGAGATTGGGAATTCTGGATGGTAGCACATCAGGCTCGCTCATGGAGGAGTCATAGTTGGGCGAGAAGCTCACAGTCTCTTTTTCTATGTCCTCCAAGAGCTCCTTGGCAATTCGGCTGAGGCGAACTTCTGTATAACGCATGGCTGCGGGAGGGTCCCCATCCACGGAGCCGAAGTTGCCCTGCCCCTCCACCAAGGGGTAGCGCATGCTGAAATCCTGCGCCAACCTGACTATGGAGTCATAAACTGCAGCATCCCCGTGGGGGTGGTATTTTCCTATCACGTCCCCCACTATACGGGCTGACTTCTTGTAAGGCTTGTTCCAGTTGTTGCCCATCTCGTGCATGGCGTAAATCACCCGCCTCTGCACGGGCTTGAGGCCATCTCGCACATCGGGTATGGCCCTTCCTATGATCACGCTAAGGGCGTAGTCCAGGTAAGAGCGCGTGAGCTCCTGCTCTATGCTAATGTCCTGCAAGTCTCCCATTTTTTCTCCTGCGTTTTTCCTGGCCCACTTCATCCACCGGGGTGGACAAGGCAGGCCGAGAACAGCTTCTGAACGCCACAGTCTCAATAAAGGGCTGGCTTGGGGTGATCCAGCCTCCAGTTTCTTAGGCCATGAGAGAGAATTTGGGTCAGATGTCCAGGTTAGTCACGTTCATGGCATTGGTCTGGATGAACTCCCGCCTGGGCTCCACACTGTCACCCATTAGCACGGAGAAGATCTGGTCTGCTTCCACCAGATCCTCTATGCGCACTCTGAGAAGGGTCCTGGTCTTAGGATCCATGGTAGTGCTCCAGAGCTGCTCTGGATTCATCTCTCCCAGCCCCTTGTAACGCTGCACCACAACCTTTCCACGACAGGACCCGGCTATGCTGGAGGCCAGATCCTGGAACCGTCTGATTTCCACGGGCTGCCCGTCCAGCTGAATGCTCCAAGGCAGCTGGCCCACCGCAGCCAGCTTCCTGCTCAAGTCCCTTATGGACCTGAAACGGGCCGACTGGATGAAATGCTCGTCCACCACCGTATGAAACCTCTGGGTTCCTCTCTCCGATGTGATCTCCAGCCTCAAGGCTTCCTCCCCTTGGGCCACAGCAACCACCTTGAAGTCCATGGAGTTGTAGTCCTCTCTGGTGGTTCTGGCATAGCTGATCAAGTCCCTAGCCAGCCTCTCCAGCGCCTTGTGTTCCCTGAAAACACTGGTTTGAATCTCCTCCTCCATCAGGAGGGCCTCCACCACACTCCAGTCATAACGGATCTTCTCCAGCTGAACGGCTCCCTCCTCCATTTTTTGAGCTGTCCTGTAAAGCTCCAGGAGCCGTGGGCCTTCCACGGTGCGTCCTTCATTAGTAGCCAGCTTCAGGGACTTTATGGAACGCTCCACCACGAAGCTGTTGAAGTCCGATTCGCTCTTGAAATAATGATCCTTATTGTCCAGTCTGGCCCTCAGGAGGGGGGGTTGAGCTATGTACAGGCAGCCGTTCTCTATCACTTGAGGCATCTGCCTGTAGAAAAACGTCAACAAGAGCGTCCTTATGTGAGCTCCGTCCACGTCAGCGTCCGTCATTATGATTATCTTTCGGTACCTGAGTTTCTCTATGGAGAAGTCGTTTTCCCCTATGCCCGTGCCAAGGGCCGTAATCATTGTTCTGATCTCCTCGTTGGAGATCATCTTGTCGAACCTGGCCTTCTCCACATTCAAGATCTTTCCCTTGAGGGGCAAAATAGCCTGAATTGTTCTGTCCCTTGCCTGTTTGGCCGACCCACCAGCGGAATCCCCCTCAACCAGGAACAATTCTGCCATGTCAGGATCCTTGCTCTGGCAATCCGCCAATTTCCCTGGGAGGGAACCCAGCTCCACGGAGTTCTTCTTGCGGGCCAGCTCCTTGGCCCTTCTGGCCGCCTCCCTGGCCCTGGCTGCCTCCATGGATCTTTCCACTATTTTTCTGGCAGCCGATGGATTTTCTTCCAGATACTGGTACAGCCTCTCATGGATGAAAGACTCCGCTGTTCCTTTCACCTCGCTGTTACCTAGCTTCGCCTTGGTCTGACCCTCGAATTGAGGATTTGGCATCCTAACGCTAATGACGGCGCACAAGCCTTCCCTGATGTCGTCACCAGTTATGTTATACTTGAAATTCTTGATAAGATTATTATTCGTGGAATACTGATTTATGGCCCTAGTCAAACCGGACTTGAACCCGATGACATGGGTTCCGCCTTCTGTAGTGTTAATATTGTTAACGAAAGAAAGAAGGTTTTCCACATACGAATCATTGTATTGAATCGCAATATCGAATAAAATATTCTCTTTTTCTCCTCTTAATGAGATAACCTTTGTTATCGGAGTCTTGTTTCTGTTAAGATATTCGACAAAACTAGCCACTCCCCCCTTGTACTTGTATACTTTGCTCTCCTCTATCCTCTCATCGGTTATGCTGATATTAATTCCTGGTGTCAGGAAGGCCAGTTCCCTCATCCTCCTGGAAAGAATGTCGAAGCTGAAGTCGGTAGTCTCGAATATTTCCGAGTCCGGACAGAACGTTATCTTTGTCCCATGCTTCCTTGTTTTTCTGACGGCCTCCAGCTTGGTGGTGGGCACACCCTTGGCGTAGCTCTGCGTGTAAACCCATCCGTCCCGGTGGATCTCCAGATATAGGTATTCCGAAAGGGCGTTTACCACAGAGACCCCGACACCGTGTAATCCACCTGAAAAGATATAGCTTTTCTTGTCGAACTTGGCACCGGAGTGCAATGTGGTCATGACCACCTCTGCAGCGGGTTTGCGCGCAACAGGGTGCTCGTCCACTGGAATACCCCGCCCATTGTCCTCCACTGTGACGGAATTGTCCCTGTGAATGGTTACAGTGACTTGGTCGCAGTAACCGGCTAGAGCCTCGTCTATGCTGTTGTCAACCACCTCATACACCAGATGGTGGAGCCCAAGCAGGCCCGTGCTTCCAATATACATTGCGGGCCTCTCCCTGACCGGCTCGAGCCCCTCCAGTATCTTTATGTTTTCAGCTGTGTAGGCTGCTTCCATCTCCCCTCCGGATTAGCCTCAGTTAAAAAATCCCAAACCCAGAACGGATTTCCCACCCTGCCAGGCCATGTAAGGGGCTCACGCTTACCAAGCCCCCCTTGGACTGATTCAAGACTTACCTTCCTCAAGGCCTTCCCCAGGCCACTCTCCAGGACCCAAAGAGTCTAACCTTGTCAAACCATATCCCTTGGTTAGCCTCCGGGCTTCAGCGCTGGTCAAAAACACCAACCTGCGCGGTTAGTCTCCTTTACAAACGCATGGGCATGACCACGGCAAGGAATTTCTCGTCCCCCGGGTCTTTCACAATTACCGCACTGGAGTCATCATTGAGTTCTATGAGAAGGGAATCGCTTTCCAATGACCCTGCTATGTCTATGAGGTACCTAGGGTTGAAAAGAATGCTTACGCTCTCCCCAGTGTAGTCTACGGGTAAGAGCTCTGCCGAATCTCCCAGATCGGGGTTGTTGGATGCCACACTGACTCCCTGCTTGCCGAAGCCCACGTTTACACCAAAGAATCTCTGGTCTGAAAGAAGAGACGCCCTCTTGAGAGCCATCATGAACTCCTCCCTGTTCACCCTGGCCCTAAAACGCCCAAATTTCGGTATGACATCCTGATAAGACGGGAAAATCCCATCCACCAGTCTGATGTGCAGGCGATAGCCCGAGCTCACAACAACCATCTGCCTGTCCATTATTCCCCAAGAAAGGCTTTCCTCATCCCCTGAAATGAGTCTCCTCAACTCGGCTACTCCCTTTCTGGGAAGAATGACCGAAAGTTCCTCTGGAATGGCAAGATCGAGGGGCCTGTCTACCAGGGAGAGCCGGTTTCCATCTGTGGCGACAAACCTTATGTCCCCGGTTTCTGCCACCTTCTCCACATGGATCCCGGTCAAGTTGAACTGCATGTCCTCTCCGGCCACCGCGTAGATGGTCCTGTCTATCATCTGGGCGACCATCCCGGCCTTCACTTCGCTTGTGGACTCTGTGCTGGGAGTCTTGAAAACAGGAAATTCAGCCGGATCCAGTCCCTTCAAACGAATAAGAACGTCCTGACAGGCTATCCTCAGGGTGAAGCCCGGCTCCAGTTTCATGTGTATCGCCCCTCCAGGCATTTCCCGCACTACCTCGAAGAGCTTTCTACAAGGCACGGCTGCTGCCCCAAGGGTTTTTGTAAGCACCTGAATCTTGGTTTCCATTGCCAGTTCCAAGTCCGTAGCAGCCAGACGCAATCCGTCCTCCCGGGCTTCCAGAAGCAAATGGGAGAGAATGGGCATGACATTGCGCCTGTCAGAGACCGACTGGATCATCTGGAGAACCGGGTAGAGAACCTCTTTGGGTGCCTGTATCTCCATCTTCTATCTCCTAATAGTTTTCTAGTTTCAAAAATAAGGAGAGTGGATTTGTTGGAGACGAGCCCAATATGCCTTTACCCCTAACTTTTTTCTTCAACACGGCGGTGTGAACCAAAAGTGGGCCTGGTTTTAGGATTCCCCGCGGCCCTTCCCTCTTAACTCTACCAGCATAAATATCTCTGTCTCGGTCCCCCCCAATCTTCAACCCTGACGAACTCCTCAATCAATTCAGCCAGCAGAACAGAATAGGATTTCCAATGGCTTCTTCGGGATCTCACTTCTCCCATGGGAGCTTGGCAGAAACCCTTGCCGGGAATAGACCAATATCTTTAAACACTCTGGATATCCCTTGCCAGTTTTTCCCTGTTTTTGCAGAGATCCTCTTCCCGAAGCCTTTGGAAAACAGTCTTCTCGGTAACTGAGGGCAAAGTCGAAGAATCTGAATAGATTAACCAGGATCATGCACCACCGGTGAACAATCCGGGTCAAACAACCTTTTCCCCAAAAACCAAGAGAATTGTACCTCAAATCCAACTAATTTTCAACAATCCTTTATAAGAGGTAACATTTCGGAATTAAAGATTTTTTGTTGAAAAGAAATCACTCTGGGCCAGGAGACTGCGGGTTTCATTGTAGCGGGAGATTCTCTGAAGTAAAATGATTAAATAAATCTGGAGATTCCCAGCTCAGTGAGGTAATGGCTTGTCTCCCCAACCTACCGGATGGATACCGCTTTGGGTCAGGATCTCCCACGGGAGTTGCTTGGTGGTTGGTGGGGGGCAAGTGGCCTCGCGAAAGATCAAGATGCTCCTGGAGGCTGGGGCCAGCTCTGTGGAGGTGGTCACAAGAGAAGCTTCCAAGGAAGTGCAGGCTTTGGGGCAGGGTGAAAGGGTTAGGCTCAGGATCAAGGAGGTGGAAAAGCAGGATCTCAAGGGTGCCAGCCTGGTGGTGGTGGCCACGGACCAGAGCGATGTGAACCAGCGAGTGAGCCAGTGGGCCCGGGAGATGGGCTTGCTCTGCAATGTGGTGGACAAGCCAGAGCTTTGCAACGTGGTTTTTCCCGCAGTTCTGAGGCGTGGCAGACTGGAGGTGGCAGTATCAACGGGTGGATCAAGCCCTGCCATGGCTGCCCGCATAAGGGATGAGATAGGGGATTGCCTGAAGCACGGCTACGAGCTGCTCCTGGATCTCTTGGCTGAACTGAGGGCCAGGATAAAAAAAATGGATCTTCCAGAAGAGAGACGCCTGGAGCTCCTAAGAGCTCTTGTGAACCAGGAAGTAATGGAGCTCTCCAAGAAAAAGGATGAAAAAGAGCTACGAGCGATCTTGGAAAGGCGAATGGCAAAGGCCCTGGGTGGGTTGGGGCTTGAGAAGACCGGATCATGTCCAGGGGAGTAGAGATTTTGGGGCTCGGCCGCTCCCAGGCCCCAGCCCAACTCTTCTCTGAGGATAAGGAGGCTCATTACTGTTGATTAGATTCGGTAACCCGCATTGTCCATTACTCCTGGAGAACCCAGGTCAGGCGCAATGGCAGAGGCATCTCTGCTGCGGCAAGGCCCTGGGTTTTAGATGGGGGGGCTTTTGAGCCTGGTGATTTGGAAAATATGCTTGGTGGCCTACGCTCTCTCGGCCGGATTCATTCTCTGGTTCATCAAGGCAGAGGAGCGTCCTGCCCAGAGATGGTGGCGGTTGAGCGTTCTTGTGGGTTTCTTGGCCCAGACTTCCCTCATTGTTTGGGGGATTTGGAGCGGGCATAGACTTCCTGTCACCACTTTTTCGGGAGCCTTGCATTTTCTCTCTTGGTCTACTGTAGCGGCCTATCTGGTGGCCAGCTGGAAATACCCAGTCAGCTCTGTGGGGGTTGTGATTCTGCCTATTTCAGCTGCCCTGTGGGCCTTGGGCGGGCCTCCCCGGTTTTCCACCAAGGTCTCTCAGATCGTGGATAGTCACTGGCTCACAGTGCATGGAGTGCTTTCCTTCGCTGGCGAGGCCACCCTAGCCATTGCCTGTGCCACGGGTGTGCTGTATCTGGTACAGGAAAGGAGAATAAAGGGCAGATGCAGGGTGGACAGCCTGGGTCGCCTTCCGTCCCTGGAGATCCTGGACGAGGTCAACTACCGGTGCCTTGGGCTGGGCTTCCTGCTTTTGACAGCCGGAATAGTCACTGGTGCCATATGGGCCAGCGAGGTGTGGAGCTCCTATTGGTCCTGGCAGGCCAAGGAGACATGGGGTTTGATCACATGGCTCGTTTATGCCGGTCTCTTGCACCAGAGGCTGAATGCTGGTTGGAGGGGAAAAAAGGCGGCCGCCATGGCCATAGCGGGCTTCCTCCTGGTTCTTTTCACTTTTGCTGGGGCCGGGCTCATGGGCTCTGGTCCACATCGTTTTGACAAGTTTCAAGGTTGAGGGACGAGAAGAATTGCCTTTGGTAATCATTGGGGCCAATCACAAGAGCGCACCTTTGGAGTTCAGGGAAAGCCTGGCCTTTGACCCGCAGGAACAGGCGGTAGTTCTGAAGTCTTTAATTCAGCCCCCAGAGTTGGACGAGGCCTTGATTCTTTCCACCTGCAACCGTACCGAGGTTCTTGCCCACGGCACAGACTTGCACGTGTGTGTGGAGAGGCTCAGGTCCCTGATGAAGGCCCGAAGCGCCAGGTGCGCTGTGGAGATAGATCAGCATACCTACATCCTGATGAATTCCGAGGCAGTGCGCCACCTTTTTTCCGTGGCCTCCAGCATGGATTCCATGGTTGTGGGTGAACCGCAGATCCTGGGACAGGTCAAAGAGGCTTACCGGCTGGCCGTGGAGTACGGCACGGCCGGTCCCATGTTGAACCGCCTGCTTCACCATGCTTTCCGGGTTTCCAAGAGGGTGCGCACTGAGACCGAAATAGGCAGGGGTGCGGTCTCTGTGGCCTATGCGGCTGTGGAGATGGCTCGTTCCATATTCCGAAGCCTGGAGGAAAAAACGGTCCTGCTGGTAGGGGCCGGAGAGATGGTGGAGCTGGCCGCTAGGCACCTCAAAGACAGAGGGGTGCAACGAATTCTCGTGACAAATCGAACCCTTTCCAGGGCAGAGTCTCTTGCCAGGGAGTTGGGAGGAGAGGCCCTTGCCTTTGAATCCATGAACTCGGAGCTGCACAGGGCGGACATGGTCTTGAGCTGTACAGGATCCCAGATGCCCATAATAAACCTCGAACATGTCAGAGGCGCGCTGAAAAAAAGGAAGAACAGGCCCATGTTCTTCATAGACATAGCCGTGCCCAGGGATGTAGACCCCAAGGTTGGCAATTTGGAAAATGTGTTTCTTTACGATCTGGACGACTTGCAAAAGGTGGTGGAAAAGCACAAAGGGGCAAGGCAGGAGGAGCTCAAGAAAGCCGCTGGGATCCTGGAAGAGGAGACCAGGCGTTTTTGCACCTGGCTTGATTCCCTGGAGGCCGAGCCCACCATAAAGGCCCTTGCCCAGTGGGCCGAGCAGGTGCGTGTTTCAGAGCTGGAAAAAAGCATGCTGAAGTTGAAGGGGTTGGGCGAGAAAGAAAGGCAAGCCCTGGATGCCATGACCAGAGCCATAATCAACAAGCTTATCCACAGACCCATTGCCAGGATAAAGGAACATGGCGGGAAGGAAGGTTCCGCAGCATACCTGGAGATGGCCAGGGAATTGTTTGGCTTGAACGGGGAAAGCAAGTGAAAAAACCCCGGCCGGAACATATTCGTATCGGAACCAGGGCAAGCCTATTGGCAAGATGGCAGGCCAACTGGGTTGCAGGGGAACTCAAGCGAATCTTCCCTGAGATGAGCTGCGAGTTGGTCACAATACGCACCAAAGGGGACAGGATCTTGAACTCTCCTTTGTCGAGTTTCGGGGGAAAGGGCCTTTTTGTGAAGGAGATAGAAGAGGCTCTCCTCAGGGGTGATGTGGACCTGGCAGTGCACAGCATGAAAGACCTTCCGGCTGAGCTGGACCCAGAGCTCACAGTGGCTGCCGTGCCCCCCAGGGAGGATCCCTCGGACGTGCTGATATCCAGGGGGGGTCAAGCCCTGGAAGAACTACCCCTTGGGGCCAAGGTGGGCACCAGCAGTCTGAGAAGAAGGGCACAGCTGCTGGAGCGCAGGCCAGACCTCAAAGTGGTGGACCTGAGGGGAAATGTTGACACAAGAATCAGGAAGCTGGACAAGGGGGAGGGGGGCCTGGAAGCCATAGTCCTGGCAGCTGCGGGTGTGAAGCGTATGGGCCTCTGGTCAAGGGTTTCCCAGGTTCTGGACCCCAGTGATTTTCTGCCCGCCATAGGGCAGGGGGCACTGGCCATAGAGACCAGGTCAACGGATGAGCCGCTGCAAGGCCTTCTGGCACTCCTGGAGCATCCAGAGACAAGAGCCTGTGTGTCTGGGGAGAGGGCCATCATGAGGGAGCTACAGGGCGGATGCCAGGTGCCCATGGCAGGCTTGGCTCTGCCTGAGGGAAACGGGCAGATTCTCTTGAGGGGAATGGTGGCAGGCCTGCACAATGGGCCTGTTTACAAGTTCTCCTGCAGGGCATCTCTTGCGGAGGCGGAAAAGGCCGGGGTCCAGGTGGCCCGTGGTTTGCTCCAGATGGGAGCGGGAGAGGTTTTGGAGAGGCTCAGAAAATCACGTTTTGAAGCTCAAAGCCCGGCTGGACGGCCAGAAGGGTGAAGAGCGGCACCTGTGGAGCTTCTCAGTTTTTTTTGAGCCCGGGGGGAAATGACAGTCTTGGACCTGCCCTGTTGAACCCTTTGAGGATCCACCCATATACTGGCAGCAGGAGGGAGATCAAGTGAGTTCTGCCATGGTTACTCTTGTGGGAGCCGGCCCCGGAGATCCGGGCCTTATAACCCTCAGAGGCCTCGAGGCCCTTCAACAGGCCGAGGTGGTGATCTTTGATCACTTGATCCCGGAAGAACTACTGGCCAGGTGTCCGGCTGATTGCAAGAGAATATACGTGGGAAAGCAAAGCGGAGAGCATACCCTCCCTCAAGCCAGCATCAACCGGCTCCTGGTGGAGGAAGCTCGGGCTGGCCGCAAAGTGGTGCGTCTCAAGGGGGGGGATCCCTTTGTGTTTGGCAGGGGCGGGGAGGAGGCAGAAGCCCTATTCGAGGCAGGGGTGCCTTTCCAGATAGTTCCGGGGGTCAGCTCGGCCATTGCAGCCCCGGCGTATGCGGGGATCCCGGTGACTCACAGGGGGTACGCTTCCTCTGTGGCCTTTGTGACTGGTCACGAGGATGAGAGAAAGACCGGCTCCAGCATCCAATGGGATCATCTAGGCAGGGGAGTGGACACGCTGGTATTTCTCATGGGAATGCGCAACCTGCCCTTTATCTTGAAAAAGCTTCAAGAAAACGGCCTGGAGCCCACTGCTCCTGCCGCCCTGATCCACTGGGGTACTACCCCCGAGCAGGTGGTGGTGCAAGGCACGGTTTCGGACCTGGCTGTGAGGGCACAGCAAGAGGGGCTCGGCCCCCCTGCTGTCCTGGTGGTGGGAAAAGTGGTCCAGCTCAGAGAGAAGCTGGACTGGGTCCACTTCATGCCCCTTTGGGGCAAGAGGATCCTGGTTACCAGGTCCAGGGAACAGGCCAGCGAGCTGGCTCAGCGTCTGAGGAACCTGGGAGCACAGGCCCTGGAATTCCCCACCATCTCCGTGGAACCACCTTCGGACTGGGCTGGGCTGGATCAAACCATCTCCAGCCTGGCAGAATACGACTGGATAATCTTCACCAGCCCCAATGGGGTGAGATTTTTTTTCGAGCGGCTTTTTCACTCCGGAAAGGACAGCAGGGCCCTGGGGGGGCTCCTTATTGCAGCCATGGGAACCGGCACGGCCGGGGCCCTGGAGAAAAGAGGGCTCAAGGCTGACCTGGTACCCCAGGAGTTCAGGGCAGAGGCCCTGGCCCAAGCTCTTTGCGGGGAAGCAGTGGCAGGGAAGCGCTTCGTGCTGGCAAGGGCTGAGCAGGCCCGAGACGTCTTGCCCCAGACTCTCAGGGCCCTGGGGGGGCGTGTGCAGGTGGTAAGTGCGTACAAGACAGCTCTGCCCACAGAAGCGGCCTCCGGTCTCAAAAAGCTCCTACGGGAGAGAAGACTGGACGCCGTGACTTTTACCAGTTCTTCCACGGTGAAGAACCTGGCGGCTTTGGTGGGAGAGGAGCTCAATTTCCTTCTGGCCGGGGTAACCGTGGCATGCATAGGCCCCATAACAGCCGCCACGGCCAAAGAACTGGGTCTGGAGCCACAGATAGTGGCTTCCACATACACCATAGCGGGCCTGGTGGAAGCTCTGGTGGCCCATCTTGGGGCTGGAAAAGAGGCGTCATGATAGGAATTTCAAAACTCTATTGCGGCACGGTGGAGCCTTCGGACCCCCTCAGGTACGGGCGGCTCTCAGGAAGCCTCCCTTCGCACCTGCTTCAGTTCTCCAAGGACAAGAGGCCGGTGGTGGTATGGAACGTCACCCGCCAGTGCAACCTGAGGTGCGTGCATTGCTATTCCCAGTCCGACTCGCATCTGGCCTCGGGGGAGCTCACAACCCAGGAGGGTCTGGAGCTCATTGAGGATCTGGCTTCCTTTGGATGCCCTGTCTTGCTGCTTTCGGGGGGCGAGCCCTTGTTAAGGCCGGATTTGTTCTTGCTGGCAGAGAAAGCAAGGGATCTGGGCATGAGGGTGGTGCTCTCCACCAACGGGACCCGCATCCAGGGGCCAGTGGCCAGAAAACTCCAATCCATTGGCCTTTCCTATGTAGGAATAAGCCTGGACGGCCTGGGGGAACATCACGACAGGTTCAGGGGTGCAAAAGGGGCCTTTCAGGCCGCCATGGCTGGAGTCAGAAACTGCCAGGATGCAGGCCTCAAGGTGGGTCTTCGCTTCACCATACACAGGGGAAACGTGGGGGAAATCCCCGGGATCTTCGATCTGGTGGAAAAAGAGAGGATCCCCAGGATCTGTTTCTACCACCTGGTTTACTCAGGCAGGGGCAGCCGGCTTGTCCAGGAGGACCTGAGCCACCAGGAGACCCGCCAGACAGTGGAGCTCATCATGCAGCGCACCAAAGACCTCCACCAGAGGGGCTTGCAGGTGGAGGTGCTCACCGTGGACAACCACGCCGACGGCCCTTATCTTTATCTGCGCCTTCTCAAGGAGAACCCCAAGAGGGCCAAGGAGGTCCTGGAACTGCTGAAAATGAACGAGGGGAACAGTTCGGGGCACGGCATAGGCTGTGTGAGCTGGGACGGGCAGGTGCACGCAGACCAGTTCTGGCGACATCGAAGTTTCGGCAATGTCAGAACCAGGCCCTTCAGCCGCATCTGGACAGACACCAGCGATCCGCTCATGGCTGCCCTCAAGGAAAAAAAGCGCCATGTGAAGGGGCGCTGTGCCAGGTGCTGCTGGCTGGAGGTCTGCGGCGGGAACTTCAGGGTGAGGGCTGAGGCGGTTACCGGGGATGTCTGGGCCGAGGATCCGGCCTGCTATCTCACCGAGGAGGAAATTTCCGGCTTTGGGGAAAGCCAAAGTGAGGAGGTCTCGGCATGAACCACCCGGTGTACAGACCCAGGCGCTTGCGCAAGAACGAGGCCCTCAGACGACTGGTGAGGGAAACGGTGCTTGCCCCGCAGGACCTCATCTACCCTTTGTTTGTGGTTCCCGGCAAGGCTGTGCGAAGGGAGATCCCTTCCCTCGCAGGCCAGTTCCACCTCTCCGTGGATCAGCTGCCAGGGGTGGGCCTCGAGCTCCAGAGGCTGGGGATCCTGGGAGTAATTCTCTTTGGCCTTCCCAGCCGCAAGGATGAGCGGGGCTCAGAAGCCTATCACCCCGACGGGATCATCCAGCAGGCCGTGAGGGAACTCAAAGAGGCTGTGCCGCAGCTGCTCGTCATAACCGACGTGTGCCTTTGCGAGTACACAGATCACGGGCATTGTGGGCTCATAAGCAACGGGGAGGTAGACAACGACGCCACCTTGGAGCTCTTGGCCCTCACCGCAGTGTCTCACGCCCGGGCAGGAGCAGACATGGTGGCCCCTTCGGACATGATGGACGGCCGGGTCAGGGCCATTCGTGCAGCCCTGGACGCCGAGGGTTTCCACCAGCTCCCCGTTCTTTCGTATGCAGCCAAGTACTGCTCCTCCTTTTACGGTCCTTTCAGGGAGGCAGCCGAATCGGCTCCACGCTTTGGGGACCGCAGATCCTATCAGATGGATCCGCCCAATTGGAGGGAGGCCCTCAGGGAGGTGGCCTTGGACATCCGAGAAGGTGCGGATATCCTCATGGTGAAGCCTGCCATGCCTTACCTGGACATCATTGCCAGGGTGAGACAGGAGTTCAATTACCCCGTGGCGGCCTACCAGGTCAGTGGCGAGTTTGCCATGATCCAGGCTGCAGCCCGTCTGGGTTGGCTGGACGGCCAGAGGGCAATGCTGGAGGCCCTGGTGGGGATCAAGAGGGCAGGGGCGGATTTCATCCTGAGCTATGCAGCCCCAGAAGTGGCCAGGCTGCTGGAGGGTTAATGATGAGAACCCAGGAGCCCCCTCCGCTAAGAATGGTGGCTTGGGAAGTTACCCGCTCCTGCAACCTGCGCTGTGTGCACTGTCGGGCCTCTGCTGAGAGGGGCCCTTATCCAGGGGAACTGGGTACCCAGGAGGCCATGGCCGTCCTGGAGGACATAGCCTCCTTTGCCAGGCCTGTGGTGATACTCACCGGGGGCGAGCCTCTTCTGAGGGAGGACGTGCTTGAGATCGCCCAGAAGGGAAACCAGCTCGGGTTGCGCATGGTCATGGCCCCCAATGGCACGCTCTTGAGTGTGGAGCGTGCCTTGGAGCTGAAGCGGGCCGGCATACAAAGGGTGAGCATCAGCTTGGACGGCTCCAGCCAGAGCAGCCACGATGCCTTCCGACAGGTCCAGGGGGCCTTTGAGGGGGCCATGGAGGGAATAAGGGCTGCCAGGGAAGCGGGGCTCCCCTTCCAGATAAACACCACGGTCACGGAAAGGAACCTGAAGGAATTGCCGGCCATTTTGAACTTGGCCGTGACCCTGGGAGCCGTGGCTCACCATATATTCCTGCTGGTTCCCACAGGCAGAGGAAAGGAAATGGCCCAGGCTGCCCTCTCTGCAAGGCAATACGAGGAGACCTTGGGCTGGTTCTGCGAGCAGGAGCAAAGGGTTCCCTTGCAGCTCAAGGCCACCTGCGCCCCTCAGTACCAAAGGATAATCCGCCAGCACGGCAGAGGCTCCAGGGCGGCTCAGGGCTCAGGGCACCCCCAGAATCTGGATTATGTGACCAGGGGCTGCCTGGCTGGCTGGGGGTTCTGCTTCATCTCCCACGTCGGGGATGTGCAGCCATGCGGGTACCTGGAGGTGGGTTGTGGAAACGTGAGGAGAGAGCCGCTTTCTGTCATATGGAGATCCTCTGAGGTGTTTCAGCGGCTGAGAGACCTGAGCGGTTACAAGGGGCGTTGCGCAAGGTGTGAGTATCGCCGGGTCTGCGGCGGGTGCAGGGCCAGGGCCTACGAAGCCACAGGGGATTACCTCTCCGAAGAGCCTCTTTGCGCCCACGAGCCTTTGGGTCACCCGGGCCAGCCCGGCTGAGGAGCCAGGGAGAAGCCGTTTTAGGAGTGCGCCCCTTGCACCTGGACGAGACAGACCGAAAAATCCTGAACCTTATTCAGAGCGACTTTCCCTTGCACCCCAGACCCTTCCAGGAATTGGGAAGAGTCCTGGGTCTCAGCGAGACACAGGTGCTCCAAAGGGTGCGCGAGATGAAAGCGGCCGGGGTGATCCGCAGAATAGGAGGCAGCTTCGACTCGCGCAAGCTGGGCTTCTATAGCACCCTTTGCGCAGCAAGGGTTCCAGCCCGGGATATAGAGCGATTCAATAGCGTGATCAACTCCTATCCAGGGGTGACCCACAATTATCAGAGGGACCACCAGTACAACATCTGGTTTACCCTCATAGGGGAGAGCCGTGAGGCTGTGATGAGAACCCTGGAGGAAATGGCCCAGAAGGCAGGCGTGGAAGAGATAGTGAGCCTTCCTGCCAGGAGGACCTTCAAGATCAGGGTGAAATTCGAGCTCTGAGAGCTCTGGAGACCTCATATCCAAGGCCGGAGAGCCCAGTCCCTGTTGTTGTCCCAGCCAAGGCAGAATCTGGCCCCACAACAGGAGTCCTTGGCCCAGGGCAATCCTGGGCCTCCAGGAGAGAAGGGCAAAAAAACCGTGAGCCGCAAGCCCCGTGTACATCTCATAGACGGAAGCTCTTACATATACAGGGCCTTTTACGCCATAAAGGAATTGAAAACCTCCCAGGGGATCCCCACCAACGCAGCCTACGGCTTCAGTACCATGCTCCTTAAGGTTCTCAGGGAAATGAGCCCGGAATTCCTGGCCGTGGTGCTGGATGCCCGCGGCCCCACTTTCAGGCACCTGGCGTACGAGCATTACAAGGCCAATCGACCAGAGATGCCCGAGAGCCTGAGGCCCCAGGTACCCTGGATCCATGACATAGTGCGGGCCCTGGGAATTCCTCTTCTGGAAAAAGAGGGCTATGAAGCAGACGACATCATGGGGAGCCTGGTGCGCACCCTGAGCGCCCAGGCAGTGGAGGTGGTGCTCATATCCGGAGACAAGGACCTCTTGCAGCTCCTGGGGCCCGGCGTGGTAATGGTGGACACCTTGCATGACAGGGTCTTTGACCGAGAGGCAGTGCTGGCCCGCTACGGTGTGGAGCCTGCCGTGCTGCCGGATCTTTTCGGTCTCATGGGGGACAGCTCTGACAATATACCGGGCGTGCCTGGCATCGGGGAAAAAAGGGCCAAGGAGCTCCTCCAACGCTTCGGTTCCCTGGAGGGGGTGCTCTCCCGCTTGGAAGAGGTGAGCCCTGCCAGGATCAGGGAGGCACTGTCCCGTTTCAGGGAGCAGGCCTTGTTGAGCAAGCGGCTGGCCACCATAGACACTTCTTTGGACTTGCATCTCTCCCTGGAAGCATTGCGCCACGGCCCCCCGGATGTGGAAAAGCTCAGAGGGATTTGCAAATTTTTGGAATTCCATCGCTTGCTGCAGGAATGGACCAGCTCAAAGGCTGAAGGGGAGCTGAGCTGTCGAGAGGTTCACTCCAGGGCGGAGCTGGGGGCTTTTTTGGATTACCTCTCGGGGCTGGAGCGTGTTGCGCTTTGGATGGAGCAAGGGGAAAAGGACAGGGCCCAACTGCCTGGTATGGCCCTGGCAGGGGATGAGGACTCGGCCTGGTATATCCCCTCCGGGGAGAGCCTGGAGGGGCTTCTGCCCATTCTGGAGGCCGAGACCCCCTGTAAAGTGGCCCATGACATCAAGGCAGCCATGCTCTGCTTGGGGGCAAGGGGGCTTAGCCTGGGCGCGGTGGGAGGGGACACAATGGTGGCCTCGTACGTTCTGAATCCCGCAAGGCGAGCCCACGGCCTCGAGGAGCTGGCAGCGGAGTTCCTGGATTTGAAGCTGGGAGAAAGAACCCCTGGCCGGGCGCAGGAGGCTTGCCAGAGGGCAGCGGCCATCTGGCTTTTGCACCAGAGGCTGGAGGAAGAGCTGTCCAGAGTCGGATTGAGAGAGCTTTATGTGGGGCTGGAGCTTCCCCTGATCCCTGTCTTGGCTTCCATGGAGGCCCGGGGCATCAGGGTGGACACCCAGCTCCTGGGGGAGCTATCAAAGGAGATGGAACAGAGTCTCTCCAGGCTGGAGGGGGAGATCTATGAGCTGGCCGGCAGCTCTTTTAACATCAATTCCCCCCAGCAGCTCTCCGAGGTGCTCTTCCAGAGGCTCAAGCTGCCTGTAATAAAGCGCACCAAGACAGGCTTTTCCACTGACACAGAGGTGCTGGAGAACCTTTCGAGGGGGCATCCCCTTCCGGCCAAGATCCTGGAGTACAGGAGCCTTGCCAAGCTGAAGGGCACTTACGTGGATGCACTTCCGGCAATGGTGGACCAGCGTACAGGACGGCTCCACACCTCTTTTAACCAAACTGTAACGGCCACAGGAAGACTGAGCTCGTCGGGACCCAATCTCCAGAATATCCCTGTGCGCACTGAGCTGGGCCAGAGGATCCGAAGGGCTTTCCTGCCCGCAGAGGGGTGCTGGTTCCTTTCGGCTGATTACAGCCAGGTGGAGTTGAGAATCCTTGCCCATCTCTCGGGGGACCCGGTCCTGAGGGAGGCTTTCCAAAGGGGGGATGACGTGCATGCCAGGACCGCGGCCGAGATCCTGGGGGTTCCTCTGGAAAAGGTCACAGCCCAGATGCGCAGGGAGGCCAAGGTGGTCAACTTCGGGATCATCTACGGGATGACCGCCTACGGCCTGGCCAAGGAGCTGGGGGTGGAGCAGAAGGTGGCCCAGGCATACATAGAAGGATACTTCCAGCGCTACCGAGGGGTCAGGGCATACCTGGACAGGGTGCTGGAGCAGGCCAGGGAGAAGGGACATGTGGAGACTCTCCTGGGCAGAAGAAGGTACCTTCCCGAGATCCTGAGCTCCAACACTGCAGCCAGGAAATTCGCTGAGCGCACAGCCATCAACACGCCCATCCAGGGCACAGCAGCCGACCTCATCAAGTTGGCCATGATAAGGATTCACAGGAGGCTTCAAACCGAGGGGCACGGCTCTTGCATACTGCTTCAGGTGCACGACGAGCTGCTCCTGGAGGTGCCCGAGCCGGAGCGGGAAAAAGTCCAGGAGCTGGTCAGGCAGGAGATGGAGGGAGTGCAGAGCCTGGAAGTGGCCCTCAAGGTGGACATGGGCTGGGGAAAGAACTGGGCAGAGGCCCATTGCTGACCGCGGGTCGGGCAGCCCTGGAGTCTCCCCCTTTGTGCTGCAATGGATGCGGCTTGGCCCCCCAAAGCCTATTTCACAACTTCTATCTTCCTGGGCTCCTCCTTCTCAAAAACCAGGGCCTTGGCCACCAAGTCGTGAATTCCCACCACCTCCATTTCCAGGTTGTGGTAGTCCACCAGTTCCCTTAGCTGCTTCTTGCAGTTGGCGCATGGAGCAGCCAAGAGCTTGGCCCCGGTGGCCTTGAGCTGTTCCACCTTCTTGCGGCCTCCCACCTCCATACGGAAATCGTAGATTTCCTCAAACCCCACCGTGCCGCCTCCTCCCCCGCAGCAGTAGTTCTCGTTCCCATGGGGTTCCATCTCCACGAAGTTGCTGACCGCGCTCTTGAGAACAAACCTGAGGGTCTCGGCCAGGCCTCCCATACGGCTTTGGTTGCAGGGGTCGTGCAAGGTGACCAGTTCCTGGTTTCTGCTTGGATCCAGTTTTATCCTTCCTTGCCGTATGTACTGAGCGGTCAGCTCGCTCACGTTCTTTATCTGGAAGGGGAGCTTCCCGCCGAAGTACTCTGCGAAGACTTTCTGGGCCTTTGTTGCGTGGCCGCATTCGCCTATGACCAAGGTCTTGGCTCCGATCTCCTTTACCACTTCGTGGAGCTGAAGAATGATATCCTTGAGCCAGTTGTCGTCGTAGAAAAGCCCATAGTTTATGGAATCACTGCCAGGCCCGGTGGCTATGGTCCAGTTCTCTCGAGCGGCGTAGAAGGTCATGGCGTTTCCCATGAGAGTGTCGGCTTCCATTATGTAGTCGCTCACAGGAGCCACAAACAGGATCTCGGCCCCCTTCACGTTCACCGGAAACTCTATGGGAAGGCCGGTCATCTCCTGCATCTCCTCGTTCAAGAACTCGATGGTGTCCAGAAAGGCCCGTTCCGGGATGGCCGAGGTGTTCTTGGCTGGCCCCCTCAGCTGGGACTCCACACTGACCCTGAAGTTGTTGGGCACCATCCCTGCGGCGCTGAGACAGACCCTGCCTATCCTGGTTATGAGACTGTTGTCCACCCCCATGGGGCATTCCAGGGCGCAGCGCCGGCACATGGTGCAACGGTAGAAACTCTCGTACATCTCGTCCACCAGTTCCTCGCTCAAATCCTGAGCCCCCACAAGCCTTCCCAGGAGCTTTCCGGCGAGGGTGTATCGCTTCTTGTAAATTTTTCTGAGCAGGTCCGAGCGCTTGGCAGGCAACCAGTGGGGATTGGACTGGTCGTCGCAGGTTATGTGGCATTGGGCCGCGCAGTTGTTGCATTTGGCACAGGTCTCCAGGTAGAGCCTGAGGGGGAACTTGTAAAGTTCATGGTTGACCACTTTGTCCAGGCATTCCAGAAAGGGCTTTACCCTTCCCTGGCTGGGCACGTGGGAAGCCCTGTAGAGCTGGTACTTGTCTATCTTCTTGCGGGGCGTCCCCCTCTTGTCCTCTTGGGGGGGCTGAGTTTTCTGGCTGCTTTCTCTCTCCATGACGCGCTCCTGATTTCTTTGCGCTGAGCCTTCCAAAAAGCTGCTGGGACTAGTGGGTGGCCTCATATGGATTCAACCATCTGCTCTTGTGGAAGGCGAAGTACTTGCTGGCCGCATGAAACATCTTGGAAAAAGGCAGATAGGCCAGGAAAAACTCCAGCAGGAAAACCAAGACTATCAAGGCCCCCTCTCCCGGAAGGGCCAGCGGCTTCAAGGACAAGACCGAGATGGCCCAAGAGCGCAGCTCGGTTCCCATCTCCCGTCCCATCAGGCTCCAGCCCAAGGCCGCTATGGCAATGAAAAGGGCCAGGTTGAAAAACTCCACTGGGGAAGAAATGAGCCTCATCTGGGGCAGCCAGAGTCTCAGCAGGAAAAGGTACGAACTGCTCAGGAAGAGCCCTGCTGTGCCTAGCCGCACGAGCCATGGCACACTTGCCCCCAGGAGAAGCAGCACAAACCATGCCCCCAGGGCCACCAGACTCAGGTGGAAAACATATGAGCCCAGCCACACCGGCCGGTTGTGGCGAAACAGCATCTTGAAGCTCACCCATTCCTCCAAGATATAGGCCGCTTCCCCCCTCAGGCCCTCGGGCACGGGGTAAAGCTTCCAGTTCAACTTCTTGGGGGCCCTGCTCCAGCTTCCCACCCTGTAGAGAAAACCTGCCACAAAAAACAGAATCGCAACATACGGCAGCACAGCACCCACAAGAGTCCCCATATGCGCCTCCCTTCCTTCCAGACTCGGGAATTCTCCCCGAGCATTTTTAGCATAACCTCAATCCGGTCCCTCAACCACCGGCCGTCTTCCCCGTTTCTTGAAGTTTCTCATCTCCAGGACCTTGGCCGGCCCTGTGCGGGCCCTTTTTGCGAAACTCTGTCTTGCCGGCTGCACAAGCAGAAGCGGGCAGGGAGATCTCTTTACCAGAAAGGCCTTCAAGGGGTTTTGAACTCCTGCCATGGGAGCCTCGGCCACGGAGGCTGCCATGACAATGACCTCCACTCGGTTCCTCCTGGCGAATCTCACAAGCTCCACCCCTTCCACTCCCACCAGGGCGTGGTAAGAGCTCTCAAGGCCAGGTTCCGCTGGGCTCCCATAGCGGTCCTGGAGGGTTTTCTCTGCAATGTCTGCCATTTCTGGATTCAACCCCAGGGCCAGGCCAGGCTCCACTATTTCGGCGTAGAACCTGTAAGGGGAAGGCAACACATGAACAACGTAAAGGTGGCAACCCGAAGCGGAACGGGCCAGACCCAAGGCGAAAGGGAAAGCACAATCTGCGCCCTTACTTAGATCAGAGTAAAAAAGAATTCTCTCAAAGCGCATTCTGCTTGGGCACCCGGGCATCCGCTGGGAGTGGAACTGCTCTCCGTCTCAAAATCTTGGACGGCGTACCTTATGGTGAGACATTATACCACTGGTTGCTGAAATGACACCCCTTCCCCTGTTGAAGAGGAGGAGTTTTGGGGGAGGAATCCCTCAAGAGGCGGCTCCTGGAAGCTCTCCCCGGCAAAGGACCTTGGAGTCTAGAGGTAAGCCGTCTTCTGGGCCCCTTGCATTCGTGGCTGATCCAGGCCCTGGCAAACTTCGCCCTGGAGGCTCGGCCTTGGGGGCCGGGCACATAGCCCCCCGGGCCTCTTGGAACCTTGGGAGTATTCCTGCTCAAACCTTGGTGCCGTTCATCAGCCTTCTGATCTGCCTTGCATCCTTGATTTTGGAGGGGAGGAGCTCCAGGCGCCCCTTGCCCATC